>JAABST010000016.1 GCA_011390275.1 Geitlerinema sp. S16
AATAAGATCCTTCGTAATGCCCATTCTCTCGTTCGACAGTTGATAATGTGGAACGCTACAAAGCCCAGAAAAGGCCAAATTGAGAATTGCTGTATGGCCTCAGTCTTTGCATTTAGCCTATGAAATAAAATAATATTTTCTAAAACCTTATTCTATGAATTTATCTTGGTTTTATGAATTATATAGCAGAAGCCGATTAGATTAGGACACTCTCGTCTAAGTTGAAAACCGCACTATTTGCTTCGCAAAGGCTACGCCAACGACTCCGCTCAGTGCTCTCAGCTTTTTTTGATACGTCCTAAGCAAATCGTTTTTTGCTATATAGAGTTGCTATAGTTTAACTTGACACCGTTTAGCTGAATAAAGAGCGTCAGTCTATGTTTAGTTTTACCTCAGAGGATATTTCATGCTTAAGCAGCAATTTTTACGTCTACAGGGGTTTACTCGGGCGGATCGGATACAACTTACTACTGATGTAAGTCAAGCAATCAGTCGCTCAGGAGCCTGGATTACTGACTTCCATCAGTATTCAAACGTATTGATCTGCATAAATTTTGAGGTGCCATGTAGTGATGTACAGAAACTGTCTGAAGCCCTGCAACAAACTAATCTAAAACTGAGCGAAGATAGCCTGGTTCAGCTTATGCAGGATGTTAATTCATCAAGCAACAATATAGATCTAGTGGGAACTCTACAGATTACTTTTATTCATGATGAACCTGATTTATTCCGCGAAATTCCTGCCGTTCCAGGATGAAGTCCGAGTTTTTAGAAAACTCGGACTTCTGGAATCTCTAAGATCCTGGGATTCGACTTCGGAACTGTGACCTAATATTTGCGTTCCTTCGGCTCAAACATACCCAAGACAACCGGCATGTGGGTAATCTCAACGCCAGCAGGCGAGTAATAGGCCAGGGTGTGCTTGAGAAATTTGCTATCGTCGCGCGTCGGGAAATCCTCGCGAGAATGAGCGCCCCGGCTTTCCTGACGTTGCAACGCCGAATGCAAAATCGTTTGCGCCACCACCGTCAGGCTTTCGATTTCCATCGCTTCGATCAGCTCTGTATTCCAAAGTTTGCCTCGATCGCCCAGCACCGTCCGTCGCGCCCGATCGCAAATCGCGTTTAACCGCTCCAGCCCCTCGCGCATCACCTCATCGGTACGAAACACGCTGCAATGCTCGCTCATGCAGTCTTGCAAATCCTGGCGGACAGCGTCGATCCGTTCACCATCGCGCCGATCGAGCAATGCCTGCACGCGCACGTTTGCTTCCCGGAGATATTTTGCCACGTCGATCTCCGGCTGCTTATAGGTCGGTAGATCCTCCGCGATCGCCTGTCCCGTCAGCTTGCCGTACACCACACATTCCAGTAGCGAATTACTCCCCAAACGGTTCGCGCCATGGACAGAGACGCAGGCACATTCACCCGCCGCGTAGAGTGCGTGGGTTAAGCCGTCGGCACTCGATCGCACCTGACCGCGCGTATTCACCGGAATTCCCCCCATCGAGTAATGTGCCGTCGGACGCACCGGCATCGGCTCCTCGGCGGCATCAACGCCCGCCAAACGGTGCGCCTCTTCCCAACAAAACGGCACGCGCTCCATGATCTTCTCGCGACCCAAATGACGCAGATCTAGATGGACAAACGGGCCACCCGCCGAACCGTCGAGTTTGACCCCCCGACCGGCGCGAACTTCCAGAGTGATCGCCCGCGAGGTGATGTCACGCGGCGCAAGTTCCATTTGGTTCGGCGCGTAGGTTTCCATGAACCGATCGCCGTGGACATTCCGCAGATACGCCCCCTCGCCGCGCACCGCTTCGGAAATCAACACCCCCGCTGGATAGAGTCCCGTGGGGTGAAACTGCACAAACTCCATGTCTTCCAAAGGCAAGCCGCACTGTGCCGCCATCGCCAGCCCGTCGCCCGTGGAGGCGTAATCATTCGAGGTCGTATTAAACACACGGCCATAGCCACCCGTCGCCAGCATCACCGCGCGGGCGCGAATCACTTCGATGCGTCCGGTTTCGATGTGGTAGACCACGATCCCCTTGGCCGTACCGTCTTCGACGATCGTCCGCATCACGTACCATTCCTCGTACACCGTGACGCCGTAGCGCTTCAGGTTATTGACCAGCTCGTGCAGGATGGCGTGGCCGGTTTTATCGGCGGCGTAGCAGGTACGGCGATGGGAGTGACCACCAAAGGCACGCTGGGCGATACGGCCATCGTCGAGCCGCGAGAACAGCACGCCCATGTGTTCGAGATCGATGACGACGTTGGGGGCTTCCTGGGTCAGAAGCGCGACGGCGTCTTGATCGGCGAGATAGTCGGAGCCTTTGACCGTATCGAAGGCGTGAGCTTCCCAGCTATCGGTATCGTCCACATTTTTAAGGGTGGCAGCGATTCCGCCTTGGGCGGCGACGGAGTGCGATCGAATCGGGTGGGTTTTGGCGATGACGGCGATCGAAGCGTCGGGGCGCGATCGGGCGATCTCGACGGCGGCACGGGTTCCGGCGAGGCCACCGCCAACGATGATGACGTCATGTTCCAGCATGTACTCTCTCAGTTGCGGGGAGGGGTTTGATACATCCCACTATAGAAAGTTTGGCGGTGTCGCTGCTCTCTGAGGGGTGGTTTGGCTGGATTTTGATACAAAACACAATTTTGTAGCGCCCAGTTTTGTCGCACTGGCGTCTTGACAGCTTCGGGATGCCTGCCTTTTCCCTGAGTGTGTCAGGAGCGGGCTAGGTTTCGGGGGGTTGCGCGGTACAGGCCGCATCGAGGATGACAAAATCGGCGTGACCAAAAACGGCGCACCGATCGAGATCCGTCGCCAAAATTGGCACGCGCCCAGCTTCTAAATCCGCGATCGCCGTCGCGATCGCCTTAACAAGCGGATCGTCCTGAAACTCTGACTTCACGACCTTACCGAGTCGCTTATCGTCACGGATCGCGTCGGCCTGAAAGCTCGATCGCCGCGCCAGCCAAAAGCCCAGATCGTAGCGTTCGACAAAATCGGCGATCTGTTGACGATCGGCGCTAAAAAAGGTCGAAATCGTGTCCACGCCGCGCTGCTTGAGCGGTAGATAGTAGCCCAGTTGGTAGGGGATGGCGTATTCAAAACCGAAGACGATCGATCGTTGGGCAAAGCTCGGCAGATTATTCATTTCGCCGTCGATTCCGGCGATCTTTGTGTCGATGGGGGTCGATCGCAAAAAGGCATAAACTTCGGGTGCGCCACCGGTTTGGTAGGCCGGATGGAACGTATCCGCAAGCCAGAGCGGTGATGCGGCCACCGAGACAATCATCGCTAGTCCAATAATGCGACCACCGACGCGACAAATTGCGCCGATCGCGGTGATAGCGGCGAAGGCTCGACCTTGCGGCATGGGTTGCATTGATCCACGCGATCCAAAACGTTTCGCCCACTGCCAAAGTCCATCAACCCAGAGCGTAATCGCGATCGCCGAGGCGATCGCCATCAGCAGCTTAAGGTTGTGGTGAGCGTAGCGGCTCGGTAGATGTAGACGAAACAGCACCAGATGCGCCAAACCGAACAGGCTCACGCTACTGAGCAACCACCACCGCAGCAGCACAGCTCGCGGATCGATCGCTGCCGCTAGGGGGAATTGGCGCGGAAATTTGAGAGTCAGGGGTAAGAGAATGCCCAGCCAGAGGAACAGCGGCGTTCGATCGGGAAAAAATCCACTACGCTCGCCGGTTAGCCAAAAGCGCACAAAATCATCATTAAAAAACTGGCTCCGTCCCCGAGACCAAAACTCCGCTGACTGACGGGCTTGTTCGAGGCTAATCGTTTCGCCGTAATCACCGCTGGTTAGTGCGTAGATCAGAACGGCGACGATCGCCACCGCCCATAGACTGAGCCAAAAGATTACGGTTGGGCGATCAATCTCGCGATCTTGATTTGCACTCGCCAACTTCACACGTCGCGCGAATCCTGGGAGTGCGGTCACGCCTGCGCCGATGAAAGCGATCGTGCCCTCCACGATCACGTATTGCGGGTAAAACGACGCCGTCAGCCCGATCGCGATCACCGCCCACCACCAGTGCCGCCGCACGACGCCGTAGAGAAACAGCGACAGCATTAAATAGACAAACCCGCGCGGTGTTCCCGAGGCCACATCATCTTTCATCCACAGCGACAGATTGAGGATCGCCGTCGCGAGAAACCCCGTCAAGGGCAACGGCAACAGCTCGATCGTCAGGCCGTACACCGCGATCGTCGTCGCGAGGGCAATCAACACCGGCACGATGTGATTGAACTCGAACGGGGCGATGCCGACCAGCGAGGCGAGGCGATACAGCGTGGTGTAGCCGATCGGGGCGACGTCTTGGAAATAATCGGCGATCGGGTCATTCGGGAACAGATCCGGATTGGCAAAACGTGCCATCCAAAACACGTGCTGACGGGCATCGTCTTGGATTACCAGCGGATCGCTCAGAGCCTCATGGATCACGTATAGCCCTGTCAGCAGCGAAAATAATAAACTTGCCGCAAGGCCGATCGCCCGGTGTCGTTGACGGGGCTGGGGTTGAGTCAGACGATCAGTGAAGTATCCGAATCGTGTTGTAAGTGTCGTGTGATCTGACGTGCGATCGGGCGGGTATGGCATGGGGAATCGATAACAGCGGTAGCGGCGATGATGACAAGAATGACACTAACGGCGATGTTGCTTCACGTCTTTCAAACCGTCGAAGCACCAGCAGCGAGAGTCTAGAGCGTATAACAATCCGATCGTCAATCTCACAGGTTTAAAGGAAGGGTTAGAGGAACGGTTGCGGCCAAATCTCGCGCATCGAGAGAACGCAGACCCTAGAATAAAGGCAGCGTACTCGCGATTCGCGTTCGATTGACGACCCTTAAACTCCGCCATGAAACTGCCCCTATTCGGCCTCCGCGCCGACGACTTCCGCCACCCCCTCGACTTTGAGGCCACGACCACCCTCAAGCAAATTCCCGGTTTGCCGGTCTTGATTCGCAGCCTCCTTGGTGAAGTCGGCGAGCAGTTTTTTTACCTGGAAAATATTGCCTCTAGTATCCTCGTCGGCCCCAATCAACTCCCCGACCTCTACGCTCTGCTGCAAGATGCGGCTCGCGTGCTGGATGTCGAAGCGCCCCAGCTTTACGTTCGCCAAGACCCCAGCCCCAACGCCTACACCTTTGCGATGCGCGGACGACAGCCCTTCGTGGTTGTTCATACCTCGTTAATCGACATGCTCGAACCGGACGAAGTGAAAGCCGTAATCGCGCACGAACTGGGTCATCTGAAATGTGAGCACGGGGTGTATCTGACGCTGGCGAATTTGTTGATGTTGGCGGCGGAGCAGATTCCGATGTGGGGTCAGCCGATCGTGGCGAATCTGGAAAGTCAGATGATGGAATGGGTGCGCTGCGCCGAATTTAGTTGCGATCGGGCGGCATTATTAGCCATTCAAGACCCGCGTATCGTCGCGTCGGTTTTGATGAAACTCTCCGGCGGTTCGCCCAAACTGTCGCCCCTGCTCAATCTGGACGCCTTTATCGAGCAAGCCCGCGCTTACGATCGCATCGACGATAACGAAATTGGCGAACTGCTCAAACAAATGCAAACCGAGCAGCTTTCGCACCCTGTCCCGGTGCTTCGCGCTCGCGAGATCGATCGCTGGTCGCGCACCCGTGAATATCAAGGCTTGTTAAATGCGGCATCAAATGGCTATAATAATCACTCGAATGACAAAACGTCTTCGGGCAAGTGGCGGAATTGGTAGACGCAGCACACTCAAAATGTGCCGACTTCGGTTGTGAGGGTTCGAGTCCCTCCTTGCCCATCGTTAAAAACAATCACCAACAATCACCCCGCGCGACGGTTATCGACTATCGACCGGCGGCACAGTAGCGATTGAACTCCGACGATAGCGTCTCCAGTTGACGGGCGATCGCATGGGCGTCAGCTCCGTGACGCTTGACGTTGGCTTGCGATCGCTTCAGCTCCTTCAGCATTTCCGCATCCGGCTTGGCGCTCGTAATGCGCCTTACCTCATCGGCCATCTTGCCGTAGGCGTCCCCAAGCTGTTGATACAAACTGACAAACTGGGCTTGATAGTCCGCGATGCGTTCATTGGGCAGCTCCAACACCCGCAGATCGGTCGCGATCGCCTGCAAGCTATTCGCCAAGGTCTCGATCGCCTTGGGATCTGTCCCCTGAAACTCCAAAATACGTACGTAACCGCGATCGACCACCTCGATCGTCTGTTGGCATTGCAGCGTTCGCTGACGCTGCTGCCACACGCGCCACCCGCCCCAAATTCCAGCCGAAAAGACGAGCAGGATGGCCAAGCCCGCCGGTATAGCAGCGCCCCAGTTCCAGGCGGCAGACACTATGGGGGGGGATGTTTTTGCCGTTGAAGATCCGGAAGGCAGACGATCGGGCGTATCAGACATGGCTTCAAAGCTCAGTGCAAGCGCATTCCATCATCGCACCCACTGCCGCGATCGCGACGTTCCCTCAAATCAAGCCCCAACTCCGTAGCCATGCTCCATCGATGAATGAGATTCACTGAAGCGATCGTCGGCTAACAATTGTTTAATTTTGTATAAAAGAATACAGTAATTCTCAAGACACCTAAAAAATTGTTATATTAACAGTGGCCGCCAAGGTCAACCTCTTTAAAAACGTCACCATAAACGCTACACGCCATGCTTAGACTTCGTCGCAAATCCCAACAGCACGCTGCACGCGCCCATCGCGATACCCTACTCAAAGTTCTAGAGCGTCGGATGGAATCCGCTCGTGAGAAAGGTGATAATCAACTCCTGCGTCAGCTTGAAGCTGAGGCGCAATATCTCAGCTAGGGTGATGTTTGCGAATTCTTGATTTTGCTCGCTGCACGGTTGCTTTTTCATGGGTTTGTGAAAAGCAGTGATTAGACTCTAATCGCTGCTTTTTTTGCGGATGATTTCGGTGAACTTGGCTCGGTTTTGAGCCGGTTTCAAGAGCGCAATTAGGGTGGGATGACCCTGAAATGACCGATGATTTTGCCATTGGACAAGACTTAACAGCACCTTAACCCCCGAATCTGACACAATCCAAGACACGATCGCCCCAACGGCGCAGATCGACTTAAGCTTGCACGCATCCCCGGGGTTCAAGCCGGATTTAAGTCAGCATCGCTCGGGGATGCGTCAGAGGATAGCCTCACCGAGTCACGAACCGTACAAACGTGGCAACGCGCCCCAAACCTGGTAGATTTAGCGAGTATCGGCAAGGAAAAGTTCAGAATATGAGAGTTCTAGTTATTGGCGGTGACGGCTATTGCGGCTGGGCCACGGCACTATATCTATCGAATAAAGGTCACGAGGTCGGCATCCTCGATAGCCTGATTCGTCGGCACTGGGATAATGAGCTGCAAAGCGACACGCTGACCCCGATCGCACCGATTCAAAAACGGGTGCAGCGTTGGACAGAGCTGACGGGCAAAAAGATGCCTGTGTATATCGGCGATATTAATAATTATGGCTTTTTCCTCGAAGCCATGCTGGAGTTCAAGCCCGACGCGGTGGTTCACTTCGGCGAACAGCGATCGGCTCCGTTCTCGATGATCGATCGCGAGCACGCTGTCCTGACTCAGACCAACAACGTCGTCGGCACGCTGAATCTGCTCTACATCCTCAAAGAGCATTTCCCCGACTGCCACCTCGTCAAGCTCGGCACGATGGGCGAATACGGTACGCCGAACATCGACATCGAAGAAGGCTACATCAAGATTGAGCACAACGGTCGGACGGATACTCTGCCCTATCCGAAACAGCCCGGTAGCTTCTACCACCTGAGTAAAGTTCACGACACCCACAACATTCACTTTGCCTGTAAGGTTTGGGGTTTGCGTGCCACCGACCTGAACCAGGGAATCGTCTACGGTGTCCTGACAGAAGAAACGGGCATGGACGAGCTGCTGATTAACCGCCTCGACTACGATGGCGTGTTCGGTACGGCGCTCAACCGTTTTTGTATCCAGGCTGCCGTGGGTCATCCGCTGACGGTATACGGATCGGGCAGTCAGACCCGCGCGATGCTCGATATTCGCGACACCGTGCGCTGTGTGGAACTGGCGATCGAAACCCCGGCGAATGTCGGCGAATTCCGCGTCTTTAACCAGTTCACCGAGATGTTCAGCATTAATGACATCGCGATGCAGATTAAAACGGCGGGCAACTCGCTCGGCCTCGATGTGGAAGTCAACAATATTGACAACCCTCGTGTTGAAGCTGAGAAGCACTACTTCAATGCGAAAAATACCAACCTGCTAGACCTCGGACTCGTTCCCCATAAGCTTTCGGATTCGCTGCTAGATTCGCTACTTAACTTTGCCGTTAAGTACAAAGCTCGCGTGGATCAAACGCAAATCATGCCGAAAGTATCTTGGCATCGCGAAGCGAAATAACGGCGATCGGCTCTGTTTTTCCTCTAGTTTTTCCAGTTGCCGTTTGACTGAACTCTTGCAATCGATCGCCGAGACTTTTGGAACGCTTGGCGATCGATTTTTAGCTGATTCTCAACGGAGTTCTTTTAAGGTTCATTTCACGTTATATCCATAGCAAAAACATAGAAGATTGGGACATTTGTGGCGGGCGCATTGCCATGTTGCTCCGACGGGGCAAACATTTCTGATATGTCCAACCGTCCTAACTATTGATGCCTTTGCTATAGCATCCATTCACATAATATTGGGACATAAACCCCATGCGTATCGCGCTTTTTACCGAAACCTTCGTTCCGAAAGTCGATGGCATCGTCACCCGCCTGAAGCACACAGTGGAACATCTGCAACGGGCGGGCGATGAGGTGTTGGTGTTTTCGCCGGATGGCGGCGTTAAGGAGTACAAGGGCGCAAAAATTCACGGCGTGCCGGGTTTTCCGCTGCCAATGTATCCCGAGTTGAAGTTAGCGATTCCGAGCGCTAAGTTACGCCCGGCGATCGAAAAATTTCGGCCTGATCTGATCCACATTGTGAATCCTGCGGTGCTTGGCCTGGGTGGGCTTTTCTACGCGAAAAAGCTCGATATTCCACTAGTCGCGTCGTATCACACGCACCTGCCTCAATATCTCCATCACTACGGCTTCGGGATGTTTGAGGAATTGCTGTGGGCGCTGTTGCGGGGGGTTCATAACCAGGCGGCGCTGAATTTGTGTACCTCAACGGCGATGGTGAGCGAGTTAAGTGATCACGGCATTGAGCGCACGGATTTGTGGCAGCGTGGCGTTGATACGGAGATGTTCCAGCCGCATTTGTATAGTCCGAAGATGCGCGATCGCCTCACTCAGGGTCACCCTGACGCGCCGCTCTTGCTCTACGTCGGGCGACTGTCGGCGGAGAAAGAAATCGAAAATATTAAGCCCGTTTTAGAATCCATTCCCAATGCTCGTCTGGCGTTGGTCGGTGATGGCCCGAATCGCCAAGCGCTCAAGGCGCATTTTGCGGGAACCCATACAAATTTTGTCGGCTATCTCCAAGGGCTAGAACTCGCGGCGGCGTTTGCCTCGTCAGATGCTTTTCTCTTCCCGTCGCGGACGGAAACCCTGGGGCTGGTGCTGCTTGAAGCGATGGCGGCGGGCTGTCCGGTGGTGGCGGCGGGGACGGGTGGCATTACCGATATCGTCACCGATGGGGAGAATGGCTATCTGTTTGATCCGAGTGATGCGAACGGTGCGATCGAGGCGACTCGACGCTTACTCGCGAACCAAGCCGAGCGCGAAACGTTGCGAGCCAATGCACGCGCTGAAGCCGAGCGCTGGGGCTGGGCGGCGGCGACGGCGCAGTTGCGTCAGTATTACCGTGAAGTGGTAGCTCGATCGCGCCTGAGTGCGGTGGCCTAAGCTGCTGGAATTGCCAGAATTGTTGGAATTATTGGAATTATTGGAATTTCTTAAACGGCTCGAACGTCTCGCGGCGATCGCGCCAGCTTCGGCTAAACCTGAATATTCGCGGCAGAGGTAACGATCGCCAAATTTGCGCCGACGCTCGCCGCGTCAATATTTTCGGTCGTTGACGTGACCACGCCGAGATAACGGTTGGTTGGCGCGTAGAGAATATCCACGGCAGTCCGAATAATGGGCGTTGCGCGACCATCCACCTCGATCGAGCCAAAGTTGGCCGTGGATTGGATCAGCACGATATCGCTGGGGCTAAAGGTCGCGGAGGTGGCCAGGATATACACGCGATCGCCCTCGCTGGGCGTGAAATCTTCGATGATATCGGCACGCTCGGAACTGTCCGCCGTGGTCGCTTCCCGAAACACAAACGCATCGGCTTCGAGACCCCCATTCAGGCGATCGCGCCCAAAATCTCCCGTCAAAATATCGCGACCTTTGCCGCCGTACAGCACATCGTCACCCTGCCCGCCGTACAGCACATCCTCATCGTTATCGCCGATCAGCACATCATCACCGCGATTTCCCGTGATGATATCGTTTCCCTCTTTGCCATCGAGTAAATCGTCATCCCGTCCGCCGAGAATCCAATCGTTATCTTCGCCACCGTCGATCGTGTCTTCGTCGGCATTGCCAAATAGCGTATCGTCGCCATCTTTGCCAAAAATCACATCATCGCCATCGCGCCCCGCAAAAATATCGTCGCGGTTGCTGCCGGTGGCGTAGTCATCTCGGTTTGTGCCGCGCGGATTATTATCGCGGGAAAACGAGATCGTGTTGAAGCCTTTGAGAATATCGCTCGTCGGGTTGCGGTTGAAGGTATCGATCGCCGAGACGATCGGTTTGACCGAACTGATCGATCGCACGGGATTAACATTAAATCGATCCAAGATGATCGGGCTAGAACTGTTGACTGTCGTAAAACTAGGGCGATCACCGACGATCTGCTCTGTCTGCTCAATCACCGTCAGCGGCTTGGTTTTGTCTGGATCGAGGGTAAGCCCCAGGAAATTGATCGCGGTTGTTTTCGGGGCGATCTCTTTGGTGATGGGTGTTTTATCGATCGTTGTCTGATCGCGATCGCCGATCGTGAATCGATTTTCAGTCGCGGCCATAGAAAATACAGAATGCTTTATCTCGATCGTAGACACAGATCTGGCACAATAGGCAAAACCCAGTCAATTTTTGAACTGGCACAGGACTGTTTTAAGGTGAGTTTCGGTTAAACAAAAGCTCAAGCTTCCAACTCATACGAAATCCGCTTGTGCATAGTCTTAGATCGTCGCTCTAGCTGGACAACGCACTTCGACTCCGCTCAGTTGCTCATAGGTGTTTTTGTATTTTTCTCATACAGAACCGGATTTCGTCTCACATCGCGCGGGTTTTCGAGTTGGGCTAGGGGCTGTCATCATTGCTTTAAGATCGATGCACCATATCAGGGTCGGGCAATTTTGCCCCTTCCAGCCGAGCGCGATAGAGATTCGTATCGGTTAGATCGGCTCCGCTTAAATCCGCTCCGCTTAAATCCGCGTAGGACAAATCCGCGATCGCCAAACGTGCATCCGTCAGCTTGGCATCTCGCAGATTTACGCCCCGTAACGAGGCTCCGCAAAGATTCGCTGCCGATAGATTGGTGTAGCTCAGGTTTGCGCCGTCGAGTTTGGCGTATTGAAAATCAGCGCGACCCAGATTGGACTGGGTTAGGTCAATCTGCTGCAAGCTTGCCCGCTCAGCTCTGACTTCGCGCAAATCCACGCCAATTAAACGCAAAATACGATAGTTCAAATCGAGATTACGCAAATCAAAATTCTGAAAATTTCGCTCGCCCTGGTCGTAGCGCTCGCTGAGATAGCGGATGGGCTGATCGCTAGCCGTCGCGCTGGAGGGGGTCACACTCGAAGTCGTGGGGGTGGGGGCTAGGGGAAGATCGGATCGATCGCTCGGCGGGTTGGCAACGATCGCCTCAGTCTCCGTGGGTAACTCCTCCACCGGAGCCGGAGTGACTTCGAGCAGCGAACCATCGAAGGGATCGGCACTTTGTCCGGGGCGATCGTCAGGACTCACCGGAATATTGTCCAGCAGCGTCGGCGGCAGGTACACGTCCATCCCGTCTGCAATGCCTGGGGTCGAAGGAATCACGGTCGATTCACGATCGCCCGCCGTATCCGCCGTATCCGCCGTCTCGGACGCATCAGCTTGCGTGCCGTCCTCTTCCTTCGGCTTCTTGAGCAGATTGACCAAGCCAAACGACGAGGCCGGAGCCGCAACATAGCTAAACTTGCCCGACAATAGCCACGCTGCCAACCCGACGATCGACGCTAACAGCGTTACCGTGATCGCAATATCGATCCACGTTAACTTTGGTTTGTCCGTCTTTACATCCGACATCGCCTTTCTCCCGATAACACTCTCGATGACCGTCTCGATGGCCGTTGTTTGATGACAGCATAGCCAGCTTGGGCGAAGACACGCAGCCGCAATTGGGTTGCTTGATCGCTCTCTTCACCCATTCACCCAAATAAGATCAGATCGCCTTTTCTCACGGGCGATCGTTACTGACCGGCTCGCTGCCGAGCGTAGTTTAGATTGGCGGGATAGCTGTTGAGGCGATCCTGCGCGGTTGCGTAATTCGGGCTGTCGCTCGGTACGTTGCCCATCTGAGCGATCGCGGTTTCCCATAGGGTGACGATCGCTGACCACTCTGCGGCAGTTCTTGCGGACTGTGTGAGCTGTGCCGCTTTGGTTGCAGCGCTCACCGCTTCGCGGAACGGGTCGGCCGCAGCAACGCTGGGAGCGGCTGCGGGTGTAGTTTCGGGTGCGGTTTCGGGCGCAGTTTCGGGCGCGGCGGCTGGCGCAGCTTCGGGCGCGGTCGCCTCCGTGCTTACGACGGCGTCGCTAGGTGCGGGAGCTGGGGAAGCGTCGCTCGCTGGATTGTCTGCGGTCTCGGGTGCTGGCTCTTCGGCGGGAGTAGATGCGGCCTCTTCGGTCGCGACGGGAATATCATCCGCGATCGCAGCTTCATCGCCTGCACTACCACTCAACCCTGGAATCAAGTCACCCACAACCGGCAGTCCCGCCAAAATTTCTGGTTTTTGGCTGTAGACGTAATAACCACCCAGCAACAAGGCCAGGAATGCTAAGAGACCCAGTAGCAGGCCGCTAGACTGTTTTGTAGGCTTTTCGTTATCGATGACGTCCTCCGTCTCAAATGAATTATCCGCTAGATCCTCGTCATAGGCTTCGGGATCATCATCAACAAAATCGGTGATCGACTCATTCGGCAGGTGCGGCACATCGCTCGGCGTGCTGTCGCTGTAGTCGTCTTCGTCGAAATAGGCACCGTCATCGAGACTATTCGGCGCATCATCTCGATAAAAATCATCATCGAGGGGATCGTCCGGTAACAGGTCTTCATCATCGAGACTATCCAGCGGCGAGTTCATTGGCGAGTTCATGGGTGAACTCAGCGGCGAACTCATCGATGCTGCCGCCATTGCAGCGTCTTCGTCGAGGATGATGTCCTCTTGCCACACCGGCGTATCCTGGCCGACCTGACGCCCAAAGACTTTTACGGTTGCGATCGAGGCGATGCCCAAATTGGCCATCCCTTGACGCACGAAGCTCAGGGTGGCGTCGCGAGCAGGAACGCTCTCACCTTCGAGTAATACCTGAAGGCAGTTGCCGTCGCGGCTGGCTTTTACGGAGATGCCCTTCGGCTCGGTCGAACGGTTCATCAGGGCTGCGATCGCTTTGGGATCGCCCTGTCGAGCCTGTTCCATCAAGTTAGTCATGACGATCGAGCTACTGAACTGAATCTAAGCGGGAGCACTATCTGTCTGTAAATTCTATGCACTTAATTAAGATGTACAAAATTCACAAACAGCGCGATACGAAACGCGATACGAAAACAGAGCCATCGAACAATAGGTCTAGCTGCGCGGTGAACACCCCTAGGGGATAACGCAACGCGAGTACGGATTGCATCAATGTGATGGTTTTCGTCTCATCGAAGTCTGATTTTCGTGTCCCATCATACCCTAACGATTTTAGGACGGTGCAGATGATCCGGTTTGCCTAACGTTTACCTACCGTTTTCTTAAGGTTCAGCCACCGCTGGTTTGACGCTACGGCGCGTTGTACCCACAAAAAATCATGCCGATCGGACGCAGAGTCGTAATTTTTCTAACATTGATCCCCGATTAGGCCGGATGCGTGACCGATTGCAGCAAGGAACGATCCCGGTCAATGTAATATTTAGTCAATTCAAGACATCAAGCAACTTTAAAAACTGTGAATGATGATTCATTCCGATGGTGCGTCTAAGCAGGATTTTAAGGGGCACGATCGATAGTGCTTACGAAACTTGTAGCCACTATTCCCCCGATCCTACAGGCTTGAATCCTCTCCCTTAGACTCATTCCGTCACCCCCTGCTCTGACGCCCGTCGCCCGCTTCTGTGACATCTCTACTTAAGGTCTCGAAATCATGTCTATCGGCTACGTTGCCTTAGTCCTGCACGCTCATCTCCCCTTCGTCAGACACCCTGAAAGCGACTATGTCCTGGAAGAAGAGTGGCTCTACGAAGCGATTACGGAAACGTATATCCCACTCTTGCGCGTCTTTGACGGCCTCAAGCGTGACGGCATCGATTTCAAAATAACCATGAGCATGACGCCGCCGCTGGTGTCAATGCTGGCCGATCCGCTGTTGCAGGAGCGGTATATCGATCACCTCTCGCAGCTCGAAAAGCTGATTTCGTTGGAGATCGATCGACACGAATTTAACGGCCACATGAAGTACTTGGCGGAATATTACGCCAATGAATTTGTTGAAACGCGCCGGATTTGGGAGAAATACGACGGCAATCTCGTTAAAGCGTTTAAGCAATACCTCGATAGCAATAACCTCGAAATCATTACCTGCGGAGCGACTCACGGTTATTTGCCGTTGATGAAGATGTATCCGCAGGCGGTATGGGCACAGCTTCAGGTGGCCTGTGAAAGTTACGAGGAGAATTTCGGGCGATCGCCGAAGGGCATCTGGCTGCCGGAGTGCGCCTACTATGAAGGCTTAGAGCGCATGGTCGCCGATGCGGGCTTGCGCTATTTCCTCACCGATGGTCACGGCATTCTCTACGCCCGACCGCGTCCGCGCTACGGAACCTATGCGCCAATCTTTACGGAGAGCGGTGTGGCGGTGTTTGCTCGCGATCGTGAGTCATCGCAACAGGTGTGGTCGTCGAAGGTGGGCTATCCCGGTGCGGTGGAATACCGCGAGTTTTACAAAGATTTGGGCTGGGACGCGGACTACGAGTACATCAAGCCGTTCATTATGCCCAACGGTGAGCGGAAAAATACGGGGATTAAGTACCACAAAATCACCAGCAAGGATGGCGGCGAGAAAGGGCTATACGATCCCTACTGGGCAAAGGAAAAGTCCGCTGAACACGCGGCCAACTTCATGCACAACCGCCAAAACCAGGTGGAGCATCTGAACGCGATGATGGGACGCGACCCGATCGTGGTTTCGCCCTACGACGCGGAGCTATTCGGTCACTGGTGGTACGAAGGCCCCTGGTTTATCGACTATCTCTTCCGCAAATCCTGGCACGACCAAAGCACGTATCAGATGACCCACTTGGCGGATTATCTACGCACTAATCCGACGCAACAGGTGTGCCGCCCGTCGCAGTCGAGCTGGGGCTACAAGGGGTTTCACGAGTATTGGCTTAACCAAACCAACGCCTGGATCTATCCGCACTTACATAAGGGCGCGGAACGGATGATTGAGTTGAGCTACCGTGATCCGGCGGATGAGCTGGAGTTGCGAGCGCTGAATCAGGTGGCGCGGGAGTTGTTGCTGGCGCAGTCGTCGGATTGGGCGTTCATTATGCGGACGGGGACGATGGTTCCCTATGCGGTGCGTCGGACGCGATCGCACCTGATGCGTCTCGAAAAGCTCTACGACGATATTAAAGCGGGCGAAATCGATTCGGGCTGGCTGGAAAAAGTGGAGGAAATGGACAACATTTTCCCCAACATTAATTACAAGGTGTATCGCCCACTGTAATCCGGGAGAGCTAGGTGGACTGGGCGATTTTGGCAATTCGGATAATTCGATGATCGAGGCAATTTATTGTTTTTGTTCAGCGCCGCAATGCACTCAAAATCAATCGCCCACGGGCTAGAGTGCGTTATTGATTGCGTACTATTACTCGAAAATAATCGCTCATTCTAGAAGTCCGACTTTTCAGAAAAGTCGGACTTTTTGCCATGCCTAAAAAGTAGACGAATAAAATAAAAGTAGACTTCATTTTCGTGTACATGTTTTCGGGTTCTAGCCCCAGAGAACAGCGCCAAAGCGCAACAATCGTTATTTATAGCAAAAAACGATTTGGTTAGGACGTATCAAAAAAAGCTGAAGAGCACTGAGCGGAGTCGTTGGCGTAGCCTTTGCGAAGCAAATAGTGCGGTTTTTAGCTTGAATGAGAGTGTCCTAATACAATCGGTTTCTGCTATATCTTAGGCTGCTTAGACTTCTTTTAAAGTGATATTAAGATTGGGCAAACCTTCTAGCTTTTCTTCCAGTTGAATAACTTCTGTCCGTGGCACAAAAATAGTTAGCGCATTTGGGATACTTTCCACCTCTACTGGTGTGAGTCCGATAATTTCTCCATCTAAAACTACTTTTTGTAGAGGATTAGTCGTGATGGAGAAACGTTTAGCACGCATAAACCCAACCTCAGGACAATTCACCGACTCTCCCTTTAAGGCTGAAGTCAGAAGCTCAAAAGAAGCCGCGATCGCATTCGTTTGGGTTTGAGTGGCGACAATCGTTAAGTCTAAAAGTCCATCGTTAAAAATGACATTCGCTCCACCTTGCGCCAAAATTGACATGGGCGGTGCAGCATTTGCAATGGTTAATGCGGTCGCAGGAACTGTAATGATTTTATCTTCGGTTTCAATCTTAGTATCAAACTGTTTTAAATTCCCCAATTGTCCTAAGCTAGCGACAAGATAAGCTAACGATCCCAACCAATTTTTAGCTTCACGATTTACCGAGTTTACAACCTCGGCTTCAAAGCCAATTCCGGCGAGTAATAACATCGGTTTACCGTTACACAAACCAATATCGACCGTGCGGGTATTTCCCGACAGTATCGTTGCGCAGGCTGGGGCGATCGTGGTTGGTATACCGAGCGCATTCGCAAATCCGTTAGCAGTTCCGCGAGCGATAATACCTAAAGGAATATTTTTGCCAATCAGAGCCTCGGTCACGGCGGAAATAGTGCCATCTCCACCAGAGGCAATCAGAGCCGTTGCGCCAAGTTCTACAGCTCTGATTGCGAAATCTAACGCTGTAGTTTCGGGCGTTGTAATTTGTATGTCCAGATCGATTTCTGAGCCTAGGAGCGATACAATCATTGCCAGATCTTGGTCGGGATCACCTTGGCCTGAAACAGGATTAAAAATCAAACATATAGATGGTTTCATTTACAGTTTAGATAAGCAAGGAGTTGTGAGTCATATCTCCTCTTTGTGGTGTATGGACGTATAGTTAGTTCAATTATTTTCAGAACACCCTGAGACCGTTGAGCGGAGTCGTGGGCGTAGCCTTCGTGAAGCGAATAACGCGGTTTGCGAGCAAGCAGGACAAAGTCAATATATCTCGTTTTTTATTGAACTGACTATAAAAGCGATCGCCTAAAAATCACGACTCAGAGGAATAGCGATCGCATATTGATTAAATTTTCCAGATTGCTTTCACCGCAGTCAGATACCGCTCCTTCACATTTTCGTAGTCTAACTCCTCCGCAATTCCGTCCTTACTACCGCGCTCAATCATATCCGCATGACGTTGTAGTGTGGTTCGGTCTGATGTTTTGTGGGTAAAAAGAGCGATCGCCGCGATCGCCTCTAATAACCGCATCGTTACCGCAACACTCGATTTTCCATACTGCCGAATCTGGTTGAACGCCGCATCCATTGCATCCGTAAATGAGATCGGTTCCACAATAATACGAAGCTGATCGTGGTCATCGTAGCGGTAAGGAGAAGGAATTTCTCTTTGGGATAAATGACAAAGAGCCGCGCTCAATTGATCGATGCAACGGATGGCCGTAAACGGATCATTAATGCCTGGAGAAAGGGCGCGTACCGCAATCTCAACCAGTTGATCGAGGGGAAACTCCACATCTTGCTGCTCTGAGCGTCGTGAACCGAGAATAAAGGCATCATTAATCTGGACTGCAAGCTTTTTGTTTACCTTTTCTTCAGGAAAGACTTGTACAAGTTCACTCCCTTGTATGACAAAGCGACCAGGGCGCTGCTGAACCCGCAATAACAGATTATTCTCTTTCGCAATCTGCATCAGTTGCTTGTCATCAATCGCTTGAATATAGCCACCGACGATCGTCTTAATGGGAGAAGCAACTCGATCAAAGTCGTCAGGAATAGCGGGTAGGCTCTCCTCCTGTACCTGCTTTGATGCACTCTGGCCAATTCTTTCAGGAAAAAGCCGATCAATCGCAACATCCAGATCATCTCCCACTTGTTTGATGATCTGATCGACCTGAATTGATGAGGCTGAATGATGAATAAAGTAAATTAATACGCCAACACTGGCGATCGCTAAGCCAATACCGATGCTCACGGCCAGGTGAGGGACAAATTCATCTTTTTCCACCCCATTGACTGTTCGTAGCACCATCAAGCTATACACAAACGTGGAAATGAAAGTTCCTAGTACAATTTGGTTGCCCGTGTCTTGCATGAAGTTCCGCAGTAAGCGTGGTCCAAACTGGGAAGAAGCAAGCTGGAGTGCCACGATCGTAATCGAAAAGGCCGTGGTGGCAACAGTTACCATTGAACCCGCGATCGCCGAAAGAATGGCGCGTGAACCACTAGGCCCTAGAGAATAAGCCCAGCCTATATTTTCGACGAGATTGGCTTCTCCTCTCTGGTCAATCCAGATGGTGATAAACGACAGTGCGATCGCCAGCAACACCATCAGGGTTGGCACAAACCAAAAACTGGAATGTAATGAGTCCCACAGTTTAGCTAACTTAGCGTATTTCATCGATAGTAATATTAATAGGTAAATTTATTTAGAACTGACCAGATTTCACCGTTGCCATACTATCAATTCTCATCTTTATTTCTGACTCTCCAGAATCTCCTTCGCCTTTAAAAGTTCCTTATGTTGCTCTTTACTAAGCGTAGGATACTTGAGATTCAGCTCCTTCAATTGCGTGTAAATGATGCTCGCTACAACCAGACGAGTAAACCATTTATGATCGGCGGGGATAATGTACCAAGGCGCATATTTTGTACTGGTGTGATTGAACATATCTTCATAGACAGCCATATAGTCATCCCAAAAACTACGGGCTTTCGCATCATCAGCAGAGAACTTCCAATTCTTTTCAGGGCGATTAACCCGATCTAGAAAACGTTCTTTCTGCTCCTCTTTAGATACATTGAGAAAAAACTTGAGGATAATCGTTCCGTTATTAACTAGATACTTCTCGAAGTTGTTGATTTCTTCAAAACGTCGTTGCCAAATATTATCATCAACTAAACCAACAGAAATTGGTCGCTGCTCTAGGATTTCTGGATGCACTCTTGTGACTAAAACTTCTTCATAATAGGAACGATTGAAAATGCCAATTTTTCCTCTTTCAGGTAAAGCTTTAGAACATCGCCACAAATAGTCATGCTTCAACTCGTTTGTTGATGGCGCTTGGAAACTATGCACCTGACATCCTTGGGGATTAATGCCCGACATTACATGTCTGATTGTGCTATCTTTTCCTCCCGCATCCATCGCTTGAAAGATGATTAGTAGAGCATGTTTTTTTTGGGCATAGAGAATGTCTTGATATTCAGCTAATGCCTTAATAGCTTCCTTTAATTGACCTTTGGCTTTCGACTTTTTGAGGTGATCAGCTTTATATCCGGGATCATAATCTTTTACCAGAGAAATTTTTCGTTTTGGTGGCACAACAATGTGTTGCGGTGGCACAACAAAAGGACGAATTAAATCGTCAAGTTTTTTGATTGGAAATAAATTATTGGATTGATGATCTGACATGTTTTTAACTCTCGAATATTAAGTTGATATTTTGGCAAGCTCATGAAACTTATTTAATAAAATAATTACGAGAAAATCATTTTTATTAGATGGTTGAATGTCACAGTTTTTTAAGGTTTTTTTTAGCGTAGGTTGAGAACATGACACATGGATTTGGCGATCGTCAATGCTTCGTTTGTGGGGATCACGCGCACAGAAACTCGGCTGGTTTTCAGAGAAATCACATCCGCATTCAGCATATTTTTCTCTTCATTGAGTTCAATTTCCAAAAAGCCTAAACCCGAGCAAATCCGGCTGCGGACTATGGGAGAATTTTCGCCAATACCACCCGCAAAAACTAAGGTATCTACACCGCCCAATGCTGCGGAAAATGCACCGATCCATTTTTTCACTTGATAGCAAAACAGCGCGATCGCCTCCGCCGCCCGCACATCCTGCTGTTCACGATCGAGCAAGTCCCGTATATCGCCACTGGTTTCGGATATTCCCAACAAGCCAGACTGAAAATGAACCATCTCATTGAATTGCGCCACGCTCATGTGTTCAGTACGCGCCAGATACCCCAGCAGCCCCGGATCGAGATCCCCGGAACGGGTACTCATCGGCACTCCGGCGATCGGGGTAAAACCCATGCTGGTGTCCACAGGTTTGCCGTGATGCACCGCCGCCAGGCTCGCGCCATTGCCAAGGTGTGCCAGGATCACCCGACCTTGCGCCGCTGCGGTTCCGTCCAAGTGGGCGAGTTCTTCCATCAGGAACGCATAGGACAACCCGTGAAACCCGTAGCGCCGCACGCCCTGGGCTTCGTAACGGCGGGGGATGGGTAAAATTTGGGCGACGCGGGGCAGGTCGTGATGAAATGCTGTGTCGAAACAGGCGATTTGGGGTAGGTCTGGAAAGCGGTGGTGTAACGCCTCGGCTAACCGGATTTCCTGGGGCAGATGTTCCGGATCGAAGGGGCTGATTCGGCGCAGTTCCTCAAGCATTTCGGGAGTGATGCGCTGGGGCTGGCTATAGGTGGGGCCTCCATGAACGATGCGATGCCCCACCGCAGTTAAGGCATCACGTCCGCAATGTTCCTCAAGCCAATCCATGAAAATCTCAACGGCCTTTGTGTGATTCGATGCGTGATCCGAGGTGTGATCCGATGCGACGATCGCCCGCGAAACATTGTCCGCTGGGGTTACCCCTTTGACATGCAAGGTCGCATCCGGGAAACCGATGCGATCGATCACGCCCGATCGCACCCGCTGGAGAGAGTCGCCGAACTCGAACAGCGCGAACTTAATGCTCGACGAGCCGCCATTGATCGTCAGGATATTTGGGTTCACGGGTTTCATCGTTCGGCTTTTTTCTAGGGTTGACGATCGCGCAGAATCTCTGGCTACTGCGGTGATGCCGCGCCTATCAGTGCTTCATTGCGAGTGACTGGGTGGTGTTCCAAAGTTTCAGGCTGGGTGCGTTCGAGGATGTCTTGAGCACGGGTGGTGTCATCGATGGAGCCGTGGGCAATCAAAATAAACTTGTCGTTCTTGATCGCCGTTTCATACTGCAAGATGCTGTTCTTGGGAATCCCGAGGCTGTACAAACCAGCTCCCACCGCACTCAATCCGCCCACCAAGATCGCCCCTTCCAGCGCCCCCACGATCCAACTGACCAAAGGCCCTGCGACCAGAATCGGCCCCAAACCAGGAATCGCAAAGAACGCGGAACCAACCAAAAAGCCCCATAGCCCGCCCCAAAAAGCACCGGCCTTACCCCAGGCTTCCATGCGATCGCCCGTATTGTAGTAACCGACCACGTTTTCCTCGGTGTGATAGTCGCGTCCCACGATCGAGAGTTTCTGCATATCAAAGCCGGATTGCTGTAGTTCTTTGACCGCTACTTCCGCCGCGATATGGGTTGGGTAGATGGCCACAATGGAATTATCTTGCTTCATAGTGATCTCTTTTTGTTGTTGTGTTTTCTGCTGTGCTTTTTGTTGACTAATCATGTTTCTGTCTCCAGATTTATTTGTTAGCTAAGTAGCCCAAGATGAACAATGGCCTCAGGCTTTTGAGTTTTTGAGGTTTTGAGGTTTTGAAAATTTCAAAAACTCAAAGGTCTCACTCCGGGAGCATCCCATTTGTGTCACCCTCACCCTAAATCCCTCTCCCAAGTCTGGAGAGGGACTTTGAATCGGTCTCCCCTTCTCCCTTTTTTGGGAGAAGGGGCTGGGGGATGAGGGGCAAGTTGCATAAACGGGATGCTCCCCTCACTCCTTACGATCCATTACGATTCATTTAAGTTTTAGCTTGGGCTACTTATTGACGGAAATCTTTAATTTTTGAATTCCACAACGCGATAATTGGCACTGTGGGGTGATGGGAATCAAAGGCGAAAATACTGATTGAGGCTGTGCCTAGGGGGAAATGCTGCGCTTTGTCCACCGCTAGCCCGATCCAGCGTGTTGCCAAAACGCCGCCGAACTGACCGTGGGAAAAGAGGGCGATATTTCCGTCCAGCTTGCGTAGACGATCGATGAGTTGATCGGCGCGATCGGTAACTTGACCGGGCATTTCACCGTGGGGACAACCATCTCGAAAAACATTCCAGTCCGGGCGCTCCTGACGAATATTCACCGATCGCTGGCCTTCGTAATCGCCATAGTCCCATTCGGCTAAGTCGGGTTCGATTTCCAGGATTTGATCCAACCCCGCCAACTCACAGGTTTGGCGAGCACGCTGGAGCGGACTAGTCAGCACGTGGGAAAACGAGATAGTCCGCAGGTATTTGCTGAGTGCCCGCGCTTCGTTCTCGCCATTTTGGGTCAACGGAATATCCGTGCGACCCGTGTGCTGGCCGGTGAGTGACCACTCGGTTTCACCATGCCGAATTAGGTAAAGATTTAGGGGATTAGAAATGCTTTTTTTCATACTTCTATACCCCCATATCCTCGATCGCCAGCAGACTTTTATTGTCGGTCACTAGCCTTTTTGCGGTGTCCATAAAGCCTGGTGCATCCATCTCTGACTCCTAGAAAAAAATCGAGAGAATTTCGGGGAAAATTCGGAAAAACAGATTGACGATGAGCTAGACAAGAGGGGGGTCAGTCCGATGACTTGCCTGATGCTCTAGTCGTCCCAGCGTGCTTTCGAGTAGGTGAGTTAATTTCTCCGCAGCCCCTTCAACCGCTTCGTCCAAGGTCTCGGCCTGATGGGTGACCGCGAGGGCTTGACTGCCGATGAGACGGGCTTCGATCATGCAGCGCATATCGTCACCGCCGCCTTTCTTATCGCTGTTCTCATCGCTCAAATGAACATCAACATTAGTGAGACGATCGCTAAATCGGCTCAGACTTTCTTCCACGACACCACTAAAATGATCGGCTAATGCTTCGTGATTTTCGATGTTATGACCAGTATTGATTTGGACTTGCATGGTTGTTTTCTCTTGTTATTGCGATTGTGATTGTGATTGATTCAACCTGAATCAACGGCGATCGCCAAATCTGTCTTAGCAGCGTTACAAAAACGCTTTAACCACCGCGTCAAATTTCACCTTGAGGGAATCGTCATGGTGCAGGATCGGGGGAATTTTGCGATCGATTCCCAGCAGTTCGTAAACAGCCATTTGGGCAACTCGGATGGAATATTCCACCGTAAAAACCACATCATCGGGGATTTCGACAAACTGGCTGATCAAGGCGAGATTTTTGGAGATTTTGGGCACGGGCAAGGGGCGATCGCCTTTAGCACGAGGCATGAACATACTGGTGATGTAGGGCATCCGGCAGGGAATACAAATGGCCGAGGCGACAGAATAATTGAAATAGTAAAGGCAACGTTAAGCACGATTGGAGTCACCAATCCAATGAGATAAATGTGGCGATCGAGTTATAGAGCGGATTGGTATCATCCTCAAGCATGTGCCTTTCTTCAATCATCATGGCATTCACCCATCGATTTTTATCGATTACTGGAAAGGTAAAAGAGTGAGTCTTATACATATCCGTTGTCATTCATTCTTTACTACTTATGCCATCGGTTGTTCGTCCAGCCATCTCGCTAGGGTGAACCTGGTAAAGCGCCATTTCCTCTGCCCGGCCCCATGCGTCGATCCAGGTGCGGTTAATGGCAGGCGACAGGGCTGGGTTGTGTGTTTTGACAAATTCCATCACGCGATCAATGTCGGCCTGCTCGGTAATATGTTCGGCTCGCCCCATCACCGTAACGCTGCGCCAGTGCTTAAGATTGTTGACATCTTCAACCTGTAGGCAGACCTCTGGATTAACATCCATGTACTTAGTTTTCATCCCCACTGTGGTGAAGATATAAATCGCTGGTTCGTCAAAATAGTAGTGCATCGGCACAACGTAAGGATGCCCATCAAGGGCGCAGCCTAGATGTCCATGCCCCACTTCTCGCAGCAGTTCGTTGATCTCTTTTGTGCTCATTTCATCGATATAGCGGTTTTACTGCCGATGCGATACAGCTAAACCCTTGATTCTCAGTTCGTTTCAGGTTCTATAGCTGTTACTCACAATTCCTGAAATTGCTATATCTAACATGGTTTTTCTCCTTGGAAATTACGCTATTTGGAGGGGTTCTTTTTCTGCTTCCTGTATGATTTGCGCGGTTTTTAACTCAATTGCGGTTCTTACCGATTCTGAAAGTGCAGGACGATCCTCGGCGTGAGGGCTTTGGAATGTCTCTTTAGCTTCAGGTTGTTGGCACGCAATCATCGTCTTGACGTGCTCTAATTCATCTTCGCGAACGGCAACAAAGACATCGTAGAGATTCTCAATCTGAGGACGACGAAAGGCTTCTGGATGCGTCGTTTGAAATTCATCAAACATATACAAGTCGCCATCTAGATAGTAGCTAATTGCCACTTTTGGTGCAGGCATCTGTTTGAGTTCTTCACCGTGTTCTTTGAGAAATAGATCATAGGTGTGATAGGCATGCTCTTCAACCTGCTGCATGAAGTTATAGGCAGCAGAGGCGTTTAGCATATAGACCAAAACAATGATCCAGTAGTAAATTAATCCACCGAACCGGGCAAGATAACGATCATACCAGCGATCATTGCCACCGAGGGATTCGGCAATCAGCAGATGGTGCAGTTCATTCCAGGACTCGGCAAAATGCACTTTTAGCCAGTCAGATTTGCGCCACCAGCCCATCGTTTCGTAGAGGTGTAAAACAGAAGTGAAAGCAAAATAGGGTACGCGGGCAACAGTTTCCAATACGAAAAATCGGGCGAAGACGCGATCGCGCCCCTGATAAAAGGTATTCAACAAGGCTTCCAAAAAATTAACGAGAAGTCGAATCATGATGATAGTTTCCTGATTTTTTGGAATGTTAAGGTCAATGATTGGAGCCAGCAACCGGTTCAGAGAGCGTCAATAAAAAGGCGAGGTTAGTTGCTGCTTTGAGCGCGTGGCGGGCGTTGGCGGGTATAAAAGCAAAGACTCCAGATTCTAGAACAATCTCTTCATCTTCCAGCATCAGTACGCCTTGCCCTTCAATTACATTCACGGTGGCATTGCGAGGATTAGTATGTTCTGCAATGGCCGATTCTGCCGCCAGAGACATTAGCGTATAGCGACAGTTTTTATCTTCTAGGAGAATCTTGCTCTTGGCTCCAGATTGAGAATACTCAATTACATCAGACCAATTAGTTTTGGTTGTTTTTAGTGACAGTATGGCTGTGCTCATGGAATTGACCTTTTATAGTAGGGAGATGGATGTAAACGGTGAAAACGCTCATGGATGAGCTTTTCTATCAGCTATGGAAAAACAATTTTTGAAATCGGCGCATGACCCAAGAAAATATAAGCAGCCGGTCTCAGCACGCTTTCAGAATAGATAATCTTTTGAATGGCTAGACTGGGCGCACGTTTGGCGGTGGTGTTGTAGGTGGCAATTTCCCCTTCTAAACTAAAGTCGCTTTGGGTTTGGTAGTGGTCATTGTCATGCAGTCCCTGAAAGATAAAACCATAGATGGGGTTAAGTCCCATGGTTGTGTCGTAATTTTCGGAAGATACCCAGAGATGACTTTGCTTGATATCGGCAAACATTTCTGCGGGATTGTCATAGCGCTCGTACCATGAAAACTCTAGGTTGAGCTGGGTGTTTTGAAACTCTTCCCAGAGCCAATCGCACAATTCTGCGAGTGTTTCATCAGAAATTTCGGCAGGGTCGCTTTCTAGGTATAGTTTGGCCAAAGTTTCGACCTTAGAAAAGGTTGTGACTTCTTGAATAGGAGTCATACTGTTGTGACTTCTTGAATAGGGGTCATACTATTTATTTCCTCTAGAGCCTTGTTCTGTTCGATATTGCGATTGGTATTGATTTGGACTTGCATGGTAATTTCCTTTTGTAATTTTTCTTTTATAACTGTGATTGATTCAAATTGAATCGTTATCGAAATGCCTTAACCACCGCATCAAATTTCACCTTGAGGGAGTCGTCATGGTGCAGGATCGGGGGAATTTTGCGATCGATTCCCAGCAGTTCGTAAACAGCCATTTGGGCAACTCGGATGGAATATTCCACCGTAAAAACCACATCATCGGGGATTTCGACAAACTGGCTAATAAAGGCGAGATTTTTGGAGGTTTTGGGCACGGGCAAGGGGCGATCGCCTTTAACGCGGGGCATAAACATACTGGTGATGTAGGGCATCCGGCAGGGAATACAAATGGCCGAGGAGATCGTCGATTGATCGAAATTGAGATGACCGCACAGCTCTTGCAAAATTTCGCTGCCGTTGCAATCAGTCATGGATTTGGGTACAAAGTCGCCAATGCGATCGGGGTGCAGAGCATAGCCCCAGAACACCTGCACATCAGCAGGTTGGTCGATGTAGTGGGGTTGATGGGCTAACACGATCGACATCATCCAATTGGAATCTTTGAACGTCACCAAACCGCCAGTGCCCGCCTTATTCCCAGACAATGCTTCCATCTGGTCAAAGAAAGTGGTGTCTTTGATCACCGTCACCGTGTAGGACTCCCAAAACGACTCTGGAATACTCGAATTGAACGCCGCTGGGTTCCCGAACTCTGGATGGCTGTGAGCCAGTTTTTCCCAGAGCAACCAGCCACCACTGTCGTCTTTTGTGAGCTGTGGGGGCGCACTTGTCATTGACCCAAAGCTGGAGGCATCGGTCATCGAACCGTTTTGGAAGAACACCAAATCGTCATCGGCGATCGCCTTGATTTCTGTCTTGCCGTCGCGCTTGGAGTGAATGCCGGTGACAACGATCTTGCCTTGATTCGTTTTTAGCTCAAAGTCCGTCACGGTGCAGTTAACGACGAAATTTACCCCCTGTGATTTCAGCCAACTGACCAGCGGTTTTACCAATGAATCAAATTGGTTGTAAACCGTGCGTTTGACCCCGGCCAGAGTTTCGATGCGGGAAAATTCCATCATGAACCGATGCAGGTAACGGCGGAATTCAACGGCACTATGCCAAGGCTGAAATGCAAAAGTCGTTGACCACATGAACCAGAAGTTAGTTGTGAAAAAGGGCGGCGATAGCCAATCTGTAATGCAGCTAGTGCCTAATGTCGCTTCGTCGGTTTCAGTGAGTTTGAGCAGTTCGAGCCGATCCTGCATCGAAAAGCCCATCGACTCGACATCTAGATTGGCGCGATGGCGATCGATGAGTCGCGCCTGAGAGTGAGACTTGTGGAGCTTATTGAAGGCGATCGTCTCATCAAATACAGTCTGGTTAGGATCACTGAGGGACGGAATTGATTTGAACAAATCCCACGTACATTCATAGTTGTCGGTCGTCAGCATCCGCCCGCCGCGCATGGTGTAGCCATTCTTGGGGTTGCCGTTACCGTCCAAACTGCCACCCAAAACGGGCATCGCCTCGTAGATGGTGATATTGCGACCGGGAACCTTGCCATCACGAATCAGGAAGGCGGCGGCGGCTAAGGAGCCAATCCCACCCCCCACCATGTAAGCCTTGGGAGCAACACCGTTGGTGGTGCGGGATTTTGCTGAGGGAGGAGTCGATAATTGCTGTATCATAGTTTCCTTTTTTGAGTGAAAGTGATGATTGATTGATTGCTTAATTGATTGCTTAATTGATTGCTTGCCAAGCTTTTCAGGCCGGTTTTCTCGACGAGGATTTAACGACTTTTTGGGTTTGGTTAAAACCCTTTAACTGCTCAAACCAAACTAGGCAGATTAACCCACCGAGCAAACAAATGATTAGGTCGATCGGATGTAGATATGCGAAGCTAAATAACCGACGCAAAACGGGGACATGAAGCACCATATAGAGGCTAATGCCCATCATGAAGAAGACAAAACCCAGCAAAATTATGGCTTCTTACAGGTCACCTAAAATCCATGGGAGAGCCATACTTGCTTCAATCGAGTTTCACGATCATCTTGCCGATATTTTTACCTTCAAATAAACCGATAAATGCGCCTATAGCTTTGTCAATTCCTGTCACCACTGTTTCCTGATTCTTCAGTTTGCCAGCGCGGAAATAACCACCCACTTCCTGTTCAAATTCACTTTGCTGACTGAGCCAATCGCCAACGATTAGCCCTTTCATCGTCAACCGTTTAGTCGTCATATTGAAAAGATTAGGAGGGCCAGGTGGGGGTGTTTTGGCGTTGTACCCAGAGATGCCACCACAGGCAATAATCCGACCATTTATCCGTAAAGCCGAGAGCGAAGCTTCGAGCATTTCACCGCCGACATTATCGAAATAGACATCAATTCCATTCGGTACTGCGAGATTTAGTTGTTCGATCACAGGGATGACCGGAGGGGATTTGTAATCGAAGGCCAGATCAAAGCCACAGTCTTCCAGCAGAAACTTGACTTTCTCTGCTGAACCGGCTGATCCAATGACCTTGCATCCCCGCATTATCGCTAATTGCCCAGCGACGCTACCGACCGCCCCAGCAGCTCCCGAAATAAAAATGACATCGCCCGCTTTGACATCTACCAAATTCAACCCAGCCCAAGCCGTCATGCCCGTCATGCCAAGGGCAGCTAGATAGACTGAAAGCGGTTGCAGGTCGCGGCTAACTGGGTGTAGCTCTTGCGGTTTAGTGATGAAATATTCCCGCCAGCCATAGCTAGACGTGACCGCATCACCGGGCTTGAATTGATCGGCGCGGGACTCAACGACTTCGCCAACTGCGCCGCCGGTCATCGGCTGACCTAACTCGAATGGTGGCACATAGGACTTCCCGCTGTTCATGCGACCGCGCATATATGGATCGACGGACATATAGAGGTTGCGAACAAGTACCTGTCCATCTTGCAATGGCTCTAGTTCGGTTCGTGCGAGGCTAAAATTCGCTGGGGTTGGTATCCCTGTGGGGTGAGAAATGAGTCGAATCTCACGGCTGATGATATGAGACATATTGATATTAATATTCTTAGTTTTGGGGTTAATTCGTGGCTTATAAAGCTGGTTGCAATGAAGCCATATCAATAACGAAACGGTATTTTACGTCGCCCTTTGCGAGGCGATCGTAGGCTTTATTAATGTTCTGAATAGGAATGAGTTCGATATCGGCAGTAATGTTGTGCTTCCCACAGAAATCCAGCATTTCCTGCGTTTCTTTGATGCCACCAATTAGGGAACCACTGAGACTACGCCGACCAAAAATTAAGCTACCGACATTCAGAGAAAGCGGTTCGGTTGGTATGCCAACTTGGGTGAGATTGCCGTCGCGCCCCAACAGGATGAGGTAGGCGTTGATGTCGTGTTGGGCCGAAACCGTATCAAGAATAAAATCGAAACTATTCAGATGTGGCTTCATCTCATCCGCATTTTTAGAATTGACGACTTCGTCTGCTCCAAGCCGTAGGGCATCTTCAACTTTGCTGGGTGAGGTGGTGAAGACGACAACATGGGCGCCAAACGCCTTTGCCAGTTTTACCCCCACGTGTCCCAAGCCGCCGAGTCCAACAATGCCCACCTTCTGACCTTTGCGAACATTGTTGCGACGCAAGGGGGAATAGGTGGTAATCCCGGCACAAAGCAGGGGAGCAGCGGCGGCAAGATCTAAATGCTTCGGAATTTTCAGCACAAACGCTTTATCCACAACAATGCTCTCGGAGTAGCCACCAAGGGTCATGCCGCCCATAGATTTATCAGGAGAGTTGTACGTCCAAGTCGTACCTTGCTCGCAGAATTGCTCTAGGTCTTTTTCACAGTTCGCACAGGTGAGGCAAGCATCGACCATGCAACCGACCCCAACGGTGTCGCCTTCCTTAAATTTGTTGGCCTGCGCTCCCGCGCTGACAACACGTCCAATAATTTCGTGACCGGGCACGCAAGGGTAGGTGGTACCCTGCCATTCGTTGCGGACGGTATGCAGGTCAGAGTGACACACACCACAGTAGAGAATGTCGATCTGCACATCACGTTTGCCGAGATCGCGACGTTGAATGTCAACAGGTGCGAGGGTCGTCGTGGCGTTTTGGGCTGTGTAGGCGTTGACTTTCATTAATTTTCTTCCTGAGATTATCTGTTTCGGTAAAGCTGATTAAAAATGTTTGTCCCTGTGCAACGCTTTGCTGACTTTAGTACGCGCCTTGGGAATAGGTCAGCTCATAACTGTGAGAGTAAATCTCAAAGATGAGACCGAATGGATCTTCCACATAAACCATTTTGTAGGGCTTTTCACCGGGGTAATACTCCCGAATCGGCATTCTTTGTTTGCCACCATGAGCGACTATTTTTTCGACAAGACCTTCAATGTCTGGATCTTGCACACAGAAATGAAATGTATCGGTTTTCCAATACTCGAAATCTTTGGGGCGTTCGTTATTTTTAAACTCGAACATTTCGACACCGATTTTGTCGCCAGTAGACATGTGAGCAATCTTGAAAGACCCCCATCCTGAACCAAATACATCAATACACATTTGTCCGATCGGCGTATCAGACTCCTCGGTGATAACGCTTGGCTTCATGATTTGATACCAACCCATAACTTGTCTATAAAACGCTACGGCTTTTTCTAGATCAGGTACAGAAATTCCAATATGCGAGAAATTTCTGGGATAGTTGCTCACGGTTTATTCTCCTGTTGCAATTATGATTAGCTCAATATGAATTACGAATTATTCTCGTTCTGTCCCCACTTCCAATCGCGGATTTCTGGTAAGTCTTTGCCGTGCTTGTAGATGTAATACTTATGCTCGATTAACTTGTCCTGCATCATTTGTTTGAGATAGGCTCCCTTACTACCTAAATTTGGTAGACGATCGACCACGTCTTGCACCAGATGAAAACGATCGAGGTCATTTTGTACTCGCACATCAAAAGCCGTTGTGATCGTGCCTTCTTCCTTGTAGCCCCGGACGTGAAGATTGCGATTGGTGCGGCGGTAGGTGAGTCGATGCACCAGCCAGGGGTATCCGTGAAAGCCAAAAATGATCTGTTTATCTGTGGTAAAAAGTGAGTCGTAATCGGCTTCGCTCAGTCCGTGCGGATGTTCGCTTTCGGACTGCAACTTCATCAAATCGATGACATTAATCACCCGGATTTTCAGATCCGGCAGATGTTCGCGCAGAATAGAAACAGCGGCCAAAATCTCCAATGTCGGCGTATCGCCACAGCACGCCATCACCACATCCGGCTCGCTCTCCTGGTCGTTACTCGCCCATTGCCAAATGCCAATGCCTTGCGTGCAATGCACGATCGCCGCGTCCATACTCAGCCATTGCGGGAGCGGGTGTTTCCCCGCAACCACCACATTCACATAGTGTCGGCTGCGTAAACAGTGATCAAAAACCGATAGCAGACAGTTCGCGTCGGGTGGTAGATACACACGCACGATATCGGCTTTCTTATTGATCACGTGGTCGATAAAACCGGGATCTTGATGCGTGAAACCGTTATGATCCTGCTGCCAAACGTGGGAGGCGAGTAGGTAATTTAGCGAGGCGATCGGTCGTCGCCAGGGGAGTTCTGAGGTGACCTTCAGCCATTTTGCGTGCTGGCTGAACATCGAATCAACGATGCGAATAAATGCTTCATAGCTATTAAATAACCCGTGCCGCCCGGTTAGCAAATAGCCTTCTAGCCAACCTTGACACTGGTGTTCACTGAGCATCGAATCCAGCACTTGTCCGGTGGGCGCGAGGAATTCATCATTTTTTTCTTCCCGCGCTTCCCATTGGCGATTGGTAACTTCAAACACCGCGCCCAAAAAATTTGAGAGTGTTTCATCCGGGCCAAAAATCCGAAAATTACGCCGATTCAGCTCGACGACATCACGCAGAAATTTGCCCAGCACAAGGGTATCTTGACCGTCCACAGCACCGGGCGAAGGTACAGACACCGCATGATCACGAAAGTCTGGCATGTATAGATCGCGCAGCAGTATGCCGCCGTTGGCGTGGGGGTTTGCGCCCATGCGGCGATCGCCCTTCGGAGCCAGTTCCGCCAATTCCGGCAGAAGTCGGCCAGCCTCATCGAACAATTCCTCGGCTCTGTAGCTTTTCATCCAGCTTTCCAACTGCTGGACATGATCAGGATGATCGGAGTTCACCAGTAGCGGCACTTGGTGCGATCGCGCTGTGCCCTCGATTTGCAAACCATCCACGACCTTCGGCCCCGTCCAGCCCTTGGGCGATTTCAGCACAATCACCGGCCAGCGCGGGCGAGTCATGTCGTTCTTGTTCCGCGCATTGCTTTGGCTTTGCTGAATGTCGGCGATCGCCTGATCCAAAGTGCTCGCCATCCGTTCATGCATCTCTTCCGGCTCGTCGCCTTCCACAAAGTAAGGTGTCCAACCGCAACCTCGGAAAAACTGTTCCAACTCCTCCCGTTCAATGCGAGCCAAGACGGTGGGGTTATCGATTTTGTAGCCATTCAGGTGCAAAATTGGCAGCACAGCACCGTCGGTCACTGGGTTAAGGAACTTGTTGGAATGCCATGCCGCAGCCAATGGGCCTGTTTCCGCCTCACCATCACCGACAACACAGGCCACAATCAGATCGGGATTATCAAAGACAGCACCGAACGCATGACTGAGCGAGTACCCCAGCTCTCCCCCTTCGTGAATTGACCCCGGTGTTGTGGGCGCAACATGACTGGAAATCCCACCGGGAAACGAGAATTGCGTAAACAGCTTTTTCAACCCAGCTTCGTCCTGAGTCACGTTCGGATACACTTCGCTCCACGTGCCTTCGAGGTAAACATGACCTACGATCGCAGGCCCCCCGTGACCAGGCCCCGAAACATAGAACATATTTAAGTCATATTTTTGAATGATTCGATTCAAGTGGACATAAATGAAATTCTGTCCCGGTGTCGTACCCCAGTGTCCCACCACCAGTGGTTTGACGTGGGAGAGTTGCAGCGGCTCTTTCAGCAATGGATTGTCGTAGAGATACATTTGCCCGACGGACAAATAGTTGGCAGCACGCCAGTAGGCATCGATTTTGTAGAGGTATTCCGGGGAAAGAGTCTTTGTGTTTAGGTTTGATTGCCCAACTTCCGAGCCTAATACGCGAGTCCGATTCATTGCTTTCACGGTTTTTCCCTCTTTATGTCTCGTTAATGAAGATGTGTATCTTTTAGGAGCTTCGATTTATTATTTTTTTGATATTTTTTTGAGCCTAAAATAGGGAAGATATCGCTAAAAGTGAGACAGTCAGGGTGCTCTGGGCTGGAAGCTGCGCGATCGGGAAAGCTAGGGCAACGCCAACGAATCCGCTGAGTGCTTGAGCTTGGCAAAATCCAGCGTTCTCTAGTGCTTTTTTGAATATTTCTAAACTCAAAAAATTCTTAACTATACATTTATGATCTAGCTAGATCTTGTATTTTTCAATAATGGCATTGAACTAGAGGTCTTGTGCTTTTCTAAAGAATCTCTAAAGAATGAGATTTCGTGTGATTAGATAGTAGGGGCAAGACCTTTGATTTTCCCAAAACCTCAAAAATCTGAAATCACTCTTTATTCTATTAGACTACTTAGAAGTCGGACTTTTTCAAAAAATCTGACTTCTAAATACCGATGCGATTAGTACAGAAAAAATAGGATGAGCCAAAAAGACAGGAAAATTGTAGGTTGGGTTGAGCGATCGTGAGACCTAACATAATCCGGTGAAGCTTGCTGCTGTTAGGTTTCATTCCTCAATCTAATCCCTCTTTTGTCACTCTCCGAAAAGAACGTCTGAAACCCTTATTCATTCGTTCTCACTCTCATTTAGGAAATGGCTGAAATAACGCAGACTCGTTATCAAATCGGAGAGTGACAGAAGAAGGATATAGCGTAAGCCGACTGTGTTAGGACACTCTCGGCCAAGCTAAAAACCGCACTATTTGCTTCGCAAAGCCTGTGCCAAAGACTCCGCTCAGTGCTCTCAGCTTTTTTATACGTCCTAACCAAATCGTTTTTTGCTATATCAAGCCATCGATAGCCGTATCGTCCGTGCACATCAGCACAGGAGCAGCGGGAAGTCGCGCAGAATCTGAAGCGATCGGCACTCAGGCAAAATCCGACTGTGTTTAGGGAGAGATCGATTTTGGCTCAGTTCCTTGATTTCAATAAAACATAGTGAAATTTATAATTTCCCTAGGGCGTACCATCAATTCATCGTAGAACCCTTATCGGGCAAGCTGTTGAACGACCCAACCAAAAAAGCTAGGGGCTGCAACCCTGACTGAGTCAGCGCTAGAAACTTAATTGATGACAGCCCCTAGCCTATGCAGATTTGGGATCACAGGATCATCCATGTGATTTGTATCACCTTGGTCTATTGAGGGAAATCACTGAGAGAAGACGAGTGGGATCACGTGAAAAACACCGCAGTATCACGTAAGTAGTGAGAGCGCGATCGCTTTCATTCACGAAGGATTCAGAGATACTAGACCAATCGGTTTCTGAAGCCGACCGCGTTCCAAAGTCTGTAACGACCCCTTCCGGGTGCACCACAGTTCAACTTCAATGAAGTCCTACGATGGTTGACATCTCCCTTTTTTTTTAGGTGACTCCTCTTTTCGGAGTTAGGGCTTGGGAGCGTTGTCGGTACGTTAGGATTCGATACTCTCTGAGCGTGTAACGTCGTGTATTTGTCTGCCTTTCGTGTACTTTCACGAAGGGCATTTTTTTTGAGAGTCGCAAGGGGCTGTCATCAATTATAGTCAGTTCAATCATTTTCAGAACATGCCGAGAGCGTTGAGCGGAGTCGTTGGCGTAGCCTTCGCGCAGCGAGTAACGTGGTTTTCGAGCAAGCAGGACAGAGTCAAGATGTCTCGTTTTTTATTGAACTGACTATAAATTTTTAGTGCTTACCCAGTCAGGGTCTCAGCCCTTAGTTTTTGGGAGCATCCCATTTGTGTCACCCTCACCCTAAATCCCTCTTCCAAGTCGGGAGAGGGACTTTGAATCGGTCTCCCCTTCTCCCAAAAAAGGGAGAAGGGGCTGGGGGATGAGGGGCAAGTTGCATAAACGGGATGCTCCCTAGTTTTTTGTTAGATCGGGCGTTCAAAAGCTTACCTGGCAAGGGTTCTACGATTATATTGATGACACGCCTTAGCCTATTTTGCGCAAGTCTTGACCAAGCGACGGCTAGATCACGTCGTATCAAGTCATGTGGTGAAACGATCGCATCATGTTCTTGAGCCACCCGACCGTTGATTCAAGCTTTACTGTCTCCTGTTTTAGCCGAAGCGCCTCCGTATATATGTTACGTATTGTTGCAAACTCTTGTCTCTTGGCTTACATTGGGGGTGCTGATGCGTCTTAGACGTTAATCCTTATGGCGATTCGTTCGCTACGAGCAACTTTCACTTGATCAACGGGTTAAAAATTCGATTAAAGCCGCTGAACATCCATCGAACACAAACAAACGGGTTTGCCCGAATGACTATTGTGTCGGCTCTGCCGACTTCTATCCACCCTCAGATCCTAATCGCCCGCTAAACCCAACGGCTATTCAACGCAACCAAACGATTTTAGGAGTTCGACATGAACGACACAAATCCTCTCTCGCTTGAGCAAGAGTTCAACATCAAATCGTTCGAGTCAACGGTGTCTCGTATGGATCTTGAACAGGCACAACAATGCCTTGTTCAGCTTTACCGTGACTCGATTCTGCGCGAGGAAAATTACAAGCATTTACTTAAGCATCACTGGGGTTTTGGTGAGCCTCCCTGCTCCTGATGAACCCAAGGCGCTGGACAAGTTCCTTGGTGTGCCGTCACGTTGTGCGCACACCATAGAACTCGTTTTTATTGGGATTAATCCTTAATCAGTTGAACAATTGATTGCTCTTCTGATTGCACTTTCTCCATAGAACCGCAGCCGGTCAGGACATGCGCATAACTGGCGATCGAGTCACGGAATACCGTGGTTTGATCGCCAGTTATGCTTTTGTTATTTTTAGCGTTTGCGCTCATGCGTTCAGTCGCCCGATCGCGAGATCTGCCAGCCCAAGGTCAACGCCGGAATCATCCCCACCACCACTAGCGCCAACGCTAGCCCTGAAGCCTCCGCGAGCCGTTCATCCGACGCGAGATTATAGATACGCACCGCCAGCGTATCGAAATTAAACGGACGCAGGGCGATCGTTGCCGGTAGCTCCTTCATTACATCCACAAACACCGTCATCGCTGCCGTGAGTAAGCCGCTCCAGACGATCGGTACGTGAATCTTGATCAGGGTTTTTGCGGGGGAATAGCCAAGGCTACGGGCAGCTTCGTCGAGACTGGGTGAGACTTTGCCGAGGCTTGATTCGATGCTGCCGTAGGACACGGCCAGGAAACGCACTAGGTAGGCAAAGACCAAAATCGCCATCGTGCCGCTAAAGAGTAGTCCGGTCGAAATGTTGAAGGTGGCACGCATCCAGCGATCGATCGCGTTGTCGATCGTCCCGGCGGGGATCAGCACGCCGACCGCGATCGCCGATCCGGGGATGGCGTAACCGAGGGCAGCCACCCGTGCGGAAAGCTGGATCGCCCAGCGCGGATTGAGCCGGACGCTGTAGGCCAAAAAGGTGGCGACAATCACGGCGAGGAGTGCCGTGACGCCTGCGACGAGTAGGCTATTGCTGGCAAATTGCCAAAAATCACGATTGAAGACTTGATCGGCGTTGGCGATCGCCATTTCGAGTAGGACGCCCGCCGGGAGTAGGAAGCCGAACAGGACGGGAAAGCCACAGATCGCGATCGCGCCCGCTGCTCGCCAACCTTTTAGCTCGTAGCGTGGCACGGGTAAGGCAGCGGTGGAATCGGTTTGAAAGTAGGCGGCTTGGTTACGGGAATAGCGCTCGATCGCCAAGAGGGCAAATACGAACAGCAGCAAGATCGCAGCGAGCTGGGTTGCGGCGGGGCGATCGCCCATGGCAAACCAGGTGCGATAGATCCCGGTCGTAAACGTATCGACGCCAAAATATTGCACCGTGCCGAAATCGTTGAGCGTTTCCATCAGCGCAAGGGCAGTTCCAGCGGCGATCGCCGGACGAGCGAGCGGTACGGCGACGGTCAAGAAGCTACGCCAGGGAGAGCAGCCGAGGACGCGGCTGGCTTCGAGGGTACACACGGATTGTTCGAGGAAGGCGACGCGGGTGAGGAGGTAGACGTAGGGGTAGAGCGTCAGGACGAGGAGGGCGATCGCGCCGCCGATCGAGCGGATATCGGGAAACCAGTAATCGCCATAGCCCCAGCCGAAGAGGTCTCGTAAGCTGCGCTGTACCGGCCCCGAAAATTCTAGAAAATCGGTATAGGTATAGGCCAATAGGTAGGCCGGGGCGGCGAGGGGAAACAACAACAATCCTTCCCAGATTCGCCGTCCAGGGAAGTGGCAGACACTCACCAGCCATGCAGCACTGACGCCGATCGTGATCGTTCCGGCGCTAACGCCGATCACCAGGATCGCAGAGTTGATCAAATATCGAGGCAGAACGGTCGAGGCGAGGTGACCCCAAACCTCGTTCGGGCTGGTGAGGGCGTTGCTCGCAATGAACAGGATCGGCGCGGCGATGATCACGGCGATCGCGATCGCGCCGAGGCTCCAGAGATCGATCTGCTGTAGGAGCTTGAGGCTTCGGACTAGACCGTGCGTCAGCTTGGCGTGGAGTCTAGCAAGCGGGGTTGAGGAATTAGAGGACGGGGGGAGGCTCATGGACGCAACTCAGAATCGCTCAAGGTGATGCCGCGATCAGTCGGGATGATCGTTGGCGTGATGGACTTCTGAGTGTAAAGGGGTTCGGTGCGGAGTTCCAACCCGTGGGGCTGGGATTGCAGACGATCGCGGCGCTCAAGCGCAACAACAATGACCGAAATTCGATCGCTCCCGGACTCTGCCTTGAAATGGCGGACTTGGGTGTCCTGGATGTTCTGCGCCCCGTCTAGGTGCGACGAATCCCCTTCAATCCTATTGGCACTGGCTTCTTTCTAAACTCGAATTTAGCCTTGCCCTTCAGGTGTGCAACTCGATCGCTGATCGCTTTAAGCTGGAGATAATTTCTTGCAATCAAGTTCTTTCACTTAAGGCTACTCAACCATGACCCAAGCGACCAAAATCTTAGCGTTCGCCGGAAGTGCTCGTGTTGCATCCTTTAACAAAACGCTGGTCAAAATTGCAGCAGAAGGAGCGAAATCGGCTGGGGCAGAGGTCACATATATAGACTTCCTCGATTATCCGATGCCGCTTTTTAATGAAGATTTAGAAGCAAAAACTGGTCTGCCGGAGTCTGTGCTGCAATTCAAAGCGTTGCTAAAAAGTCATCAGGGATTTCTGATTGCCTGCCCCGAGTACAACGGCTCCATTACTCCACTGCTCAAAAATGCGATCGACTGGGCGACTCGCCCAGCACCCGAGGAAGCGGGTCTAGCCTGCTTTAAACATAAGGTCGCCGCTGTGATGGCGACATCTCCCGGAGGACTCGGTGGCTTGCGGGGTTTAGCTCATGTTCGTGACATTCTCGAAGGCATTGGCACGATCGTGATCCCAAGTCAAAAGGCGATCCCCAATGCTTATCAAGCCTTTGATCAAGGGTTGCTCAAGGATGAAAAACAAGCCGCTGATATTCAGGGGATTGCACAACAGTTGGTGAAGGTGGCGACTCAGCTCAACCGATAAGTGTTGAGTTTGCCCTATACCGGGTCTGTTACGACCATTCGGATTGGGGGTGATTCAGTAGACCTCTTGCATGAATCGCCCTCATCCCCCAGCCCCTTCTCCCTGCTTGGGAGAAGGGGAGCCAAATCAAAAATATTGCCTTTCAAAGTTCCTCTCCCGCTCTGGGGATTTAGGGAGAGGGAATGATATTCGTGCAAGAGGTCTAGTAGTTTAATTCGCTTTTCTCATGCCTGCGCTCCACATGAGAATGACTGAGGTGAGAGCGATTTTAGGCAGTGCGTCATAATTAAGATGATGCCTTTGAGCGAACACGATGGTTCAGATCACTGACCGTACAGCGGCGGCTGTGGAGTCTCGCCTCAGTCTGGAGGAGTTTCTAGCCCGACCAGAAACCGAACCGGCGAGTGAGTTTGTTGGTGGCCGTATTGATCAAAAGCCGATGCCTCAGGGCGAACATAGCGCGATTCAGAGTGACCTAACGGCGTTGATTAATCAGTTACGTCGCGACAAAATTGCGCGGGCGTTTCCAGAGTTGCGTTGCACGTTTGGCGAACGCGCGATCGTGCCGGATATTGCTGTGTTCGTGTGGGATCGGATTGCTCGTGACGAGGACGGTTGTGTGGCGAATCGTTTTGATCTTGCGCCGGATTGGGCGATCGAGATTCTTTCGCCGAATCAGTCGATGTTACGTCCAACGAAAAATATTCTCCACTGTTTAGAGTCTGGCAGTGAGTTGGGCTGGTTGATTGAGCCGGAGGAATTTTCGGTGTTGGTGTACGCGCCGGATGCGGGAACGCGGTATTTTGACGCGCCGAGTGGTGTGTTGCCAGTTCCGGAGTTTGCGCGGGGGCTGGAGATCACGATCGCGGATTTGCAGGGCTTTTTGCAGGATTGATGGGGCGATCGCGCCGCTGCGGACAAACGCGACTGTGAATACGCGGGTCTCCTGCGCGATCGACGATAATTGAAAGCAACTACACGCTTGGCTTGATATGGTTGCCCAATTCGATCGCCTCACTCCTGACGAGTACCTCGAAGCCGAACGCCACAGCGAAATTCGGCACGAATATTTCGACGGTCAAGTGATTGCAATGGCCGGATCGAGCAGTACTCATGGTCTCCTCGTCACGAACCTTGTCGCTTTACTACGTCCGAACGTTCGTGGCACAGGATGCCAGCTTTTTAGCAGCGATATGAAGGTCAAGCTCGCAACTCGCAACCGTTTTTTCTATCCCGATCTCCTGCTGACCTGCGACCCGCGCGATCGCGAGACGAGTTACTTCAAGCAATATCCAAAACTCATTATCGAAGTTTTATCAGAGAGTACCGAAGCTTTCGATCGCGGCGTAAAGTTCCGCGACTACGGCGAACTCATGAGCCTGGAAGAATACGTTCTCGTTTCCCAGCACGAACGCCTTGTTGAACGTTTCACCCGCAAAGGGGATGGCAGTTGGCGGCTCGATCGCTATGCCAACGATGACCGGCTGCACTTGGAAAGTCTGGATTGCATGATCGACTTGGATGCTGTGTACGAAGATGTGACGTTATCGACGGAACGTGGGGATGCTTGATGGGGCGATCGTAGTGCTGATGGCGATCGTGCCGTGTCTTCCCTCCCCAGTGCTACGATCGAGCCGGTCTCCATTCTCCACACCATGCTCGCCACCGATCCCCTCTACATAACCCCCGAGGACTACCTCGCCGCCGAAGAAATCAGCCCGCACCGCCACGAGTACCGCGATGGTGAAGTGTTCGCGATGACGGGTGGTACGCGCAATCACCACGCCATCACTGCAAACCTCCACCTTGTTCTCGGAAATCATCTACGAGATTCAGGTTGTCGAGCTTTTGTGGAGGGGATGAAGACGCATGTTGAGGCAAAAAATGCGTTTTACTATCCGGATGTGGTCGTGACTTGCGATGAGCGCGATCGCCCGTCTGATGATCCGTATATCAGTCATCCTTGTTTAATTATCGAGGTTCTGTCTCCGTCTACGGCTCGCTTTGATCGGACGGAAAAGTTTGCGGATTATCGTGCGATTCCGAGCTTAGGTGAGTATGTTTTGGTTGCGAGCGATCGTCGGCAGGTTGAGGTGTTTCAGCGTAACAATCATGGGGAATGGGGGTTAGGTAATATGCCGGAGGATGACACGATTTGGTTGGCGAGTGTGGATTGTGCGATCGCGTTGAGTGAGATTTATCGTGATGTGAATGTTTGATGAGGCGATCGTGCCGTTGCGGGCGAATGGGGTGTTGAGTGTGTGGGTGTTGGCTGAGGTTTGATGTGTTGTATGGGCGATGCTTGTTACTCCTACGCTCTGTGTCACATGCCGCTGAGAACTCTCTGCGTTCTGTGGTGACGCGGAGCGTCTGGGGATTGCGTTGCCCACGCAGAGCGTGGGAACGATTTAGAGCTGTTTTGATGAGCGGGGGCAGATGTTACCGGTTTTGGGGTTTGTGCGGGGGGGGAGATCATGATCGGGGATTTGTTCAACTTAGGTCAGTACCAACGAACCAAACTCGGGAGTTTGCACGAGATTATTAAGGAACGCTGCAAATTCACGCTGACTGTCTTCGTTTAATAATGTCTCTGCCAAATCCACAACTTTTTGCAAGCTATCATACCCATCTTGACCAGAGCTGAGAATTGAAGAAACGCGACTGGAAAACACCTGCTTCAACTCAGAGTAGCTAATATTCTCTGCATCTTGGAGCGTTTTTTTCCAGACAATCCGTCGATCAGTAAAACAAATTCCTCCCTTTAAGTCATTCCAAAAGGTTGTATCGATCTCCGCAAGGATTTTCTCGTCCTCTTCCAGCTTAAGCCAGGTCTTGATCGAGTTTTTAGCTTGCTGTAAATCTAAGTTTTCTCCCTTATAGACAATATAACTTTCATATCGATCAGGTAATGAGTCGATGAGCACTTGAGCGAATGAACCGGGACGAGGCGGCTCAGTCAACGCATGTAAACGTACTTCAATTGCTTGAAGCTCTGTGCCATCACGCTTTTTGCTTCGTTTCAACAGAGACCAAACAACAAAAGCAGTTCCAGAGGCCACCAGTGCCGTACCACCTGTCAAAATGCTAACGCCTCCCAAAGCCGCGATCGTCGCACTCAGAGCCGCTGCCCCGGTCAAACTTCCCCCTGCACCCGCGAATGTCCACGCCGCGACAGTTGCCGCCGTTCCCACGACAGCCCCAGAACCAACAGAAATTCCTAAGTTAACGTAGTCCTGCCGATCAAGCTCGGAGACAAACGCATAGGAGAGAACACCCGCAGCGCCGATCAAGGCTGCACCGCCCGTAGCTACAGCTAAACCACCCAACATACCGAGCCCTCCGGCGGCAACGGAACCACCGCCGAGGAAAGCAAGGGTCGCATTCATGGCTGCGCCTCCCGATAAGCTACTAATTGCAGCTCCCGTTGATGCCTCTACACCAACTGACGTTAGAACTTTGGTCGTGTTGGGAATGATTCCTGCGGCAATATTACGAGCCTTTCTTGCATCTTTAGAAGCCTCATTGAGTTCTTGCACCAGTTTGATCGCCCCTTTCTGATTTGCTTCTTGAAACTCTCCAGCGCGCGCGACAGCATACATGTTGATAAACGTCGGCGGTAAAGTGGAGTGAGCAATTCGATGATCGATCTCTTTGGCAACTAAGCGATCGTCTTCTATCAACTCCTGACCATCTCGTACTTGGCTATAAACGGCGATCAGCTCGTTTGAATTGGGAAGGTCATCAAGTAGATTTAATATTGCCAAATCGGCTGTGAATGCCAAAGAAGCCGTACTAGCAACTCCGTAACGTTCCTTCAATTCAATCGGAAGTGCCGATCCTGCCACGATCGCATCGAGGCTCGGAAGTGCGGAGATATTTGAAATCGAATCACCAGCGGTAATTTGGGCGAAAGTTCCGAGAATGCCTTGCTTCTCAGCGGGAGAGAGAGAGGATGCATCCAAAGCTACCTGAATTGTATCGAGAATCCTGAGAACCTTCGAGTTTTCGCTCGCAATCTTATACTGTTGCTGGATATGCCCTGAGAGCTTACTGGTCAAAACAATATAGTCGAGCAAGCCCAAAGCTTCGAGATCAGCAACAGGCTGACCATCTTCTAATCCCTCATAGATCAACTTACAGCGATCGCGGCTACTTTCAAGCAGGAAATCAACGCGAGAGTCGAGCTCTTCAAAAATTTCAAGTCCGATTTTGGAGTTGCGATCGTAAAGCGTATGGAGCGTAATACTGCGAACGACCTGTGTTTCATTATTGATGAATTGCACAACATCGCCTTCGCTACTTCTCTCCGGAATGTGAATTGTAAAGCGCGTGCCCTCGTAAGCATACAGCGTTTGCTTTCCACCACGCCGAGCGATTGAGTAAGGAACAAAGGATTGGTAACTCACCGACGGTAAATTACCCGACGAGCCTGATTCCGCATACGCTGGGGAAGTCCGACTGAATTGCGAAATGGCGACGATTGCACTCGTTTGAAGCGCTAATTTGAGGGCATCGCGTCGCGAAAATTGCTGAGTCATATGTTGAACAAAGTATAGCAAATACTAATTTCACTGATAAGTATAGAATGATATCGTGGCTCGTTACGACTATGTCTGCAAACCCTTACCATCCATGACCTCAAGCATCACCCAACAACAACGCCAACCTCGTTCCCACGCTCCGCGTCTACGGCGTATACACAAGTATTTAAATCACTCATTTAGGCTAAGTTGAGGCTCAAAGTCTCGCTACCTAAAGCCTCCAAACCTCGAAAATCGCGGGCTTCTCGCCGAGCCAGCTATAGACAGCTCATCACGAGAGAAGTAGGGTGCGTTGCGGCCACGATAAATTTGACCGAGAACGATACCTGATCGATCGCCGTAACGCACCGATAATGTCACGGACAAAGCGACTATGGTAACGGTGCGTTTTGGCCGTGTTCACATATCCTAAATATCGCAACATAATCGAAGCCAAAACACACCCTTGTATGTAGGAGGGGTCGGAGGTGGAAGTGGAGAGAAGCGATTCAACCACTATCATCGAAGAAGGATGGAGACTCTGGACGCACCCTCAAGCCAACGAGCTTGCACTGTAGATTAAGAGCCCGTCCTTCGCCCCTTTCGGACACTGCAAGTAGACTGGACAGTATTCTGAGCAAGAGTTTATCGAACCTCGAATCAAAGCAAGGATAGCACTTGAGTCAGTGGCCGCTCAACCTAGAACCTGGAGAAATTCGGATGGGAGAACAAATCTATATCCCGCTCGGGATTGACATTAGCAAGCAGACCTTTGATGCCGCAATTCCGATGGGAGAAAAGCGGAGCAAGAAGTTCAAAACTATCAAGCTTAGTAACGATGAGGAAGGTTTTCAACAACTGGTGGAATGGCTGAAGGAAAATCAAGTCGAGCAAGTACATGCTTGTCTAGAAGCGACCAATATTTATGGTCAAGATTTGGCCAATTTCCTCTATGAACGTGGCGAACGAGTGAGTATCGTCAATCCAGCTCAAGTCAAAGGCTATGCTCAAAGTAAATTGAAGCGTACCAAAAACGATCAGGCCGATGCGGGTATCCTGTCCCAGTTCTGTCGAGACCTCACTCCACGGCTATGGAAGCCTTCTGCCACCGAGGTTCAGAAGCTCCAGCGTATCTCCCGCCGCCGTCACGCACTCCAAGAGATGCTGACTCAAGAGATGAATCGCTTACAGCTTTGTCGGGACGCTGAACTTGAAGTTGATATCCAAGACCACATTGACTTCCTGAAGCAGAAAATCGAACAGCTAAACAAGCTGATGACTGAGTTGGTTAAAACTCACGAATACCTAGCCGCTCAAAGCGAATTACTCTGTTCAATAGATGGGATTGGCGAACTTTCAGCTTCCATTATTCTGGCTGAAGTTGGCTCGATTCAAAACTTTCATTCTGCTCGACAGTTAGCAGCTTTTGCTGGATTAACACCTCGCGAGTTCACCTCGGGAACGTCGGTTCGAGGAAAGACTCGATTGTGCAAGATTGGTAATTCTCACTTACGCACGGCATTCTATTTCCCTGCTTTGAGTGCCATTCGTAAGTGTCCTCAAATTACTGCTTTTCGAGACCGTTTGATTGAACGAGGCAAAACCAAGATGCAGGCTATTGGCGCTGTGATGCACAAGCTGGTTCGCATTGTTTTTGGTGTGCTTCGCCATCAAGCTCCCTTTGATCCGAACCAGCTCGCTCCTGCTGTGGCTGACTCTGCTTAGGATATTTTTCTTACCCCTTGCGCTTTTGCTCGCAACACAGTATCTACCATTGGTCGTTTTAATCCCCCAACAACAACGCCTCGCGGTGAACGTGCAAGAGCGAAAACTGCGACTCGGCGTCCACGGCCAGGGGATCAATGCTGCCAATGATTCGATCGAAGATCTCGACGACTTCGGACGGACGCAACAAATTCCCATCGTTGTAGCTCGTCCCGCGATAGCGAATTTTCACTTGATTCGGCTCGATAATCTCCACCACACTCAGCTCAAACAGCCGATCGCGCAGATTAAACGTCCGCACCTTACCCTTCTTATTCGTGCGCTGACTCATAATTTCGGACTCCGCCAAAATGCGATCGCACCAGCCCGGCCAATCCGGACGCTCCAGCGTCGTTTCAAGCTGCAACTCGTAAATCGCCTCGGTTAAACATTGGGTCACCGACGGCGACTTCACCGGCACTTCCTCGACACGGTACACCGGCATTTCGCGCGGGAAATGCTCCTTCAGTCGTGCTTTAAACGTGGCAATCTCCATCGGTTTCGCCAGCTCGAACTCGACGATCTCGCCGCTGCTGGTGTAGCCCAGAGGCAGTGCATTCGCCGGAGCGATACGCGGATTCGGATGAAAACCACCGGTAAACGACACCGGAATCGAGGCGCGACGCATGATCCGATCGAACAGCCGCACCAAATCCAGATGACCCGTTAACGCCATATCGCCCGTCTTGCCAAACCAGACCCGAAGCCGCTGCACGCGATCGGTCTTCGGCATAAAGTGACCCTTAAACTCGGGAACCGGTGGCGGTGGCACAACGATGTTATGACCAAAATCGGGGCTGCAAATGCCACAGTGGGAACAGCCCTCGTAGGCACAGTCGGGAACGGTGGCGGCTTCGAGGGCGCGTTTGAGGTCGTCCAGTAGCCAGTTGCGATCGATACCGGTGTTGATGTGATCCCAGGGGAGCGGGGTGGTGTAGCGCGATTCGTCGGTGGTGGCGTCATGGTTGGCCGTACCGTCGGCGTGGAATACATTCCATTCGCCACTATCCACCAGACGATATTTCCAGCCTAAGCCCGACTCCTCGATCGCCTGTTGCCACGCACCAAACGCCCGCTCCAGGCTTTCCCACCAGGAATCCATCCCCGCGCCCAACTCCCAGGCGCGACGCACCACGGCGGAGAGACGGCGATCGCCCCGTCCGACAAAATCCTCCATTGCTGAAATTCGGACATCGGTGTAGTTCACCTTAACCCCACGCATTCCCCGAAACGCCTCCCGCAGCAATTCCTGTTTGCGCGTAAATTCGCTGGTCGAAACCGAATGCCACTGGAACGGCGTGTGGGGTTTGGGGGTGAAGTTGGAGATCGTGATGTTGAAATTTAGCGGGCGGCGTTTATTGTCATAGCCGTACTGACGACATTCTTGTTTCAGCCAGCGCACGGTTTCGGCGATACCCAACACATCCGCGTCGATTTCGCCCGGTAGGCCAATCATAAAGTAGAGTTTGACCTTATCCCAGCCGTTTTCGTAGGCGGTTTTAACACCGCGTAAAAGCTCCTCATTTGTTAGACCTTTATTAATAATGTCGCGCATCCGCTGGGTTCCGGCTTCGGGGGCAAAGGTGATGCCGGAGGTTCGCATTCCACCGATGATGTTGGCGATATTTTCATCGAAGCGATCGACCCGTTGGCTGGGCAGCGACAGCGAGATGTTTTCCTCTTGGAGCCGATTTTTGATCTCCATGCCCACCGCCGGAAGCGATAGATAGTCGGAACAGCTTAGGGATAACAACGAAAATTCGTTATAGCCGGTGGCACGCATCCCTTTTTCGATCGTCTCCACCACCTCTTCGGGTTCCACATCCCGCGCCGGTCGGGTTAACATTCCCGGCTGACAGAAACGGCAGCCGCGTGTACAACCGCGCCGAATTTCGACGGTGAGGCGATCGTGGACGGTTTCAACGTAGGGAACCAGGCCGATCGAGTAGGCGGGCATCGGTTTCGCGACGCGGCGCAGGACTTTGGCTGGAACGTCGGGATGATTCGGATGCACCGAGCCGTCGTCGGCCATGTCGTAAAACATCGGTACATAGACGCCGGGAACCTGGGCTAAATCCAGTAAGAGATCGCGACGACTCAAACCAGCGGCTTTACCCTGCTCCAAGATCAAACCGATTTCGGGTAAGAGTTCTTCGCCGTCACCGAGGGCGACAAAGTCGAAAAAGTCGGCGTAGGGTTCCGGATTCGACGTGGCGGTTTGACCTCCGGCGAAAATAATCGGGTCTTCAAGACCGCGATCGAGTCGTTCTTTCCAGGTCAGCGGCACGTGCGCCAAACTCAACATTTCTAAAATATTGGTCGCGCCGAGTTCGTAGCTCAGGCTAAAGCCGAGGATGTCGTAATCCGTGAGGGGGCGGTGGGATTCGACGGCGAAGAGGGGGGTATTGCTGTCGCGGAGTTTGGTGGAGAGGTCGGCGGCGGGGAGGTAGGCACGATCGCAGAGCTGACGCGGTTGGGCGTTCAGGATGCTGTAGAGAATAATGTGGCCGAGGTTGGACGCGCCGACTTCGTAGATTTCGGGATAGGTCAGCACCCAACGGATGGAAGCGCCGTCCCAGGGTTTGTGAACGGCTCCGAGTTCGTTGCCCAGGTAGCGAGCGGGACGGTTAATTTCGGCGGTGAGGAGCTGTTCGACGGCGATCGGCATTTTCGTTTGAAGGCGCTGAGTTCAGGTCGCGCGATGAGTGGTTTTGTGTTGTTTATGATATCGCTTGCGGCTGTGTCGGGGGCAATCCAGGGTCGTAGAAACCCGATTTTCTGTGAGGACTTCTGGAAAAGTGTTTGTACTCATGCAAGTTTACTATTGGCACGGTCTCAATAAGGGTTTCTTATTGTTAAATCGATCCCAATCGACCTAAATTGACCAGAAATTCGTAAGTATTGATGCTTTATCAGAAGTCCTCGAAGTGTTTTTAGTCTTTTTTTGACGAGTCCTAACCCGATCGCCCCCTGCTATCTCAATCGTTTTAAAATCAACTCGAAACAATTAATATTTCTCAATCTTCGACAGGCTGTCATTTGACGGATTGACTTGAAGTTCGCCATAGTGAGCCATCAAAGTATCAGTTCTAGATATCATTCTGACTCTTAAGCCATGCAATGAACCGGGACTGAATCTTACTGATGATCGCTACTGGTTAAACCTAATAAATTCATCATGTTTCAAAGAGTTATTATTGCTTGTTGCGCAGTTGCAGCCAGCTTTTTGATGTTTGCAGGTAACGCAATGGCGGGTGATATTGCCGCCGGTTCGCAAATTTTTGCGCAGAATTGTGCAGCCTGTCACATTAACGGTGGTAACATTCTGAACGGTGCAAAAACGCTAAAGAAAGCGGATCTTGAAAAATACGATATGTATTCTACCGATAAAATTATCACTCAAGTTACGAAGGGTAAGATGACGATGCCTGCCTTTTTGGGTCGCTTGAACGAGACACAAATTGCGGATGTAGCGGCTTATGTCTACGATCAAGCTGACAAATGGTAATTTGGGTAAATTATTCTGTTAAATGACTCACGATTGATCAAGCATTCCAGAATAATTTAGATCTCGATTCTCTCTATTATCGATAGTCCAGAATCCGATGATCGACTCATTTTTTTCGTGACTTCCCTATCAGAAACCGGGTTTCTTCGATCTTTAAATAGATCCTTGAAGAGACCCGGTTTTCTTTAGCTAATCCAGCTCGCGGCGACCTTCTAAAGCGCGAGCGAGGGTGATCTCATCCGCATATTCAAGATCGCCGCCCATCGGCAGGCCAAACGCGATCCGCGTGACTCGCGCGAACGGTCGCAGTAATTGACCGAGATACATCGTCGTCGTCTCACCCTCGACGCTAGCTCCGATCGCCAAAATCACCTCCGACACCTCGCCCTTGCTCACCCGCTGGATCAACGGCTGAATGTGGAGCTGTTCGGGGCCAATGCCGTCCATCGGCGAAATCACACCGCCCAGCACGTGATATTTGCCGCGAAATTCCCGCGTTTTTTCCAGGGCGATCACGTCGCGGGAGTCTTCAACCACGCAGATAATTTGCGGGTCGCGCCGAGGGTTGCGGCAAATCTCGCAGGTGGGATCGGCGGAAAGGTGAAAGCAGGTGTGACACAGGCCGACCTTTTGGCGAGCTTCGAGGAGCGCTTCGGCCAGCGCCGTGACTTCTGCTTCGGGGCGCTTGAGGATGTGGAGCGCTAGACGCTGGGCGCTTTTGGGGCCGATGCCGGGTAAACGTTGGAATTGCTCGATCAGGCGAGCGAGGGGACGGGTATAGATGGGACAACCTCCGCGATCGCTGGTGATGCTGTGGATAATTCGGTCGAGTCGGTCTGGACAGCCAGGACGGTCAAATATAGCAGTTGAGCGGCGATCGTGTGGATGAATTAAGACAGCTTGGGAAGGGCGAGAAGTCAGACTTTTTGGAAAAGTCGGACTTCTGGGCTGGGCGATTATTTTCAGGCAAGACTCTAACGCCGTTTCTGTAATGGTTGCAGGATCGATGATGACTGGTTGACGATTTTTGATGCAACGCTGAACAAGCCCGTTATTCGTCAGGAACCGGATCGTAGCCACCGGGATGAAACGGATGACAGCGCAAAATTCGCTTTGCGGCCAGCCAACTGCCGCGCCAAGAGCCGAAGCGCTCGATCGCCTCGATCGCGTATTGCGAGCAGGTGGGATGAAAGCGACAGCAGGGCGGATAGAGCGGCGAAATTAGGGTGCGATAAAACCGAACCAGGGCGAGGAGAAGGGCTTTCAGCATGGCAGCGTGACACGCTCGACAGAGCATCGGAGATCGTGCGGTATGGTTCTACTTATCTTCGCACTTTAGTCGTTCTTTCCCAGCTCCTTATTCGTTTCCTCCCATGCCTCCAGACTCTGACATCCTGACGCTGATTACCCGTGAACTCTTCGCACCGGCGGTGTTATCAGGAATCGCGATCGTCGGGGGCTGGCTGGCGTTCCTGTTGGGGCTGGCGGAATGGCTCTATCGATCGCAGCATTTACCGGCAGAATTGAGCCGCAAGCTGGTGCATATTGGGACGGGTCATGTGGTGCTGTTGGCCTGGTGGCTCGATATCCCGGCTTGGATTGGCATCGCGGCGGCGATCGTGGCGGCGGGGATCGCGATCGCGTCGCGCTGGCTGGCGATTTTGCCCAGCGTGAACGGCATTGGCCGCGATAGTTGGGGAACGCTATTTTATGCGATTAGCATCGGTGTTTCGATCGGCGTTTTTTTTGCTCAGGGTCAACCCCACCTGGCGGCGATCGGCATTGGGGTGATGGCCTGGGGGGACGGTCTCGCGGCGATCGTGGGGCAGAAATTTGGGCGGCATAGCTACCGCGTGTGGGGGATGGCCAAAAGTTGGGAAGGATCGCTGACCATGTTTGCGGCGAGTTTTGCGGTGAGTGCGTTGGTGTTTGGTTTTGTCTCGGGGTTTAGCTGGCCGGTGTGGGCGATCGCGGCCATCATCGCGGCGATCGCGACAACCCTCGAAGCCTTTTCAAAGTGGGGGATCGATAATCTCACTGTGCCGCTGGGCAGTGCGATCGTCGCGCTCTATTTGCAGCACCTTTGGCTATAAATTCAATCGCTTGACTCAACTCTAGAGCCAAAAAATAGCAGGGCTGTCCCCGGAATTCTCTAAATTCGTCATGCAAAGATCAATATTGATGATCAGTACTGTGGAACTGTTTCAATAATTGCAGTGGGTATTTATTTAAAATCAGGACTTACGCAAAGGGAGTTAGAAGTCCGACTTCTCCTATTGTCCTGAGAGTTGGAACGGCGACGGCTCATTCAGAAGTTGGACTTCTGCATAAGTTCTGGGCATTTATTAAAGTTAGAAATCCTTTGAATTGTCGTTTGACGACCTAATGAAAAGCCTTCATCGACTTCTCCCAGGATTTAACAATTCCAAGCTCATCCAAGTTTCATTGAAATAGGCTCGTGTACACTACACAGCAGGATTTGTGAAGGCAGTGAAAATCGTGAACCTTTTGTTATGGATTCGTCTGTGGAATGTGGGTCTTGGCTCGCTGGTGGGTGGGTTCGCTCTGCTTGCTCCCGTGCTGGCTCTGGAGCAATCGCCACGGGGTTTAGGTAAAGATGATCCGATCCCGGCGATCTCGGCGATCGGCACGGAAGACGACGTAGCGTTGTCATCCTGGACTATTTTTCGAGACTCCCCGCATGACCTCTCTAACGAAGAACTAGCAAGTAGAGCGAAAACTGTCGTCACCACCAAGGCCGAGATGGCGATCGCAGATGCGATCGTCAACCCGACGGATACGTTTATAAATACGCCCCAGATTGCCCAAACGCCGCCATCGATTCCGGGTTTACAGGGCGACCAAAACCCCGATTTGGATAATGACTTTGGCCAACCAACCCCAGATGTCACACCGATCGAGGATGAGGACGACCCAACCCTTGAGACCCCCACACCTGACGGTATCGGCACCGATGCCAGCGGCACAACCATCCTCGGAACCACCGACCCCCGACCCGATACGGTCTTGGTCAATCAATTTGAGTTTATCGATCGCGATGAAGCTCCCCTCGATAGTCGCTATCTGACCGCCAACGCGATCGAGCGCCAAATTGGCAACCTGCGGGGGCGCTACTTTTCGATCGCGGAATTGCAGGCGATCGCCGATCAGATCACCCAGTTTTATCTCGACGGCGACTACATTACCTCCCGCGCCATCTTGCCGGAACAGTCGATCGTCAATGACACCGTCCGCATTCAGGCGATCGAGGGTCGTCTCTCCGACATTGAAGTCGAAGGAAACGATCGCCTGCGCGAAAACTATATCCGCAGTCGGATCGAACTCGGCGCCACCACACCGCTGAACACCACCGAACTGGAAAACCAGTTACGCTTGCTGCGATCGAATCCCCTGTTTGAGACGGTCGAAGCCAGCTTACGCGCCGGAACCGAACTGGGCGAAAGTATCCTGGTCGTGCGCGTCACTGAAGCCAACCCGTTTACCGCTAGCATTAGCGCCGATAACTATGCGCCGCCCTCGGTCGGTTCTGAGCGCATCGGCATCGGTATTGGTCATCGCAACGTGGCGGGCTTCGGTGACGAATTTTCCGCTGAATACAACTTCACGACCACCGACGGTCTCGACTTCGGCAACATCAGCTACCGCGTGCCGATCAATGCCATGAACGGCGCAATTCAGTTCCGCGCCTCGCCCAACCGCAACAGCATCACCCAAGATCCCTTCGATGCGTTCGGCATTAGCGGCGAGTCGAGCACCTACGAACTGACCTATCGCCAACCCGTCGTCCGCACCCCGCGCGAAGAGCTGGCCTTTTCCCTCGGCTTTTCGTTCCAAAGCAGCCAAACCTTTATCGAAGATGAGCCGACCCCGTTTGGGATTGGTCCCGATGATGAAGGTCGGAGCCGGACGCGGACTCTGAGCTTTGGGCAGGACTATGTCCGGCGTGATACGTCCGGCGCGTGGGCGTTTCGATCGCAGTTTCGCCTCGGTACGGCTCTGTTCAGCGCCACGGAAAACTCAGGGGATGTGCCGGACGGTCAATTTTTGAGCTGGCTCGGCCAGGTGCAGCGCGTCCAGCGATTGAGTGATAATCACTTGCTGATCGCCCAGCTTTATACACAGTTTGCAGGCGATCCGCTGTTGCCATCGCAGCAGTTTGTGATTGGTGGCGGCCAGTCGGTGCGCGGATTTCGCCAAAATGCCCGATCGGGAGACAACGGTATCCGGTTCTCACTCGAAGATCGAATCGCGATCGTACGTAACACCTCGGGCTTGCCGGTCTTCCAGCTCGCGCCATTTATTGATTTCGGCTACGTCTGGAATGATTCCGATAATCCCAATACGGAAACCGATCAGCGCTTTCTCGCCGGTCTTGGCCTCGGTCTGTCCTGGCAGCCGTTCGAGAATTTCTCCATTCGTCTCGATTACGGCGTACCGCTCGTCGATCTGAGCGATCGTGGCGACAATATCCAAGACGACGGCTTTTATTTCAGCCTCGGCTACGGGTTTTAGAGGGCGTGAAGCCAGTCGATCGCCCGTTGAGCGGTGGCCGGAGCGAGCAAAACGCCGTTGCGGTAATGTGCCGTTGCCAGTAGCGCATTTGTCAGACCGGCGACTGGCTCAATCACCGGAGCGCTACGACCCACCGGGCGGGGTCGCATTCCCTGCCATGTGGAAATCACGTCGGCGTCTTCTAGTGCGGGATAGAACGTTTTTGCTGTGGCCATGAGCCGATCGAGTCCCTGGGGATCGGGGATCGGATCGGGGGTCGGATCGATTAGACCATTGCCATCATCGTCGGGTGGAAATTCGACCGTTGCGCCGACCCAGATCGTGCCGGACGATCGCGGGACAACGTGAATGTCATCGCGCGTGATTATGGGAGTGCTGGGATCGATCGGTGATTTCGGGCGCAGGTGCAGGGCTTGGCCGAGGACATTGACGATGTTGAGCGGCTCGCCTTCGGAGGCGATATCGTTGGCGATCGCGGCTGATCCGGCTCCGGCGGTGATAATCAGCGCGTCCAGATCCACGGTTTCGATCGCGCCAGACGATCGCCGCAGCCTGATCCCCACGAGCCGATCGCTGTCCGTTAGACCCGACTCAACTCGCCCATCAAAATCGAACTGTACACCCTGCGATCGCGCCGCTGCGATCGCCGCTTCTAGCAAGGGAACCGGCTCCACTTGGCGATCGTCCGCCGAGTAGACCGCCGCGATCGTTTGATCGAGATTAATGTAGGGGAACCGATCAGCGGCGGCTTCCGACGTCAGAATGTCGAGCTGAAAATTTTGCTCGCGACGTTCTGCGGCCAGGGTCTGCCACTTTTCAAGCGTCGGCTTGAGGCTCGTGCAGAGTTTGAGAATGCCGTGACGGTTGTAGGGAATTGATCGACCCGTTTTCGCGATTAGTTCGGGGATCAGGGTTTCGTAGCGATCGAGGCTATCGCGTCGCAGTTTCCAGGCGCGGCTTTTGGCTTTTTTGAGCGAAATTGCCCCCATCATCACGCCCAGGGCAGCGCCGGTTGAGGCGCGGGCGGGAGGTTGGCGATCAATCACGAGGATTTCGAGATCGGGGCTGTTTGGGTCAAGGCTGCTCAGTTCGTAGGCGAGGATTGCGCCAATGATGCCGCAACCGGCGATCGCAATTTTGGTCATGGGACGAGAGAAAACCGGCGAAACAAATAGAACAGCGTGCCAATACTAATCAGAGCGGAGCGCGGGCGATCGCAAACCGATCCAGCCCCGCCAAATCACGCACGGTTCGCACCTCGCGATATCCGCGTTGGCGGAGTCGATCGCGCAGCTCTGCCCCTTGACTGGCCTCGTGTTCAACGATCCAAATCCCATCCCGATCGAGCCAGTTCAGAGCCTGATCGATTAGCACCGATAGGCAATCTAAACCCGTCTCGCCTCCGTCAAGCGCTAGGCGCGGCTCACGATCGCGGACTTCCGGCGCGAGCTGATCCACGGTTGCCGCCGGGATGTAAGGCGGATTGCTAATCAGGGCGCGAAAGCTGATGCTGGGATCGCGATCGCGAAACGGCTCAAACCACGATCCCTGATGAAATTGGATGCGATCGGCCACGCCACAGTCAGCAGCATTTTGACGGGCGATCGCCAGCGCGGCGGCACTCGTATCGCTCGCGTGTACCGTGGCGATCGCCTGACCCGCCTCCAGCTCCCGCGCCAAACCGATGGCGATCGCGCCGCTTCCCGTCCCCAAATCCACCCAATGCCCATCGAGGCGATCCCCCGCTGCCTCGATCGCCAGCTCGATGATCGCCTCGGTTTCCGGGCGCGGGATCAGCACATCCGGGGTGACGCGCAACTCGAATGATCGCCAGGTGGTGAAACCTGCGAGATATTGCACGGGAACGCGATCGCAACAACGCTGTTGCCAACGTTGGTCGAATTCTGAGAGGGAAATACAGGCCGGGATCGCGGATGGTTTTGTAGTTTGCGGCGTGGCTTGCGGTGTTGTTTGCGGTACTGATCCCAGGCGCAAACTGAGCCGATCCAGTTGAGTGAGCTGCAAGACGAGCCAGTCGAGTTCTAGCAGTGGTACATCTGCCGAGATCGCCTGCTGACGGGCGCGATCGTACCAAGCAAAAAACGACGCCAGCTCAATGGTCACCGGATAGCAACGTCGCTCGAAATTACCGCGATTGATCGACATGATTAGACGCTATTCGGCTGCGAATTCCAGCCATCAAAGGCGTTATGTTTCACCATCATTTTTAGCGTTAGGAATCTTCGGTTTCGACAATGCGATACAGCAGCGGCAAGGTCACCCAACGCCGGACGTCAAGGGCGTAGGTATCCGTACCAAAGTCGAGGCCAGGGAGCCGATCGCGGCTAGCGCTGTCGAGATCGGCGACGAGTGCTTCCGCCACTTCTCCAGACAGATCGCGGGCTTCCGGCTCACGCGAGAGATCTCGCGATCCCGTGGCGTGGTTGCGGGCAAGGCTGTCGCGCGTTTGGCGAAATGGGCGATCGCTCAGGATGGCAAACAAGCGCACCAGGCCGAGATCACGTTCCACGTTCCACGCCGTCGCTTCCGGGCGCTCCGGAACCGTCAGCACATTCCGCGCACGGACAATCCGTTCGTCCGTATCGGGAATCGTTAAGCGGCCACAGCTATCGAGACGCACCAAAATGAAGAAGAGCGGCTGATCGCTCAGGTTTTCGAGGCGGTACTGAATTCGACTTCCCGCAGGCAGTTCGAGGGCGGAGTGGTTGTGGTTACGAGTGGATGCGGTGGTTGAAACCGCTGCGGTTTGAATGGTGCGACGCAAGCCCCGATCGGGTTCGGTTGGGTCAGTTTGCGCCAAGCCATAGGTCAGGCGCACTTTCAGCATGGACACAGTGGTGTTTTCCGTTGCCGCCAAAATTTTAAAGGCGCGGAGATCTTGTAACCGAGGCTGCAAACGTCGGATCGTGCGTTTAATGGCTTCGTCCGGTTCGAGGGGGCAGTCAAAAATCGGCTGACGATCGAAGGCGAGCAAGGTGTAGCGCTTCCGCCAGTTTGTCTCAGACTCGGCGTTTTTGGGGCGCTCAAGCTTGGGGTTGGCGGAATTGTCGAAGCTAGAGTCTGACGGCACAGTGTCACAGTTCGTCGTGCAGCCAAACCAACAGTCAGATTCGCGATCGGAGCTGGTGATCGCCTCAATGCCCCGGAGTCCGGACAGGGCGCTGGTCGCATCCACACGCTCGATGCGCGAGAGGTGAGGTTCAAGCGCGACTGCAAGCTGAACGGATCGTGAGATCACCCGTACCACTTCAAAAATCGGGCGATCGATGACACTCGCGGTCATCACCTGAAGCGGATGAGCCGTGCGGCGTAACCCTCGATCGCGGTCAACGCGCAGCCATGTATCGCGATTGTCCGGCTGTTGATCAGCATCGCGCGAGGTGTCAGGGGTTGGAGTTGTGCTGGCGGGGGTGTCGGCGTCAGGTTTGGAGGCGGAGGTTGGCGACGTTTGAGGCGGTGGTGAGGTTGGCGCGGCTGGGGTTGGCGTAGCGGATAGGGCGATCGAGGATCGATCCACGGTCACGATCGATCCAGCCGCATAGCTAGAAAGTACCGTGGGGGGTAAACCGCCGAGCCATAGTTCTAGATCGCCGGATCGATCGGAGCTTTGGGAGACAACCGATCCGATGGTACTGGTTGGCGTCGTGGGGATAATCCCTGTGTCGATCGTGCTGCTCGTCCACGGCTCGATCGTTTGGTGACTTTGAGCCTGGAGCGACGGGGACGATCCGAGGGATTGTTCGATACGCTCAACGGTCATCGCAAGCGCAGAGTTCCAATTGGAGGTATTGCCCAAATGCCACAGGCTTTGGGTCAACATATAAGTTAGTATCCCCGCATCAAAATCTGACCAGCGGCGTTCTGTCGATAAACCGCTCGGGTCGTACGTAATGATGACCGGACGCGAGGCGGGATCTCGTCGCTGTTGTTTGGACTGGAGTCGTGATTGGGGCGCGATCGCGCTCAGCGCGGGATGCATCACGACCGACTCGGGAAGTACCCGCGATCGAATTTCCTGACGACACGGAGTCGGCAGGGTGTAACTCGCGTCGATCGTGGCGATGACGTTGCGCGTAGGGAGCGATCGTAGCCGATCGCTCAGATCCGTCAAAGACACAGCGATCGCGTCTGCCATTACGATCGCGCGTTCCGGAGGCTCCTCCTCGAAGCCTGCCGAACTCGCCTCGGTCTCTAAAGCATCAAACGAAAGCTGTGTGCCGTAACCACTGAAGTGTAAGACCAGGGAATCTTCCGGCTTGAGCACAATAGCGAGCCGCTGAAGCTCGGCATCGAGACGATTTTCGGTGGCCGCATCGTCTAGCACGGTCGTAATGTTATCTGCCGGGAAGCCAAAACTATGCTGTAAAAGCTGCCGCTGTAGTTCGATATCCTGGTGACATCCGACAAGGTTGTTGATGGCTTGACCGGACGAGCTGTAGCGATTGATCCCCACAAGCAAGGCCATTCGCCGACCGGTCGTATTCGCCGCCATAGCTTGCCAACGCCGTCCAGCCCGCTGCGCTTCGACTTCACCTAAGCCAAGCTCAGTCAGTCCGATCGCCGCTAACAGGTGCGCCGTCTGCATCAAAAATCGCCGTCGTTTCATGCCTCACTCGGTGGTGGAGTTGGAGGTCGCGGTACTACCCGTCGGACTAGGGTTATGGTACTTCAATCCCTGACCGTCCGAACGTGTCACTTAACAATCAACTGGCAATCAAGTCGGTCGTTGAGATGAAAATCGAGACAGAACGCGCCCCAAAAAGCGCATAACCTTGAATGCTCACCAGATGATCACAGACGCAAACAGTTCTCAATCCAATCAATCAGATTGTCAACAATGACTCAACGCCCTGGATCGTTTATTGTGAATCGTCCGAATTTTTGTAGAGAAAGCGATAGGCGCCATAGGCCAACACGAGAAATAGCCCAAAACTCAGGCCAAATGTGACCACCTGAACCATCGTCCGCACCACCGACAAGGCCAGAATGCTACCGCCAATAATGACAGCTCCTTTCCCTGGTGTCGGCAGGGTTTCAAACCAGGCGCGAGACTGCTGATAGATGCCCTCAAGGCTCGGACTTTGGGGTGCTTGGGGTGCTTGGGAATCTCGGTTGTTTGATGTGGTTGGGTCAGGCATCGCAGATTTTTGCGGTGATTTTGAGGACATATCGATTTCGAGTTCTTCTAGTTTGCGCTTCCAGTAGGCGTCGTCTTTCGGCATAGTCTTTAGGGATAGAAAATCTTGCGAGCGGTCGCGACGATCGTAGTGTACGACGATCGTAACGAGGCGATCGGGTCTCCGCTAGCCGGGAAAACCCATCTTAGAAAAATCTTAGAAAAAATTAGAACAGCAACTGAAACAGCAACGTTAGAAAAACGCCCCTGAGCTAACTTCGGTTGCGTCAAAATCGCGGCCTAAGTTATCGGCCTAGGTCATCGGCCAAGCTATCAGCCAAGCTATTACCTTGAACGTTGTCCTAAATTAACGAATTGATCGTCGTGCGTAGCTTGAGTTCGATTTCGGCCAGCTCCCGATCGGGCTGCGATCCCGCGACGATGCCCGCCCCTGCATACAGCCGCGCCCGACAGCCATCGAGCAGCGCCGATCGAATCCCCACCAAAAAGCTCGCATTTCCCTCCGCGTCAAACCAGCCGATCGGTGCGGCAAAGAGCAGGCGATCAAACTGTTCATGGCGGCGGATTTCACGATAGGCGATCGACTGCGGCGATCCGGCTACGGCGGGCGTCGGATGCAACCGTTCGACAAGCTGTAGCGGATGAATATTCGCCGTTAGGTCGGCATAGATGGGCGTCCACAGGTGTTGGATATTCGACAATTGCAGCAGTCGAATGGGCTTGATCGGCTCCGGTGTGATGCCTAACCCGCGCAGGCGATCGAGCAAAAAATCGACCACAACCCGATGCTCGCGCACTTCCTTCGGACTCGATAGCAATTCCTCCGCATGGGTGATATCGTCCAACGCCGTCGTCCCGCGCGGCGCAGAACCCGCCAGCGCATCCGCCACCAACCGACGCTGACGAATCGCAAACAGCCGCTCCGGACTCGCGCCGATAAACCGTTGCCCCCAGCGATTGCCGATCAAGAACAGATGGCAATCCCCGTAGCGACGGCGCAAATTTTGGAGAGAATTCACGGCATCAAACGCTTGGGGCGCAGTCAGATCCACCGCATGAGACAGCACCGCTTTATTGAGGTCGCCCCGATCGATCATCTCCAAGACATCGGTGACCGTGGCTTTAAACCGATCAATATTGCGCCGATCAACCTGACGATCGCGCGACCCGATCGCCGGAATCACGCGATGCTGCGATCGCATCAGCGCATCGATCTCGCCCCACACCTGCTGAGCCAACGTCCCCGTTTCTGTCGAACCGCGCACCACCACGTTACGCACGATCGTTGTACCGCGATCGTGACGAGTGACCTGCCAGCGTGGCAAAAACAGCGTGCCACTCGGAAAGGTTCGATCGTGCTGCCGATTACGATTAAAGAACGTAAACCCACAAAAAAGATGAGGTTTCCCATAGGATAAACCAAAAGGATTCCAACTTAGAAGATTGGCAAAACAGCGTTCTGAAAACTGACGCGCAGCCTTAAATCGATCCGATTGATCCGACTCAAATAAAGCAACATGATCGATCGCCGCGATCGCCAATTGCTCGGATTTATTCTCATAATAAAATGCTAGCTGATTTCCACATTCTAGCTTTTGCAAAATTGCAAGCGGATCAACATTCGGGCTATCAAAAGCAAAGCTTACATATCGATCCGTTTGTGAGCGATCGGCCAACTGCCGACCATCCTCTAAAAACGCTTCGAGTGCCTGACAGCCCGCCAGAGAATCAGCAAAACTGGATTGAACAGGCATAAACCATGTAGATGTAAAGAATTATTAAAAGCACAGAAAACAATCTGACGATTTGTAAAAGTAGAACGCTTGCCTGATTTGCTCTAAATTGAGACGTAGCAGCCCATATCGTTCTAAACGATAATCTAGCATTGTCATGACAAGGCCGGAATGGTTGATGTTGCTAGCCCTCGGCGATGTGGCAATTTGGGTGGTGCGACCCAATTAAGTGGAAGGGTATTTATAATATTGGCCGATTGAATAATCTGGGATCACTCTCGTTACTTAAAGTTATCAGAGTTAACCAGATCTAAGTTCAGAGGACTGACGTTCAATTGTTCCAATTTTATAGATATTTCTTTTTAACCTAAAACATCTATTTCTATGGTTTCAACGACAAACTCGCCGGAACGATCAAAACTTTGGATGGCTGCAATTAAGCCGCCGATGTATACCGTTGCTGTCATTCCTATTTGGGTGGGAAGTACGATCGCGATCGGTCAAGCATCCCAGATCGAAGCCGGATCATTGCTAATATTTTTGATGTCCGCGATCGCCATTATTGCTTGGCTAAATTTAACCAATGATGTGTTTGATTCAGAGACGGGAATTGATCAAAATAAAGCCCATTCAATTGTGAATCTAACCGGCAATAAATCCTTGATTTTTTGGTTAGCGAACAGCTTTTTGGCGGCTGGTCTCGGCGGTGTTTTTTCGCTCTCTTGGATGCAGCACGATCCAACGATTATCGCGATCGTCGCTCTCTCTTGCTTTTTGGGCTATACCTACCAAGGCCCGCCGTTTCGCCTCGGCTATCAAGGATTGGGCGAAATCATCTGCTTTATCACCTTTGGCCCGCTGGCACTCGCTGCCGCTTACTACAGCCAAACGGGAAGCTGGTCACCGCTGCTCGAATCTGGCGCGAATCTTTTGGGGCTGTTGGTCGCCGCGATCGCCATTGGTCTCGTGACCAGCCTGATTTTGTTCTGCTCACATTTTCATCAGGTCGCCGATGATATTGCCGCCGGTAAACGATCGCCGATCGTTCGCCTCGGAACCCAGCGCGGTGCAAATTTGCTGCCTTGGATTTGCGGCGCAATCTATATCGCTCCTGTGGCCGGTGTTGTGTTTGGCGCACTGCATCCGGCCTCGCTGGCGATGTTGCTCAGTATCCCGCTGGCGGCGCAGCTTTGCCGTCACGTGGGCGAAAACCACGATCGCCCCGACCTTGTCAGTAACTGCAAATTTATCGCCGTGCGGATGCATTTCGTCGGCGGTTTATTGTTCGGTTTAGGGGCGATCGTGCCGCTTTGGCTTTAGCTGAAAAACGCAAAATATTGCAGCTGATCGTGCGGTATCGTGCCTGTTTTGACGTGAGTCTTGTTGCTAAAGCTGTCCGAGCATTTTGTGAGTTTGTGGTATGACGCGCACATCATTGAGGGTTTGCTTGAGCTGCGCTTGCCAGTCGAGGACTTGTTGCGGCGTGGGTGCGAGTTGGTGCTGATAAGCGTCGGGGCGAATGGCTTGGTTGCGATCGCGCAACCCGTCATCGAGCGGCGTTACTGGCTGAAGAAACACCGAAAGTTGGGGATCGATCGCGGTGATCATTGCGCTCAGTTGCGCGATTTCATTGTCCGTTGTCGCGGCAGAAACGATCGTTTTGACGAATACCTTCGCCGTATGACCATCACGATTCGCATCCACGCACCGACGTAAAAATGCCTCGTGTGCCGCCCAACGATTTTCGCCGCTGCTGCTGGGGAGTTTGACATCCATCCCGATCGCGTCGAGATGGTCGAGCAAACCGTCGAGCAGTTCGGGACGGTGGCCGCCGGTTTCGAGGTAGAGGGGTAAACCCGTGCGCTGTTTGAGCTGGGGGAGGAAGGTTTTGAGGAAGGCGGCGTGTAGCAGGGGTTCGCCGCCAGTGATGCTGATGCTGTCGTGGAGGCGCGGACGATTTTGCCGATCGATCCAGTCGAGCAGGCGATCGAGTTGCACCGGATTGGGATAGATCTCGAAATCACGCTGGCCGGGAGTGGCTTCGATCGCACAGGTATCCGGAGCCGTCCAGGTATGGGCGCTATCGCAGTAATGACAGCGCAAATCACAGAAGGCAAACCGCAGGAAAATTTGGCGCGTGCCGCAGTTCGCGCCTTCGCCTTGAATCGCAGAAAAGAGTTCGATCAGTTTCGCGGTCGGTGCGTCGGAGTTCGACGGCGGGGCGATCGTCGCGATCGGGTTGGTTTGAATTTGAGAGGACAAGGGTTCGGAACGTGAAAAACGTGAAAAATTAACAGCCACGGAACGCCATAGCCGTAGTGGCGCGACTTAACTAAATGTGTATATTCAAAAATCCTTGAATTCCTTACCTAGTAAGCGATATAGAAGAATTCTAAATTACTACTTTAACTAGGTCGCGCCAGTAGGGTGGGCATCGCCCACCCAGGGATTTAAGCCTAGAAGTCTAGAGGCTCGCGTGTGCGTCAAGCAGCAACGCCTCGGTTTCTTCCCAGTTAATACATTTATCCGTCACCGAAACGCCGTAGCGAAGCTGGCTTAGATCCTCCGTCAGGCTTTGATTGCCCTCGAAGAGGTTCGATTCGAGCATCATGCCCACGATCGAGCCATTGCCCGCGCAAACTTGCTCCACCACATCGCGCATTACCGCACTCTGACGATTGTGATCCTTACTAGAATTACCGTGACTGCAATCGATCGCCAAACGCGGCGTTAAGCCCGCTGCGGTAATCTGCGCTTCAACCTCACGGATCGCGTCGGCTTGATAGTTCGGCTGTTTCCCACCTCGTAAAATAATGTGAGCGTAGTTGTTACCGCTGGTATTGAAGACGCTGACCTGGCCATCAGCATTAATGCCAAGGAAACTGTGAGCGCCACGCGCCGCCTTCAGCGCATTCAGCGCCACATCGATACTGCCGTTCGTGCCGTTTTTCAGACCGACGGGCATCGAGAGACCGCTCGCCATCTCACGGTGAGTTTGGGATTCGATCGTGCGTGCGCCGATCGCCGACCAGGCGATCAGATCACTAATGTACTGCGGCACGATCGGGTCAAGCGCTTCGGTCGCCGTCGGTAACCCCAGTTCGGCGATTTCCAGCAAAAGTTTACGCGCTAAACGTAAACCTTTTTCAACGTGGAACGAGTCATCCATATTCGGATCGTTGATCAGACCCTTCCAGCCGACGGTGGTGCGCGGTTTCTCGAAATAGACGCGCATGACGATCAAGAGTTTGTCTTGGACGCGATCGGCGAGTGGCTTGAGACGGCGGGCGTAATCGAGGGCAGCTTCGGGATCGTGAATCGAGCAAGGGCCGACAACGACAAATTTACGCGAGTCTTTACCGTCGAGGATATTTTCGAGCTGACGGCGTGAGTCGAGGACGGTATGCTCGGCGCGATCAGTGAGCGGCAGCTCGCTTTTGATGTCGTTCGGCGTCGGGAGAACTTTGTAGTTCTCGATATGGGTATTGTTTACGATGCCGTGCTGCGCCAAGACCATAGTGTTGTGAAGCTGTTGAAGCAAAGAAAGACTGTGATGTACGTCGATAAGGATAGGCAAAAGATCGCAGAGGTCGGCGGCGGCTCTATCCCAAGGCATTTTCGGCCTGCGGTTCAGAGATTCGTTGCCAGTTCTGTATTCAGGTTTACCTATTTCAGATTTACCTATTCTAAGATCTTTATCCCAAGCTGCTGAGGTTGGGGCGGGGATCGCTGCGGTTCGGTCAAGACTCGATCGTCTACAGACAAACTACGGGGAACGATCACACTGGTTTAATCGGGATGTTTGGCCTTTGCCCGATCGCGATCAACCTGATCGACGATCGCCCGAATGGCGGCATCATCCAAGGCCAGCACCTCCCCCGCCTCACTCAACCACAACAAAAACTCCGTATTGCCCGCTGGCCCCGTAATCGGCGACCCCGTCAGCCCTCGCACCTGCCAGCCTAGTGCCTGCGCCGCCTCGATCGCCCCGCGAATCGCATCCACCTTCGCCACCGGATCGCGCACCACGCCGTTTTTACCGATTCGCGCTTTTCCCACCTCAAACTGCGGTTTGACCAGGACAACGAGTTCACGTGGTGAGCTTAGTAAACGATGTAGCGCCGGATAGATTTTCGTCAGGGAAATAAACGAAACGTCGGTGACGCCAAGGTCAGGATGCGGACGATCGTCGGTGTACAGTTCTTCCGGTTGGAGGTGGCGAATATTCGTCCGCTCGCGCACAATCACGCGATCGTCCGTCTGCAAACTCCAGGCCACTTGGCCGTAACCCACATCCACGCCGTACACCAGCGTCGCCCCATTTTTCAACAAACAATCAGTAAAACCACCGGTGGAAATCCCCGCATCGAGACACACGCGCTCCGTCGTCTCGATCGGGAACACCTCCAAGGCTTTCGCCAACTTCTCGCCACCACGCGACACAAAGCGCGATCGCGCCTTCACGACAATATTCGCCTCCACATCCACCGTCGTTCCCGGCTTATCGATCACCGTCTCATTCACCTTGACCTCGCCCGCCCGAATCCAGCGCTGGGCAAGCTGACGCGACGGGCAGAGGTCGCGATCCACAAGCAGCATATCGAGGCGTTGTTTCGGCATGGTTTCATTAAGGCTCGCGATCGGCGCGGCGTGGTTTAACCGGACTCGGTTTCGGAGCTTGCTCGGCCTCATAGACTTCGTAGGCCGCCACGACTCGCTGCACCAGGGGATGACGCACCACGTCCGCCGAGGTGAGATGACAGACTCCAATCCCGTCCACATTTTTCAGGATATGTTGAGCGATGGTTAAACCCGAGGTTTGATAAGACGGTAAATCGTTCTGGGTAATGTCGCCGGTAACCACCATTTTCGAGCCAAAGCCCAACCGGGTTAGCACCATTTTCATTTGGGCGGGCGTCGTGTTTTGCGCCTCATCCAAAATTACAAAGGCATTATTCAGCGTCCGACCGCGCATGTAGGCCAGCGGTGCAACTTCGATAATGCCGCGCTCCATCAGGTCGGGGATTTTTTCGGCGTCGATCGTCTCGTACAGCGCATCGTAAAGCGGACGCAAAAACGGGCTAACTTTTTGTTGCAAATCTCCCGGCAAAAAGCCGAGTTTTTCCCCCGCTTCCACCGCTGGACGGGTCAAAATTAGCCGCTCGTAATCTTTATTGAGCAGGGCTTGCACCGCCATCATTGCCGCGATGTAGGTTTTGCCGGTTCCAGCGGGGCCGATGCAAAAGGTCAGGTCATTATTGCGAATCGTGCGGACGTATTGCCGCTGGTGAAACGTCTTAGCGCGGATTTTCTCGCCGCGCCGGGTGATGATCAGAACATCATCGCGCAGATCTTTTAACTCGCCTTGACGATCGGTATCGAGGGCATGGGCGGCGGTCTTAATGTCGATTTCTGTGACGGCTTTGCCAATTCCCCACTGATCTTCGAGTAAGCCGATCAGCTTCAAGCAGCGTTCCACGGCTTTCGGTTGGCCGTCAATTTCGACGTCTTGACCGCGCAAAACCAGCGTGGTTCCGGTGAGGTTGCCGATCGCTTTGAGCGTTTTTTCCTGAGCGCCTGCAAGGGCGATCGCGCTCTCGATGCTGGGTAATTGAACGGTAGACCGTTGGGACATTAAGGCTGTAAACGCTGAACTGCTAACGAAGGTTGAGGCGAAAAGAACGAAAACACACGAAAACGACGCGGATTAATCTGAAGTCCCTAAAGTCACTGTTTCTTATCTTGGATGACTGATGTCAGCATCGAGATCCGGTGCAAGATTTGGCTGCTCGCTGCGTAACCGGGGTTTGGGTGGAGCGGGATGCGAGGTCGGTGGATGCCGATCGCGAGGTGTGCTGTGATGTGCTGCCGGATCGGAGGCTTCGGGCGCACCGCCAAAAATGTCGAGACGAGCGATCTCGCCCGCCACCTGGGCGCACGCGGTCAGCACATGGCGCACCGCATCGATGTTGCGCCCGCCGCGTCCGTAAGCTCGACTGCGATCGGCATCATTGATCGCGACACGCAAAAACACGCGCTGGTGCGATCGTTCACAATCGACTTTCAGCGCGTCAGGATGCTGGAGAAAAGGCGTAATCAGAAAACGCACAAGCCCGACGTAGTCCGGAGTTGTTTCCGGTTTACCGTCGGGCGTCATGATGTTCGATCGGGCGTCGCGGTTAGGCGTCGGTTCCGGACTTGAGAAGCTCGAAGACATTGTTTTTGCGCAGGAGAGAGCGAACCGTCTCGGTCGGTTGTGCGCCTTGCTTGAGACGACGCACGATCGCTTCAGTGTCGAGGCGAACTTCGTCGGTGCGGGGGTTGTAGAAGCCGAGTTCTTCGAGGGGGCGACCGTCGCGACGCGAGGTGCTTTGAGCCGCTACGATCCGGTAGCTAGCTTCACGTTTTTTACCGAAGCGCTTCAGTCTGAGTTTGATCATCGTCTGTTAGGTGATTCGTTTGGGGTTGAATCGAAGAATTTTTTACCGAATTAACATTATACGGTTAGACCGTCGAGATCAAACCCCTAGATGGTTCGATCTTGAGAATCTGCCGATGATGTTGGGGTTGCGCCGGGATTAGGCCGGGATTAGGCCGGGATTACATCCGTGATTGCAGCTCGGCAGCTTCGGAGATCGCGGGGATTTCGGCGCGTTCGCCACGGATGGATTGCACCATGCTGTAACCGGCGGCGACGACGACACCAAAGAAGAGGGTATTGACCAGGGTTTCGACCAGGAGCGGGATTGTGCCGAAGCTGGGGGCGAGCAGGCTGAGGAGAAAGCCGCTAATCGAGACGATGATGCTGACGAGGAGGGCTTGCATCGCGTTGAAGCGGATGAAGTCGGAGAAGCGATCGCTGCGCACAATGCCGAAGAAGATCCCGAAGAAAATCAGCAGGCGACCGAAGGGGATGGCTTCGTAGATTTGGATGACGGGAACGAGGGGAATAAAGAGGTATTGCAGGGCGGGCAGGTCGCGAAAAATAAAGGAGGCAAAATCGAGGCTTTCGATGAGGGGGATGAGGTAAAAGGCGGCAGCGCCGAGACGCTGTGACCAGGGCATGGTGTCGTTCATGGGGGTCTGAGTTATGGAGTGGGAGTCGGGTTTGGTTTGGGGTTGGTTGGTCGCAGAGTTTAGATCCTGTGAGCCAAACGATTAGGCGTCAATTCTGTTTACAAACTATAACAAGACTCGCTAGGCGATGATTTACGGGCATTACTCCCTTATTTTGCGTCATACCAGTTCTTTACAATCGAGAGACGCTCAAAAGCCCTGTGAGCTTTGTCTGCCAAAGGTTTTAAAGTTTTTTTTTGCGTCGCAGTCATTTAAAGAATTGGTATCAGAGCGGAGTTGTGGCATTTTTATCGTTTTTACGCTCTGCGTATGACAGCAACGATGGAGTTATCGGCCATACAGACCACCCTCAAAACCCATGAGCTAACATCAGAGTAAAGCCGGATCATCCCAACCGAATAGGGAAAACCATACCGCAACACCACCCCCAACAACATCCACCGTGAACAACAATGGCGATCGTTCAGATGACCTAGACGATTTGCTCCGACGCATTAAATCTCAACATCATGAACACCCGCAACCACCTGCCGACATCGACGAAGATCCCTTTGCGCAGATTAAACAAAACCATCAAAACCATCCAAAAAAACAGCCCGCTGAACCCGATAGCTTTATTACCGACTACCAACAGCTCAAAGCAAAACACCAAGCAAAACACCAACACAACACCCAAACTCCAAACCCCAACCATCCTGCGATCGACCCCCTTGATCAACTTAGACAACACCACCAACAAAAACAGGAGACTCAACCTAACCTACCCATCCAAAATGTAGACGAGATTCGACTCGCTGAACAACGCCGACAACAGCAGAAAAAACAGACGATCGCCCAGGCAAAACAATGGCTAGATCAACTTGAAGCCTATTCCGAGGAAGGCATGTGGTTCGAGCAATTCGCAGAATCATATCCCTCGCGATTAGACGCCGCTATTGATTATTTAAAAGCTTTGAAAGACCAGTAAACTTGATCCAGTAACTTGCAACCACAACCAACAGGAAAAACACATGGGAATTTCACTCTCAAAAGGCCAAAGAGTCTCACTTGAAAAAGTCGCACCGGGCTTAGACGCCGCCATGGTCGGACTTGGCTGGGATGTCAAAAAAGTAGACACCGGAGTTGACTTCGACCTAGATGCCTCCGTCTTTATGCTCGGAGCCAACGAAAAAATCCTATCTGATTCCCACTTTATTTTTTACAACAACACCAAAAGCCCTGATCCAAATAGCTCCGTTGAGTACCTCGGCGATAACCTCACCGGAACTGGAGATGGCGATGATGAAGTCGTTTTAGTTAACCTGAAAAAAATCCCTGCCGATGTCCAAAAACTCGTCTTCGTCGTCACGATTCACGACGCCGACCAGCGCAGCCAAAACTTTGGTCAGGTTCAAAACGCCTTTATCCGTCTCGTAGACGTTAAAAACAAAACTGAAGTTCTGCGTTATGACCTGACTGAAGACTATTCGATCGAAACAGCCCTAATCGTCGCCGAACTCTATCTCAAAGGCGGAGAATGGCGCATGAATGCTGTGGGAGCTGGCTATCAGGGCGGATTGCAAGCTTTGCTCAATCGCTACTCGAATTAATAGCCCGGTAAGAGCTATTAGGCTAGGTCGAAAAATTCATCCTTTGTGATGCCTAGCCTGAGAAAAAATCTCCAAATGTGTAAAAGCCTAGGTAGCATGAGCACCCTGGTTATCTGCAAGCTCAAAGCTGGTGCTACCGGGTTGAATTTACGGATTTTATTTAATTAGGATAGTGACAAGATATGGCGATCAATTTGCAAAAAGGACAGCGGATCTCCCTAAAAAAAGAAGCACCTAACTTAACCCGTTTGATGTGTGGCTTAGGCTGGGACGTGATCGAAAAATCCGGTGGTTTGATGGGTCTCTTTAGCGGGGGGTCAGACTTTGATCTTGATGCATCGGTTTTGTGTCTCGACAGCCAAGATAAACTCAGAGATAAATCGAATATTGTTTACTTCGGCAACCTGCGACATTCCTCCGGTTCGGTGACACATCTCGGCGATAACCTTACCGGGGCAGGTGATGGAGATGACGAACAAATTTTGATTGAATTACCCCAAATTCCGTCGCACATTGCCAAGCTAGTTTTCGTGATTAATATCTACGATTGTGTTAAGCGGCAACAGGACTTTGGTCAAATTGAAAATGCCTTTGTCCGCTTAGTTGACCTTGGCAGTAATCGTGAAATCGCCCGTTACACATTGTCGGGACAGCAATATCAAGGCTGTACGGGTATGGTGCTTGCGGAGGTATACCGCCATAATGATGAATGGAAAATGGTTGCGAGTGGCGAGGGGGTTCGTATGGATCTTGGTGCAATGGTGAAGGGGTATCTATGATCCGGGTATCGATGATTTCATTCTGATTCAATCAAGCTTGAATCAGAATGAAATCACCCAAAAACCGGGTTTCTAGACTAACGATATGGCAAGAGCTGAAGTAATACGAGAAACCCGGTTTTGTGATCCGTAGTTATGACCACAGGCGGCGAATTGTCATGACCGACAAACAGCCGATCGCCCCACATCGCCTCCATATCATGGAATGAACAGCCCCATTCAATGTCATATCCTCATCGGCATCCCCGGCAGCGGCAAAACCACTCTCGCTCAACAATGGTGTCGCAACGATTCTAGTCTGTATTACATTTCGACCGATCGCATCCGCGCCGCCCTCTACGGCAACCCCGTTGAGCAAGGGGACTGGGGTGAAATTTTGAGTGAAATCCTAAAACAGGCTCAAGATGCTGTCCTTGCCGATCGTCCAATTCTTTACGATGCAACCAACGCTCAACAGCCACACCGCCTCGATATTTTGCGCCAATTGAAACAGCAAACTCAGCGCCTTGCTCCTGATCGTCCAATACATTTCCACGGCTGGCAATTGACCACGACGCTCGACGAATGCCACCGCCATAATCGTCATCGCGATCGCACCATTCCCGCTCATATTATTGATGCGATGCACGCCAGCCTTCACGCCTCTCCTCCCCATCTCAACGAAGGTTTTACAAGTCTCAATGTTCTGCCGGTTCCGAGTGGCGACGCTGATCGCTGGGATTTCGACGCGATCGAGCAAATCGTCCGGCCTTATTCCTCCGGTGAGGTTAACCCGGATAGCAAATTGGCATCGAGATAGCGAAGCTCCGAATAGGGGCTAATCGCCCGCAAAATTTGCTTGCCATAGCTGCGATAAATCGCCCGCGTGTCGCACAGTGCGACGACACCCTGCGCCGATCGTACCGGCGCGATCGCCCGTTGCAGCGTCCGCATGGCGTCGGGTAAAAGGTAACGCCGAAACCAGTCCTGACGTTGCTGTTTGGAGCAGGCGACGCGACCGGCGACGAGGGGATGTTCGAGCGGTGGTAACGGCAGAGTCGAGATCGCAAACACATGCGGTGTGGGCAATTGACCCTGGCGATCGCACCAAAATTCCCAACCGCACACCAAAATATCCGACGCCGCCAGGTCTGCCCGTTCTACCTTCACCCGTGAGCCAAATTCCGCCGCAAGCAGCGCCCCGATCGACTGTTTCAGTGGCTCATCGCCGATGACGATCGCGATCGCGATGGTGGTGTTGGGTTGGGTCGTCTGTGATGACGTAGCATCAGGTGTTAGGGGTTCGGTAAGAGGGGACGTAAAGCGATCGAGCGATCGGGGTAGATTTTGGACAGCACGGATGAGGCGGTGGAGTTCATCGAGTAATTTTGCTTTATAGGCGGGGGTGTTGGGTAGGGGTAGGTGATCGGGGAGATAAAGCTGAACACCGGCGGTTTGACGATCGGGGTTGAACTGAACGCAGGTCACGTCGGCCAAACCCACGTCACGGCGAAGATGCTCGATGTGGTGATCTGGGAGCGAAATCGCACCGCTAATTGCGACGATCGGCTGCTGTGACCATACCGTCGTGAGCGACTGGGCAATACTGGCGGGGCTGTGGTGGAGAATGACACCGCCCTGATCGCGATCGAGCTGCGCCCAGAGAAAGCAATTGGGGTCGTTGAGGGCGTGGTGTAAATCGATCCAGCGGGGTGGTGGTGTTTTTGTGTCAATCAGCAAGGCCACCGCTTCCCGTAGCGCGGCCTGTTCGTCCACGTCTAACAGGTAGGCATCGTAGGGATTGGGCGGATGTTGAAACAACGATCGCACCAACTCTGCCCGCAGTGCTCGGATCGCTGCGGCTGGATCGTCTGCCGGTTCAAGACCTTCACTCCAGTCGCGATCGTGCAGCTCGATCGTCAACAATCGCCGCGCGGTGTCGGTTAGCCGATCGAGGTCATCGATAATGGTCGGCACATCAGCGGGAAAACGTCGCCGATCGCCCAGTCGATCGCCCAGCCAATCCGCCGGAGACACCAGCAATAAACCGTTAAACTCGTCACTTGGCCAGTGATCGCCCTCGACGATTTCCGTTTCAAGCTGTGTCCAGGCCAAAAGCTGAGGAATTTCAACCCGCAATAGGCGCGATCGCAGCGCATCATCCGCCACCAGGATCGCCGCCTGCGGCCAGATCAGCAGCGGCATCAGGTAGCCCAAACTCACTTCCGGATAACAGCTCGAAAAGGCTCCCGCCTGAATCGAGGCACTCCGTCCCAGGCGCATTGCCCGCGCCACCAGTCGCGCCATCGTTAAATAATGCGGCCACTGATAATCGGGGTGAGCGCGAAGAAAATCACGTAAGGCGGCATGAACTTCAACTTCAATCACGATGCTGCACTCGGAGCCGCATTCGGAGCCGTATTTGAAGCTGAACTTGGAGGCTCAAACCCTAAATCCGTGCCGGTTCCCGCATGAACTCGCGCCAGTTTTTCGTATTTTTTCGCATGGTCGATCAGCTCTAACGCTTCGTCCTCTGACACCGGGCGCACCACCTTCGCCGGGACGCCGACCACCAACGATCGCGGCGGCACATCCTTCGTCACCAGCGCACTCGCCCCGACAATGCTCCCCGCACCGATCGTCACCCCGTCCAGCACCACCGCCTTAATGCCGACCAAACTCCCCCGCCCGATCGTCGCGCTATGGATCACCGCGCCGTGGCCGATCGTCACGAAATCTTCCAAAATCGTCGGCTTGCCCGGATCACCATGCAAAATCGCCCCGTCCTGAACATTGCTCGATTCGCCGATCGCGATCGCCTCCACATCGCCCCGCACCACTGCGCCATACCAAACACTCGACCCCGTCGCCAGCGTCACCCGACCGATCACCGTCGCATTCGCCGCGACAAAGGCCGCCCGATCGCGATTGACCGGCGGCCAGAAGGTCGCGTCAAAGGTTGCGTCCAGCGATCGGACATCGTTCTCTGGCGTGACCGGCATTCTCGTTTCCTCGGTTGCGCTCACCGTGCTGCTCCGTTCCAAACAATCGACACTAACTACAATAGTGGGTAGGTTCGGCCTCGATCGAGGAATCAGTCCGTTCTCGCTCCGTTTGCTTGACCCCCCCCTCACCTTTTGCCCATGGATCGCGACTTCGACCTTAGCGCCCAATACCCGATCTTCGGTCCAGAAATCGAATGTCCCCACTGTCACCAAATGATTCCGGCTCTCACCCTGACGGATAGTTACCTGTGTTCGCGTCATGGTGCATTTGAGGTCAATCCGAAAACCAATGATTTGGTTCATTTACAGTCCAGTCGCTGCTGGCGCTACTGGGAAGGCCGCTGGTATCGCCAGCATACCCACCCAGACGGCATTCGCTTCGAGATTCACGAAGCGCTCGATCGGCTCTACACCCAGGGCTATCGAGCCACCCGCGTGATCATCGCCGCCCGCTACCAATCCCTAATTGCGAGCTACCTCGATCGGGGCATCTCCTACCGTAATCCCGACGATCCTTCGCCCCTCAAGCTTTACGGTTTGCCCGTCAAGTTTAGTCCGAGCGCGGAGAACGAACCCTGCTGGGGCACGATTAATTTTGACCTGGAAAAAGAACCTGGAGCGCCGGTACGTTACCCCTATTTTCAGGTATTGGAATAGCCATGATTTCGGACTAACGATGAATCCGGATTCGTGAATCAGAATGAATGGTTTTACGTTCGTTTTTTTAATTATTAAGCTAGCGATGCATCATGCTTCGATTCGGACGGCGAATATTCACCGCGCGATCGCATTTTATGAGCGGTTGGGGTTCACGGTGTCTGAGCGGTTTACGACGGGCTATACGCTGGCGTGTTGGATGGAGGGCAGCGATCGCGCGGATGGACTCGATGGCCGTATTGAGCTGATCGAGATTCCCGAGCCAAAACCCGCGCCAGACGCCTTTCACGATGAGCATTACGTCGGTTACTATCACCTTTCGTTTGATTTAACCGATCGCGTAACATCATTACCCGACTGGCTTAACGAGGTGCGATCGCGGTTCGGGCGATCGGTTACATCAGAAGAATCGAATAATTTTGATGTGACATTAACTGTGTTGCTCGAACCGCAGCAGCAGCAAATCGGATCGGGAATCTACGAGGTCGCCTTTATCGCCGACGCCGATGGATTGCCGCTAGAACTGATTCGACGTTTGGTTTAAATGCCACTTCAGGCAACGTAAAATCCTGGTTGCAGACAAGCTAAAAGTATGTGCTAAGTAGCCCAGGATAAATAATCGTTGTTGCACTTTAACACTGTTTTCTGGGGCTAAAGCTCGACAACATTTCCACGAAAACGAAGTCTACTTTTATTTTATTGCTCTACTTGTATGTGTTATTCATGAAGTTGTTGGAATGATTAAGAATTGCCATTTTTGTGATTGTCGTCACTCTCGATCGTACAACTGAATTTGACATCTATCAGTATATATACGAGGTAAAAAAGCTTTATATATTCAGGATTTTTACCTTACAAAAGACATGAACATAGAGACTCTCTCTCGTGTCAAAATCCAGTATATTCATACCAGTCTTGACCACGTTTTCTTAAATATCTCCCATTAATCCCTGATGTCTTCCTTCTTCCCGCAGCGTTCGACCATCGTCCCGCTGGTTTTACTTGGTACATTAGTCACCCTCGTTCAACCTGCCTGGGCTGATTCGGAAGCCGTTGGTGAAACCGCCCAGGAGGTCACAGTCCGAATTGAAGCTGGGGATAGCCGGGTGGGGAGTGGCACACTGATTGCCTTCCAGGATGGAACCTATTACGTCCTAACTGCCGCTCACGTGGTACAAAACCCCCCATATACTATCGTCACCCAAGATGAGCGGCGTTATGCTGTCCAAGGCGGCGATATTATTCGATTAAAGAATGTTGATATGGCCATCATGGCGTTTGAAGCGCCATCCGGTCGCCATACACTCGCCAGATTCGGTGATCCAAATGCTCTCGTTTTGGGATCGCCGGTTTATGTTTCAGGCTGGCCGTCATCCTTCTCTGCGGGTATTGGCGGTCAATTTGTCTTTTCGCCCGGTCAGGTATCGATTCGATCGAGCGTGCAATTTCAAGGCGGTTATGAATTAGGGTATAGCTCCAATACAAGAGCTGGGATGAGCGGCGGTCCAGTCCTCAATAACGATGGTTTTCTGGTTGCCATGCATGGTGCAGCCGACGGGCAGGAGATCACCACGGAGTCGGGTGAGTTGATTCAAATTACAGCCGGTTTTAACTGGGGAATTCCGATTACGACGTTTACCAATCTGGCTCCTGAAGCATTCATTGTCAATGCGGAGGAACGAATGAGACGCGGTGATTACAGTGCCGCGATCGCCGACTTTTCTCAGGGGTTATTCTTCAATCCACAATCGGCCAATGCTCTTGTCGGTCGTGCGTTTGCCAAGTTTGCGATCGGGCGAGATTGGAATGACGTGATCGACGATGCCAGTAACGCCCTACGGTTCGACTCTGACAATGCCCAAGCCTATTTAGTCCGAGGCGCGGCTAATGCTCAACTCAGTCGGCATAACGACGCGATCGAAGATCTGCGCCGCGCCATTCCCGGCTTAACTGGAAGTCTTCGCGTTGTTGCACTCTCCCTCCAAGCCCGCAGTTATAGCGAGAAAGGATCACCCAGCGAAGCCATCACCACTGCCACCGATGCTGTCAACACCCTAGAACATCCCTTCGCCTATTTCTCCCGTGCCGCAGTACGGCGAGCTAACTCAGATATTGAGGCTGCAAGTGGAGATGAAGCCCAAGCACGCATTTTACTCCCAACCTTCAGCGCCGGTGAGTACGAGGCCGCCATCCTGTCGCAATATGATAATTTTTCGGGTGTGCGTATCGCTGTCAATCCAACACCGACTCCAACACCGACTCCAACACCAACCCCAACACCAACACCAACACCAACACCAACACCAACCCCAACACCAACACCAACACCAACCCCAACACCAACCCCAACCCCAACCCCAACCCCAACCCCACCACCTCCAAAAAATCCAGGAGACCCAGATACTCTCTTCACTGCAAATAGTCTTGTAGAAACCTTGGCGATGAGTCCGAATGGTAACCACATTGCGGCGGGTTTAGAGAGCGGCGGCGTCTATCTTTACTCCCAAGGCTCCACCCGCACCCTCAACGGACACAGCACCCGCGTCCGATCGCTCGCCTTCAGCCCCGACGGTAACATCCTCGCCAGCGGCGACGTTAACGGTGTGATTCAACTGTGGAACACCAGCACCGGACAACTGCAAGGAACCCTGAACCAGAGCAGCGGCGCAGTGAGCGGCCTCGTGTTTAGTCGTAGTGGTTCGACCCTCTTGGCCGGTGGTCTGAGTGGAAAGGTGGAGCAGTATACCGTAAGCAATCTGTCACTGATGCGTGAGTATAACGATGCGATCGTTGCACCAGGGGCATTGGCTATGTCCTATGGCGGTCAATATATGGCCGCAGGCACAGGTCGTATCGTCATGATCTGGGATGTTGCCAATGGTGGGCGAGCCGCTCGCTTTAATGGCTCAGACAACACCATCACCGGAATGGAATATTTAGCCAACGATTCGGGTTTAGTCGTCGGTGATTCTTACGGCAATGTATCGATTTGGGATTTAGCAAGTCAAACACAACGCCAAATCTTTGACACCGGCTGGGAAGTTGCGTCGTTGGCTTTATCGCCCGATCGGCAAATGATCGTAATCGGTGCAGAACGCGACAGCACGGGCGTCAGTGAAGTGTCCTTTTGGGATTTAAATGGCAACCGACCTATGACACCGGCTTACTTTGATGATCCCATTACGAGCGTTCTGTGGTTACCCGATGGCCGTGTTGTCGCTGGTAGTGAAACCGGTGAAGTCTTTGTTGTCCCTAGCAATTAGACTCGATGGCATCATCGCTTACTAACTGTATTTAAGTAGGCCAAGATCATAAACGGCGACTTCAGACCTTTGAGGTTTTGGAAACCTCAAAGGTCTCGCTTCCTGAAATCCATCCACAAACTTTACGCAAGGCAAAAAGTAATCTTCGGCTATTCTCTACTCAGTCGAGTCTTAATTTATATTTATGCTTACTCGTGGTTACCAGCATTCCGCATTGATCACAATCCTATGGCTCAGTTTTTGGGGTGGAATACTTGGCGGTTCATCCGGGAAAGTCCTCGCACAGGAAGAGCAACCTGTATTGACATTTGAAACTTCGGAGATTTCACCCTTAAATACCTCAACACCAGAAACCTCAGACTCAGAAACCTCAGACTCAGAAACCTCAACCTCAGAAACCCCAACCTCAGAAACCTCAACGCCAGAGATCTCAAGCTCAGAAACCTCAGACTCAGAAACCCCAACCTCAGAAACCTCAAGCTCAGAAACCTCAACGCCAGAAACCCCAACGCCAGACGCTCCAAAGCTGGAAAATATCGACTCTTCGCTAAATTCAGAGAACGCAGAACCAGCGTCAGAATCCGATCGGACGGACGAATCCGAAGCATCGAGCCTTCCTAACGCCGATCCCCCACTCGCCAGCGAAACATCCTCCCTCAACGCCCTGGCGCTGCGTCACGCTTTTTCTGGAATCGACAATACTCCACCACCACCCTCTCCGTCTCATTTCCCCTCCCTCGAACATACCCCCCTCGGCGATCGGATTCGCGCCTTCACCGTCACTGTCTGGGGCGAAACCAGTTGGGGAACCGGAGTGATTATCCAACAACAGCCCACACCAGGGGGCTGGGATTATTGGGTTGTGACCAATTCCCACGTAATTCGGGATGATTCCGTAAATATTCAGACATTCGACCGACAGGTCTACAACACATTGATCGTCCTAGACGATCGAATCGGCGGCTATGACCTTGCAATTTTACGTTTTTCTAGCTCTCGACCCTACAACGTTGCCAGTGTTCAAACGGAGGTACAACTGAACGAAACCACGATCGCCGTCGGATTTCCCTTCGATCGAGCCGATCTGATCACACCCGAAAATAGCGAATTTCATTGGACGGAAGGAAAAATCGTTCATATTTTGGACGAGTCGCTTGTGGATGGCTATCAATTTGCCTACAGCAACGCGATCGAAAAAGGCATGAGCGGTGGCCCCGTCTTAAACTTGCGCGGTGAACTGATTGCCATTAATGGCTTACACGCTTATCCCCTGTGGGGCAATCCGTTTGTCTATCCAGATGGCCGCTCCATTGAACCGGAGCTTTCCCCCCCGCCAGAGGAGTCAAGTTGGAGCATTCCCATTGCAACGGTGCTTGAGCGTGGTACGGCATTTTGGGTTAATCAAGTAACATTACGAGCAGGAGAATCCGTAATTTTACGGAGTTACAAAACAACAGAGATTGGTATGAATCCCTAACAATGATCGATCAATATTTTGGCATTTTTGATTGAGTGGTTATACTGTGCGAAGTCCAAGGTTACGCCAAATCTAGAGGTCAACTTCTAGGTCTGAAAAGTGCCATTTGTTTTGACTAAATAGAGGAGTGATTTTGGTATGTCTGAGTGGACTTGTACTGGTAGAAAACTCGATGGTACGGCATTTGATCCTCACCCACCCCAAAGCAATCAGGGAGTTGTCTGTGATGTCTGTGGCATGACCAAAGCCGATGCTGTTGGTGGGCCTGGAGGATCTGGCGGGTCTGGTGGAACGGGGTCAAAACCACCGATCGGCGCAATTGCCGCAGGTGTCGCTGCGGTGGCGGTCTTAGCGGTAGGCGGCTTTGGTGTGAGCAAGCTTTTAAATAAGTCCGAGCCGGAATCACCCGATTCAGGAGGCATCATAGCCGAACCCGTAAATCCTCAAGCACAAGGAGGTACGACTCAGACACCCGGCAATACCAGTGCAACCAGTGGAGCTGGAACCGCCGCCTTACCGATCGCCAACTGTCAGCAAGTTGACCCTGACGATCTCGTTAGCACCTGCGCCGACAAAACCCTCGTCAACCTAGTCAGCCAAGGGGAGCGCGTCCTACTTACCGGAACCTCCAACTTTGAAGACAAAGAGCAAGCGGCCACAAAATTCATGTTGGCGGATTGGGATGCTGCCGTTACCTGGTATGACAAAGCCTTAAAAGCTGATGCCAATGATCCCGAAGCGCAGATTTATTTCAACAACGCGAAAGCGATGCAAACCGGGAATCCCTTGGTTATCGCAGCCGTGATCCCCATCCCGCTTGATACCGACACCGGCAAAGAGATTTTGCGCGGCGTCGCCACCGCTCAGAAAAAATATAACGACAGTAATGTGGAGCGTTTACTCTCCGTTGTCATCGTTGATTCGAGCGGAGCGACACCAGAAAATACCCTCGAAGGACAATTAGCCAGTGTCCTGATGGGAGCCAAGCAGGTGTTGGGCGTTATTGGTCATGGTGCAGACCAATACAGTGCCGCCATTCTCCAAGGCTATGCAGCACAGAGTATTCCAGTCTTGGCGCCGATGACGATCGAGCTACAAGATCCCGTCGGGTCGGGTAACAGTACGCTCCGCACCGTGCCGATCGCCCAAGGGGTTGACGATCTATATAAGCAGTATGTGATCAAGGCGCTCGGGACTTTGATTGACCATGCCAAAACGGTCAAATCCGAAGCGAAGGTCACGATCGTCTTTGACTCGACGAATCCGTACAGCAACTACATCAAAGAACAGTTTGAGGCCAACGAAGCCAGCCTCGCCTCGCCCGGTACACTGCTCAAATCGATCGACATTGGCAGCGAGCGCAACCTGGATGGCGCAAGCATTGTCAATACTGCGAAATCCAACGGTTCCAACTCGCTCTTGCTCGCCTTACCCGGAGATACCGGCGTCGCGATCGCGATCAGTGTCGCGCAAAGCAACACGGCTCTCGGTACTGGCAAGCTCCTATTAATGGGTGATGCCGCCCTATATTCGCCACAACTGCTGATTAACGGCGATGCGGCGGTAAATGACATGGTGCTGGCCGTGCCGTGGCGTTGGGACGAAAACGATCCGGATTTCTCGAAAGAAACAGCTTCATTGTGGAAGGGGCGAGTCAGTTGGCGCACCACGGCAGCCTACGACGTAACGGATTTGTTTACGCGAGTTCTGAGCCGCACCCCCGATCGAACCCAAGCCTTTAATCTTCTGCAACAAGGGGTTGAAGTGGGGGCCACTCAAGCAGACTATAACGTGATCAATAGCGTTCCCTTGGTCTGTGTACAGCCCAACCCATCCGCCGGGCCAAGTGGTGCAAACTTTGGTTTCGTCCCAGTGGAACAGGGGTGTTTATAGGCAAAAATACAGCCTAAGGGAGTGTGACCCTAAAACGCCAAAGGTCAATGATATGGCCGACAGCCGTTCAGTCTGTTCACACTCCCATCACCTACCTTGGCTAGATCAAAAAGCACGCCGGAAGTGAGACCTTTGAGGTTTTGAAATCCACAAAAACCTGAAGTCGTTGTTTGTTATCTTGACCGATTGAACGACCCTGTTTACGGTTTATCGTTTCACTTTTATTCGTAATTGAGTTGATTCATGCTCGCTCGTCGCCCAATTTTTGAAAACCCTCTGTTTAGCGTGCCAGCGATCGCCCTCGGGCTGTGTTTGGCGATCGCCTTGTTATCCGCATTGCTTGGCCTCGGTAAACCCAAAGTTGCCGTAGCGATCGCGATCGATCTCAGTTCGAGTACTGGCAACTTGGCCGCCTACGCGGAACCGGGGACATTGATGAATCAAGAAATTGAGGCCGTGCAAGGGTACCTCAAGCAAAGTTCATCCACACTGAAACAACCCAATGAAGTCAAAATCTTTGGGTTTGGTGGGCAAACCGTGCCCTTAACCTCTGGTTTCTTGACCGATCCCAAAGTGGCTGAGGCAGAATTAATCGCCAAGTTAGACGATCCCACGTTAAGTTCCGTACTTCAGCCTGATAGTACCAATATGAATCTCGCGATCGCAGAGGCGAGTAATGCGCTCTTACAAGTCCAGGATCGATGCCGTGAGTTACTGGTCGTTACCGATGGCAATCCGACGAAACCCCTAGAACCCCAGACCCTCACCCAAGTCATTGCCCAAGGCATCAAGATCAATAGCATTTTTGTCGGTGTACCCGATGCGGATCTCGCCAAGCTCGGCCAAATGTCTACCTCGACGGGGGGGCTACTGTTGGCCAGCGAAGCCAGTCAGCTCGCCAGCAGTTTCCAAGAAAAGCTCTTCGGGAACATTAATAGCAATATTAAATGGATTATCTTTTGGTTAGGAATGGCTTGGATTTCGTTGATGTGGATGCTCATTTTGCCGCTCGATCGCTGGGTGTTTCAAGGCATGTTTGGCCTCAAGATTGATTTAGCTGGACGTGCGGCTCTGGCTAATGCTCTATTTTGGACAACTGCTACGTTATCTGTACTTTGGAAAGTATCAGGAATTCCATTTATTAATGCTTGCTAGGGATTGATCCCGTAATTTAAACCCTATATTCACTGTATTGGCGAGGTAAAGTATGGCTGTTGAAGATAAAACAATGATTCCCACTGTCATTGTGGGCATTGGAGGAACCGGGAACGAAGTCATTGCCAGGGTTCGCCGCGCGATCGAAGAGGTTTATGGTAGCCTGAAAGCCTTTCCGATCGTGAGCTTTTTATCGATCGATACGGACAAAGACTATCAAGTCAGCAATCCGAGTTCTGCCGGATCGCCGCTCAAAGAAAACGAAAAATTTCACGCCACAGTCAAAGGAATTGATGCTGATTCAATTTTGCAGAATATGCAAAATTTCCCTTGGATTGAAGCCTGGTTTCCCAATGAATTAGAAAAAAATGTCACAGCCTTAGAAGCTGGAGCCGGACAAATTCGCGGCTGTGGTCGCTTTGCTTTTTTCTATAACTATTCTGGCATTAAAAAAGCCTTTACGTCGGCCTGCGATCGCGCTAAGGGCAACGAACAGGAAATGCTTGATCGCTACGGTGTCTCCGTGAAGACAACCGCGATGAACGTGTTTGTGGTCGGGTCACTGTCCGGCGGAACCGGTAGCGGTATGCTTTTGGATCTCGCGTACTGCATTCGTGCGTGGCTTAAGGGCATTATTGCCAGTCCAACCACAACTGCGATCGTGCCTATGCCAACCGCATTTGCCGCGATCGATGTGGGTGATCGGGTTCTAGCAAACGGTTACGCTGCGCTGATGGAGTTGAGTTATTTTTCGGATTCGCGTACCCGCTATCGTGCTCAGTTTAGCGCTTCGGCCAGCGATGAAATTATTGAAAACCGTGCGCCGTTTGACTTTACCTATTTAGTCGGCACTAAAAATGAAGCCGGTGAGTTTGGTTTAGATCAAATTCGCGAGGCGATCGCCCAAAATATTTTCCTCGATCTGACCTCCGATTTTGCCCCTCACAAACGCTCCATTCGCGACAACATTAAGGGCTCTTGGGCGCAGGCCGATCCCTGTGGGCGGGGATATCCAAAGAACTTTATGAGCTTTGGTTTATCTACAGTTGAAATCCCAATCGCCCAAATTCGAGCCTCTCTTGCGGAGCGCTTATCGGCAGATTTGGTGAGTTGGTGGCTGAATGAGCAACAACCCTTACCCGCAGATATGCGTAATCAGGTTGAGGGCGATATTTTAAAACAGCTCCGGCTAACTCCAATAGAACTGATTTCTGATTTGTCCTCCTCCGGTAAAGGCTCGCTACTGGAAACTATTACGGAATGGGTGAACACAGTCCGCCAGGATATCGCCCAAAATGATCGCCTGAAATGTACCAAGGAAGGACTAAATCTATTCGGCTCAGAGCAAGGAGCTATTCGTAACTTTGTGGATAGTTTTCTAGAGCCGTCATTGCGGAAATATAAAGAGGAGCATTTGAGTGGAAATAGCCCGGATGAGCGGATGCATGGTGACTATTTCATCAAAATGTATGAAAACCGTGATCGAGTCATTGTTGAAACCCGTAAGGCGATCGAAGAGGAACTCTATCGGATCTTGGAAGATCGTAACCGTGGGCCAAAGTTTGCTGACCAGTTTCTAGAATTAACTGAGCAGATTTTTATCAACTCTGAAAAACGCTTCAAGCGACAGCTTGAAACCTGGGAGCAGCAACAGAATGCCTTTGAAGAAGCTTACGCTCAAAAAATCAACGATATCGTGTTTTATCGCGATCGGTTTGGCTTGACCAAGCAAGGCAAAATGGAAGAGCTGTGCGAGGAAGCCCTGCAAAACCTTAATGAGGGCTTAAAGGCGATCGTGCAAGCAAAATCACGACAGCTTGCCCAAACCGTCATCGTCCGAATGCAAGAACATTTGGTTAAGCTAAAATCGCAATATAGCCGCTTTATTCAGAAGTTACAAACCTCCCGTGACGCCTTTGCCAGCGGAGCCGACGACCAAGCCAATAGCGCCGATGCACTCACCGTTAACGGTATTAAATTGTATGATCGTAAAGTTTTGAATGACCTGTATCGTAACTTTATTGAACAACAATCTGGCGTCTCTGAAACCAGCAAAAACTTGTTCGATCAAGGACTCAATAGCATTTGTTCTACAATGTCCGAGACTGTACTCAAGCAACTGAGTACCCTGTGGCAAGAAAATCGCAATGCTGACCGTGAGTTCCGCTTGTTTGATCTGCAACGTTTAGAAGATGTGCAAGATCAGGACTCACAGCAAACTATCTTTGATGAAGCTCGCGTTCGGATTATGAATGCGCCTCAATCGAGCAAATTAGTACGTGAACTTTCAGCCTGTGATTTGTTGTATAAGCAATACAACAATGATACAAGTGAAATTCGTAGCCAAATCTCGATCGCCTACAACAAATCCAACCCATTCTTAATTCTGTCACGGACAGAAATGACCCGCAAAGATGCTAGCTTCACTCCACAAGTGAATAAGATGGCGGCGATCGTTAATGGTCGAGATACCGAAGATCCAGCCGCGCAGAAATTGCTCGGTGTGTTGGATGAAAAATTTGGCAGCCGATCGAGTATTGCGCCGCTTGCGAAAGAAGAACGCCATCGCATCGTCTTTGTTCAGGAAATTGGTGGGTTTTCGTTACGCTGCATCGAAGGAATGCGTGAATTGCGGAAGTCTTACCAAGATTGGCAAGGACAAATGGTCGAAGCAAAACGCGCACAGTTACGGGGTGAGTCACGCGATCTGCCGATCCCCGTGCATATTCAGAAAGATCCACCGTTTTGGGATGTATTTCCGCCCGATGACAAGGTTTACGAACTCGTTTTGCTAGCGCGTGTCTTGGGGATTTTGAACGTTGAGTTTAACAAGTCCAGTAAGGAAGATACGATCCGGTATCAATGCCAAACCTCAACGGGTTTAGAAAAAGTTGAGATTGCTTCTAACTGGGAAGAGGCGGTACAGATCTTGTCGATCGATACGTGTCGTCGGGATAAAGAAGCGATCCAAGAGCAAGTCGAGAATGTCTTCTTTGCTGCGGAGTCGAATGAAGCAAAACAGGCTCTGACGGATCAATTTGATGTCTTCTTGAAGGAGCGCGAGCGTGAGCTGACGGGTGGGAGCGATGATCCGGCCTATCGCCGCGATCGCGAAATTGTGAAGAAGACGATCGTCAAGTATGGCCTTCCGTCAATGAACGTGGAAGAGGGGGTTATCGTTCAACCCGAAATACCTCAACCACCGAAGTCTTTGCCTCCAGACAAGACCGGAGCGAAAGCTACCCCGGCTCCAGCTTCATCAACGGCTTCTGCTCAAGGATCGAACGTCATGACAGAGCTGAAAAAGCTAGCTGAGATGTATAAGGATGGTCTTTTGGATGAGGATGAGTTCAAACTCGCTAAGAAACAGTTGCTAGAAGGGTCATAGGTTAATCCTTTTTAACCTGATTGTTATGATTCTTCTCGTCATTATGACAATCTCAATTTATGAGGTCTCGAAAAGATTATGAATAGCCCCAAATCCCAACTGAATGTGAGACCATAAGTTTGGGTTTGTGGCTATTGCTGTTCTGATTGTTCACAAATCTAGACTTGCTGTCGAATCCAATTCATCGCTGCTGCCTGGTTGTTTGTTATGAACGCTACCGCCTATACCCTTGGGGAGATTATTCTTGACCGCTATCGCATTGAGCGGTGCTTACCTCAAGGTGGGTTTAGTCAGAACTATGTGGCGATCGACACACAATCTCAGCAGAAAGTTGCGATCAAACAATTCTTCGGTGAGGCGATCGATGAGCAATATCGAGACCTCGCGAAGCGTATGTTTCGCGAAGAGGCTGACACGCTCAGGAAGTTTGGCGCACCCAACAGCCAGATTCCGGCGTGGCTGCGCTATGTCGATGAATGTGATTCTGAGCCGGTCATCATTCAGGAATTTATCGAAGGGGAAACCTACGAACAGCGGGTTCGGGAGGATTGTGTCTTGGGTGAAGCTGCTGCCATTGAGTTTTTGCGCGAGATTTTGCCGCCGATCGCCGCACTACACGACGCCGGATTTTGCCACCGTGATATTTCGCCCGAAAACATCATCCGTTCCAGCCAACACCACAAACCGGTTTTGATTGACTTTGGGTCTTCGGCACAATATCGCTGTCGGGCGGAGGTTCGCGATCGCCTCCGGGTTGCCAAGCAGGGGTATACGGCTCCCGAACAGCAAGAACGCGGTGAGTTTTCACCCCAAAGCGATTTTTTTAGCCTGGGTTGCACGCTGATCTTTTTGCTCACCGGACGTGATCCAGATACGTTTTCGCGAGACGCTCAGGGGCATCTAAACTGGAAAGGAGAACTGGAAAGCAGCGATCGACTGGTATCGCTGATCGATCAAATGGTCGCTTTGAATCCTCACGATCGACCCAGTTCAAGTCAAGCTATCGTACAAACCCTCGCCACGCTTCACGAAGCTCCGTCTGACATGCCAAAGAAAACAACACTTTTAGGTGATGGTACTGCGGAACCTCTTCCCCGAAGAACAACCGTTTATCCTGAGGCTCAAGCGGATGTAGACCCTCAACTACCTCAGCCACCTAAACCACCGTTTAATCCAGTGGTTCCCCTCGCGGCGGTATCTTTGGCGGTGGTCGTTGGTCTTGTTACGGTGGGGATTGTGCAGCGCTTTCAGGGTGCAGGCCGTACAGAGCAGCAACCGCCCGTGATTGAAGCGGGAGAACTAGAACCGCCGACACTTCCTGAGGATGGGTTAACACCGGAAACGCCCGCCCCGACAGTGACTC
>JAABST010000017.1 GCA_011390275.1 Geitlerinema sp. S16
TAGACCAGACGAGTACAGCCCAACGTTCGCCGCAACAGATTTTCTTGCTCGGCGGTTGGGTAGAAACGGTATCGGTAGGCTCGTTGAGTCATGCTTAAGTTTTAGCGCATACACTGTAAAGCCGTCCTAAAAGGACGGGGTTTTAGACCCATTCTTCTGATAAACCCCTCTGGCGATCCTGGTACAAACGACTAAACTGGACGATAGAATCCTCCGCACGCTGCATTAGCGGATACCCTTCGTATTCTCAGAGTGTTTCCAGCGTTGAAAACTGTTCGGAACTCGCGCGACTTGTCATGACCCAATCGCCCCCGCCTACCACCCCATCTTCGGTTAATGACTTCGTGTCGTTGACTACGGTTCGCCTTCAGCCCAGCTATACCATTCCGATTGTTTTAGTGCTGGCCGGGATTCCGCTTATCCTGCTCTCGCCTTGGTTGGCGGCTATTATTTCGCTGTTTGGCCTCTTTCTGATGATACAAACCAGCGCCATTCGGCTGGAATTCACGGCGTCGGCTCTGGATGTGTTGCGCAATGGCGATCGCTTTCGTCAGTTTCCGTACAGCGATTGGCTGAACTGGAAAATCTTTTGGTCGCCGGTTCCCATTTTGTTTTATTTTCGCGAAGTGAACAGCATTCACTTTCTCCCGGTTTTGTTCAATGCGGGCAAACTGCGAGAATGCCTCGATCGCCACGTACCGCTCGATCGATTGCGTAATCCAAACGCGAGCGAACCCACGAACCCGCCTAAATCGTGACCTTTAAATTGTGCGTAAATCGCGAGAATTTAGGATGATTCCGGTCGTCGCACGCTAAATCATCGCGATTGATCTGTTCGATTGTTGTCCATTTGCTCTACCGTTAGTTAGTCGGCCCGATTTCGATATTCCATGCCTAACCGCCAGCCACCCAACGACCCAAATCTCGAACGCGACTTGTGGGGAGACGACGATCGCCCGACGATCGACCTCCAACGCAAACAGCGCGATGACCGCGCTGACGTGAGCAATTGGGAGGATGAGGGCGAGACGAGTAACTGGGATGATGCGGACGATTACGGTCGTGAGTACGATGAGCCTGGTTACGGATCAGGATCGACTACGCCGAAATTCACGCAAGATTTCGATAATCATCCTGATCATTTCGATAATTCTGAGTCGAAGCCGCAGCCTAGTGCGGCTGTCAGCTCCGTCTCGAATATTGGCAGTGCAAATATTGGCGATCCAGCGTTATTTGACGCGATCGAAGCTGAAGCCGTCAGTGAACAAAACGGCGAGGCTGGGTTCAACGATACGAATGAAGCCTCTCGACTCTCGGAAACTAACGCTTCAAGCGAAGCGGCGATCGTGAATACGCCGACTGATCGTAATCCTGTTGATTCCGTTGATCCAGATGTTCGCTCTCCGGAGCCATCCGAGCCGATCCATGAGTCGATCCAAAATTCGTCCGATCGTGGTGATGGTCTCAAATCGAGTTCAAGCGAGCCAGGGGGCGCGATGATGCCACAGAGCGAAGGTGAAGCCGATTCAAGTCAAGCCGATTTAAGTCAAGCCGATTTAAACGAAATTGCGGCCAGTGACGCGATCGAAGCAGACGAGGCGGGTGAGGCAGACGAAGAAGAACCGGTTTATCAAGCTGATGATGCTGTGAGCCAGACCGTGGATCAAACGGTAAGCCCGATAGCGTTAAATGAGGATGTGGCGATCGTTGTGAGCGTGAGTGAGAGTGAGAGCGGGGCGTCGAGTGCGATGGTTGTAAATGATGACCTCGCAGCACGTGCGCAAGACCTGCGCCAAGAGATTGCACAACTGCAAGCCCAAAAAAGCGAGCTTCAAGCCGACCTCAGTCGCCTTGTGCAGGAGTCTTTGCAGGATCTGAAAACTCAACGTCAGGAATTGCAAACGTCCGTCGAGAAACTCGAACGCCGTCAAGCTCGCATCCAAGAGGAAATGCAGACGACCTTCGCCGGAGCGTCCCAGGATTTAGCCGTTCGCGTGCAGGGCTTTAAGGAATACCTAGTGGGAAGCTTGCAGGATTTGAGCCTTGCGGCAGAACGCCTGAAGTTAGCCCCTGACGAAGATCCCAATCCACGCACCGCACCGCGTGAACCTGTCGGACAACCCCGATCACCGCGTACTATTCCCCAAAATTCGAGCCGCGATCTTCGCAATCCACCACTCGCCCAACAGCCGCTACAGCCGTCACCGCCCCCACGCACAACCCGGCCTGACACAGCAGACCGCCAGCCTCCCGTTCGGAATGATCGTCCAAATGACCGTACCGACGATCCTAGCTTTGGCAAAAAAGGCTTTCAAGATCAAGCCAGCCTTATCCGCTCAACCCTCGATCGTTACCGCGATCGTCCCGACTACTACGGCCCGCCGTGGCAACTGCGCCGGACTTTTCAGCCCGTCCAAGCTGAACGTGTCTCCGACTGGTTTTTCAATCAAAGCGGGCGTGGCGTGGTGCGATCGATGGGGAGCCGCCTGCAAAATATCTTGATCGCATCGACCACCATTTCGATTCTGCGTGGTGTCTACGATAAACGTTTGCGAACGCTCGTTCTCGCGAATAGCCCCGAGCGCTTAGGTGAGTGGCGTCGTGGTCTGCAAGACTGCCTGGGCATCACGCGCAATGATTTTGGCCCCGATCGCGGCATCACGCTGTTTGAAGATCCGATGCTGATGGCACAAAAGGCCGAACGTCTCGTAAAAGCCGGATGGTTGCCGCTGATTGTGATGGACGAATCCGAAGCCCAGCTTAATCTTTCGCTGCTTCAGTTCCCCCTATGGCTCGCCTTTGCCGCCGATCCAAACCGAGCGCAAAGTTTCGATCGCGATTGGATGGTTCGCTAAGACCGCGTTAAGGCCGCGTAGCGCCAGCTTCCAGCTCGCTCGCAACCCCAATGATTGCGCTGCCAATCACGAATCCTCATCCGACGGTAGCGCCGTCACATCAATCACATCCACCACATTTACATCCACGACATTCACATCGATCGTCCCCGACTGTGCTTGCCGCATAAATTTCCCTTCGCTGACGCTGAGGTGCTCACCACAGTTTGGGCATTGCAAATCCATCTCGTTCACACCCGTCAGCTCAAAACCGCAGGACGGACAGGCCGCCTGAATCAAATTTTTCTTCACCCACCATTGCGTAAACAGCAGCGCCACCACCGGCAACGCGGCCAAAACAATAATCACAACGAGTAACGATTTAATCAGCCCGCCCAGCCCGATCGCGCCCAGCACCCACGCCAGCAGCACAAAAAATAGAATGGAATTGAGGCTCGGAAGTTGGAGCTGAAGCTGTTTTAAACGGTTGGGATTCATGGCAATTCTAAATCTAGACCCCTCGGCGACGAGGATGGACAGGCGTTCGGGCGAGGCTGGTTTGCATCAACACGCGATGTAAATCAGCCTGGGATCATTTTAGAAGGCGACGGAAACACGACTGAAGGTGAGATATCGCGAATCGACAGGATGTGATGCAATTTCGCTGCGGTGCTGCCGTCGTACCCACAAAAACGTTAGGATAAGTTTGCGAAAGCCAGCGAGTCTATGCACGAGTTTTCGGTGGTGTTTCACCGCGATCATCGCGCCTCGCCGTAACAATTTCGTGAAAATCTCACAACCAGTTCACTGTATTCCCGACCCCGTTGCTTTCATGTCTGCTAGTGAAGCGGGCGGTTCGACCAGGAGTTTCTCGAAGCCATGACCCAAACCGATACCCAAGCATCAGCTCCCAACGCTACGCTCTCCGAACCCAGTACCGAGACTCAGGCCAAGCCCCTTCCTCAACGCGGCATCCAAATGAGCGAAGCCGCTCTGAAACAAGTGAAGGCGCTCCGAGAACAGCAGGGTAAGGATTTGTGTTTGCGGGTGGGTGTGCGTCAGGGCGGCTGCTCGGGGATGTCCTACGCGATGGATTTTGAAGATCCCAGCAATATTCGTGAAGGCGACGAAGTCTTTGATTACGAAGGCTTTCAGGTGGTCTGCGATCCCAAAAGTATGCTGTACCTCTATGGCCTGATGTTGGACTACAACACGGCCTTAATCGGCGGCGGCTTTACGTTTACCAATCCCAACGCGACCCAAACCTGCGGCTGCGGCAGCTCCTTTGCGACATAATTCGTGATATTTGCGTGCGATCTCCGTGATCTTCACGTGAAGATCACGATCGACTCATCCGGTCGGTTGTAGCATCGTGGTATTCTTTCAGCCGAATCAAAACGCTCTAAGTTTTTAGATGATTAGATACTTAGAGCGTTTTGGCGCGTTTAAGGCGCGATCCATTGCACGCTTATCGCGATCGGCTAGACCCGTCACGCCACTCATCGATCATGACGACCACTGAAGAACTGTTTGAGAAAGGATTAGCTCGCTATCAGGCCGGAGAAGCGGCAAGTGAACTGATTCCTGTGTTTGAAGATATTTGCGATCGCGCCGCGAAAAACAGCGCCGCTTGGACGTGTCTGTCCTGGCTCTATCTGCTCGATGGCAAATCGAATGCGGCCTTCAAAGCGGCCTCCAAAGCGCTTAAGCTGCAACCGGGTGACCCTCAAACCTGTGTAAATCTCTCGATCGCCATGCTCGAAACCGGCAAGGCTGGCGTACGCCAGTACATCGAACGCGCCCAGCAGGTGCTCGGTATGTCCGAAGAGCTGCAACAGGAGCTGGCACAAAACTTTGAAGACGGCCTGAAGCGTCGCCCCGACTGGCCGGAGCTAGAGCGTGTGCGATCGTGGCTGGCCTAAACTCACCTAAGCTCAATTGAGTCGAGGTTTTAGCTCAGTCTTAACGCTCGGTCTTGATTCATGGTTACCGATTGCCGACATTTTTAGGGCGTGCCAGCCCTAAAACCTCAAATTTCAAGGCAAAATTGAGAGCGATCGAGCCTAAGGAGAATCTCATCGATGGTCAGTCCCAATATTGGTAGCGGCATTGGTACCTACTTGCGTAAGCAAAGCCTGCTTTCAACCTACGAGCAGTACCGACCCCAGATCAAGACGGGCGACGTGATTGGATTTTCTGGAAATGCTGGTTTTTCCAAATTTATTCGCTGGGCAACGGGTTCGATGTACTCCCACGTCGGGATCGTACTCAATGTCAATCTCACGTCTGGCGGAGATGACAGCGTCTTGGTCGTGGAATCACGCACGGATACCAAGGGAAAAGATGCTGCTGGGGCAAAACTGGTTAAGGGGGTGCAGCTTCATTGGCTCTCGAAGCGAATTTTAGGCTTTGATGGAGCGGCTTGGTTGTTCCCGCTCAAACAGCCGCTGAATCAAGACGGCGAAGCGAAGATGCAAGCGTGGCTGCGGCAAACCAACAATAAAATCGTGCCCTACGATTCGGTACAAACCCTTGGGGCGGGGCTAGATATGTTCGATCGCGTTGGGCTGACCTACTCGAACGAAGATCTCTCCACTCTTTTTTGCTCAGAACTCGTCGCGAAAGCGCTGCAAATTGCAGGCGTCGTTGATCCAAAACTAAATGCTTCGGAGCAAACCCCCAGCGATGTCGTGAACTATCCGATTTATGGCAAGCCGATCCAGTTCAAATCTGACTCAGACCCGATCGGCTAACCGGCGGCTAGTCGATGTTTGATCGGTGTTTGATCGGCATTGGCTGTGACGAACAAGCGGCGCAAGATGATCGCCGATCGACACAAGGCCGGACGACCGTCCCATCGTTCGGCTTTTCGCGATCGGAGTGAGTGATACGATACTGGATACATAAAACAACACAATTAATCGATCAGCCGTCCTGGATACTCGGTGCGATCGTCCGTGCTTGCAGCCCAAAAACTTATAGCTCTGGTGGCTTGCATCTCGTTTGCACGACATTCAGAAACACCAGTTTTTTCTCATTATCTCGCCCTTCCTTGCTTTCCCTGACGATCTCACACGATTTCTAACCGACGATGTTAAAAGCTCTCTTCGGCGATCCGAACGATCGCAAACTTAAAAAATTTCAGCCTTACGTCACGGAGGTCAAACTCTACGAAGAGGATCTAGCCGATCTCTCCGATGACGATTTAGCTGGAAAAACGAAAGAGTTTCAAGCGCGGTTAGCCAAAGCCGAGTCGCGTGAAGAGGAAAATGAGATTCTCGACGAGATTCTCCCCGAAGCGTTTGCAGTTGTCCGTGAAGCATCGAGCCGTGTGTTAGCGATGCGCCATTTTGATGTGCAAGTCCTGGGCGCGACCATCCTCCACACGGGTCAAATCGCCGAGATGAAAACCGGGGAAGGTAAAACCCTCGTTGCAACGCTGCCGTCGTATCTCAATGCGCTAGCGGGTCGCGGCGTCCATGTGGTCACGGTGAACGACTATCTAGCACGACGCGACGCGGAATGGATGGGTCAGGTGCATCGCTTCCTCGGTCTCTCCGTCGGTCTGATTCAGCAGGGCATGAGTCCCGCCGAGCGCCGTAAAAACTATGGCTGCGACATTACCTACTGCACGAACTCAGAGCTGGGTTTCGACTACCTGCGGGACAATATGTCCACCTCGATCGAGGAGGTCGTTCAGCGTCCGTTTAACTACTGCATCATTGATGAAGTTGATTCGGTGCTGATTGATGAAGCGCGGACGCCGCTGATTATTTCGGGACAGGTCGATCGACCGGGTGAAAAGTATCTCAAGGCGGCGGAAGTGGCGGCGAAGCTGATTCGCGGCACGGAGGAAGAGCCAGAAGATTACGAGGTGGATGAAAAAGCCCGTAACGTCTTGCTCTCCGATGAAGGCTTTGCTCGCGCGGAAGAACTGCTCGGCGTCACTGACCTATACGATCCAGAAGATCCCTGGGCGCACTATATTTTCAACGCGGTTAAGGCGAAAGAACTGTTCATCAAAGATGTGAACTACATCGTGCGCGATGGTGAAGTGACGATCGTGGATGAATTTACCGGGCGTGTCATGCCGGGTCGGCGCTGGAGCGATGGTTTGCACCAGGCGATGGAAGCGAAAGAAGACGTCGAAATTCAGCCGGAGACTCAAACCCTGGCCTCGATCACCTATCAAAACTTCTTCCTGCTCTATCCCAAGCTAGCGGGAATGACCGGGACAGCGAAAACCGAAGAGACGGAATTCGAGAAGATCTATAACCTGCAAGTGACGATCGTCCCGACCAACCGCAAGCCGCGCCGTCAGGATCTCGCTGACATGGTGTACAAAACCGAAGAATCGAAATGGCGAGCGGTTGCCCACGAGTGCGCCGACATGCACGAAACCGGGCGACCGGTTCTGGTCGGAACCACCAGCGTGGAAAAATCCGAGCTGTTGTCGCACCTGCTCAGTCAACTCAAAGTGCCACACCAACTGCTGAACGCGAAGCCGGAGAACGTCGAACGTGAATCGGAAATCGTCGCTCAGGCGGGACGCGGCGGTACGGTGACGATCGCCACCAACATGGCCGGACGCGGCACGGATATTATCCTGGGCGGGAATGCCGAATACATGGCACGGCTCAAGGTGCGCGAATACCTGATGCCCCGCATCGTCAAGCCCGAAGATGGCGGCCTGGGAATCACCGCTTCACAAAAGTCGCGTAAACAGGTGAAAGGTTTTAACGGTGCGGCGACGGTTGAGAAAACCTGGAAAGCATCGGCGGAAATTTTCCCGACGGATCTGCCCGCAGAGGTGGAGCAAGAGCTAAAAAACGTCGTTGATTTTGCGGTGAAGCAGTACGGCGAGCGCAGCTTACCGGAACTCGACGCTGAGGATCGGTTGGCGGTAGCGTCGGAAAAAGCGCCGACGGATGACCCGTTCATCCAGCAGCTACGCGATGTCTACAATCGTGTGGTCAAGGTCTACGAAGCCTTTACCGACGCAGAACATGAGAAGGTGATTAACCTCGGTGGCCTGCACGTCATCGGCACGGAGCGCCATGAATCGCGCCGGGTGGATAACCAGCTCCGAGGTCGCGCCGGTCGTCAGGGTGATCCCGGTTCGACGCGCTTTTTCCTCAGTTTGCAGGATAATTTGCTGCGGATTTTTGGCGGCGATCGCGTGGCCGGTTTAATGAATGCCTTCCGCGTCGAAGAGGACATGCCGATCGAGTCGGGCATGTTAACCAAATCGCTGGAAAATGCCCAAAAGAAAGTCGAGACGTACTATTACGACATTCGTAAACAGGTCTTTGAGTATGACGAGGTGATGAACAACCAGCGGCGGGCGATTTATGCCGAGCGTCGCCGCGTGCTTGAAGGGGAAGACCTGAAAGAGCAGGTGGTCATCTATGCCGAAAAAACGATGGACGACATTGTTAACGCCTACGTCAATCCAGATTTGCCATCGGAAGAATGGAACCTGGAAAAGCTCGTCAGCAAGGTGCAAGAGTTTGTCTACCTACTCAATGAACTCGAAGCCTCGCAGATCGAAGATATGACGATGGATGAGATCAAGTCGTTCTTACGTGAACAGGTGCGGATTGCCTACGATTTGAAAGAGGCGGAGGTGGATGCCATGCAGGCGGGTTTGATGCGCCAAGCCGAGCGGTTCTTCATTTTGCAGCGGATTGATACGCTCTGGCGCGAACATTTGCAGTCAATGGATGCGCTGCGAGAAGCCGTTGGTCTCCGTAGCTACGGCCAGAAAGATCCCCTGATCGAGTACAAGAGCGAAGGTTACGAGCTGTTCCTCGAAATGATGATCGACATTCGTCGCGATGTCGTTTACTCGCTGTTCCAGTTCCAACCGCAAGCACAGCCCAGTGTGCGCGAGCCGTCAGCTTCAGCTTAGAGCGCTGTTTTAAGCGTTTGAACTGTATACAAACCAAGAGACCGGTGTAAGTTTTGAGACTAACATCGGTCTCTTTTTGGGTGGGTTAAGTTCAATGCGATCGAGATCACGCTTAATGTTCGGCTTCATCACCGATTATTGACGCCGCGATCGCCGATTTGTGACCGTGACATCACGCAAACAAGAGACGGCGATCGCAGCCTTTCGCTAGGGAACACGGGATACTGAAACACATCGGAGGACACTCCCCTCGCGACACCAACTCTTCTGCATCGTTACCGCAGCCAAGACTATGAACGCTTTTAAGATTGCTCTAACCCAACTCGATCCCATTTTGCTGGCGGAAGGTAGCCGTGGACGCTGCGTCGTTATCCTACAAAAAGTTTTACGACTCGCAGGCTCCTACGATGGCTTCGTTGATGGTATTTTTGGCGCAAAAACTCGCACGGCGATCGAGGTGCTACAAGCCTATTTTGAGCTTCCCGTGACGGGGATCTTCGACTCAAATCTTTGGTTTGCCCTCTCCTTCGATTTCACTGCGCCTGAATATATCAGCGAAGACTTAAAACAAATCGATCGATACTACCAGCCGAGTCAGATTCACCAACCGATGCAGTCGTCGAGTTCAGTCGCGGCATAGTCCTCAGCACACTCAGCACGCATGTCTGAATCTGTCGATCTGATCGAAAGTAGTCTCACGGGTTCTAGCTCCGCAGGCGTCTGCTTCGCGAACTAACCCAACGTATGAGGATTTGAGCCTACGGCTGATTTGCTTTCAACCGATCGAGACGGCATTATTCCGCGTGGCGCTCTTTTTTCCGGGGATTGGCGTTCGATCGGTGCAACCTGCGGCGCTGGCTCTTCAAATTCTATACGCGGATCAAAGGCATCGGGTGTTGCCTCTAGCCCACTGGGGTAAGACGTACCGAGGTCACGATTGGGGGTCGGAGCTTGAAATTCACCGTTATCACGAGCGTCTGGAACCGGAAGCGTCGGCGTCCAGGGTTCGCGATCCTGCACGTAGGTCGGTGGCTGGTCTTGACTGCCGCCGTAGGGAGTGTCGTAGGTTTGTGTGGGCTGAATTGTTGAATCAGGGGTATTCCAGTTGGGTGATTCTAGCTCGATTTCGCGATCGTACTCGGTTGCAGCATCGCGATTGACCGAACTTTCAGGAGTTGTGCGATTCTCGAAAAATCCTCCACGGGGAGCATTGCGAAACGCCTCAAACTCTGGAGAGGTTTGTAGCGTTCGATAGGGATCAGCATCAACTTGAGCATTGGAGGCTCGCAACAGCATGATGCTACCGGCTCCACTCAAAGCAGAAACAACCGATGTTGCGGCGAATAAGGCCGGAACCCAAGGGCGAGCAAAGGGAGGAAGCCCTAGGCTTCGGGAGGGTTTTGGTTTGGGGGAAGAGGCGCTAGACACGAGTTCGGGGAGGTTAGAGAGGAAAGCATCAATACTGGCGGGGCGTCGCTCTGGATCGATCGCCAATCCATACTCGATCGCCGCTTCCAGCTCAGGGGAAACGTCGGGGTTGAGCGAACGTACGCTCGGCATGGGGACACGATCGCGAAGTGGAGCGGCGATCGGAGTCTGAGCCGTCAGCAAAAAGTATAGTACCGCCGCAAGGGAGTACACATCGGTGGCAACCGTACGTGGTGTGTCAAGTTTGTACTGCTCCGGTGCAGCATAGCCAGCGGCGAGGAGACTGCAATGGGTTTGGTTGATGCCGTCCGTGAAATCCCGCGTAAAGCCGATTTCGATCGTGGTGATGCAATCGGTTCCAAACTGGCGGATCGCGTGATCGGGCTGAATATCGCGGTGTAGCAAACCTTCCGCATGGATCGCCATCAAGGCCGTGCCAATTTGGCGGATGTAGCTTAAGGTGCGGCTAACGGGCAGGGGGCGTCCACCCTGAACGAGTTGAGAGAGGGTCGATCCTGGAACGTAGTCCATGACGATGAAGGGGCGATCGTCTTCCTCGAAAATATCGAGCAGTCGCGGCAGGTATGGACTGGGACATTTCGCAAGGCAGCGTGCTTGCTCAATAAACTGGCACTTAAAATCCTCATAGCGATCGCCCTCGCGCAAAACGTCATCGAGGGTTTTAATCGCGACGGGCTGTACCAGATTGGCGTGCATGGCGCGGTAGGTTGTGCCGAAGTATCCATGACCTAGGGCAACATCAATCACGTAACGCCCGTCTTGAAGGAGGGTTCCTGCCTTAAAGTTCATGAACCAGGTGTGATAAAAATGTGCCTTTATGCTAATGCGTTATTGCCATTTCTTCCAACTATTTTTTGGGTTGTTGGTATTGGTGGGGAGTTCGCGCGAAATTCACGAGGAATTGACGGGTTAGTGCATCCGAAAGGCTACGGGACGAGCTTGAATTGAGCCACGATCGTCGAGGGAAAATTCTGGTAGATTCAGCGAGTAAATATGGGTGCAGCCGCGTTTCTGGAGCGCGATGAGCTGCTGCTTGAGTTCGGCGATCGATGTATTCAGGGTCTCGATACCGGCTTTGGCATCAGCGGTGAGTTCTGCCTTGTGCTGGGCGACTTCGATTTGATCTTCCACGTCTCTGAGTTTGGCCTCTGTTCCTGCAATCTGATGGGTTGCCCACTGCATCGTGGTTTCGATCGCTTCGACCTTGGCTTGCCAGGTGTGATGCTCGATCGCGGCCTGGGTCGTGGAGGCGAGAACGTCTTCGACCGAGTCGCTGCTGGCTTGGCTGCTCGGTTTGGCCGCTTGACCTTTGGCCGCTTGACCTTTTGTAAATTCAAGCTCGGGGGCTAGAGCGGCGAGGTGATCGCGGAGATCGGACAGACGATCGGCGAGATCGCTGCGTTGGCTTCTGAGCGTAGCGAGCGCATCGACAAAGGAGGAGCTAGCAGGCGACATGGTGACAATCTCACGGTGAAGGGCAAATCACAGATCAACGGGTGCAGATCCAATGGGCGCGGAATCAGATCAGTCAGATCAGATAGATCAATGGGCGTAGAACCAGCGCAAATGTATGGTTACAGTCAACTTCGATTAACTTCGGTTAACTTCGCTCATCTTCGGTCATCGCGTCCTGGATTTGATTATAGGCAGGCGAGTTACGATCAATCGCAGTCATACTGACCATTTCGCTTGTAATCGGAGCTTTACATCGCTTCGGGGACGCGACCATAGCGAGCCTGGGGCGATCGGCTGAGCCAAGCCCACATCTGGTCACCGTAGCAAAAATGCCACCATTCTTTGGGGTGCTGGGCAAATCCGGCCTGGGTGAGGATGCGCTGTAGGAGCTGGCGTCGTTGGTGAAAGACGGGGGCGTTATCGGCGTCGGAGGTGGCGAAGTGGTCAGGGTACGATCGCGGCGATAGTTCGTCGATCGGCGATCCCATGTTGACCGGTTTACCGTCGCCATTCACGAGAGTTACGTCAATTGCGCCGCCGGTACTGTGGGGCGGCGGCGTGGCGGGATCAGAACTGGGGATCGCCCAGAAGGTTTGCACTTCGGGCAAGATGGCGTTGCGTTCCGTATCGCTTAAGGTCTCGGGATTGAGGTTGCGGGCGATCGCAACTTCGATAATCGCATGTTCGACCATGAATTTCTGGACGGGGAGGGGACGCAGGGCATCAAAAATTTGGATGCTCCAACCCGGACATTCCGTTTGTAGGTTGGCCAAAGCACTATCAAGCCGTTCGAGGACACTGGCTCGAATCCAAAAGGGGTTGCGATCGCCGTAGGGTGCGCCGAGGGCTTGGTAGGGATGGGGATCGATCGCCACAAAGCGATCGAGGGGGATCGGCACAAGCGGTTCGTGACACTCGTGGATCGGAATCGTTTGATAGGGTTTCATGAGCGGCATAACCAACCATGTTGAACGTTGAACAAGTCGCGAACCAATAAAACCAATAACGGCAGGGCGGCTTGAGGGGTGAGGGGTGAGGCTTGAGACTTGAGACTTGAGACTTGAGACCCGATAAATTTTGAGCGCGATCTGTCTTTTAACCGCGTCGTCACGATACCGTTAAATCGAGAGTCGGTTGATGATTTCTCGTCGCTTCCTCACTGTTGTTTCTCTGCTCGCGATCGCAACACGCTCATGGATATCCAGTTCGATAAATATCAAGGTCTCGGCAACGATTTCATCATGATCGATAACCGCGATCAGGCTGAACCGATGCTCACGCCGAACCAAGCCGCAGCGCTCTGCGATCGGCATTTCGGCATTGGCGCAGATGGCGTCATCTTCGTGCTGCCGGGGCAGGGCGACACCGACTATACAATGCGCATTTTCAACTCCGACGGTTCGGAGCCGGAAATGTGTGGCAACGGTATTCGCTGTTTTGCCAAATACGTCGCCCAGCTCGATGGTACGAGCGCTCCCCATACTTATAAAATTCACACCCTCGCCGGGATGATTTCGCCGGAGCTGCGATCCGACGGTCAAATCTGTGTCGATATGGGCGAGCCGCGTTTAGCGGCGGCTGAAATTCCGACCACATTAACTGCAGCCGATAAACCGGCGATCGCGATTCCCCTAACCATTAACGGCGAAATTTTCCACGTTACGACAGTCAGCATGGGAAATCCCCACTGCATTACGTTTGTCGAAAATGTCACAGAGTTTTCGCTAGAGGCGATCGGGCCGATCTTTGAGTGTCATGCCGACTTCCCCAAAAAGATCAACGCGGAATTTGTCGAAGTGGTGCGATCGGACTACGTTAAGATGCGCGTCTGGGAGCGGGGTGCGGGGATTACGCTCGCCTGCGGTACGGGAGCCTGTGCTTCGGTGGTCGCGGGTGTCTTGAATGGACGCTGCGATCGTCAAACCACCGTCGAGCTACCGGGCGGCCCGCTCGACATTGAATGGTCTGAGGCCACGAATCGTATTTATATGACGGGGCCTGCCGAACGGTCGTTTAGTGGGCAGTGTTCGATCGATTAATGTGATCTCGCAGTCAGCCAGAAAAGTCAGCCAGAAAAGCCAGCCCAAATACCGTACCAGCTCAAGCCATGCTGCGTGTTAATCTCGCGGCAAGGTGTGAACCCCGATCAAGCTGAATGGCTCGACCTCAGCGATTGAACCGTATTGTGAAAGGCCATTCGGTAGGATTAAGGCGGTGTGTTCGATCGCAACTCGTTCACAACTTGTTGACAGGCCGATCGTCACTCGATCGCACAAACGCAAACGCTGATAACTTCACGTCGATACGCATTCACAATTACGCATCCACAGACAAACGGAGATCAAACAGATGGGCGGTGGTATATACCTTATTCAGGACGATGATCGACTCATTGAAATGAGCGAACAAGCTTACACTTCTGAGGAACAGCTCCAAGAGCTGATTGAGCAATATCCTCACCTGCTCGCCGGTGAGCAAATTGATATTGCAATTCCGCGCCAGTGGTTGCTCGTCAACCGTGAAGCCACGGCGGCAAACGAAGACGAGACCAGTGGACACTGGTCGTTGGATCGTCTGTTCCTCGATCGCAATGCCATCCCGACCTTTGTCGAAGTTCGCCGCCTGAACAACAGCCGCGTTCGCCAAGAGTCGATCGGTCAGATGCTCGACTACGTGGCCAACGCCAATGTGTACTGGTCGATCGACACGATCGTCACCCAATTCGAGGCCAACTGCCGCGAACAAGGCCGCGATCCCGAGCAGGTCTTCGAGGAATTTTTGGGCAGTGAAGCCAACGAAGAACGGTTTTGGGAACACGTCAAAACCCACCTTCAGGCCGGGAAAATTCGCCTGATTTTTGTCGCCGATGAGATTCCGATCCCCATGCGGCGCGTGGTGGAATTTCTCAATGAACAGGTCGATCCGGCGGAAGTTTTGGCTCTAGAAGTCAAGCAATACGCCGACACCGAAGAGGGTTTAAGACTCTTGACGCCCCGCCTAATCGGTCAAACCGCCGAAGCGCGTCAGAAAAAGACCAGCGCCACCCGCGAGCGACGACGTTGGGATGAGTCGTCCTTTTTCCAAGAGTTTGAAGTGCGGCGTGGAGCAGAAGAAGCCAAGGTCGCGCGGCAAATCTACGAATGGTCGATTAGTATTCCGCTGCTCGATGTGGTCTGGGGCAAGGGCGACACCTACGGCGGGTTTACCGTGCGTCCCTCCTATGCCGGGTCTGACGTGTCGTTATTTTCCCTCGGCATTTGGGGCGGTCTCGAAATTTCATCGAGCAGTTACGGTAAACTCCGACCCTTTGATAGCAAAGAAAAATGGTCAGACTTACGCGGTAAATTCGGCTCGATCGGCCTCGCCCTGCCCACAAACCCCGGCGAAACGCGCTTTCCCTACCTACGACTCTCGACGCTACAGGCCACGGACACCCGAGATCAAGTTTTTCAAATCTTCGATTGGGTGATGCAAGAAATCGAAGCCGGTTAAGCGGAATAGCGAAGCTTAACCTCGCTCTTATCAACTATTAATCACGACTTAACATCACTAGATCGACACATCCGATAGGCTGTCTTCGTTTAGACGTCTTAATCGTGGCCATGATCTTTTCACTTATCCTCGCCCAAGTTTCTCCGGCGGTGGAGGACGTCGCCCAACAGGCCGCCCCCCGAATTATTGATGAATTTCTCAAGGGTGGCGCGGTCATGTGGCCGCTGTTGGGATTATCGATTTTTACGCTTGCGACCGCGTTTGAGCGCGGTTGGTTTTGGGTTCGCCTCGTTAGTCAAGAGCAGCGCATTGTGACGGATGTGTTGGCGGCGGCTCGCTACGATTTACGTAAAGCTGAGGAAATTGCGGAATATGCCCGACATTTGGCGATCGGGCGTTTTTTGTTAGCGCCGCTCCAACTGCGACAATCAACACCCGAAACATTCCGGCTGGCGATGGAATCGGTGGCGGATAAAGAGTTTGTCAAAATGCGAAAAGGTGACAAGCTGCTGGAAACGATTATCGCGGTTGCGCCGTTGTTGGGATTGCTCGGCACGGTGACGGGTCTGATCTCGACGTTTGGCAACTTGAACATTGGCGGTAATGGTTCGGCGGAAGAAACCGCGAAGGCTGCTGCCGGTATTGGTGAGGCGCTGATCACGACGGCTGCGGGGATGCTGGTGGCGATTTTGGCGTTGCTGGTTTTTCGGGTGTTTGTGACGCTGCAAGCCCAGCAAATGGATTATTTTGCAGAAGTTGGCAGTGAGCTAGAGCTGATTTATCGCCAGATTTGGTATGAGCCCGGTCAGGCGATCGGTCAGCAATTACGAAACGTTGCGAGTTCGCAAACCTCAAGCTCTGATATGGCGTCTGACATGGCGTCTTCCAAACAGTCCGACTTCTAACCCACGAGCCGTAAAACGGTAATTTCACAGTTTTTTGAGCGGGTTTGAAGCAAATTAGATCTTAGGTGAAATCCGACTATGTATAGGCTTAAATCGTCGCTCTAGGTGAAAACCGCACTTCGACTCCGCTCAGTGCTCATAGGCATTTTTTATTGTTCCCATACAGAACCGGATTCCGTATTAGGTGAAATCGTGCGATCGCAACAGGTTAAATCAAAAATTCCCCAAGTTAATCTCGTCTCAATGATCGATGTATTGATGTCAGTTCTGACATTCTTCGTGATTATGTCGATGAACATGACCGGGGGAGTTGTTCCCAATGTCACGTTACCGGAATTAGACACTGAGGGAACTAGCAGTGCCGCCGTGACCCCTCCAGGGCCACCACCACCAGAATTAGCCGTCGGTCTTGATGCCGCTGGGCAGATCATTTTGGATGGCAATGTGATCGATTTTGCGACGCTTGAGCCGGAGATGACGACGTTTCTCGCGACGGAACCGGAGGGTGTGGTCAAGGTCAAAGCCGATCGTGATCTGAAGTATCAGGATATTGATAGCTTGCTGGTTCAGCTTGCCGAGGTTGGTGGCGATCGGGTTTTGCTCGTGATTCAAAAATGACGATTTCTGTTTGATTTCTGCTTGATTTCTATGGCGATGATTTCGTCGCTATCTCTATGCGTTTTAACTCCCGTAACCAAAACCTTGGCGAGATTCCCGAAGTCGATATCACCCCCATGCTCAACGTGGTCATGGTTGTCCTCGCCTTTTTCGTGATCGTCTCCACCACTCTGAGCACACCGCCCGGTGAGCTCCCCATCAGCCTGCCCGCCCCGAGCGAAGGCGACGACCCCGCTTCCACCGGCGATCCACCGATCGCACTGCGGGTTCAGCTAGAGGCGGGCGATGTCCTAACCATTGACGGCAAACCGACCGATCGCGCCACCTTAATCGCCAGACTACCCGAATTTTTGCAGAACAACCCCGACAGCCCGGTGTTTTTGATTCCAGGAGCAGAGGTGAATTATCAAGCGGTGTTGCAGATGTTGGTCGAGATGCAAGCGGTGGGCGGCGATCGGGTGTCGCTCGCGGTGGGAACTACGCAGGAAGAACCACAAAAAGAACCACAAACCAATCAGTAATGGTGTCGTGGAAATAAGAGGGGGATGAGAAATCAGAGTTTTTGAAAAACTCCGATTTCTGGGGAGATTTAATGTTTATGAGTTGGTGAATTTGTGAATTTATAAGCGTTACCCTAATGGGTTCGTTTCCCAAAGAATCACGAAGGTTTGCCCGCCGCCAAAGACTTTCACAAATCCGAGGTAAAACTCCACATCACCTTCATCCTGGGTGACGTGATAGATATTGCCTGACCCGCGCCCTCCAAGGCGTCCGATCGGCGATCCTGAAAACTTTAGCCCTTCGAGAATTCCGACATCTTCGCCGCCGCCTAGCACAATTAATTCGGCCTGACTCGATGGTGTTTGGGGAATGCGTAGCGCACCGAAGGCCGTACCGTCTGCGATCGGATCACAGACATCATCTCCGGCTTTCCCCGAACAAAGCGCCGATTGATCCTCCGCCGAATCGACCTCATCGACCTTCGGAAAACTATCAAGCTGCGCTTGCACAGAAGCCGGGTCGTTCACACCGGAACCACCCGCCGTTAAGCGAGCGTAGATCCGATCTTTGAGGACATTCAGAATTCCGGTTCCTTCACTGCGGTGAGTTGTACCGCCATCATCATCTTTTCCGTCATCTCCACCATCATTCCCATTATCACCTCCATCATCCTCCTCGCCCTGGTCATTATTTTTCCCGTCATCGCTATTGGACTTATCTTCCGGTGTCTCGGATGAGTCCTCGTTTTTGGGTGCGTTGCGTGGTTCCTGCGCTCTGGGTTCGGGTCTGCGTTCGGGTTTTGGTTCGGGCTTTGGTTCGGGTTTCGGCTCCGTTTCGGGTGGCTCTTCCTCTGCTTGATTTTCGGTTTCCGGCTCATCTGCCGTATCTGATTCCGTTGCGGGCAAACCATCGCCGACCAATGCTGTAATCTCGACGAATTCTTCTTCTGGTACTTCGATCGGGTCTGCGGCGACGCTGTCTTCTGGCAAACGTGTACGCAGCAATAAAACATGTGCAACGACGGCCAACAACAACATCGGTCGCCAGAAAACACGCAGGGACAGCAGAACTGCCAGTGCTTTATTGCCGAGAAGTTGAAGGAGTCTCATGGTGTCACGAAAAACAAAAGGGTAGGAGAGTGCAAGCGTCGATGACGGGGCAATGTCTCTGATCAGAAATGGCGATCGGCTGAAATTCAAGCCGATCGCCAACCCATAGTGGAGAAATTTGAATCAAACTGTAAGGGCGCTGAACTTACAGTTTTAACCCGCAAGAAAGGGATGCTTCGCGAATTAATTTACGAATTAATTTGCTCATCAATATAGATAAACATCCGCGATTATCCTTGCCGTTTTAACGATTTTAACGATCTAAAATCGAAGCCTATTCCTCGACGATTTCAGCGTCGCTGTTGAGGATATAACGTCCGGTTTGTAGGCTCGTTAGGTTGGCGAGAGCATCGGTGTAAACCTCGCTAGGCAGCGGCACATAGCCCACTTCCGAGACGAGATTCGCGGCGATCGCATCGGTTAAGTAATATTCAACAAAGTCCTTAACGCCTTGGCTGTACTGATCCGAAGCCGGATCAACTAACGCTTTGTTGACGTAGATATAGATCGGACGAGCGAGAGGATACGTACCATCTTTGACCGTCTCCGTCGTCGGAGCGACGAACGGGCCACCGTCCTTGCTCAGAGGTAACGCAAACAGCTCGTTAATATTTTCTTCGTAGTACGCAAAACCGAAATAGCCGATCGCCGCAGCATTACCCGAAACACCGGTCACGAGGATGTTGTCGTCTTCACTCGCGGTATAGTCACCCCGACTTGCGCCTTCTTCACCGTTGATTTTGTCGGTGAAGTAATCGAACGTACCCGAGTCTGAACCCGGAGCAAACAGCCCTAACGGAGCATTCGGAGCACCTGATAGCGCAGGCTCCACATCTTGCCAGTTCATGACCTGACCTTCGGCGTCAGGGCTCCACATCGAGTTCAATTGCTCGAAGGTCACCCCGCCAAGACGTCCGCTAGTAATTTGGTTGACCAGGAAATTGCTACGGCCAACAACGACACTCAGCGCATCATAGGCCACCGGCAGCGCGATAAATTCCGTACCACCTTCAGCACACAGTTCCGCCTCAGAGTCTTTAATGGGACGTGATGCACCCGAGATGGCGGTTTCTCCTGGGCAGAATTTTTTAAAACCACCACCTGTACCCGAAACGCCGACCACGACGCGGTGTTCAGGATTATCGGCCATGAATTCTTCCGCGACGGCTTCGGTAATCGGAAAAACCGTGCTCGAACCGTCGATCAGGATGAGTTCGGCCTTGGCGGCGCTTGCTGAGAGTGCCGAGGTCGCGATCGTTGCCGCTGCCACCAAGGATTTGAGCTGGGTTTGCATGTTTCTGATATTGAAGAGACGTTATGGCGAGCCTATGGATTTGTGGATGATCCAAGAGGGCACGCTGACTCTACTCGCCATGCATTAAGACCGGTTCAATCAAAGATTAAGTCGATCGCAAGACTGGTCTAAGCTCTGATTAAGCTTGGTTAAGAAATCCGAACGAAGTACCCCAGTAAATGAGTGGACACTATGCGTAGCAATGGCTTACAGCTTGTCTGCAACCAGAATGGTTGAGTTACGCGGTTTATTTAAGTCGCTCTATATTCCGTTGGCCTACTTCGACGGATAGAATTGGGGGCTATTTCCACCGTGAATCGTTACGTCAGATGTCCCTAGAGCTTCATTTATACGGCTGATTTCCCAGGCTATGTTATAAAAGCCAATTCTTCAATCAGAGCGTATACAGTGAGCACAGGACAGCCACTTTAGAATTTCATAGAATTTCATTAAACCCCTTTATATGTCAGACGCCGCCTTTCAGCCTTTTGATGTTTTGCCTGACGATCGCTACAATCGCGTCTTACTCGATCGCGTCCATCCCTCGGACTGGAATAATCCCACGCCAGCGGATCGCTACGATCTGGTGGTGATTGGTGCGGGGACGGCGGGGCTGGTAGTGGCGGCGGGGGCAGCGGGTTTAGGGCTGGGGCTGAAGGTGGCGCTCGTGGAGCGGCATTTGATGGGGGGGGATTGTTTAAATGTGGGCTGTGTGCCGTCGAAATGTGTGATCCGATCGTCGCGGGTGGTGGCGGAGATGCGCGATGCGGCGTCATTTGGGATTCGATCGCCGGAGTCGATCAATGTCAACTTTGCCGCTGTAATGGAGCGAATGCGAAAAATCCGCGCCAACATTAGCCATAACGATTCTGCCGATCGGTTTGCCGGTTTGGGTGTGGATCTGTTTATCGGTAGCGGTCGTTTTGAGGCCGAGGGTTGTGTCACGGTGACGAGCGATCGCGGCGACATTTCGACGCTACGCTACAAAAAAGCAGTGATCGCTACCGGAGCGCGAGCCGTACGTCCGGCGGTTCCCGGCCTGGAGGAAGCGGGCTATTTAACGAATGAGACGGTGTTTTCCTTGACCGATCGCCCGTCGCGTCTGTTGGTCATCGGTGGTGGGCCGATCGGCTGTGAACTCGCCCAAGCCTTTCAGCGCCTCGGCTCTCAGGTGACGCTGATCCATCGAGGCGCACACCTGCTCGATCGCGAAGATCCCGACGCTGCGGCGATCGTTCAAGCGCAATTTCAACGCGAGGGCATCGATTTGATTTTGGGGTCAGAACCCAGGCGTGTGGAGCGAAACGCAGCGGGTAAGGTGGTGTATTTTGAGCGTGATGGCGCAGAGGAAAGCATCACCGTCGATGCGATTTTGATCGGTGCGGGACGCGCTCCGAATGTGGAGGGGCTAAACCTGGAGGCGGTGGGCGTGTCCTACGATCGGCGCGGCGTCACGGTCAACGATTATCTCCAAACCACCAATCCCAAAATCTACGCAGCGGGCGATATTTGTCTCGATTGGAAATTCACCCACGCAGCGGACTCGGCGGCGCGGATCGTGATTCAAAATACGCTGTTTGCCCCGTTCGGCACGTTTCGTGCCAAACTGAGCGGTTTAACGATGCCGTGGGTGACGTTTACTGATCCGGAAGTCGCCCATGTGGGGCTATACGAGCGTGAGGCGCGATCGCAGGGCATGGCCTATGAGACGATCGTTGTGCCGTTCGATCGGGTCGATCGGGCGATTACCGACGGTGAAACCTCGGGTTTTCTCAAGGTGATTCACCGCCAGGGCAGCGACAAGATCCTCGGGGCGACGCTGGTGTCGCGTCATGCGGGGGAGACGATCGGCGAGCTGACCAGTGCGATCGTTAACAATATCGGTCTCGGTCAACTGGCGAGCGTGATTCATCCCTATCCGACTCAGGCGGAATGCATTAAAAAAGCGGCGGATGCGTACAAAAAAACGAAGTTGACGGGTACAACGCGCAGACTTTTGAAATTCCTCAATCGTTTCGCATAACGTTGTGGTCGCAATCTTGCGATCGTCCCTTCGAGAAAGACATCAAAAAAAGAAGAAAGCAGTATGACTAAGTTTAGTCATACTGCTTTTGTCTAACATTTGATTTAGAAACGGTGCGAATTCCAGTTCATGGGTAACTGAGAATCTCGACGATTTCGGCGTCCCAATTACCCATGAATCAACGATGGCGAGGAATTCGCGAGCGGTTTACATCATGCCGCCCATGCCACCCATACCGCCCATGCCACCCATGCCGCCCATGCCGCCCATGGGGTCCATGCCGCCGCCGGGGCCGCCGGACTCCGGTTCGGGTTTTTCAACGACGATCGCTTCGGTGGTGAGAACCATCGCCGCGATCGAGGTGGCGTTTTGTAGCGCAGATCGGACGACTTTCGCCGGGTCGATGATACCCGTGGCGATCAGATCTTCGTATTGACCGTTCAGGGCGTTGTAACCGATGTTGAACTCGCGCTCGCGCACGTTTTCGATCACAACCGCACCTTCGCCGCCTGCATTGTTGACGATCTGCATCAGCGGTGCGCTCAGGGAGCGGCCAACAATTTCAGCGCCCAGGAGTTCATCGCCGGACAGCGTCACCTTAAAGGTATCCACCGCTTTCGAGAGGTGGAGCAGGGTCGCACCACCACCGGGGACGATACCCTCTTGCACTGCCGCTTTCGTGGCGTTCAGAGCATCTTCAATGCGGAGCTTACGGCTCTTGAGTTCGGTTTCGGTGGCCGCACCGACTTTGATGACGGCAACGCCGCCTGCCAGCTTGGCGATGCGCTCTTGCATTTTTTCAGCATCGTAGTCGGAGTCGATCTCCTCAAGCTGCTTGCGCAGTTGCTCGATACGTTTTTTGACGTCGGCGTGGGTGCGAGCTTCGTCGTCTGCCAAAATCGTGGTGCTATCTTTCGAGAGCGTGATTTTGTTGGCTTGACCGAGCATATCGATCGAAACCGCATCGAGGCTGAGGCCGATATCTTCCGAGACCACCTGAGCGCCCGTAAGAACGGCGATGTCTTCGAGCATTTGCTTACGACGATCGCCAAAGCCCGGAGCTTTGATCGCGGCGACGTTCAGCACGCCACGGGATTTGTTGACGACAAGGGTCGCGAGCGCTTCGCCTTCCACGTCTTCCGCAATGATCAGCAGCGGACGACCCGATTGAGACACTTTCTCCAGAATGGTGATGATGTCTTGAATTGAGCCGATTTTCTTATCGGTAATCAGCAGGAACGGATTATCGAACTCGACCAGTTGACGTTCGCTGTCGGTGACGAAGTAGGGCGAGAGGTAACCGCGATCGATTTGCATCCCCTCCACGACATCGAGTTCGGTCAACAGCGATTTCGATTCTTCAACGGTGATCACGCCGTCTGTGGTCACCTTCTCCATCGCTTGAGCGATCATTTGGCCGATCTCGGCGTCATTACCCGCCGAAACCGTCGCCACTTGCTCGATCGCGTCGCCTTCAACGGGCTTCGCAACCTTCGCAATTTCAGCGATGAGCATTGCCGTCGCTTTTTCGATTCCGCGCTTGAGCGCGACCGGGTTTGCACCGGCAGCAACGTTTTTCAGACCTTCGCGGATCAAAGCTTGCGCCAAGACCGTCGCGGTGGTCGTGCCATCACCAGCAATTTCTTTGGTTTGGGACGCGACTTCACGGATGAGCTTCGCGCCGGTATTTTCCAGAGGATCGGCTAGATCGATTTCGCGGGCGATCGTAATGCCGTCATTCACGATGTCCGGGGCTCCGAACTTTTTCTCCAGAACCACGTTTCGGCCTTTAGGGCCGAGGGTGATTTTCACGGCGTCGGCGAGGGCATTAACTCCACGCTCGATCGCCCGACGAGATTTCTCGTCAAATGCAACAATTTTCGCCATCGTTTAGTTCTATCGAACGACTCCAAGATCAAAATTTAGCACTCAGAATGCCTGAGTGCTAGTTCGTGGTAACCGTACCGGAACCCGTCGGGCTTGAGATTTTAGCGGTTGATGATCTTGGCCGATTTAATCCTCAATCCAGCTTTTCGCGCGACTGACCGCCTTTAACCACATCGCAAAATTCTCCTGCGCGGCCTGTGTGCCCTCGCCCGGTTCAAACACGCGATCGACCTGACGCGCGGCAATCAGATCGGCATAGCTGTCATAAAAACCACTCGCTAGCCCTGCCCCAAAGGCTGCTCCCTGAGCCGTGGCATCCGACACCGCCGGACGTTCGACCGAAATCCCCAGGACATCGGCCTGGAACTGCATCAGCCAATTATTGTTCGAGGCTCCACCATCGACTTTGAGTCGTAAAAGCGGCGATCCACTATCAATATCAGCAGCATCGACGACCTCTTTGACCTGATAGGCGATCGACTCTAGTACCGCACGAATCATGTGAGCTTGGGTTGCGCCGCCGGTAATGCCGAAAAAGGCTGCGCGGGCGCTCATATCCCAGTGAGGCGCACCGAGTCCACTCAGCGCCGGGACGAAATAAACGCCGTCGGTGTCCGGGACGGATTGGGCGATCGCCTCGGTTTCAGGCGCAGACTCGATCAGCTTTGCCCCGTCACGTAACCACTGGATGCAGGCGCCGGTGGTGAACATCGCGCCTTCGAGGGCGTAGTAGGTCTGATCGGCGGTGGTCCAGGCGATCGTTGAGAGTAGATTTTGGCTCGATCGGGCGATTTCGCTGCCCATTTGCGCCACGAGAAAACATCCCGTTCCGTAGGTGCATTTCAGTAAACCGGGCTGGTCGCAGCCGTGGGCAAACAGGGCAGCTTGCTGGTCGCCAAAAACCGCCGTGATCGGCAGTTCTGCGCCGATGACGTTGGCGCTGGTTGTGCCGAAATGACCGAGGCTGGTCTGGATGGTCGGCATGATGTGGGTGGGAATCCCGAAAAGGTCGAGTAAATCGGCGTCCCAGTCGCGCGTTTCTAGGTTCATCAGCATCGTGCGGCTGGCGTTGCTGTGGTCGGTGGCGTGTACCTGCCGCCCCGTCAGGTTCCACAAAATCCAGGTATCGATCGTCCCGGCCAACACGTTGCCTAAATTCACCTCGGGTTTATGCTCCGTGACCCAGTCGAGTAGCCATTTCAGCTTGGTGGCCGAAAAGTAGGCGTCGAGTACCAGGCCGGTTTTTTGCTGAATCATCTCCGCTTTGCCTTGAGCGGTCAGCTCGCGACAGAGAGAAGAGGTACGGCGGTCTTGCCAGACGATCGCATTGTGCAGCGGTTCACCGGTCGTTTTGTCCCAGAGAACGCAGGTTTCACGCTGAACTGTAAGACCGATCGTGGCGATGTCACTGACATTCGTATCGGTCTTAACGAGGACATCACGAATAACCGTCTGAGTGTCAGCCCAAATTTCGTTTACGTCGTGTTCTAGCCAGCCGGGATGGGGGTAGTACTGGGGGAGTTCTTTGTACGCCTGGGCGTATAGCTGTCCGGCGCGATCGAACAGAATAGCGCGGTTGCCAGTTGTGCCGAGATCGATGGCTAAAACGTATTGCGTCATGACAGAAAAAATGAGGAATAGGCGAACAAAGAAAGAACCCAGGGTTTTGCGGGTTTGACGTGAATTTCGCGTGAATTTCGCGTGAGTTTGGCGCTAGCTGTGAGTTCACCTCGCGCGATGAATCCTCATAGCTAGCCGTCATTCCACGCTACCACTGCCCCTGAACACGATCGAGTGTCTTCGCGCGAAGTTGTGCGATCGGCTACGCTTAGCTATGTAAAGATGTGCGAACTTTATCGAGACAAGCTTGACAACGTTACGCAGATCTCTTCGGTTCAGAAAGATTAATTCTATGGCGATCGTCTCAACGCATACCCAAGCCACGACTCCGGCTGTTACGTCTGTTGCCCACGCTGCTGCTGTAGCGTCCGGCGCTGCGTTAGATTCGATCAGCAGCCTGACCTGTCGATTCTTCGAGCGATCCACCGGTCGCTGGACGTCGCAGCGTCGGTACTACACGCTCAACATCCATGAACCTCAAGAGGTAGAAAGCGCGATCGAAATTGATTTTTTGGACGCCGACCACCCGGATCTTGCGACACTAGCGGCGGCTCATGGTTTACCCGCCGGTACGCTACGGGCGGGAACGAATATTCGTTGGGAATCGCGCTACCTCAAGGCGACGCGCAAGCCCGCGACGGGATCGACCACGATCGGGGTGGGTGATGGCGATTTGCTCTATCGCGATCGGGGATTTTCCTCGCCGGAGCCAGTGGCGGCAACGGTGAACTTTGTCAATCCCGACACGATGCGGTTAGTGACGACCTACGGCAATTCGGTGTTTGAGGAGGAAATCAAGCTGGTGGGTGATAAATACCGTACGCGCCAGACGATCGCGACCCGCGCCGGTGAGGAAGTGCTGATCGGTCAATATCTCGAAACGCGCATTTCGGACGTGTAGGGTGGGCATTGCCCACCATGACTGATTCGCGGGTTGATCGTGGTGGGCAGTGCCGACCCTACTGGTAAGACTAGAATCTAGGACGCGGCGAACAAAGCGATTCCCGTAGCAGCATCGAACAGATGAATCGCGAGCGGATCGATCGCCAGCCAGATCGATTCATTCAAGGCCAGGGGCGTGTCCGCGCTGAGGCGGGCGGTCATGCGAATTGTTGACGATGATTGAACGAGATCGGATTCGGATGTAGACCCAGGATCAAATTCAGACGCGATCGCGATCGTGGCATAGGTATCACTGCCGAGGGTTTCGAGGGTCACGATCGTGCCGTGGAGATTTTTCGGGGCGGGGACACCGAGGCTGAGGGCTTCCGGACGCAAACCGAGGAGTAACTCACGATCGCGGTAGGCGGCCAGCACGGTCGCCCACGCTTCGGGCAAGGTGAATTGAAAGGGTTGCGCAGGCGGCGGCGGCGGGCTGGCGTCGGATCGACACTCCGATCGAATGATGGTGGTGGGAGCCTTGAGTCGCACCGCAAGAAAATTCATCGGCGGGGAACCAATGAACGCCGCAACAAAGCGATTCACCGGGCGGCGATACAGCTCCATCGGCTGACCCAGTTGGACGATCTGACCGTCGTTGATGATGGCGATCCGATCGCCCATCGTCATCGCTTCGGTTTGATCGTGGGTCACATAAATCGTCGTGATGCCAAGCTGACGTTGCAGACTGACGATCTGGGCGCGGGTTTCGGCGCGGAGCTTGGCGTCGAGATTGGAGAGCGGCTCATCCATCAAAAAGACATCCGGGTTACGTGCCATCGCTCGACCGAGGGCGACGCGTTGTTTTTGGCCGCCGGAGAGCTGTTTTGGCAGACGATCGAGCAATGTATCGATCTGCAAGGTTTTCGCCACCTGGCGCACCCGTCGATCGATGGCAGTTTCGCGGGCGGATTTATAGCGCAGCGCAGCGGGCAGCGATCGCGTTACCCCGGCCAAAACCTGCTCCCACCAGGGCGATTCCGGCTCGGCGGGATTTGCCGATACAGCGCTGGAACTAGCGGAGATCGCGGGACTATCCTCGCGGCTCCAGCCCCGCGTTCGTCGCAGTCCAAAGGCCAGATTGTCGTAAACCGTTAGGTGCGGATACAGCGCATAACTCTGGAACACCATCGCAATATTTCGCGCCTTCGGTGGCAAATCATTGACGACCCGATCGCCGATCGCGATCGTGCCGCTCGTCACCGTTTCCAAGCCCGCAATCGATCGCAACAGCGTACTTTTGCCACAGCCCGACGACCCGACCAACACCAAAAATTCGCCATCTTTTACCGTCAAATCCACACCCCGCAGGACGATCGCATCCGCCTTGCGCGTCTGAGCTTGGTTCGTGATCTCTCGATGGTCTGCGCCATTCGCGTCATTCGCCGACTCGCCAGCATCCGACACCGGCTGCCCTGACGGAGAAAACCGTTTAAAAATTCGCTCTAACTTGACCTGTGCCACGATCGCTTACTCCTCGGTACGAATGCTGACCACTTGCGGCGGCGTCGAATCTGCCGGGTAGATTAAATCCACCTCGACCAATCGCCGATCGCCCGGTGGCATTTGCAGCACCACCAGCGGTTCGCCCTGCTGTCCGCGTCGCTGAACGAGGTGAACGTAGCGCGTTTCGAGCCGATTGCGATCGTTTGCGTAGCGTAAACGCACCGTTCCCCGAAAGAAAACGCGATCTTCCGGCGGATTGAGAAACATCAGCTCGCCGCTCGCCTGATCCTGCTTGATCGGCGTTTGGATGGCGATCGTTGCGGTTCGCGTGCGATCGCTATCGTTGTACAGCGGAATACTCATCGTGTACTCCACGCCGTAATTCCCGTGGGACAGCAGCGCTGTATCGTCATAGCGCAGCAGCATTTCGGCGCTCTGCACCTGACCGGTTCCCAGTCGCCCTTGATGCAACGTGCTGATGCCGTAGGAAATGGCATTGCCGGGAGATGGCAAACTGAGATGACCGGTGTTGGCATCGTTCGTCAGCGAAGCTTCCCAGCGAGAGCCGATCGAGATGCCCGCCACGCGGCTATAGATGGTGCGAGCGGTTGAATCAAAATCGGTAATGGGCGTGGGAGCGAGATCCCGTGGAGAAACAAGCGAGCCGCGATCGAGCAGATCTTGCCATTCTTCCAAGGTGGGAACGCGCTCATTGCCATTGCCATCTTGGGGCGCATACATCGCCAAACTCGCCACATGAACGGGGCCATCGCTGAACAACCGTAGCAAGGTCGATCGACCGTTCGAGGTGGGAACCACCGTCCCTGCTGGAATCGGTAAATTCATCAACATCCGCGATTCGTAAGGCTGCAACACCGTTAGAGCAGGCCAGTTGCTTTGGCGACGACCGCGTAATACATAATCAGAGACGCGACTTCCAGGGCCTGAAAATGCCGTCCCCAAGGGATTTTCAACGTAATCGGGAATATTGAGGAACAGAGCATCCGGACGGGTCAGATAGCTTGCACCTTGCAGCACTTCGAGCCGCACCGGCCAGCGCGTCGGATTTTCGACGATGATGCCCTGAAACAGCGATCGCGTTTCCTCTTTGGTACGAGCGCGGCTGATGTGATGGCTAAAGATATCGAAGCGGCCTTCAAAGGCGTAATCGAGATGGGCATCAAAATCACGCCGTCCCCAGCCCGGAAAAGTCGAAAGTAAAATCCCGTTGGCCGTCACCAGTTCGGGGCTATTACTGTTAAAGACCGGCACAGAATCGAGCTGCCCCGGTAGCGAGCGAAGTTCCGTAGGATAGCGGACGATCTGAGAATTGGGCGGAATGTAATCGTCGGGTCGATGGGGGGGAGGGGAGCTACTGGAGCTGCTTGAGGAGGGGGTCGCCGCCAGCTCAAACGTCGCCGCTGGCGATCGCGAGTTTTTAACGCTTTCCACGCGAACATGCGGCGATGTAATCGTCGTAGAATCCTCGAATGGGGCGGCGAAGGAAGACGATAAAACCGCAACCAAATTTAGCGGCGTAGAAGCGGCGGCTACGAACCGAAGAAGTTTATGCAACATGCCGCAGTGCGATCATTCGAGGCGAGAACATCGATAAGTAAGAGAAAACAGACAAGGTCTTTACAGACAATCGGTGGATTATAAGCGTTTTGTGGAGAGCATATCTACAAATCTCGAAAATAATGCACAGGTTTGAGCGTTCGAGTTGGGGTCTATTCGTCGATCGGGATTGAAGCCTTTACGACAAATTAGAGAGCCAAGGCACAATTAAATTGACGACAATATCGCAGTCAGCATACCGCACTCACTTCCCTTACCGACATTCGCCGACATCTTTGCTGATCCTGTTCTCAATTAATACGTTTTGTTGACAATCTCTAAACTCACCCCGTAGGATCGACGCAACTCGCGAATTTTAATCGTTCTCGCCTTACACCGCTCATGTATTCCTACGACAGCAGCACGTTTCGCAATGAGCTTAATCAACTCGGCCTGCGAATGACACCTCAGCGAGAAACGATTCTAGATGTTTTTCGCGAGCTGCCCAAGGGACAGCATTTGAGTGCTGAGGATTTGCATAATCATCTTCAAGAGGTTGAACCCGATCGCAAGATCAGCCTCTCGACGATTTATCGATCGCTCAAACTCATGACCCATCTTGGTCTGCTCCGTGAACTCGAACTGGCCGAGGGTCATAAACACTACGAACTGAATCAACCCCACCCGCATCACCATCATCATCTGGTCTGCGTTCGCTGCAACCGGACGATCGAGTTTAAAAGTGATTCCGTCTTAAAGGTCAGCATGAAAACCAGCGGTAAAGAAGGGTTTCACCTGCTGGACTGTCAGCTCACGATTCACGGTGTTTGCGTCGAGGCGCTCAAACGCGGCTGGCCGTCGGTTCCGGAAGAGTGGATGTGCCCCCACGCACCCGCAGACAAGTAGCCCGACAGAACAGGCGAAACGCCTACGTTACAACTTGAGACCGTTCTAACCCTGACTTCCATTGCTATGGAAGCTGGCTCTACGGAGATCTTCACACGCCAACGATCGCCCGTAACCGCTGGCGAAATTGTTCGGGTTGGAATTGCTTAACCTGTTCTAATCCGGCCTGCTGTAGATGCTGGGCATAGGCTCGATCGCCCGTGACCCGAACGATACCCGCCGCGATCTCCTCCACGCTCAACGGATCGACGTAATGGGTCGCCGTACCGCAGACCTCCGGCAGCGACGAAGCCCGCGCCACGATCGTCGGACAGCCGCAGGCCATCGCCTCTAGCGGCGGAATGCCGAAGCCTTCGTACAGCGACGGAAACAAAAACGCCGCTGCCCCGCGATATAAATCGGCCAATTCTTGATCGCTGACCCGCCCCAGAAATCGGACGCGATCGACGATGCCGAGCTGTTGCGGTAAATCTGCAAGATTGGTATCCAGGCGATTGAGTGTACCGACGATCGCCAGGGTGAGATGGGGGCGATCGCCGGTCGCGATCACGCGGGCAAAGGCTTCGATCGCGCGGCGAATATTTTTGTAAGGGCGAGTCTCACCGACGCAAAGCAGGTAGGGCGTCAGTGCGGGGATATTGAGGTGGCTCGGGGTATTCGACGGGAGTTTGGCCGGGGCGTTGGTCTCTCGCGGCTCCTGCGGATCGCCGGGATTGCCGGGATTGCCGAGATCGCCGGGATCGCCAAGATCGCCGGGATAAAACAGATCGGTACGGTAAGGAATCGGCAACACCACCGACGGTGTCTGGATGTCCGGCCAATAGTGTTGCAAATCGCGGCGTGTATTTTCCGAGGACACGACGATCGTTTGGGAGACGCGCAACAGTCGCGGCAAAATCCAGCGAAAGTAATACTTGACGCGGGGGTAAACGTCGGGGAATTTTAGCGGGAGGAGGTCGTGAACCGTTACGATTTGCGGGCAAACCGGATGTAACATTCCCTCCGGGACAGGAGAATAAAACAGGGGTAGTCTAGAGCCGAAACCGGGAGCCGATCGCGAAGGGCGCGTTAGCAGTCGCGGCAGCGCGATTTGATGCCAGAGGAGGCGGGTGAGATTGCCCCGTAGGTTATTTTGATGGATGCGATCGAGCTGCACTCGATGGGCGCGTGAGCCAAACTGATCGCACAGGAGACGATCGCCACTCAGCACCCGAAGTTGTTCGAGATCGGCCAAGGCGGCGATCGTTTCGCCGGTATAGCGATTCAGGCCGTGGCTAATTGACCCATGAAAACCCGTCGCATCCAAAACGATCGTCCTGTCCGTACGATGATGCCCTCGTACATCTGCTCGCATCTGCTCCATTCGGTTTGGCCGCTCCACTGTTCCCACGCTCCCCCCTATTTTTCCTGGAAAAAATCCGATGAAGTATGACTATGACCTCGTTATTATCGGTCAACGCCCCGCCGCGATCGCCGCTGCTGAACTGGCTGTCACCTGGGGCGCACGAGTGGCTCTGGTGATGTCGCCCGACAGGTCGCCGGAAACGATCGCGACGGCTCATCTGGCGATCGCCGGAATCGATCTCATACGCGGGATCTATCAATTTGTGCCACGATCCAGGCGACGACGGCGATCGATGACAAACCCAGCGAATCTAACGAATTTAACGGATTTACAGGTTGTCGAACCTGATCGCAATCATCGATCGCGCATCCTGCGGAGTCGTCGCTACCTGCTGGCTCCCGACGCCCGTGCGATCGATCCCGTATCTCCCGACCTCCCCGGCTTCGAGCAAACTTCCCACGTCCTAATCGGTAATCGCGACGATATTCGCCGCTGGCTAGCACAGCTTGACGATCTGGCGACGAATGAGCGACCCCGACGGGCGATCGTCTATGGTGGCCGATCGCTCGTCAGTCTCGAACTGGCGATCACCCTACTCGATCGTGGCCTTGAAACCCGCCTAATTACCGCCGATTCGGTCTTACTAGCCAGCGAGGGACAACAGGAGAAAACCGATACCTCATCCTTGCTCCGGCTCTGGCAATTGCAGGCGATCGCCAACGGTCTCGACTGTGAATTGAACAGCACGATCATCAACGTTCAGCCGCTGGATCGTGAACTGGTGCTGCAAACCGAAGCCCAAAAATTCACAACCGATGTTTTGCTGATCGCCGATCATCTTGTTCCCGATCTCGATCACGCCAACCTCCACGCCTGCGGCCTCATCTTGAGCGGCGATCATCTTTGGGTTGATCGCGGTCTGCGAACCAGTCATCCCCAGATTTACGCCTGCGCGGCGGCTCTTCGCGGTCATGACGCCGAGTCGATCGCGACCCACGAAGCCCTAACCGCGACTCGAAACGCGCTGACACCCTGGATCGCTCAGGCTCCGAATTACCGCGCGATTCCGTGGGGAATCGCGACCCGATTCGGGTTTGCACGGGTGGGGCTGAGTCTGGAGCAGGCGGAGGCACGACACGTGGGCGCGATCGCGATCGATCTCAGCGTGCAAAATACGACGGGTAACGGTCTTCACATGCCTGCGGGTTCGCCGATCGCCGCGCAGGTTGTCCTCACCGCAGCGGGCAACATTCTCGGCGCGACCATCGTCGGCGATCGTGCGGCAGATCTGATCGTGCCGTTTAGTTTGGCGATCGGGCAGTGCGCCTCGATCGATGACTGGAAAACCTGGGCGGGTCTGGACTCGATCGCGGGCGAACTGGGCGAACAGCTCTATCGGATCTGGCGCGATCGATGGTGGCAGTCGCATCCAGGTTGGCACGATCGGGTGCAATCGTGGTTTGACGATCGGCGGGGATAGTAGACCTCTTGAGTGATTCAGGGTTGATGATCCAAATTAATCGTTCCAAATTAATCGTTCCAGATTAATCGTTCCAGATTAATCGTTCCAAAATTATCCAAGCTTACGGCGTTAGAAGCGTGAGAGGGAAAATTACAGTGATATCTTCTGGCGGGATTTCAATGATCGGCGCGTCCGCAATTTGGCGTAAATCGAGACTCGTTTCGATGCCATATTCCGTCTGAAGATTGGCAAGCTGCGGTTCGATTAATTGTGACCAGAGGCGTTGAGCGCGATCGAGATCTGTCGAAGCGCTTGCATTTGTCATTTCCGCGATCAGCAAGTCCACCGTATCGAACCAAACGCCTCGTTCGGCATACCAAATCGCCAGATCAAGACGTTCTAGATTTTCCGGCGGATTCGCCGCTTCACTATCTTCAACAACGCGAGCAATCCAGGCACTGGGGTAGGGATCGCTCTGATCACCCGCCGTCCAGGCTGGCGTTACCGTCAGATTTTGGAAGCTCCCCCCACATTGCGGCGTAAAAGCCCACCAGTAGCTTTTGCCAGATTTCAGCGCCGCCGTATCTGCAATTTCTTCAGGTAGTTGGACGTGTAAAATGCCAGCCGTCTCCGGTAGCTTAATATCGAGTTGAACGACCACATCGCTGAGATCTTCGGTATAAATCTCAAGAGAGGCGTAGTCTGCATTCATCGGCGGCACGAAGACTGCAAAAGAGGGGCGACCGGTGACAGAATAGCCGCCACTCGCTGACGTTAGCGCGAGCATCGGTAAATCGGACTCGGCTTCGCTCGACTGACATCCATTTCCCCGCGTCGGAGAAGGGAGCGATCGCGTCCCCGCTGGTGTTGTTTCGCGGGAGCGATCGGGCACGTCAAAGAAGATCTCGAACGGGTTGTTATCGAGGGAGCCAGGAGAGCCTTCGGTTGCCCGCGTTCCGCCAGCGTCCGTATCTAGCGGCTGAGTGGAGGGGGGTGGGGTAAACTGCGCGAGGGCAGGCGTGCCAAGAAGTAGGGGAGTAATGAGGAGCGGAAAAAATCGGGACGTAATCATCATGCAATACCCACTGAATGGCAAAACGGTATCTCGCCGAACTTGACAAGCTTTGAGAGGGATCAGGATTTACGCAAAATGTCGAGAGTCGTAGGGGCATTATGGCAATGCGCCCAAGATATCGTGCGCTTTGAGCCGATTAATGCGTCCGTTCTGTGGATGAACGCTGCATCACAGCGCTGGTCTCACTCGACGGAAGTGCTTCCCATCAGGACTTCCAACCTGTTTTGCGTCAGTCCTATTTGCGTCAGTCCTGCCCATAAAGCTACAGTACTCGCTGCGGATTTTTCGAGCTAGCTTTCTGAGGCATGGAGAATGATGAGTGCGATCGCGAGTCCGTCGATAATATGACGCTTTCGTTTGCTTGAAAGTTGCTATCGTCCATCGGCGTAACCATGACGTAACCGAAACTTAACCGTCTAATAATGCTTCGACAAACTCATAGCTCGAAAACGGGCGCAAATCTTCAATACCTTCACCCGCTCCGATGAAGCGAATCGGAAGTCCGAGCTGGCGGACAACGGCCAGGGCGACCCCGCCGCGTGCGCTGCCATCGAGCTTGGTCAGCACGACCCCACTTAGTTGCGCGGCTTCGGCGAAGACTTCGGCTTGACGCAAACCGTTTTGACCGAGGGTTGCATCGAGGACGAGGAGCGATTCGATGCGAGCGTTAGGGGCTTTGGTGTTGATGATGCGACGCATTTTGCTCAGTTCGTCCATCAGGTTTTTCTTGTTCTGCAAGCGCCCTGCGGTATCGATCAGGAGCAAATTCACCTTGCGAGCTTTGGCCGCTTCGATCGCATCGAACACGACCGACGCCGGGTCGGTATTTTGCCCCGGATTGGCGATTACGTCGGTTTGGGTGCGTTCGCCCCAGATTTTGACCTGTTCGACTGCTGCCGCTCGGAAGGTATCCGCCGCCGCGATCAGGCAGTCATAGCCGGAGGATTTCGCGAGGTGGGTGAGTTTGCCGATCGTCGTGGTTTTGCCCGCGCCGTTAACGCCCGTCATCATCCAGATGTTGAGCATGTCGGGGACGGGGGAAAAGTCGCGATCGTAATTCCGCTCGAAGGGTTGTTCGAGCATGTCACGCAGGACTTGTTTGAGGTAGGCGATCGCCTCGTCTGGCGGTAAGGTTTCCTCGCGCATTTTGGCTTGAAGCGCTTCGACGATCGCGTCGGTGGCATCGACGCCCACATCCGCCTGGAGCAGCAGCGCCTCGATTTCCGTGACCGCGTCTTCGTTGAGGGGGCCTTGACCGACGATCGATTTAAGCTGATTGACCAGGCCGATTCGGGTTTTACCTAAACCGCTGCGAAGCTTGGTCAGCCATTCGATTTCTTCAACCGAAATATCATCGGCGCTCCGACCCTGAGCCGCGAGCACTTCCGCTGACCAGATAAAGTCTTCATCGAGTTCGATCTCGCCGGATACGCCGCCACGATCGGGCAGTTGCTCGAAGGCGTCCGAGGTCTTGATCGCGGTTTCTTGCAGGCGTTCGAGTCGCGCTTCGCGTTCGGCGGCGGCTCGCATCCAGGCGGGTGTGCTGGGCGGTTCGGGTTCCGGCTCCGGTTCCGGCTCCGGTGCGGTTGTGATGGTCTTCGTCGGAACCGCTGGAGGATTGACTGGCGTGGGCGCGATCGGGGCAGAAACGTTCTCAGGATCAGATGCCGTATCAGACGCCGTATCAGACGCCGCAATGGGTTCGGCCTCTGTAACGTCTTCTGCGATGTCTTCTGCAACGTCTACGGAATCTGTGGCAGCGTCGGTGGCGCTGGGTTCAGCTTCGGCGATCGTTGTGGGTTCCGGTTCCGGTTCGTTCTCGATCGGGTCTGTTTCGCCCGTTTTTACCGGCTCATCTGTTACCGTTTCTTCCGGAGTTTGGCGCTGTTGAATATTCTGAAATGCGGCTTTCGCCCATTCCAAATATACATCGCTACTCGGGGTCGCCGTTTCGCTGGCCGCGCTTAGATCCGCGTCCTCGGTTTCAATCGCTGCCATACTGACATCCGTGCTTGTCTCCGCATCCGTTTCGCTGGCAGCTTCATCCGTTGGAGTCACTTCGGCGACACCCTCTGCCGGAGTTGCATCCTCATCGAATTTACGGCGAAACCAGTTAAAAACCATGACGTTGGGGAATGGGGGAATGAGCAGGAACGAGCAATCGGGCGATCGATTAAAACGATCAATAAGGCGATCGACAAATCATTAGATTCGGAAAACGATGCCGCTTAGGACAGCGCCGGGGTCTCCGCGTCGGTATCATCGTCACGCAGATCGAGCGCTCGACGCAGTACGCCATTGACGAAGCGGTGAGCATCTTCGCTGCTGTAGCGTTTTACCAACTCGACGGCTTCATTGACGACGACGCGCTCGGGTGTGCCGAGATATTCGATTTCCGCGATCGCCAAGCGTAAAACATCGCGATCGATATGCGGCAAGCGTTCGAGCTGCCAATCGACCAGTGCTTCGGTCAGTTGAGCGTCGATCTCGTCGCGTCGCTGGCACACCGTCGTCAGGATTTCCAGGGCATAGCGTCGGACTTCTTCCTGGCTGGCAAGCTGGACAAATTCCGGCAATTCTAGCGCCATACCCACTTGCTCGATCGCCTTGTGGGTCAGCTCGATCGACTCAGACACCATGACACGAGCGGTTTTCAGATCGCTCGCCTGGTGTTCACTGCTCGTAAGGCGATCGTACCCTTGTTTGAGTTCAGAGCTAGCATTTTCTAGCGCTTCGTGCGCTTCAGCGGTCATCGCTCGCACGGCGGCAACCACCACGTCACTAAGCTGCTTCTCCGAGAGTTTGTCAACTTTTTTCGGGAGCTGGCTCAAGCTGAGGAGGGCGAGTTCGCGAGCGATGCGTCGGGGTTGCATGAATGGGGGTCTATGGGGGCTATGTTCCGTCCGAACATTCTACGATGTTGCGGGTTGGGTCGATCCGAATTGCAGCGATCGGGGCATGGTTTACCTCACGATGCTGCTGCATTGCGATAAATCTCGCTCGCTTGCCGCAATTTGCCAGCCTGCCGCGTGACGATCGATCATCTTTCCCTCTTCCGAACATTTTAAAGCTCTCCCATGATGCGCACGATTTTGGCTGCGATTAAACCCTATTTGCGCTGGGTGATTATCGGTTTAACGCTCTGTTTTATCTTGGCGGCTCTGCGTGGTGGCTGGTCAGAGGTGGTGCAATTGCGCTTACGATCGCAGGGTCTACAGTTCCTGACGATCGGCTTTGGGGTGACGCTACTCGCTCACGTGTGGTCGGGTTGGGTTTGGGGCTGGATTTTGCGTGATCTCGATCAGTCTGTAACAACACGCTGGGCGATCGGCGCATTTTTAAAAACCAACATCGCAAAATATCTTCCGGGCAATATCTGGCATTTTGTGGGTCGTGTGCGTGCTGCGATACAGCGGGATATCCCCCTGACGATCGCCGTGCTGAGTGTGGCGATCGAGGCGTTATGTATGGCGGCGGCGGCGGCGGTCTTGGCGATCGCGGTGCTGCCATTTCCGGGCGTGATCGGTTTGGGATTAATCGCGATCGCGATCGGCGTCCATCCCCGCTGTTTTAATCCGATCGTCACCCGGTTCGCGGCGGGAAAAACGAGCCAATTCGAGCGCATTCAGCACCAACAGTCCGACGACGTATTAAACACATCAAACGTAAACGAATTAAGCGACTTAAACGATTCCTCACACTCCCCGCCGATCGGGCTTCAGCGCTACCCCTGGCGACCCCTCCTCGGTGAACTGGGTTTCGTCATCCTGCGCGGTCTCGGATTTCTCGCCGTTTGGCTCGCGTTGGCTCCGATCGGCGGAGACGATTGGCCACGTTTGATCGGCGGCTTTAGCTTTGCCTGGTTGCTGGGTCTGGTCGTTCCGGGCGCACCGGGCGGGATCGGCGTTTTTGAGGCGACGGCACTCTCGATCTGGTCGGCTCATTTTCCCACAGGCATTATTCTCGGGGCGATCGCCCTTTACCGTCTGATCAGCGTTGCCACCGAAGCTTTGGGAGCTGCGCTAGCGATTGGCATTGAGTCCGCATGTAAGTAGATACTTAATAGAGACTTACAGTATAGGTTTGCGCGTAAACTAGTAGTTGTGGCGGTGTCTTGCACTGCATAGAATTGCGAGGCCGCGTCGTTATACCGCTGTGTCATTTCGCAGGGTTTTGCACCGTGCCGAGGGTGCATCGAGATCGCGTCAATCCCTACTAGAGCTCTCGTGATTGTTTTTTCTCTGCTCCACCCCAACCAAGCTAAACCAATCAAAACCTGGACGTTTGAGGTCTGCGATGTCCTGCGCGTCGGTCGTGCCAGCAATAGCGATATCGTGCTGCACAGCTCGATCGTCTCGCGCCGCCACCTGGAATTATGGAATCATGAAACCCACTGGGAACTGATTAATTTTGGGGCGAATGGTACATACGTCGATGGCAAGCTGGTTGAACAGGTGACGATTCAAGGTGAAATTACGATTCGCCTCGGTTCAGCGGGGCCTCGTTTACAAATTCGCTGTGAACCCACGCCTCGCATTCAGTCGGATCGATCGCCCCTCGAAGGTCAAGCGCTGCCCAAAACCTCTCTGATCAAGTCCGACTACGATCCCGACCGCGATGATGAGATCGCCGACTTTGGCGATGTCTGAAGCCGGAACACAAGGGCGCCGATCGCCGATTCATTGCCGATCCAGGCGTTTTCAATAATCACGTTCAAGTGATCACAGTCTGCATCCGTCCTGATGGACTTGTTCCCATCCCGCCGAAGATCCACCGGCAGTTTGATCGCCATGACCGACCTAACCGACAATCTCAAGACCAATCGCGAATGGTGGGTGCAGCAATGGCTCGACCTTCTCGATAAATATCGCTTTAAAAAGCGTCTCGAACGGGGTCGCAACTATGCCCGCCAAGGCAACGTCCTCAGCATTGAATTTCGATCGCGCAAAGTGATCGCCCGCGTCCAGGGCAGCGAAACGCAACCTTACAAAATTTCGCTGTGGCTCGATACCTTTAGCGATGACGATTGGAACTTCGTCTTTGATACCCTCAGCGAGCGAGCTATTTTCTCGGCCAAGCTGCTCGCGGGCGAAATGCCAACCAACATCGAAGATATTTTCGCGGCGAATGGTTTGCGCCTGTTTCCGTTTAGCCTGCCGGAAATTGCGTCGCGCTGTAGCTGCCCGGATAAGGCGAATCCCTGTAAGCATGTGATCGCGGTTTATCATTTGCTCGGCGATCGCTTTGCTGATGATCCCTTTCTGCTGTTTCAGCTCCGGGGTCGCAGCAAGCCTGAGGCGATCGCCGCCTTGCGATCGCGACGTGGCACAGCGACAACCACCAGTGAGACGACGATCGAACCGGGCGAAAGCGCAGCGATCCCGCAAGCGACCCTGGATCTCAGCTCGTTTTGGAGCTACGACAAACCTCTCGATCCGTCCTTAATTGCGATCGTTCCTAGCTCAGAAAATGCCGTCCTCGACATTCTTGGCGCGATGCCCCTCGCCGGTGGCCGTCACAGCATCCGCCCGACGGATATTGCCGCCCTCGAAGCGTTTCTCAAGCAAGTCTATGCGACCGCTCGCGATCGTGCCGTGGTCACCGCCATGCAGTTGGATGACGACGACTCAGCTTCATAATCCATGCCGATCATCAACCCAACTCAGGATCAATAGACTGAGCGCTCTCCAGTTGAGCGTTCTCCAGTTGGGTTAACGCCAAGATGGCCCGCGCACGAACGGCGGCCTCTGCGTCATCGTGACGCCGTCCCGCTAGCTCATTCAGCACGCGATCGCGCAGATCGATCGCCGACGCGCTGGGAAACTCCGCCAAACTGTGCGCCACGCCCTGAAGCCCCACCACTGAGGCATACCGCACCACCCATTCATCATCCCTTGCCGTTTGCGCCAGCGCTTCGACAATGCGCGATCGCAACTCATCGAGATCCGCCGCCGCCACATGCTGCCACTGCAACGACCCGACCCCCTTCGCCGCCGCCCGTCGCACACTCAACGAAAAATCGACCATCGCCTCTAACAGTGCCTCGATCGCCCGAGGATCGCCAATTTGCGACAGCGCCCGCATCGCCCAAGCTCGCGCCCCATAGTTATAGCCGTCGAGCAAATCCAACAGTGGCAACACCGACGGCTCACCGATCGCGACAAGTCCATCCACCGCCGCGACCGCCGCACCGGGATTGTTGTAGCGCAACACCTCGATCAGCTTGACGATCGCCGCCGTCGATCGCGTTGCTGCCAGCGCCACCACAGCCCGGATCACACCGATGGACGAGTCGGCAGCATCGAGATCCGCGAGCAATTGGTCAATATTCGGCGTTGGATGGGTGTTGCTGGAGTCGATCAAAGTCGTCACGATCACAAAGGTTGAAAGATTGGGAGTGAATGAAGTTTTGAATGAAGTTTGAACTTAAGGACGAGGCTTACAACAAATCGTCCATCAACTGCAAAACTGTGATGGTCTGATCCGTGAGCGGTTCACTCATGGTCTGACCCTGTGTATCCTGGATTGTCCATTCCAAAATGCCCTTGAGTGAAATCAGTTTTAGGCTGTTTTCTGCCAGGGTTTCAGCCACCGGACGCGCCGCCGGGTAATAGCCGATCGCGCCGATATCCATCAGTGCTGATCGGCGTAACTGTAACTCTCGACCCTGGAGCGCTTGCACCAAAACCTCCGCATAGCGATCATCGCCGGTTAGTTGGTACATCGCCCGGTGTGCCGAGTAGGAAATCCGCGCGGTTTCATGGTGACAAAATGGCTCGATCTCTGCGATCGCCATCGTCGCCCCTAACGCGCCCAGTGCTTCGAGAATGGCATCGTAGGGCTGTACCAGGTGGGGTTTACCCGGTATGGCGATCGCCGCTGCGACACCACCGGCCAGCAGCGCCACCAGTGGCGCGATCGCTCGCTGATCTCCCAGCGCTTCGAGCGCCTGCGCCGCCGACTCCCGCACGTAATAATCATCACAGGCCAAACAGCCAATCAGCGGCTCCACTGCCTCGCTATAACCGAGCTTTCCTAATGCCTTTGCGGCATTGCGCCGTAACGGATAGCCACCATCGGGCGATCGATCCGTTTCATCCGTCAGCGCTTCAATCAAAGCGGTTCGCGCCGCCTCGTCGGTAACGCCCTGATTACCAATCCACCAGGCCGCATAGTAGCGCTTGCTGGTGTCCTCTGTTTGTTGTAAATCGGCGATCGCGATCGCAGGCGTTAATTGGCGCGGCTGGTTTGCACTATTCGCACTATTCACATTAGCAGCAGAATCAGAGGCAGGCATGAACGAAAAAGCAGAGAACTATTACAACGACACTAGAGACCAAACATCGGTTCAGTGCCATATCAGCACATTTCCACGACGGCAGGATACCCATAAAAATATCGCCCGAAAGGATAAACAAGACAAACACAACGGCTAACCTTGCTTACCCTTCCGGGCGATCAGTTGAAAGAGATCGTTTAGACCTCAGTCAAAACTAGCTCAACGCGTTGATCGCGTAGTCGAGGTAGTTGTTGGTTTGCACACCAGCGTCACCGCTCAGGCCGTGGTTAGCTTTGATGTACTTCAGAGCTTCGACGTACCAGCTAGGAGACAGGTCGAAGGTGCTGTTGATTTCAGCAATACCTGCAATCAGGTACTCGTCCATGGGGCCTGTGCCACCAGCAACGAGGCAGTAGGTAACCATGCGGAGGTAGTAACCGATGTCACGAGCGCATTTGTCTTTACCGCGTTGGTCAGCAGCGAAGTTAGCACCTTGCATTTGCGTGGTGTAAGGGAACTTGCTGTAAACCGCTTGAGCTGCACCGTTAACCAGCGAATCAGCGTTTTGCGTCAGCGTTTTTGCTGCGGTCAGAGCATCGTTTGCACGAGCGAAGCGACCAAAAGCCGATTGGATTTCGGTGTTGCTCAGAAAGCGACCTTGAGAATCAGCAGCCGATACTGCTTCGGTTAGCGGGGTTTTCATTGTTGGAATATCTCCTTGATGTTTTACAGAAACGCAATCAGGAAGCAAAAAGGCTTCATGATGGTTTCAACGTCTTGAAAGCAATACTTAAACGGATTGCGAAGCTTTAAACGAGAAATAAGGTCTCGATTAAAGTGAACTTATCAACGATGGAACGCGGGTTTATCTGCGACTCACCGATCTAAGGTCTTATGCAACAGCAGCAGCTGCGCGATCGAAGTAGGTGCCGATTTCCGACATTAGGCTGCTGCAATCACCTTTGGTGATGCCGTTGGTGTCGCCAACGATCGCAAGAGCAGCTTCCTTCATTTTGGTGACGCCAACCGCAACCGAAGCGCCGGGGGTTCCCAGAGCAACGTAGGTTTCGCGAAGACCATTGAGGCAGCGATCTTCCAGAGCGCTAGCATCGCCGGAGAAGATTGCGTAGGTGACATAGCGCAGGATGATTTCCATGTCGCGAAGGCAAGCAGCCATGCGACGGCTGGTGTAAGCGTTACCGCCCGGAGCGATCAGTTGAGGTTGATCAGCGAACAGCGAGCGAGCTGCGTTTGCAACGATCGCCGAAGAGTTACCGGTGATGCGGTTAACAGCGTCCATGCGCTTGTTGCTTTCAGCAACCATTGCGCTTAGAGCGTCGAGCTGGCTGGAAGCCAGATATTCGCCGCGAGCGTCTGCTTGCGAGACGACCTTGGTGAATGCGTCAAACATGAAATTAATCTCCTAGTTAATATTCCAGACAAGCTGGACTAGATTTTGAAATCAGCCCTAATCGTGAAGCAGGACTGAAAATTTAGCTTTAATGACGATCATTCGGGGTCTTTCTCCCCGATCTGAAGCATTCTCAAAACTCTCTGCTTGAGATTGAGTTATGTCCGCGTAGGCGGTCAATCTCGAACAAACCTGAGAATAATCTCAGTTCATTATGAGAGGAATGAGAATTGGTAGTAGTCTAGCTCCTACCGGTCATTCATGCCCTTCAGGTAAAATTTATACAACGCCCTCGATCTTTTTAGGGTTACATTTTGTTAACTCAGATACAGACTTGCGATCGAAGCCGAATCGGAGCTGAATCGTCATTGACTCTGAACGCATGAATTCCGTGCCGTCTAGGGCGTTGTATTTGATAACGGGCTGGGCTGCTACTGCTTCGGTTTTATGGCGCGATGACGGCGTGATCGTCGGCTTCTTTACGATCGCGGCTGATCTGGTAAAGCGTGAAGCAAGTGATTATTCTTGGTTAAATGGGTTAGACGCTGGGTTAAAAGCGGGATGAGAATCCGTGAATTTCGCTTTAGCAGCGAAATTATGATCATTTCGTGATGATCGATCGAACTTCGCGATCGTTTGCATTGAATGACTAAACGAAAAGATAAACTGACAAGCTGAAGGACACACCGCTGACGGATAGAGCGTTCGGAGAGATACCCCCCATGCCTAAATCGAATAATCCCCCTCGCCGATTGAATCCGTTAGCGTCTTCTCCGCAGGATGTGAGCTGGCAACGGCGACAGTGGCGGCGCTACCTAGACACAACGATCGATTCGATCGCCAAGCGTCTAACGCCCCCAGAACATACCTCTCGGCCACAACCCCCGGCTCCATCGCAGACGCCCAACCGTGGTGGCGCATCTCCCAGCTTGCCCAATGTCGGCGCACCGGCGGTCACGCCAGCCTTCCACACAAACCCAACGTCTCGCGCCAACTCAACGCCATTAACATCACCGTTTCACTACGGAAGCGATAGCTTTCCATCGATTCCGAACCCGAACCCGAGCCCGAACCCGACCTCTGAATCGGCGGCTTCCTTCCCCTCTTCTTTTCCCATAGCGCAGGAAACCAGCGCCGAAACGATCGCCAGACTCACCCCCCGCAGCAGTTTGTTTGATCGCAGCATTGCCGAGCGCCGCCGTCAGCGACACGATCGCACTGCCCCGCGACCGCTCAATGCCTCCCCGCCACCTCGTAAGCCCGCCCTGCGCAAGAGCCGCCCGACAGCCTCGCCCCAGCGCACTCCTCCGCTCCAAAACGTGACGCCGTTACGTCGCCCGGTTGCCGTGCCAAGCAGCGGCACGCGAATGCAGGCTCGATCGCGGAGACGTACGCCTCTCCATCCGTTGATGTATGGCGTCCGCTTAGTGATTGTCGGGGTTGGCCTGAGTGCGATCGCGGGGACGATGTTATCGGTGGTGTCGCCGACTTCGGAGGACACGTCCAACCCCGCGAGTGTTGGCACTCCAGAAGCGATCGACACGTTGGATGTTGAAGCGTTGCCGGTGTCATTCCAGCGTACCCAGTCGATCGCCAGCCTCAGCGCCCAGATGCAAGAACTGGCCGCGCGGTATCCGGATTTTCTCGTGGGTGTGTCCCTTGTGGATGTGGATACGGGCGCATTTGTCGATCTCAATGGCGATCAGGCACTCGCGGCAGCCAGTACGATCAAGTTGCCGATCCTCGTGGCGTTTTTCCAAGCCGTCGATCGCGGTGAAGTTCGTCTCGATGAAATGCTGACGCTAAAGGCGGAGCAGGTTGCAGAAGGTTCCGGCACGATGCAGTTTGATGCGCCCGGAACGCAATACTCGGCGCTGGAGGTGATTACCCAGATGATCGTCATCAGTGACAACACCGCAACGAATATTATCCTGGATCGCCTCGGTGGCCAGTCGGCGCTCAATGCCCAATTTCAAAGCTGGGGGATGGCTCACACTGTGCTTAACGCGCCGCTGCCAGACCTTCAAGGCACGAATACCATTTCGCCCGACGACCTCACCCATCTGCTCGCGTCGATTGATCGCGGTGAGTTGGTCTCGTTGCGTAGTCGCGATCGCCTGCTCGATATCCTCGAAGCGACGCAAAACGATAGTTTGTTGCCCCAAGCGCTGGGAGACGGTGCAACGATCGCCCACAAAACCGGCAACATCAAGCACAGTCTGGGTGACAGCGGTTTGATCGATCTACCGAACGGTAAACGTTACGTGCTGTCGGCGATCGTCAAGCGTCCGGCGGAAGACGATCGCGCTGCCGAAATTGTGCGTCAAGTGTCGCAGTTGGCGCAGGATTATTTCTCGGGTTCGGGTAACGTTGTGACCCCGACGGGTAATCCGGATTTGCCGGAAACTCAGCAAGCGCGTCGTTCACTGGATCGTCCGGCGCAATAGGCGATATCCCACGTATCATCGGATTCCGGGCATGGTGTCGCGGCATGGCTCCTCATGGTTGTTGAGCTAAACCTGATCCAAGCCAGATACAAGCCAGTCCAGACCTGAACTTTCCTGAGCTAAACGCATCCCTGAGATGGCCGAACTTCGCCGAATTACGCTGACTGCCGATCGCCGTGAGGGTAACCGATTTCGGTTGACGGATGAGGCGCGGCATTATTTACAGCGTGTGCTGCGTTTGGGGGTGGGCGATCGCTGTATCGTGGCGGACGGTGGCGGCCAGATGTGGGAAGTGGAGTTAGTGAGTGCGGTGGCGGGACAGGATGGCGATCGCGGTGACTTGGGGGCGCGAATTATCGCGGAGTTGAGTGGCAGAAGCACAGCGACGATAGGGTCAGAAGGATCAGGATTACCTGAATTACCGAAATCGCCAGAATTAAGCGTGCCGCTGGTGTTGGTGGCCGCAGTTCCAAAAGGAAATGGCTTGGATGAGGTGGTGCGCCAGGTGACGGAGCTAGGAGTTGCGTCGATCGTGCCGGTCACGAGCGATCGTACGGTACTCGATCCCAGCCCTAAGCGCGTCGATCGCTGGCGACGGATCGCCACCGAAGCGTTTGAGCAATGTGAACGCTCGATCGTGCCGCACGTGTTGACCCCGCAGCGGTTTGATCAGTGGCTCAAAACGCAGCCGATCCACACCGATGATCGCCCGTTTCCCTGGATGATGGAGGCTCCTCGCCTAATCAAGGCGATCGCGGTGGCACGCAGCGATGCGCCATCTTTGCGACCGTGGATCATGACCTTCGGGAAGTCCGCCGAGTCTATGAACCTCGAAACAACTCGACCCAGTGGCATCATCATCGCGATCGGGCCAGAAGGGGGATGGACGCCGCGTGAGCGTGCCTTGGCGATCAAGGCTGGATTTAGCGAAATTTCGCTGGGACGCCGTGTTTTGCGAGCTGTGACGGCGAGTGTTGCGGCGGTGGCGATCGGAGCGGACGCGATCGAACAGCGCCAGTCCTAGGGGCTGTCATCAATTAAATTTCTAGCGCTTACCCAGTCAGGGTTACAGCCCCTAACGCATCAGACGGCGCGAAATGGCATCTACGGTCGATGATGCGTTGGGGGGTGGATTGCCCGAATGGTCTGACCTGGCTGGATTCGTGGTGTCTGTGGTGTCTCGATCGCGTTGCTCCTGCTCGGAGGTAGGAACATGCGACAGTTCTTCCATTTCCGTTTCGAGCTGATCGAGGAGATGTTCGAGCTGCGGCAAAAAGGTGAGGGGATGCCCGGATCGGGGGGCGCGATGTAGATACGCAGAACGAATTTTTCGCACGAGAAACTTGAGCAGTTTGGCCGAACTCATGGCGGCCTGACTCCATTCCTCTAGCTTTTTCTCCTGATAAAACTCCATGGCTTTGCCGCGTAAGACTTGCAGCGTCGCCTCTTCACCATAATTTCCCGGCATCACGCGCAGTCGTAGCAAGACGCGCTCATCCCGATAAATAAACTCGCGGTCGCTTTCGCGCTGATCCTTGATTTGAGCTGAAGCTTCCGTGACAGGAACAGCATCTAACTCCATAAATTGCTTGAGCTGAACGAGCGTTTCTTGAAATAGGTCGAGCGGAAGCGCATCCAGAACCGATTGTCGGATTCCATCCTGGCTGTAGACGATCGATCCTTGTTTTTCTCGACGCTCGAAAAAGAGCCGACCAATACCGCTCGATAAAACTTGGGCAAGCAAAGCCAGCAGCAGCCGATCGGGCGGCAACATCACCAGCATTGACACCGGCAGATGGGGCGGTTCGGGCTGAATTTCAAAGAGCTTGAGGTCGTCGTCTGAGTCTGATGTATAGGACGTATGAGGATCGGACTCGGGCTGTGCCTCGCTGCTGGCGATCGGCTCTGGGTGACTCGTGTCTGTGGCTCGATCGTCGGTCTCATCGCGTACGGATTTAAGCCAGTTAAGCGACGGCGGCGTATAGCCCACTTCGCTTTGACGCTGACTGGCGCGATTGAGATAGGACGACATCACAAACTGATGCGCATCCACAGAAATCGCCTTGGCCACCACAATGCGGCCAACATGGTTAAACAGCTTATTGAGATATTCAAGCGCAGTGAGATCGTCGGGTTCGACCATACCGAGGTGAACGCGATCGGGTGTCACTTTTAGCGGAATGACCCGATAGTATAGGCAAACCTCGAACGGCAAGACGCTATCGATCAGTTCAAGAATCCGATCGGAGTCCATGACAGCTACTCATTGAGTCATCGAGGGAGAAGGGGTCAGGCTCGTTCCATCGGTTGATTGTCGTTTTATTACTATGCATAGAGCAAGCATCCGCAAAGTCGATCACGTTTTGCGATTAAGAATAGAAATAGAAATCTATAGATGCTTTGAGCTTGATGGTCTTTCTCTAAGCCCGAGTCCTTCTAGTCTAGCGGTTGAAGGGATACCTCGGTGGCTAGTGTCTCATTCGCTTTGCTGGAAATTCAAGCCTGTTCAGGTAGAAAATGTGAGGCTTAGGTGTATGCGATCGTGCGATCGCATCGGTGTGAGGATGGGTGTGAAGATGGGCGTGGGATGGGTGTGAGATCCCGTCGCAGCTTGTTTGAGTTAGGAAGCGGCAAGGCTGGAACTGTTGCGAATTTTTTGAGCTAGCAGATAGAGTTTGCTCCAGTCGAGAACAATTTGGGTGGTTTTTAAGGCAAATTCTTCGGCGATCGATTCGGGCGTTCGACCCGCTTGCAAGCGATGCAAGACATCGCGTTGATGATTGTCCAGAGTGCTATAAAACTGCGTCCATTCCTCTAGGGTGAGACCAAGGCGGTGTTCTTTGAGGGAAATTTTGAGCCAGCTTGAGACGAGTTCTGGGGCTTGTTTCAGGGCAAAAACGCGGATGGCGTGGTAGCTAATTTTTTCGCGTAAACGGTAAATTTGAGCGATCGGGACATCGAGCTGGGTGGCGATTTCGTCCTGGGTGTAGCCCTTGAGGTATAGCTCAACCCAGTTGGATGCCAATTCGCTGACATTTTCGGCTAGATAAGCGCGAAAGTTACGTTCGACGGCCTGACGCAGCATTTGAATTTCGGCAAATTCGCGATCGTGTTCGTAGGCATCAAGGGTTTGCGTGTCGATCAAGTTAACGTCATCGTCGTTCTCGGAGCCGATGGAGACCTCGGCGGAGACCAAACGGATGTTGTTACTGGACGGCACTTGGGTGACGCCGCCGCGCTGCGATCGCCGCAGATAGTTGACGAAGCGATAGACCAGTAGCGGCTGATTGCGAATCGGGCGTAGACAATATTCTTCAACGCTGGCGACGATCAGCAGGTTCCGCAGGCGTCGATCGTCTGTACATTTCGCAATCCAGGTAATCTGGCGCTGGAGATAGCGATCGCTGTGGAGCATTTCCTGGACGATTTCCTGCACAACATCGAGCGTACTGCGATGGCGATCGCGACTCAGGGCAACCCAGGTGCGGATTTTATTGCGCAACAGCACGAGATTACTGAGACGACGAATCAGGCGGCGATAGGCAGCATCTGGGCTGACGTTGAGGTAGCGTTGTTTCAGAATGCTGTAGCAAAATTCGTGGGATTTACGCGTGATCGCCTGTCGAGCCTCGTCCATTCGGTCAATATTTTCCGGATGATCGCCGACTAACCACCGGGCGATCGCCGCGTGCCAGGGGTCGGGAAGTCGGGACTGTTCTCGCTCCAATCGCGTTTGCCACTCAGCAATCCAGGCTTGCGCGGTCTCCATGCTCCTTCCGTTCCTTAAAAACTAAGCTCGATGTACGTTCAGGTTCGATTGGGACGCTTTCCCTTGTGTAATTGTAGGAGGCGACCCCGATCTAATGCGATAGGCGGCGGATTTCCGGTGGCAATTCCTCGGGTGAGATCTGCGCCTGATGCTCACAGCGAAGGTTTTTAGCGTCCTGATCGCGCCACTGTGACCAATCGACCTGGGCAAGATTGGTGAGGCGATCGCAGTGAATCGGCAAGATCGGCGCAACGATCGACTCAGCCGTTATACGCATGAGGTCTAATACGGTTTTACGGCGTGATTCCTGGTTAGCCGGAACGCCAATTTCCGGAGCCGCATCGAACTCCACCCAGATTCCCCGTGCTCCCAGTGCAATTTGTGCCATCCACTTGGCTCGCGGATAGTGAGTTTCGGACGTGGTGAGCTTGACGTGTCGCGCGTTCCAGCTTGCCAGGATCGGCACACTGTAAACAAAATTCCCAAACGTGGAATCGGCGCATTCTTCCACCCAAACGCGATCGAGATTCACCCCCGCGCGGTTGAAAATCGCCCAAAGACAGGGCAGTTTCGATCCGGTGGAAATCAAAATCGGTATGTCTGCTTTTGTTGACGTAGGGGGCTGCGATCTCAGATCTAGTCCTGTGTCCGATCGCGTGTCCGATTCCGCCTCAGACCGCATCAGATCGGCGGCTTGGTCTGCAACATACACCTCCCGCTTAATGCTGCCGCCCAATACAAACCAAGCATCCACCGGTAGCCGCGCCGCCATCACCAGCGAGACCGTGCGCCAGGTAAACACGATCGCGATCGCGCTGACCAACACCAGCAGCGATCGGCGGATCAGCTTATGCCGCCAGATTCGCGAGAGTTTCCCCATGGGCTGCGTTGTCTCCGGTTTGATCACTTGTCTATCATCTCCAGCATTCGATACCTATCGTCTTAGCCCATTAGCCCACGATTAGCCTACTTTCCCGTCAACGCTTCCAAGCTTTCCAAACCTCACAAACCGGGCGGCGGCGCAAAGCCGATCGAACCGTCCTCGCGTTTCACCTGCCGCGCCCCGAGCGATCGCAATTCCGTCGCGGCTCGATCGCGCACCACCGAATCGACCGCATTGTTATACACATCGCTCCAGCCGATATAACGCGCCTGCACGCTGTCTGGATTTGCCTGAAGGTAGGCGATCGTTTGCTCTAAACCGGGTCGATAATCCGCAAAGGGGGTTCCATCGACCCAAGCTGCTGCCTGCTGATAGGCCGCGATCGCGCCGGGAATATCACCGATCAAGAGAAATAGATCGAGTGCCTTAAACTTCGGCACGATAAATGCATTGGGATGGATTTCGGGTGAGAGGGCTGCCACCCCGCGATCGAACAGCGTCACAGCACGTTCTGGCTGACCCTGGTAGTACGACACACCGGGCGAGACAAAGAGATAGACAAACAAAAAGCGCGGGTCGAGTTCTGTGACGCGATCAAGATAGTCCGCCGCCAGCCCATAACCCGAGACGGCACGCGCCTCGTCATCGCCGAAATATTGCAGATAATCCAAAAATGTCCAGTCGGCGACGAGGGCTTCAAAACCCAGGGTAGGCGAATTGCGTAGGGTGGTCAGCCGCGTGGCTTCGGTTTGGGCCGCGAGTTCATAGTTGGGGGTTTGATTGAGCCGATCGAGCTGCTGAAGCTGTAGACCCAGAACGCCGCCACAGGCCGCGAGACCAATGACGAGATTGGTGAGGGTGCGATAGCCGAAAGAAAGGCTGAAAGAAAGTACGTGCGCCATACCGAATGAATCCAGAGAAAAGAGAACGGCGAGCCAAGGAGGAGGTTAAGGACTAACGCAAAATATTCAGACCCGTTAGGAGCGATCGGCGAGCAAGACCCGATACATCACAAAAAAGGTCACGCCCAAATAGCCAAACACCGCCACCCAATCCAAAATCTCGCTGGTAGACATAACCCCTACTTTTCCTTCAATACTTCGGCTGATGCCAGAGAATAACTATCAGCTCCGAAAATTTTAACTTGAATGACTCCTGAAGACCTCCGCACTCTGCTACGTTCCGTGGCGGCTGGGCAGCTTGACCCCGACCAAGCGATCAATCGCTTTAAGCATTTTGCCTATGAACCCGTCGGTGATTTCGCCAAGGTCGATCACCATCGATCGCTCCGTACTGGGTTTCCCGAAGCGGTGTGGGGACAGGATAAAACGCCGGATCAAATTGCCGCGATCGTCCGTGTCATGCGCGATCGTAACGATGTTGTTATGGTGACCCGCCTTGACCCACAAGCCTACTCCGCCCTCAAACCAAAAGTCCCCGACCTGCGCTACTACCCCCTCGCTCGCATTTCCGCCCTCGGCCGCGATCTCGGCGCAGTGAAACATCCCGGCACGATCGCCCTCGTCAGCGCCGGAACCTCCGATCTCCCCGTCGCCGAAGAAGCCGCCGTCACGGCTGAACTCTGCGGCTTCCGCGTGATGCGGCTGTGGGACGTGGGCGTGGCCGGAATTCATCGGCTCCTCGATAACCGCGATCTCTTGCAAAAAGCGGACGTGATTGTCGTCGCGGCAGGCATGGAGGGCGCGTTACCCAGCGTGGTGGCGGGCTTGGTTGATTGTCCCGTCGTCGCCGTGCCGACCAGTATTGGCTATGGGGCGAATTTTCAGGGACTCGCGCCGCTCCTGACCATGCTCAATTCTTGCGCGGCGGGCATTGGCGTTGTCAACATCGATAACGGCTTTGGAGCGGCCATCCTCGCCGGTCAAATTCTTCGCACAGCCGCGCGAATTGCATCTCAGCCATCGTCTTCAAGACCCTGACCTCTAAAGGAATCCGGACACAATTCCTTCATATGTCCCAAAAACAGAAAAGCCTAAGTGTATTTACGTATGTAATTTCATTGTGTATTGTATTCGTAGATGCATTCGATCGAGAACTCTTATGTTTCAGATGCATCTATTCAGCTCTTTCCCTCCAGCTACCGATGAGCATGTTAGTCCCGTCAGATTCTCTCTGCTTAGACTGTTTTGCCATGATCGCCTCGGCGGTGATCGCCATATCTAGCCTCATCATTGCCCCCTCTCCAATAACCTCCGTCACCGGTTCTCACCTCTTGAGTTCCTGCACCGATTACTGTCCGGAGGACGTTGAAGGTGTCCCACCCGGAGCCGGAGCCGGAACACGACGATCGATTGATGCGTTGGATCTGTCGCACCGCGAGAGTCCTCCACGATTGGCATAGCCAGTTATTTGGGCAATTTTTACAATTCAAAAAACAGCAAGGCGCAGAAGATCGTCGTTACTTCTTCTGCGCCTTGTTATTTTTGGTTTTTAAGGTTCGCGATCGCGGAACCTTCAAGCGTTATTTCGTTTTTATCCCTCTTTTGTCACTCTCCGAAAAGAACGTCTGAAACCCTTATTCATTCGTTCTCACTCTCATTTAGGAAATGGCTGAAATAACGTAGACTCGTTATCAAATCGGAGAGTGACAGAAGAGGGTTATAGCGTAAGCCGATTGTGTTAGGACACTCTCGTCTAAGTTAAAAACCGCACTTCGACTCCGCTCAGTGCTCTTCAGTTTTTTTGATACGTCCTAATCAAATCGGTTTTTGCTATATTTGTCCGGTCTATTGATACGCTCTAACTTCCCGTGGTTGCCAGCGTGTATTTAAAGGATCGCCCGCCGGTATAGCCGGACAGATCGGCCAGTTCCTCTAGTTCCTGGATGCCTTCGTACAGTTCACCGTTGATTTTCCAGGTGGGAAAAGAGTGAATGCCTGTCGCACGACAAACATCGGCTTGGGGGTTGAGTCCTTTGGGATCGCATTCAACGTAATCGATCGCGGCGAAAGCTTCGATGCCGAAAAGTTCTTTTTGGGTGTAGCAGTGGGGACACCAGTAAGCGCCGAATTGCTGTGCGCCGATCGCGGTGAGGTGTTGCGCTAGGGCGATCGAGTCGGGGTCAGAGTGGCGGGTTAGGGGTGCACCGGTATAGCCGCTGTTTTGGGTGATGGTGGTCGGTGTGGCGGTATTGGCGGCGGTGGCGGGGGCAACGTTGGCAAAGACGCCGAAAATGCCGGTTAAGGTAACGGCAGCGACGATCGTCAGGGTGAAACCAACACCGCCGAGGTCATCCCAGCGCCGACCGGCGATCGCCAGGATAAAAATCGTGAACGAAAACAGGGCGGAGGCAATGCAGTAAGGGCAGACGGCGTGTAGCTGTGTGGCCAGGATATACATCAAATAGCCGCTGGTCGTCGCCATGATCGCCCCGCCGATCACCAAAATCCATGACGTAATCGTCTCGGTATTGGAAGCACGGAACGGTTCAGCGACGATGTTACGTGGGATCAGGGCGGCGATCGCCATGACGCTGTAGGCCATCAGGCCAAAGATCGGCAGCGGGACGCCGTAGGGGTTGGCGTAGGCGCTGGTCAGGACGGTGTCACAGCCGCCGCTGGAGCAGACATCCGCGACGCGATCGTTCAGGTCAACCCAGGTAAGGAAGGCGGTTTCGATCGCGCCGAGGCTGGCGATCGCGGCGATCGCGGGGCGAGCATAGCGTTGGAGCATGGGTAGGCTCGATCGAGCCGATGTCGTATGGTCAGTCATAGCGGAGGGTTCTCGGGTTCTCGGCAATGGAGACAAATAAAGACGATGGCAGGGCTGAATCTAGCTGGGTTTAGCTCGATCTGGCCGGATCTAGCTCAATCTGGCTGGATCTATTAACGATAGCGGGGAAACTGGATTCGAGGGTTAGGACGAGATCGCGGATGGGGTGGCACGATGCGAGTTGCGATCGCTGGCGTGATTGATCGCAGTATCGTTTTTGACCGGATGAGCCAGACTGCGCTGAGCCGCTTCGACAAACTGACTGACTCGGATCGGATCGATCGGCGATTCAATATTGCCGTGACGCTTGAGCGAACTTGAAACGATCACGCCATCCGCCGCCGTCATCAGTTCCGGGATATTTTCCCAATCGGCTCCACTTCCAATCAAGACGGGTTTGTTTCTCGCGGCATGTTTCGCCAATTCGAGATCTTCGAGGCTGGGCGGCATTCCCGTCGCCAAACCGGAAAGGATCACACCATCGGCGAGACCGCGTTCGAGTGCTTCGCGGACGGCCAGGGTCGGGTTAGGCGTTCCGAGGGGGTGGGCATGTTTAACCAAAACATCCGCAAAAATTTTGACGTCGCTACCGAGTTCACGGCGGTAGCGTAAGAGTTCGTGGGCGCAGCCTTCGATAATGCCTTGGTCAGTGACCATCGCGCCGGTGAAGACGTTCACGCGGATGAATTTCGCACCGCTACAGGTCGCGATCGCCATGCTGCTGATGGCATCGTTGCGTAAAACATTGATGCCGATCGGCTGGGCAACCAGACCCATGAGCCGACCCACGATCGTCGTCATCGCACTCACCACGACGGGATCGACTCGGCCACTACAGAACGGCGCATCGAAGAAATTTTCGATAATGATCCCATCGACGCCACCGGCGGATAGTGCGACGGCTTCTCGTTCAGCGCGATCGATCACCGCTTTAAAATCCCCCCCCCAACGCGGTGAGGCAGGCAGGGGAAGGAGGTGAACGACACCAATAATAGGGTTTGGGGTCTTAAAAATGTGTTGACAGTCCACGTGTTTTCTCAGTTCGGACTTTGACGAAGTAGGCGATGTGGATCGGAGCGTGCGGCGCTTAGTCGATGAGCTGACCGCTGGATGTGTGGGGTTTGATCGTGCTGGAAGCGAGTCGGAGGGAGTCTGATCGGGTCTCACCGCGATACGCTCACCGTCTGTTCTATCTATTGGCACAGTTCCATCGATAGTCTCATCGATCAAACGAGGTGAGCTGCCACCGCTTTCCAAACCATGATAGGGGCAACCGGGTCGCTCGCTAAACCTGACATGCGGGTCTGCGATCGCGATCGCGCTACGATTATCGCGATCCACACCGTGCGCGAACCGCTCGATGGACGATTGCGAGCTATTGCAAGCCAGTCGCGTGGTTGACGACCCTCACGCTTTCAGAACACACCCAATCCAAACCCTCCACCCAAACTTTATGAAACTCGTCTGGATTTTTCTCGCGATCGTCATCGGGTCAATTTTCCTCGTCGAGCTGGTCTTGCGGCTTGCCTTTGGTTTCGGTAATCCGCTGATCTATCTGGCGGAAGACGATATCGGCTATCGACTCGCACCCAACCAAGAGACACGGCGCTTCGGCAACCGCATTCGGATCGATCGCTTCTCGATGCGTAACGATGGTGAAATCACAATGCCGCCCTTGCCGACGACGTTGCGGATCTTGCTGATTGGGGATTCGATCGCCAATGGCGGCTGGTGGACGGATCAAAGCGAGACGATCTCGGCACGGCTACAAAAGCGGTTAGCCGGTTGGCACGGACGGAATCGCATTATTGGCACGGGCGCAGACGAAACGCCGGTGCAATACCCGATCGACGCGATCGAAGTGCTGAATGCATCCGCGAATTCCTGGGGGCCTCGTAACGAGCTGGCGTATTTACGGCGTTTTGGCCATTTTCAAGCCGATCTCGTGATTTTGCTAATCAATACCGACGACTTATTTGCTGCGCCGCCCAATTCGTTACCCGTTGGCCGCAAAGTAACCTATCCCGATCGCAAACCCATCTCCGCCATTATCGAATTTGTCCAGCGCCAATTTTTCCCGGAGCCAGAATTTCCACTGCCCCCAGAACCGGGTCCCGTTGGCGTCGAGGAAGCAAACCGAATCGCGATCGGAGACATTCAGAATCTGTTACAGACGGATGGCGTTCCGATGGTGACTGTTTTAACGCCGTTACTTCGAGAAGTCGAACCCAATCAGCGGGAGTATGAAATTGAAGCGCGACAAAAGCTGGCGAAATTTGTGGCAGAGCGCGAGATTACCCTGATCGATATTTTGCCGTTATTTCAAGCACGCGCTGAGGCTCCGGCGGATTTATTTCGTGACTCGATTCACCTCAGCTCGCTCGGTAATACGATCGTGACCGAAGAGATTGAACACGCGATCGCCGTTGCGATCGGCGATCAGTTTCACTCCATAAAGTAACGAAAGCAATAGGCAACTTCAGTAACTCGATCTTCATCCTAAAAAAACGTTTGAAAAGCTCCCGGATACGAAATCGGCCTATATGTAAGCTTGGATCGTCGCTCTGGGTGGACACACCGCACCATTTGCTTCGCAAAGGCTACGCCAACGACCCCGCGTGGTGACTGAGCCTGTCGAAGTCCAGTGATCATAGGCATTTTTGTATTTTTTCCATACAGAATCGAATTTCGTATGAAAGCCTTACACAGCCTAGGCTTGGGCAATTTCACGCAAAACGGCTGTAATCCTTGTCAATCAAGGGGTTTGGCCGACTTTAAAGACACATTCTCAGTGTCTCCAGTCTGGCCTATCAGCCTGGTTGCTGATGATTTCCCGCAAGGCATCCCGCTCTCTGATGGCATTTCTCCGTATAAAAAGTCTATTTTTTTCTTGCCTACGGCTCTCAATCAGCACGAATACGTATCAAAAAGTCAAAATACCGTCCACCTCCTCAACAGCTCCAATACTGAGAGATACAGAGAATTAGGGGATTACAAAGCCCAAATTTAAAGATATCAAGAAGATACTCGAAAAATATTTACATCTTCACCACTAATTCTGTTTAATAGGGCTTAGGTGGATCTAATTCTTTTGTTTGCAACTAATCTCTCTTCCAAACTGTTTTTCCTACGTAACTCAAGGGCAAAATACTCTCAAGCCCAAGAGCAATTGAGATAAGCATCACTGGCTTCTTCTGAGCGAGTCTTCATTCCTCCCTCAACCTCTGTATCTACCTACGTAAAAAGACAGAGAAAAGTATTGCTTTCGATAGCAAGTAATAAGTCGATAAAGCTTCCATAAAGTAGCGCTTCTACTGTAGACAGGCGGATTCTTAAAAGACTACGATAGTAATTGAAACAGACACACAGCACCCTTCCAGATCATGAAAAACACACCAATTGCAACCTTCGTTACAGCCCTTGCACTCACTGGAGTTTTTGCATCCTCCGCTCAAGCAGTTGGGTTCAGCTTTAAAACCAACTATAGTGCAGCCCTCACTGGGGGCGATATCTGGAAGGGCGATATCTGGCTAGACTCGATCGAGTTTGACGGAATAACGATCAACAAATTTTCCGTTGTTGAAGCCGCTAAAATTGTTAGCAATGACCTCTGGACGGGGAGTAATACTGGAGCCGCAAGTGCAGACTTGGGAGATAAGGCTACTGTCGGTTTGAAGCAAGAAAAACTAACAGAGTCTGGTGCTGTTGCAGCCCTCGGAAACCTCAACCTCAACAGTATTATTGATACGGAGGATACAGGTAGCTTTGCCATTGATGTGATGTTTGACAAAGCGGTTGATAACATCTTGGTCTGGGAACGGGGTCAGAACAGTAAGCTTGACATTCAAGCTATTGACTATAAAGGAAATTTGATTGGCAACTTAATCAATTTACCTCGGTCTAACAATTGGACTGATGCTGGATATAGCATTGATACAAAGGAAATTGGTGGCGCTCAAAAAGTGTCTTCCATTGGCTTGAGCTTGGCCGATCTTGGTTTAAGCAGCAGCGATTCCATTTTTGGCTACCGGATGATTAGCCAAAGTTCCTATCAAGGCCCTGACTGGAAAATCTTAGGAACCACTGACGCCACTCCTGCTTCTGTACCTGAACCGGCTACGGTTCTCGGTTTAGGTTTGGTTGCCGGTTCACTCTTTACCAGCCGTCGCCGCCAAAAAAGCGCATAATCGAATCGCCAATGTCGGATCGCCCTTTGCTGATCGAGTGAGTGCCGTCCAAAAACGTGAGTTTCTTAGCAAGTAGGGGACTTACGTGGTTGCGGGCTAGAGAAAGAGACTTAGCCATCCCCCCCTCGGGTTATATACCAGGAGGGGTTTTTTTCTGGATACATTCACGAATATAGCGGTTTTACTGCCGATGCGATACAGCTAAACCCTTGATTCTCAGTTCGTTTCAGGTTCTATAGCTGTTACTCACAATTCCTGAAATTGCTATAAGTTCATGCAATATCGCCGTTTTGGCCGTACGAACCTGATGCTGTCGGTCTTCAGCCTGGGGACGATGCGCTACCTCGAATCTCAGGCCAACGCGATCGCCACGATTCGCGCGGCCATTGATCGCGGGATTAACCATATCGAGACGGCGCGGGGCTACGGCCAGAGCGAGGCATTTCTCGGGGCGGCGCTGGCGGCTGGGGTCGATCGCGATCGGGTCTACATCACAACGAAGATTCCGCCGAGTCCCGATGCCGCGACCATGACCCAGGCGATCGAGGATTCCCTGCGACGCCTCAACACCGATTACATCGACAATCTCGCGATTCATGGTCTCAATACCGCCGAGCATCTCGCTTGGGTTGCGTCACCGGTTGGCTGTATGGCCGCGCTGAACGAAGCGGTCAAGGCGGGCAAAATTCGCAATTTGGGCTTTTCGAGTCACGGTAGCCGCGAGACGATCGCCGCTGCGATGCAGATCGAGGCGTTTTCGTTTGTTAATCTGCATTACTATCTCTTTTTTCAACGTCACGCCCCGCTGCTAGATCTGGCGCGATCGCGTGATCTCGGCCTGCTGATTATTTCCCCCGCCGACAAGGGCGGCCAACTCCACACGCCGCCCCAGACGTTGATCGATCGTTGCACCCCGCTCTCGCCCCTCGGTTTGAACTATCGCTTTCTCCTCAGCGATCGGCGCATTACCACCCTCAGCCTTGGCGCGGCGAACCCTGACGAGCTGGCGACGCCGCTGTCCTGGAGCGATGCCACCGAGACGCTGACCGCTGACGAACACGAGATCATCGCCCAGCTCGATCGCGCCGAACGGGACGCCCTCGGAGCCGATCGCTGCGCCCAATGTTACGAGTGTCTGCCCTGCCCGGAAGCGATCCACATTCCGGAAGTGCTGCGGTTGCGGAACTTGGCGATCGGTCACGAGATGACAAGTTTTGGGCAATATCGCTATCGCATGTTCGAGAACGCCGGTCACTGGTTCCCCGGACGGCGCGGCCATCGCTGTACCGACTGCGGCGACTGCCTGCCCCGCTGCCCGGAACAGCTCGACATTCCGCGCTTGCTGCGAGACACTCACGATCGGCTCAATACTGATCGGCGACGGCGATTATGGGGTGATGATGATCCAGGGCGATCTTGAACGTGAAACTGAACCAAAACCGGGCGAATTGATCGTGCCGCGATCTGATCCGCGATCCGATCGGCGATTGAATACGGGTCAACATCAACCCGGTTTAATCGTGGTGTGTGGCGCGACGGCGACGGGGAAAACGAGTCTGGCGATCGAGCTGGCGCAACGCTTGGGATCGATCGTGATCAGCGCTGATTCGCGGCTGGTGTATCGCGGGTTTGATATCGGCACGGCGAAACCGACGCAGGCGGAACGGCAAGGTGTGGCGCATTATGCGATCGATATTTGCGAGCCGCGCGAGACGCTAACGGTGGCGGATTATCAAACGCAGGTTCGCGAGATTATTGCTCAACAACACGCCAAATTAGCAGCGCGATCGAGTCTCGATAATTCTGAGGATTCTCGTTCTCATCGGTGTTCCGGCTGGCCAATCCTGGCAGGCGGTACAGGACTTTATATCAAATCGATCGTCCGGGGCATGAAAATCCCTCGCGTTGCGCCCGATTACGGCTTGCGCGATCAATTGGCAAACCTAGGACAGCGGCAGTGTTACGCCTTTTTGCAGCAGGTCGATCGCGCCGCCACGACCAAAATTCACGCCAATGACATCCATCGCACCCTTCGCGCCCTCGAAGTGTTTTACGTGACGGGTCGATCGCTAACCTCGCAACAGGGCGAAGCGCCGCCGGACTACCCGATCGTGCAAATCGGCCTGAGTTGCGATCGCGATCGGCTCGATCGGCGAATTCAGCAGCGTACGGCGCAGATGGTCGCGGCGGGCTTGGTCGAGGAAGTGCGATCGCTCTGTGCCAAATACGGCGACACGTTGCCGTTACTCGACACGCTGGGCTACGCCGAATTTCGTCAATACTTGGCCGGTGAAATTGATCGCGACACGGCGATCGAGCTGACTGCGATTCATACCCGACAGTTCGCTAAACGCCAGCGCACCTGGTTTCAAAAAGATCGATCAATCCATTGGATTGACGCAGATGCCCCGGATCGGTTCGATCAAGCCTTGGTGATCCTTGGACGATCGCTGGGGATAATCTGAGCAAAGCGTAGCGGTTTAACGATCGAGGCGGCAAAATTAAGATAGTGGGCGTGTCAAATCGCGCTTAACTTTACATCGTAAACCTGGCTATGGAGTGTTAATTGATAGGATGCAAAAAAACATTGGAACCCACTTGGTCGTTGATGCGTGGGAAGCGCCTAGCGAATTGTTAAATGATCCCGAGTGCATTCGCCAAGCACTCATTAATGCAATTTCAGCAGGAGGTGCAACGTTGATTGACCTGTGTGTTCACCAGTTCAGCCCCCACGGAGTGACCGCAACTGCAACCCTTGCAGAATCACATATCGCCATTCATACCTGGCCTGAATACGGGTATTTTGCCGCTGATATTTTCTTCTGTGGAGCCGGTGAACCACAAAAAGCACTGGAGTTCCTGAAATCAGCCCTGCAAGCGAACCGAGCAACCGTCACCGAAGTTGTCCGCCGTTTTGAGATGTCATCTGCGATGATTGCCGAAACCGCTTCAACCCTCGAAACTCGTGACATTGATCGACAGGAACGCGTCATGACGACTTCGGGTCATCTGTAAAACTAAATAGTGCGCACGTACATCTACCGTACAAGCCTAGAGGCGACAGACTCCCTAAGTTTTTCTGAAATAAAGCGAGTCTGTCGGCTTTAATGTGATTGAATCACCCGTGCATCACTAGTGCACCAGTGCACCAGTGCAACGATTTTAATATCAGCGCAACGATCGTCGGCGCAACGATTTTCAGAACAGCGATCATCGGTACAACAAGCGATCCAGTTCAGTGCCGATCGCGGCGTTCGTAAGTTCAGACTGCCAGTTACTCGTTAATTGTTACTGCTCGATATGTGATCGTGTTTATGCTGACGGACGCCCTTAGCCTCGCAAAACTGTTGTGGCCCCTGGCTCTCGTGCTTCTCAGTGCGATCGGTGGTGTCATTTTTGAGCGTCGTGCGATTGTTTATCTGCGGGCGATCGCCATGCGGACGGGCTGGCCGGGGTATTCCCTGGTGCTGTCGTCCCTGCGTGGTATGACCTTGCTGTGGTTTATCCTACTCGGTTTTTTTTGCGCCAGCCTGAGCCTCGATCTCAATGCACAACTGCGATCGCTGTTCGATAAAAGCCTGATGGCGATCACGCTGATTTCCGCCACGATCGTTATCGCCCGCCTCGCTGTCGGCTTCATCGCACTATACGGCGACAAAAACGATAACGCCTCACCCGTGACCTCGCTGTTCGAGAACCTGACCAAGCTGGCGATTTTCAGCATTGGCATCCTGATCGTCATCCAATCCCTGGGGATTTCCATCTCGCCCTTGCTCACTGCTCTTGGGGTCGGTGGTGTTTCGATCGGTTTGGCCTTGCAAAATACTCTCGCCAACCTCTTTTCCGGCCTGAATATCATCATGTCGAAAAAAGTCCGTCCCGGCGATTACGTCGAGCTGGGAACCGGCGAAACGGGCTACGTAACCGACGTGGAATGGCGCTACACCGTCATCCAAGATATCTTCGACAACCAGATCGTGATTCCCAACTCGCGGATTGTGGCTTCGGCGTTTAAAAACTACGGGTTGCCGCATCGTAATCTAACGGTCGATCTACGCCTCGGAATTGCCTACGGCTGCGATCTGCGACAGGTCGAACTCGTCACGCTCGACGTAGCGCGGGAACTGCAAAATTGCTGTTTACAAGCCTTCCCCGGCAAAGCTCCCTTTTTTCTCTACGAAAGCTTTAGTTATTTCAGCGTAGACTGTCGAGTCTTTGTCCACGCGAAAGACTACCTGGCCGGTTTGCAATTGCGCAATGAGCTGATTAAGCGGCTGCATGAACGCTATAAAATAGAGGGCATCGAACTCGCCTTTCCGATCGCAGCGGCCTATCTACCCGATCGCGATCGCGATCGCGCCCGCAAACAGACCATCCCACAAATTTCAGACGGCCCACTATGATCCCCGGTGAACTTTTCACGCCCGACGGCACGATCGAACTCAATGCGGGTCGTCCCACGATAACCCTCACGGTCGCCAATACGGGCGATCGCCCGGTACAAATCGGCTCGCACTTTCATTTCTACGAAGTCAACGCCGCGCTGGAGTTCGATCGCGACCAAACGAAGGGAATGCGCCTCGATATTCCCGCCGGAACCGCTGTCCGCTTTGAGCCGGGAGACGATCGCGAGGTGACCCTCGTTCCCTACGTCGGTCGCCGCGAGGTGTACGGTTTTAATGCCCAAATCGAAGGCGCGATCGATGCGTAGCGGTTTTTAATCCCCTGCTAATTTGGGAACTCTAGTCGTCGAATCGGCCAATTGGGAAATTTCATTTCCCAGTGCGTTCTCTTTTCTCGCTCTCACGCTACACTCCAAAGTCACCCATCTCTCAGGAAATCGTTATAGTGACAGGAGTTTTATCATCCTTTCGATATAACGATATTTTTCATGCAAACACTCCCAAGCCCGACGGCTGAGGCGATCAATCAATTTGATATTGATCAGCCGCGTAACGAACATCGTTTTGATCTTCCCGCTTCACTGCGTCAATGGGTGATTGATACATTACTCAAGCGTAAAGAAGAGAAAAATATTTATGTTTTTCTGGTTGCTGTCAATATTTTGCTCACGAGTATTCCGATGGCGATCGGGCTATTTTTGCTCGAAGGTAAGATTCATCCGGCCTTGATGGTTGGTTTGGGGCTTGGTTACTTTGCCTTTCATTTTGTGACCTATGCGCGATCGTTTATCCTCGCACTGCACTATTCAACCCACACGTCAATTTTTAACAAAAAATTCCGTGTTTTAAAGCATATTTACGGCAGCTTTTTATCCTGCTTCTTTGGCATTCCGCCGAACATCTACTACGCACACCATATCGCAATGCACCATTGCGAAGATAACGTTGCGCCAAAGGATCTCAGCTCAACAATGATCTATCGACGTGATTCCAAGTGGCATCATTTTCTTTATATGCTGCGCTTTGCGGTTGCGATTTGGGTCGAGTTGCCCTATCTGTTGTTTCGCCAGCAACGCTATCAGGTTTTGATGCAATGTTTAGCGGGTGAGCTGTTCTTTTTTGGAACATCGGCCTATCTCTTTTCGCAACGTCCGATCGCAACCTTTTTTGTCTTTCTCTTTCCCGTTGTCTTCATCTCCTTTGCCATGATGCAGGGCAACTGGAAACAACATATTTTTGTCGATCCGGACGAGCCGGATAATAACTATAAATCGACGTTCACCTGCATTAACACCGTCTCAAATTCCCGCAATTTCAACGATGGTTACCACGTTGAACACCACGAAAACCCCGGTGTTCAATGGCATCGCCTACCGGAGTATTTTCAGGAAAATCTTGAAAATCACGCCGCGAATGACTCGTTTATTTTCTCTGGGATTGGCGCGATGCAGGTGGGAACACTGGTCTTAAATGGAGAATTTGAGAAGCTCGCCGAGTTTTATGTCAATATCGGCCAAAAACAGCGGACTAAGGATGAATTAATCGCGGAATTTAAACGCCGATTAATTGCGGTCAATCTCTAGCGTTTACTCATCTAACGTTGTCATTTAGATTGATTAAATTGACTCTAGATTGCCGCGATCGGCTCGATCAAGCGATCGAGCCGGTAACGTATAAGGTGCTACACGATTACCCCTAACCCTGCACGATGACGCAAACGATCGCCCTCAACACCGAATCCATCTACCGCCTCGACCTCAGCCCGATCACCGCTTGGGCGAGCGAGATCGAGGCGGGTCGCTTTTCTACCGAGGATTTCGAGCAGGCGATCGCGTTTGCGATCGAGTTCGATCGTGAGCCGAGCGATCCGCGCGAGCTATCGGAAATCCCCGAGGTGCGCCTGTGGTTTGTGCGGCTCGAAGCGGCCTACCCTTGGATTCCGCTGTTTCTCGATTGGAAATCGGAGCTAGCGCGGTATGTGGCGATGCTTGTCCCCCACGAGTTTCACCCGACGGAGGGGATTCAGTTTAATCCTGAAGCGCTGGAGATTTTCTTGATGCGTAAGGTCTTTGAGCTGTCGATTTGGCTGCAACGGGCGGAGTTGCCGCACCAGGCACGAACCATGGCGTTTGCGAAGATGTTGGGGTATGACCTGGATGCGGGCTTTTTTGAGCTGTTGGATGCTTGATTGTACGGACGATTAATTGTGTTGTGATAGTCTCGCAATGCCCGATCGCTCTTGGTTCAACCTGTGAAAGATATCTAACCAGAGGGCAATCTCTAAATTGCGTCAGTGGGTATATTGTTCAGCGAGATTTTCAAGATGGATCGCAGCTCATCTCAATTGCTAGACTCATTCTCGTGAATGGGTGCAGGTTTGATCGATTCTAGGGTCACGTCTTCGTAGAGCGTGGCAAATGTACCGGTGTAGTTCAGGCTTGTGAGCTGGAAGGTTTCGTGATCGTTATAGTTCTGGTAGATCCACAGACCATCGGTATAGCGACAAAAGACTTCGACATGGCGGGTTTTGCTGTCGATCAAGACATATTCTTCGAGACTGTTTAGGGTTTGGTAGTCGGCGAATTTTTGGCCACGATCAAAGGATTCGGTTGAGTGTGAGAGGACTTCGATGATCAATTTGGGAAAGCGTTTGTAGGTACTGGTTTCGGCGTCGCAAGGGTCACAGGTGATGAGGAGGTCGGAGTAGAAAAAGCGGTTGTGGGCATCGATGCGGGCTTTCATATCGGAGATGTAGACGCGACAGGAGGAGCCGCGCAGGTGCGATCGCAGTTCGGTGAAGAGATTTCCGGCGATCGTGACGTGAGCGTCGGTGGCTCCGGCCATCGCGACGATTTTGCCGTCGAAGTATTCGTGTTTGGTGAGGCTTTCAGTTTCGTGGACGAGGTATTCGTCGGGAGAATAATGAGTAAGCATGAAAATCAGTAGTGATGCAAATACAATATCGATTGATTTCTGAGGTTTCCATCTGTCAGGTATTTCAACTTGGATAGACCATTAACTTCGCACCTCTACCGAAAATCCATCTAGTGCAGCGTCAAGCCAAAGATTTAGGGTTGAGCATCTCTGAAATGCTGGTTCATAAAAGCCTTGCTCGGATCGTCTAACCCCAAATCTAGCCGCTGACAAAGCACTAGAGCCAGCAGCGTAATAAACTCGGGAAGGATAAGTACACAGCGAGAAATTTCTTTTAAAGATAGTGGCGAAAAAGTCTATAGAGGTTTTAAAATGATTTGAGTACACTTAAGCTAAAAGAGCACATGAGCAATAAACCTTCCTGGAGCAAGAATGATCAAGGTAAACCTAGAATTGACGCCCATACAAAAGCCAAACATAAAGTCATAGAGACATATATTGAGAATTTCATATGCACTCTTTATGGAAAAGGTAGGAAAGGAATCACAGACTTCACTATTGTCGATGGATTCTGTGGTGGTGGAGACTATCTTGATTCAGAGTCTGGCTCTTGGAGAGGATCTCCTACTCGAATAATAGAGGCAGTCAGAAGCGGATATGAGCGAGCGAGTCGAAATTATAATCTGGATATTGAATATATATTTATTGACGAACAAAAAAATCATATTGATTACTTAAAAAGTATTTCTTTACCATCTCATGGCCTTGAGAAACTCGCATGTACAGGTTCTGAAGTTACTCAAATAGGAGATTTTGGAAGCCTTACTGAGTCATTAACTTTTTACGAACAGGAGTTTGAGAAAATTGCTCAAGATATAATTCTTCCATCCTGGAATGACAAGCGATTTTACTTTTTCCTTTTAGATCCCTGTGGCTGGACGGATGTCACTATGAATACAATTCGTCAAATCAACAGTCATAAAAAATCTGAAATTTTATTTACGTATATGATCGACAGTATTCGTAGATTCGGATTAACGAAACAGAGAGATATACTTGATCGTACCTTTGAAGCTCAAGGATATTTTAGTGAAAAATTCAAAGATTATGAAGTTGAACACGAACAGCAATATTTTCGGAATGAAATCATTCGACTTTTTCGAGATAAAGGTAAAGCAAAATTTGTGTTTACTTTTGCTTTGATTTCTGACTCTATCAGTAAGCTTGCTCAAAAGCCCATAAAGCGAGACTCAAATCGAGTCTTATATTATCTTATTCATTTGTCTAATCATGAAAGAGCTGTAGAGGTAATGAAAGAAAGCTTTTCAAGAGAGAAAAACTTGATTTATCAGTATTATTTTGAGGTTTATGGTTACGCATTTAGAAGTTCCGAATTTTATCAAAGAGACCAGCTTGATCTAAGACTTGATAATATCAATGTCGATGATAATGATTTTTGTGTTGGTATTCTTGCTAAGCAGATTGTGAATTCTAAATTAATTGACGATAAGGGCATACTTTATGGAGATCTGAGAAGACTTACTGTTGAAAAAAATCCGTCCTTAAAAAATCATTATGAATTACTTATTTGTCAACTTCGAGATGAAGGAGAGATAGAAATTCTCAGGAAAAATAAATTTGGCAAATATCAGATAACTACTGCACGTCAAAAATACAAGAAAGATGACATAGTCCAGAGAAGAAGAAAATATCAAACAAATCTATTTTTCAAAAGTAAATTCGGTATCTAGTATCTAGCTAAATCATGCCCAAGATAATATCTCATGAATTCATAAAAAATCCATTACAACAGAGCAGATTAAATAAGAAAAGTTTGTGTGACTACGTAATAAATATTGCTTCCGGATGTCTACATGGATGTACATTCTGTTATGTCCCTTCAACACCGTCAATTCGTACGAATCAAGAAAGGTTAAAACAGAATGGTGTAGTTGATCCACAAATGGACTGGGGTCAGTATCTTTTTGTTCGTGATGAAGTGGCAGAGAAGTTAGACGTTGTCTTATCACGAAAAAGAGTCTGGAATGTTACAGAGTCAGGCCGAGGTGTTGTTCTTCTCTGTTCTGGAACTGATCCCTATCAAAATTTAGCAGTTGCTCGTGTGACTCGTGCGGTTGTAAAGGTCTTACTGAAGCATAATAAACGAGTAAGAATTCTTACTCGAAGCCCTTTGTGGACTAATGATTTAGACATTCTAGTCCACCCCAACATCACTGTAGGGATGAGCCTGCCGTTTATTAACGACGAATTAGGTCGATCTATCGAGCCAGCAGCACCACTAACAACTGACCGCTACAAAGCTTTGAAAGTTGGCAAAGAAGCTGGATGTAGAATCTACGTTGCACTGGCACCGACGCCATCTGTCTTAGTTAAGTCGGATTTTGAAAATCACTTTGAAATATTGTCCCAATTAGAGCCAGAAGTTATGTTCTGGGAGCCTATAAATGCAAGAGGTACTAACGGGAAAAGAATGTTGAAAGCAGGTTTAGAATTTTGTCGCGACGTGATGTCTAAAAAAGCTTGGGCAACAAATTTCTTGCAGCAATGGGAAATGGTAGAAGATGCGGCAAGCAAGTCTAACTGTTCAGAACTTTTACATATATGGCCTGATCCTCAACTCAAGGGTTTTATCGAGCCTCTGATGGTTGAGAAGTGGCTTTATAAACCAACTATTGAGCAGTGGAAGTAGCTTGGCAGTATTTTTGGCCGCTAATGCCATATCTGATACATTACATGTTTACTTCGCTACTGCATTGATCGCGGCTTCCTCCAGCGCATCAGCGGCTACCGCTTCTGCTAGACTCAGCCTCGCGAATGGGTGAATGCTCGATTGGTTATAGGGTCACGCCTTCTCGACGCGCCTCAGCCTGAAGGCATAGCGATCAACTTGTATTCAAAATATTAATTTAGATTAACTAATTCGTTACATAGTCTGTTACTATCTATTCATCTTGATTGACCATGTAGCTATATAGCTAGTGTGGAGTCAAATTAAGCAATGGCATCCAGTCAACACACGCTCAACGTTTTATCCAGTCGGGGTTGCGTTCTGGGGCAGCGAGAGAGTTCCAACTCTCCTGTTCAACATCAAACACCCTCATGCGACGCAAACGGACTAGCCTCAGAGAGACTTTGACCGAGATAGCTTGGATGCCACACTCCTCTGTTTTGTGTCCTGTTTTGGAAACGTACTATGCAAAATGTCGGCATGTTGGATCGATCGCTGCGCCTCGTTCTGGCGATCAGTTTTACCTATCTCGGTCTCGCACCGTTAAGCGGTAGCGACCTCGGTCATCTATTCCTTGTTGTCGCAATCCTGATGGGGGTGAGCGGTTTACTCGGAACCTGTTTTCTCTATCGCTTGTTCGGGATTGATACCCGCGATCGTGGTGTGTCCTAGAACTTTCTGTCTCCGCTTTTCCTCACGCCGTAACACTCATGACTAATTTCTCCTCCACTTCCAATCCTGCTACTCCGTCAATGTCCCGGCGGCAACTCCTGAATTTCCTTACCGGTGGAGCTGTCGCCGTGACCGCAGCTTCAGCGCTCTACCCCGTGGGTCGATTCTTTTTGCCTCCCGTTGAAGGCGACGGCAGCGGCTCCGTCATCGCGAAAGATAAACTCGGAAACCCGATTCCTGCGGCTCAGATTTTGGCGGAGCCGATCGGGACACGAGCTTTGATCGCGGGTATTGCGGGCGAGCCGACGTATTTGACGATCAATGCTGATGGTGCGTTGTCAGAACGGGGGTTGGTCGATAGCTGCACACATTTGGGATGTACTTTCCCCTGGAATCCGACAGCGGGACAGTTTCAGTGTCCCTGTCATGGGTCGCGCTATGCTCCCGATGGTTCGGTGGAACGCGGTCCAGCGGATCGTCCGTTGAAGCTAGTTCGTGTGGCGGTCGTGAACGAGGCGATCGTGGTCTCGCCCTGGACGGAGCGTGATCCACGTACGGGCGAAACGCCTTGGTGGGTCTAGCCTCTAGCTCGCAACCTACCGAGTCGTTGTTGCGAAACTGTTGGGATCAAGTTGTTATCTGACTCTCAGTAAATTTTCCTCATCTGACCCCAAACATCGTATTGCATATGTTTGGGGTTTTCTCCACGTTACACCGTTAGAATTTGATCACTAGATTCGGTGCAACCTTTGCGAAGCAAATAGCGCGGTCACTGATCGAATGGCGCTCTAACACTTCCCAAAGCTAGGGGGTGTCATCAATTAAGCGTAGAACCCTTATCGGGCAAGCTGTTGAACGCCCGACCCAACAAAAAACTAGGGGCTGTAACCCTTGCTGGGTAAGCGCTAGAAACTTAATTGATGACAGCCCCTAGATATTGCTCGCCATTGTGCCGATCGCCCCCCAACCCTCCATTCACCCAACGAACATCAATCGTGATCTCACGTCGCCAACTACTTCGCCAATCCCTCGCCCTCGGTGTACTCCCGATCGCCGCTGTCGGTGGTAGCCGCTTCAATTTGGCGAATTTATCCCAAGCTACGACCACGACTAAGCCCAGCCTGGATGTGTTTCGCCGTGCGAGCTGTGGCTGCTGTGGCGATTGGGTGCAGCATATGCAAGAGGCGGGATTTACGGTCAATGAAACTGTGACGGAGGAACTTGACGCGATTAAGCAGCAGTATGGGGTTACGGAGGAGCTGGCCTCGTGCCATACCGCGATCGCTGATGGCTACGTGATCGAGGGTCATGTTCCGGCGGAAGATGTGCAGCGCTTACTCGCGGAGAAGCCCGACGTGACGGGAATTGCAGCTCCGGGAATGCCGATCGGCTCACCGGGAATGGAAATGGGCGATGAGCGCGAACCCTATGCGGTGTTGAGCTTTAAGGGTGAGACGATCGCCCTGTTTGCCGAACATTAATCAGGACTTCGGCGAGAGGTGCAAAGACGTTCAATTTTGCTCAACATCTTCCTTCCAGCGCTTGAGTGGGATGCAGTCGAGATCGAGTTGATCGAAGACCCGCGCGACGACAAAATCGACAAGATCCTCGATCGTCTGCGGCTGGTGATACCAGGCCGGAATCGCCGGAACAATCCGCGCCCCCGCCTCCGCTAGCGCCGTCAGGTTACGCAAATGCACCAAACTAAACGGCGTCTCGCGTGGCACAACCACCAGCGATCGCCCCTCCTTGAGCTGCACATCTGCCGCCCGTTCGAGCAAATCCGAACTGAGACCGTTCGCGAGCTTGCCCACCGTACTCATGCTGCACGGCATCACGATCATGCCCCGAGTCCGAAACGAACCGCTGGCAATATTCGCGCCCACGTCGCCCGCCGGATGGCAGCGCAGCCGCCCCGCTGTGGGAACACCCGCCTGCGATCGCCAAAACTCGGCTTGCTTAGTCGGGTCGGTCGGCATCGTGATTTGATTTTCCGCATTCCAAACCATCGCCGCCGATCGCGACGCTACCAATTCGATCGCCTCGTCCGCCTCTAGCAGATATTTCACCGCGCGGACGGCATAAATCAACCCCGATGCACCGGTCACGCCGAGGACGATCGGGCGCGATCGGGGAGTGTTCGTCGACATGGTGGTCGGTTCGGCGGTCGGTGTCGTCGGACGCAAATCGGAGTTCGTCACAGCATCATTTGCGCGGGGCGTCATAGTCTCGTGAGTCGCTTAGGAGGCGGATGGATATGGATCTATTCGTCCATCATTTCGTCGAGCCGATCGTCGGAATTGTAGGACTGATCGGCTTCGGAATCGTGGGGGGAATGCACCGGGGCGAGGTCGATTTGCTGGCGATAATAATCCACGCTTTTGACCTGTACATCCACACGACCGCCAAGACCGTATTGTTTGCGGCTTTTGCGACCGACTAGGGTTTGCTGGCGCGATCGATATTCATACCAATCGTCTTTTAACGACGATACGTGTACCAATCCTTCGAGACGACTCGGCGCGGGGCCATCCTTACCCGATTCGATTTCCACAAAGAAGCCGTAGGACTGCACGCCTGTAATCAAACCGGTGAAAATCTCGCCCGTCCGTTCCTTCATCATGCCCGCTTTTTGCAGGCCGCTGAGGTCGCTTTCGGCTTCATGGGCTAGGTTTTCGCGCTCCGTCATCGGGATCGCTAGCAGGTTCACCAAATGCTCAAACTCGCTATGGATTTCCGGTGGCAGCACGTTCCAGTTAATTTTGCCCTGACAGGAGGAGTGACGAAGATTGACGCCCTCCTTGGTGCGGGTGGTGCGACGATCGCGCCCGTGGTCAAAGACGGCGTGGAGAAAATACTGCGTCAGCATGTCGGAATAGCGCTGAAGCGGCGACGAGGCATGAATGTAACCTTCATCGAGAGCCAAACCGAAGTGCTGACTGACTTCGGGGCTGTAATGGGTTGGCTTGAGGATGGCTTCGAGCAAATAGGAGAGGATTTTCTCGTGTTCCGATTCGGCAAAGCGATCGGTAAACGTCTTGAAGTCACTCGGGTAAACCTCTTCCTCGTCTTCTAGGGCTAGCTCGATGTCCATATTGGCGACGAGCTTGATCGCTTCGATCGCATCGGACGGATCAACCGCAGGCTGAACCGAGTGCAACACCGGAAGTCCCAGAGCATTCAGGTGTTCGCCGACACTTTGATTCACCAGTAAGACAATCTCGCTGATCATCGTTTGCGCCGCCGATAGCGGCGAGGTGACCATCGCGCCGAGCTGGGTTTCGTCATCAAAGTGGGCGTGGATTTCCGGCAGAGCTAGATCAAAGGAGCCGCGTTCGTAGCGCTGATCGCGTAGAGCATTGGTGATCGACCACAGCACGCTGATCGTCTCCGCAATCCAAATCGGCTGTCCTTTGAGCTGTCCTTTAGGATTGGCGACCACTTCGCCTTTTTTCTCCGTAAAGAACACTTCAGCAGACTCGTAGGTCAGGCTGGTATCGACCCGAATCACCGTCGGCTGAATTTCATAATCGAGTACGTCGCCGTTGGTATCGATCGCAAACACCAGCGAAATCGCGAGGCGATCGCTCCCCGGCGTCAGGTTCAGCGCCTGGATGACCGGCTCGGGCAGCATCGGAATGACCAAATCACCGAGGAAAATTGCCGTGCCGCGCCGTTGGGCTTCGCGATCGATCGTCGATTCCTGGGGAATATAAGCCGCCACGTCGGCGAGGTGAACGGCGAGCTGCCATTGACCGGCGACATCGCCCGGAGTCAGGCTAAAGGCGCGATCGACACTCACCGCTGGTTTGTCCGGCGTGGGATCGGTGGGGCTGAGGGTGAAGGTCGGGAGTTGACGCAGATCGAGGCGATTGGCGATGTCCACCTGAGCGAGCCGATCGCCCATCTGACTCAGAGCGCGTTCAACTTTGGCCGAAAACTTGCGCGGGAGATCGTGTTTGCAGCAAACGATGTCGATATCGTTGGCGGTTTCCGCGTCGCTGCCCAGGACTTGCGCCACATCGCCCAGGGGCGGATTCGCACCGAGGGGATAGCGTTTGACTTCAACGTGAACGAGGTAGTCCAGAATGTCTTTGAAGTTGGGCTGGTCTTCAAGTTCAATTTCAAACAGCAGGCGATCGTCGAGCGGTACGGCGCGATAGCCATCGTCCGGCACTTCTTTGATCCGTGCCAGCACTGACGGGTTGGCTCGCTCCAAAATCAGCTTGACCTCTCCCTCGGGCGATCGGCGGCGACTCCCCTCTTTGATCACCTTCACTAAAACCCGATCGCCGTTCCAGGCATGGCTCAGATACGACTCCCGCACGTAGATATCATCGGCGCCTTCTTCGTCCTGAATCGCAAAGCAAAAGCCTTTGCTCGAACAGCGCAGCCGCGCCTCGACCCACTCCTCCGGATCATTACGGCGATAGCGTCCCCGATCTTTCGAGACTAGCCCCAACTTTTCTAGGGCATCGAGGGCAATTTGTAGCTTTTGTAGCTCGGCTTCTTCTTCACATTCGAGCTTTTTTTCCAACGCCTTGGGCGCGATCGATTTGTCATCGGGGAAGCTAGATAGCAGGGTCGCAATCGAGAATTCCATGGGGGTCGATCCTTAGTCTGTCTCAGGTAGGTATGGTCGGGTGCTGCGATCGAGCCTGACTAGCGGCCAAGGGTGAAGCGGCGGCGATCGTCAAACTCGATGCATGGCCACAGTTCCTCGCTTTCATCCCAAGTCAGACTTGTATCGAACGGATGAGGTGAGCAACCTTGTTCGGGTTCGTGGCGGCACGGGTGTAATAGTTCGGTTTTGGCTCGATCGGGCCTTAATTACACGCTGTTTACCATTCTATGTTTATGACGGACATTTTCTTGGCGGAATTTTTTCCAATCACACACAAGCACGCAAATTACAGGCAAATTGCAGGCCAATTGCAGGCCAATTCAGACCAATTCAATTCAATCTAGCTCTAACGTTCGGGTTCAAATGACGTTCAGATGATGTTCAGATGACACTGACCTCGGCGAGGTCGCAAACCTTAGTCTGCGAACCGGTGAGCCTGTTAACCCAAATTCAGCGACGAGAACGCCTTGCGCCGATCGCTATGCTTGAGACTCGGATCAATCTGCTCGGCGATCGCAAAGGACTGTCGTGCTTCCTGAGGACGATTCAGCCGTTCGAGTACCGCACAGCGCTGGAGCCAGCCTTCGCTACTCGTCGCCTGAAGCTGCACAATGCGATCATAATTGGCGAGCGCTTCCTCATGCCGTCGTAGCTTACAGAGCAAAGCACCCCGTGCAAACCAGAGATCGAGATTGTCCGGCCATAGGGTCAGGGCGCGATCGTATCCCAACAGCGCCTCGTCATACCGTTCAAATCGTTCAAGCAAGGTGCAGCGATCGCGATGGCCGTCAAGCTGAGTAATGTCGTTATCGAGACCGAGATCGTAGGCGGCGATCGCGTCGTCTGATCGATTCAACGCTGCCAGAGCCGCACCACGGGCAAATTCAGCGCTGGCCGTGGTGACTCGATCGCGATCGCGACTGAGATGAATCGCTTTGTCGTAGGACGTGATCGCGGCGTCGTAGCGCTTTACCGAGGCCAGCGCTCGCCCGCGCTCAATCCAGGCGTCGGCGTTATCAGGTTGAATTTGCAGCGCATTATCAAAGGCGATCGTCGCATCGTCGTAGCGCTCTAACCGCAGTAACAACCGCCCCCGCTCCAACCAACTCGGCGCAAAATCTGGATCGAGGTGCGTTGATCGATTAAAGGCATCGAGCGCCATATTTTCCTGTTTGGCGTCCAGCGCGACCAAGCCCTTGCCATACCAGGCCGCCGCCGAACGCTCATCGATCGCGATCGCCCGATCAAAACACGCCCGCGCCGAGGTTGGTTCCGGCGATCGTAAGGCCATCCCCTTGGCGATCCAGGCGTCGATATTGTCGGGCTGGTGTTGCAGCAGGCGATCGTAACTGGCGAGAGCGTCTGACGTGCGCTGGAGTCGTTCGAGGATGAAGCCACGATCGAGGATGGCATCTGGGCGATCAGGGGTGAGAACGAGCAAGCGATCGTAGGCCACGAGAGCATTCTGAAAATCACCGGCATGGCGACAGGCGCGAGCGTAGCGTTCCCAGAGGTCGGCATGGTCGGGCGCGATCGCGATCGAGGCAGCATAGGTTTTCGCGGCCTCGGCATCACGGCCACAGGCGGTAAACGCCGATCCACAGCGTAAATGCAGATCCAAATCCGTCGGGCGCAGAACCAGGGCATTCTGATAGGCCAAGGCCGCATCCAGAAAGCGATTGAGTCGCTCCAGGCTGCGGGCGAGATAAATCCACACCTCAGGCCGATCGCGATCGCATTCCCCCGCTCGTTCCAAACTATTGGCTGCTTCGTCAAACCGTTCGCGCTCATACAGCAGTCGCCCGCGCAGCAACCAGCCCCACACGTCATCATCTCGAATCGCGATCGCCTGATCATAGGAGTCGATCGCCTCGCTGTAGCGTTCGAGTTTCGCCAATGCCTGCCCGCGCCGCAGCAGGGCTGGACGCAGATTGGGATCGAGATCGAGGGCGATATCGTAGGACTCGACGGCGCGATCGTACTGCCGCGCTCGATACCAGCGGTTGCCGCGCCCAAATTCGGGAGACAAACCCAGCCACTGGGATGATGTTTTAAGCAGCCAGCGCTTGAGGCCGTGGTCGTCGGAATAGCTAGAGGAGGTGGGTTCCACGATCAAGATTGCAGTGGGAAAAATAAAGACAGCGGAGCGGCGGACGGTGCAGTTCGGTTTGCGCGATCGCCAACGGCACACTACGAAGCAACTACGAAGCGAACACAGTGCAAACTACGGTGCAAACTTAAATGCACGACCATTCTTACAGACACTTTACGGGGCGAGACGCGAGAATTTTCGATTTATTCCAAGATCCATGATGAACCGCTGAATAGACGGCTCTATTTTTCACCGATTTGACGCGGATATGAGCGTTACGCGATCGTTCCGTCAGGGGCAAGGCGATCGCGAGATCTGGCAAATGTTTCAAAATGTAAATAGGGGTGGTGGGTTACACCCCGCATGACTTATTCTAAGTTCAGTAGATGCACCCTGATGGCAACGCCTAGAGCTTTATGTTCGGGCGTTTTTTTTGCTTATTTTTGGCCGAAAGTGATCGTCAATCAGCGGTCACGACCCATCACGTGCCAATCAAGCGAAACCCCGAATCGGCGATCGCCCGCTCAAAAATGGCCGTCGAAACACTTTCCTCCACTGTCCACACTCCAGGCGTCCCAATCTCCCCCGTCAACACCGCCGCCGCCACACTGCCCGCCCCAATCCCCGCCGCCCGCGCCGTATCGTCATGGCACAGCGTCGCCTCTGCTATCACTGGTAACCCCGAGGGATCACCCAAACTACCACCACCCGCCACCACTCGCGCTCGCATCGCCACCCCGACCCCACTCCACCGATCGCTCACCTGAGTCATCCCGAAACTAACTCGCGACAGAAACTCGATCGCGGTCGGATTTTGCAACAGGGACGCCGGACAAAACCGGGCAACCGCTGCCGTTAAATAGTTGTAAAAATCAGGAGCCGAGCCGAATTTTGTCGTGACGCTGCGGGCGTTGAAGTGACGCGCGAGAGTCAGGGTTTCGGGAACGTCGAACCAGTAGGTGCCGATCGTGCCAAACGGTGGAGGAAAGGCGATCGATTCGCGATCGCTGTAGGGCGCGACGGTGCGCCATTCGCCGTTAAGCTTGGCCTCGAAGGCGTGCTGTAGGGCTAAGAAAGTCGTACGCATGACCGTGACGCCAGCGCCGCCGGAGCCGGAAACGGCGTAATTGAGGGCGATCGAGTCCAGTTCGATCCCCGGCTGTGTCTGCTGCTCGACTCGCTCGACGCAATATTTAACCAAACTATTCGAGAGGCCGGGAAAAACGCCGGTGTTGACGATCGCGGCGATCCCCGCCGATCGGGCATCGTCGTGTAACGCCAGCATCGCTTCGGTAAAGGCGCGATGGTCGCTGACATCGAGATAGTGGGTTTTCGTCGCAATGCAGCGCCGCAAGACGCGATCGTCGCGGTAGGCGAAGGGTCCGGCGGCGTGGATGACGAGATCGGCATTGGCGATCGCCGCCATTAAGGCTGCATGATCATTGAGATTCAGCGCGATTATGTTGGGTCGATCGGGGTTGGGATCGGGATTGAGATCGAGATCGAGATGATTGGTGTGAACCGGCGATCGCTGCGTAATCGTAATGTCACAGGCCAAACCGATCGCGCGACAGCGATCCGCCAGATCCCGCGCGATCGCGCCACCAATTCGACCACAACCGCCCAAAATTAACACCCGTTTCATCTTTGACATGACCTCTACTGATTCGTTGGTCACATCCAAGTTACGCCTAAATTACGCCATACATTACTTAAAGCTACGCAAGCTACGATTAAGCATCTTTTGGCCAGAGTAGCCGCAGCCCGATCGTCGCAAAGCCGATCGCGGCGATCCCTTTCAGCAGTTGCGTCGGTAACACTTGTGCGACGCCTTCACCGAGAAGCACCCCGACCAAACTCGCGAGCAGTAACGCGCCCGCCGACCCAAAAAAGACCGCCTGGGGAGATTTTGAACTACCGCTCAGGGCGATCGCGGCAAGCTGACTTTTATCGCCCAGTTCGGACAAAAACACCGCCACAAAACTCACGCTCACTAAATCCCAATCCATCTCTCGCTTCCCTTTTTTTCGATTCAATCCAACTCAAAACGGTTTGAAATAATCCGCCAAAGCTACGGATTACTGTGTCTTATCAGCTATGGCCTATCTTCTAGGTCATATCGAACATGTCACCGATCAGCAAAACCGAAATCACCATCAGCGCAATACCCGCAGCGGTTTCGATCGCCTCCTCCGAAACCCGATTCGCCAACCACCGCCCCAGCAACACCCCGAGCAAACTCGTCGTCACCAGCGCCGATCCCGCACCCAAAAACACGACCAGCGGTTTCTGAGACTCCGCCGTCATCAGGAGCGTTGTGAGCTGAGTTTTATCGCCCATTTCTGCAAACAAAATCGTGAAAAAGGTAGAGGTAAAAACACTCGCAAACGTGGATTTAGTCGCTTTTTTTGCGGTGACTGACGCGGGAAGATCGACGGTGACCGAGGGTGACGGCGGTAGCGGGTCGGGCATTTCGGGTGTGACGATCAAGGGGTCGGGGACGGACATGGAGGGCGACCGAAAGAGAAGGAAATCGGGATGAATTATAGAGCGGTGCTGGTTAAGCTTGCCTAGCGATTTGGCGATCGAGACGAACAATAAAAGACGCGCGGCTTCGCTTAGACAGTATCTCACAAAGGGTTTGCGCACATGTCGGCCAGCCGACCATTTTCGATTGCCAATTTTTGATCACAAGCAAAAAATCTCGCACAAATGGTTTGTGCGAGATTTTTTAGCAAATCGAATCGTGTGGCCTATTTCAAAAACAATTGACGAACCATTGTTGAAGCAACACGGTAGATCAACAATGGTTCGCCCAGTCGTTCGAGAACTAGAAAATCACTCGATTACTTTTTGAAAGAATCCAGGAAACCGCGAATTTGTTCGGTTGCGATTTCACGACCACCCAAACCGAAGGCGATCGCCGTCGCTACCGCCAATGCGCCCAGCAGCAAGCCGAACGCCAAATTGACGATATCCGGTGCGATGCCCATTTGTTGGAGACCCATCGCGACGGACAGGACAATAATCGCTACGCGAGCGATTTGACCCAAGAGGTGCGCTTGACCCAGGCCAGACTTGACGATGAGACCAAAGGCCAAATTCGCCAGGTAAAGACCGATCGCCAAGACGATCGCCCCAGCCAGGATCTGGCCGAAGACCACCGTTAGACCCGAAATAATCGTATTCAGCTCCGAGAAGTCGAGCACATCGACTGCCGCGATCGTCGCGAACAGCATGATGCCGACCCAGATCACGATCCCGACAAATTCTGACGGTGTACGCGCAGCGCTATTGGTCGGAACCAAGCTCGGATCGGTTTCGGTCGAGTCCGGCGACGTCGGCGGATTGATGCCCATCGACGACAGGATATTATCAAAACCGAAGCTAGTCAGCAGGTTCGTGACCAGCTCGGAGATGAAGCGACCGATGAAGAAAAAGGCAGCGAGAATGAAGCTAGCCGAGAAGAGTTTTGGAATGATATCCATCACACTTTCGAGCATCGCGATCGCCGGTTCCGAGATCGCCTTGATGCTCAGAGCATCGAGAGCTGAAATCGCGATCGGGATCAAGACGATGACGTAAACCACCGTGCCGATTGCCGTTGAGAGCGACATACCCGACATCATTTGCGTCAGACCAAACCGATTGCCCAGGGCGTCGGTTCCGGTTGCGGCCAGCAGATTGGTGACCACACCGCGAATGATGCGAGCGGCAAACCAACCGATTACGCCGATCGCCACCGCCGTGAAGACATTCGGCAAATAACCGAGAATCTTCTCAAGCATGGCCTGAAGCGGCGTCAGCAAACCGTCTTGGCCAAGCGTGTCAAGCACGTTGGGCAAGAACAGCAGGAAGATAAACCAGTAGAGCGCATTGGCCAGGGTTTCGTTCACCAGGAACGGCGACCCGCCAGACTCAGACAGCTTGTCATCCAGCTTAAATTTGGCTAGACCGGTTGTTAGTAAAACCTTCGCCAGGGTCGCAACAACCCAAGCGACACCAAGCCAGATTGCAGCACCGCCAACTTTTGGCAGGAAGACGAAAATCTGATCTAGGAAGTTCGACAATGGAGCCGAGACCATGGCGAGGTCAAGGGCATTGAGGAAGGCAATAATGCCGAAGAGCAAGATGATCCAATAAACTACCGCAGCCGCCCAGGTCTCAAAGGGAAACTTGGACTGACCACTTCCGCTTGAGAGCCAAGATGCGAGCTTATTGTCAAGCTTGGTTTTGTGGAGTAGCGTTTTTACGACCGAGGCTGAAATCGTTGCCGCAATCCAAAATAAGATCAGAATTGCGATCGCACCGATCACATTTGGCAAAAAGCTGCCGAATTTTGAGCCGATCGAATCGAAAAAGTTAAAAAATGGCCCTGTACCAACCTCAGCCAGAGGCGATACATGGATTGGTATTGGTAGAAGATTGGACGGGATATCCCAAATCTCGTTCATACAGTTTTGACGGTTTGTGTCATCGCTCCGTTGCTAGCGTAGGAATGGTGATGACCCAAACATGTCCTCCTATGGTTGAACAACTCACGTAACAGCTGTGTGATGAAGGGACTCGTAACTACGACGATGACATCGACGGAGTACGTGGCCCCTCGAAAGAAGACGAACATTGAGTGAAAAATGCCGATACAGTCGTTACCTGACCGAACACGCCCTTATCTTACCGATACACACTCGAACCGTAGAGCGTTTCCAGCCTTTTATTTACGTTTTAGTTGTGTTTTCTTCGGGATCACACGGTCGAATGGCCGTCTACGTCTAAATACGCAAACTTAGAATACGTAATTTTACGAAACTGACTATCTGTGGAGTTACGTGGGAGGCAACACAAAGGACAGAAATCGCAGGATGTGGCCATGAACACCGTCGCGTATAAACGTGGTGGACGGGCGATATCTCCCGATTCAGCATGAGAGCCTCCCCACAATTGACCGACTCGCTTCAAAATGGGAGAGGTCAACGCTCTCTTCGTCTTTATTACGTGACCTTCAAGCTAAATTCCCACACTCATCACTACGAAAATTCGATCCAGATCGACGCCAGTGCAACGATCGTCGAGCAGTGTTTTACCGATCTGGACTTGATGCATCGCTGGCTTAATCCGGCGTTACGGTGTCGCCCGATCGGCGACTGGAGTACAGAAATCGGCGCACGCAGTCGGTTTACGATCGCTGTCCCCCTATTGCAACCGAGCTTGTACAGTACGGTTGTCGAACGCTCTCCGGGGATGATCGTCTGGGAGTTTAAAGGATTTTTTATGGGACGAGATCGTTGGGAATGCTGCCCCAACGCGATCGGTACTCAGCTCGTCAACCGATTTAGCTTCGAGATCCCCAACCCGCTCGTGCGGTTTGGATTCGATACATTTGCAGCCCGCTTAACTCAATCAGACATGCAGAAACAACTACGTCGCTTAAAAGCGGTGGCCGAACGCGAATATCTCATCACGCATTAATGAACGATCGTGATCAACGACCGTCATCAACACAGAGTTACAAGCCGTCGATTTCGTTGATTTAACGCTGACGGTAATTAATATTACTGAGCGAGAGAAGCTGTTCTTCCAGCGCTGCGATTCGGTTGTAGGATGCCGTTAACTGAGCGGTCAAGCGCTGAATTTGTGCTTCGGGTGTCATCTTGGTGTCTTCGTCACCGTGACGATCCGTGCTAATCAGATCGCGATCGAGTAACACGTCCTGATGCTCGAACATGGCATCGAGCTTGCTGGTCTCTCGCGACAGCATACGCTCAGAGCCAAGGGTTGTCGCCTCGACGTGATTGGCTCGCACGTTGGCATCTTCGAGTAAATAGTCAACATTAGAACTCAATCGTTCAATCAGCGCGTACAGTGCATCTACCTTACAATCAAGTGTCGCTATTTGTGTCTGGAGATGGTTCATATTACGATCCTCATCGTAAGGCGTTCAGCAACCATCTTATGGAGTAACTATAAGAAATCCATTTTTTTCCTCATTTATTTAACTTTTTCATGCTAAACATTGTGCGAAATAACATTGTGTAAACAAAAAAATATTTCCCAATGCTCAATATATAAAAAAACAAACCTCTCTTTACGGAAAATCTTGGGTTGTGAATAACGAATATAAAGATCCGCCAGCAATTGTAAGCCAAGCGCTCGAAAGCTTACCGTTAAAAGAGTTGAGCTATCTGAACCGCCGTTCGTTTTTGGCTTACACGATCGGCCTCTCTGCCGCCACGCTTTTGGGAGGATGTCAAGCGAAATCACAGAATAATTTAAGTATTCAGACGGTTAAAAAATCGGTTCCACGAGCATTAATTCAAGCCTTTCGGCGAGAAGTCGGAAGGTCGCTCACGCTTGACTTTAATTCTGTTGCTCAACGGCAAGATTGCTTCGATTTGCTCCAACAATGGCAGCGAGAAGCGGGTCAGCGTGATGTCAAAGCGTCGGCTCAATCTTCAGGCCGATCGCCCTCCTCTAACCTGTTCTCCCGGTATACAAAAGCACCGACTAAGCCGTCGCCGAGTTTGTGTCAGTTGGGTCATTACTGGCTCGATCGCGCGGTGGCATTAGATACGATCGCCCCGCTCGATCGTCTCGAATCGTCGTGGTCAACCCTGGCCGCGCGATCGCCGTTTGACTGGTCATACCGTCCGTCCCTGCCCCCGGCGGCCAACATCCAACCCGACGAAGTGACCCCGAGTTTGATGAGCCGATCGTTATGGGGAGTGCCTTATCGCTGGAGCAGTACGGCGATCGCCTATCGCACGGATAAGCTGGGCGACTGGCAGCCGCGCGACTGGGTCGATCTGCTGGACAATCCCGATCTGCGGGGTCGAATTGTCCTACCCGACAGTCCGCGTGAAGTCATTGGCCTTGTGCTGAAAGCCCTGGGCGAGAGCTACAACACCGATCGCCCCGATCAGGTTCAGGGTCTCCAGGAGATGCTAGCGACTCTTGGCGAACAGGTGGTGACCTATAGCTCGACGGAGTATCAGCAGGCGTTAACGCTGGGGGATGCCTGGGTGGCGGTGGGGTCGTCGCAGGATATTGCCATGATGCCGGAGTATGGCCGGACGATCGCGGCGGTGGTTCCGGAGTCGGGGACGGCGCTATGGGCGGATCTGTGGGTGCAGCCCCGCGCGAATGCGGCACTGGAAAACATGGAACGCGACACGCTCGCCCAGCGGTGGATCGAGTTTTGCTGGCGACCGGAAGTTGCGATCACGCTATCGCTGACGAGTGGTTCGGCATCGCCCGGTTTGTTGGGAATCGATCGCGATCAGCTTCCACCGGAACTGCATGATGATGCGCTGGTGTTGCCGCCGGATCGCATCTTGGCGAAATCCGAGTTTTTACGCCCGTTGACCTCTCCAGCAGCGGTGGACAGTTACCGCCAACTGTGGCAAGCCTTGCGATCCGTTTAGAGGCGTTAGAACCCAGGCGATCGATTACAGTTGAAGGAGACCGCCTACCGATGCTGTAACGATATAAGCCACACTGCAATGACCGCGACTGTTCCTGTTTCTAGCACCCTCCCCACCGATCATGATTTAACGGCGATCGCTCGTCGCACTCGTGATGCTGCCCAGGGCTTGGCGATTTTACCGACGGCGGATCGCAATGCCGCGATCGTCGCTGTCGCCGAAGCTCTGAGCGCCGCCGAGCCGGAGATTCTTGCCGCGAATACGATCGACTGTGAGCAAGCGCAGGCGGACGGCATCGCAACCCCGCTGTATAACCGCCTCAAACTCGACGCGGCCAAACTGAGCGGCACGATCGCCGGGGTGCGCGATGTTGGCACACTGGCCGATCCCGTCGGCGAGGTACAGATTCACCGTGAACTCGACACCGGCTTGACGCTTCAGCGGATCACCTGCCCGCTCGGTGTTCTCGGCGTCATCTTCGAGGCGCGACCGGACGCGGCGATCCAGATTTCCAGCTTGGCGATCAAGTCGGGGAATGGCGTGATTTTAAAAGGGGGACGCGAGGCGATCAACTCCTGTCGGGCGATTGTGGCGGCGGTACGTGCGGGGCTGGCGGCGGCGGGTGTTGATCCCGATGTGGTGCAGCTTTTGACGACGCGGGAGGAAACCCGATCGCTGCTCGCGCTCGATCGCTACGTGGATTTAATTATTCCGCGCGGCTCCAATTCTTTTGTGCGGTTTGTGCAGGACAATACGCGGATTCCCGTTCTCGGTCATGCCGATGGGATTTGTCATGTCTATGTCGATCGCGCGGCGGATCTGGCGAAAGCGGTGACGATCGCGGTGGACTCGAAGGTGCAGTATCCAGCGGCCTGTAATGCGATGGAGACGCTACTGGTGCATGAGGCGATCGCGGCGGAATTTTTGCCCCAAGTGGTCGCGGCGCTGGAAACGAAACAGGTGACGGTTCGCGGGGACGCGGCGACTCGGGAATACGTGAAGGTCGAAGCGGCCACCGAAGATGATTGGTCAACGGAATATAGTGATCTGATCCTGTCGGTGAAAGTGGTCGCGGATTTTGACGCGGCGTTGGATCACATTAGTACCTATGCCTCGCGTCACACCGATGCGATCGTCACGGAAGACGCCGCGATCGCCGCCGATTTCCTCGCCCGTGTCGATAGCGCCGGAGTTTTTCACAATTGTTCGACCCGCTTTTCGGACGGTTTCCGCTACGGCTTTGGCGCGGAGGTGGGCATCAGCACTCAAACTTTGCCACCACGGGGGCCAGTCGGTCTCGATGGCTTGGTGACGTATAAATATAAAGTCGTGGGTGATGGTCATGTGGCGGCGACCTATGCCGGAACCAACGCGAAACCGTTTACCCATCGTGATTTGATCTAACGATCGGACGGGTAACGTCAATCACGCTGGCTTGAAGCATGGCATCGCTCTTTCGATCAAGACCATAAATCATTAAGACAAAACCCATGGCAACAACTCCCCCATCGGTTGCCCTCGTAACGGGCGCTTCGTCCGGCATTGGTAAAGCGATCGTCCTGCAACTGATCGCGGACGGTTGGATCGTCTACGGAGCCGCGCGTCGCCTGGACAAAATGGACGCGATCGCGGCAGCGGGCGCGAAGGTACTGGCGATCGACGTGACCGATGACGCCAGCATGACCGCCGCGATCCAAACATTGCTAGCGGCGGAAGGTCGGATTGATGCGCTGGTCAATAATGCGGGCTATGGCTCCTATGGCGCATTGGAGGACGTGCCGATCGAGGAAGCCCGACGGCAATTTGAGGTGAATGTCTTTGGGCTGATGCGGCTGACACAGTTGGTTTTACCCACGATGCGAGCCGCGAAATCGGGGACGATCGTCAATATCAGCTCGATGGGTGGTCGGATCTGGATGCCGATCGGCGGTTGGTATCATGCGACTAAGCACGCCCTCGAAGTGCTGTCCGATACGCTCCGCGTGGAAGTGGCGTCCTTTGGCATTCGCGTGGTGATCGTGCAGCCCGGTCAGATCGAGAGCGAATGGTCTCAGGTTGCGGCTCGCAGTTTGGAGCAAACCTCCGTTGGGTCAGCCTACGGCGACCAAATCGCCCCGGTCAAAAAACTTCTCTCGCGCTACAGCAATGCCAGTTCGCCTGACTGTGTTGCCCAGGCTGTTTCTAAAGCGGTCAATAGCTCCAATCCCGATCGTCGCTACACCACGCCACTCGACGCCGAGATCTTTGTCTTCCTCCACTGGCTATTACCGGAGCAAGCCTGGGAGTGGCTGATTAGTACGATCATTCGATAAGTTCGGCAACAAGCTTGGCAACAAGTTCGACAACGTTTTGGCAAGGGTTCGGTAAAGGTTCGGTGAAATGAAAATCGGCAGAATGCATGAATACGCTGTTAACAGAGGCAGGCACGCACAACGCAGCCGTCATTTTGGCCTGAACTGGGTCTGGGCGCTGGCGATCGCTGTTGCCAGCGGTGTATTCCCAAAATCCGCTGCGGCGGTCATTTGCCAAGCGCCGGTACTCGATCGCCTCGGAACCCATACCGTCAGCGCAGGCGAGACCTTGACCGCGATCGCCGATCGCTACGGTATTTCGATCTTTACCCTCGCCGGTTTTAACACCAGCATTCGCAGCGCCACCGACGCCACGCCGCCCGTCGGCTCGACCCTGACCATCCCCCCCTACAACGGTTTGCGCGTCACCTCCGAAACCGGCGACACCTGGCGAGATTTGGCCGATCGCTACAATGTCCGCGCCGATACCCTGTTCGAGCTGAACGGCTGCGATCAGGTTCCCGCTGCCGTGTTTATCCCCGGTGTCACCCGATCGCCGATCGCACCGCCTGCCCGCCCGACCCCCGAGGCCAGCGATCCCGAACCCGACGCGATTATCAACACCTATCCCCTCGCCGCACCCACCGAAACGATCGTCCGTTACGGCTGGGTGCTGCTCCCCGCGTTGGAGCGCGTGACGTTTCATAGCGGCGTGGATATGGTGGCCGCTGTCGGTGAGTCGGTGCAGGCCGCCGGGGATGGCACGATCGCCTTTGTGGGCGATCGCGATCCCTACGGCACGCTGATCGTGATTAACCACGCCAGCGGACGTCAAACGCGCTACGCCCATCTCGCATCTACAGCGGTGACCCTGGGGCAGCGCGTCACTGCTGGTGAGACGATCGGCACCGTCGGCCAGACCGGTCAACCCGATGTCGCGATCGCCCATCTTCACTTTGAGCTGCGCTACAGCTCCGACCTCGGCTGGATTGCCGATGATCCACA
>JAABST010000018.1 GCA_011390275.1 Geitlerinema sp. S16
GAGCGAGTTTGCTGCAATTTCAGCCCAAGATTGCCTCACTAACGGCTGACGTTTAAACCCCGATCGCGCAATTGCTTCAGGAAGAAATCCTCCAAACTCGGACGCGCCGATCGCACGTTGATCACCGTTCCACCCGCCGCACCGATCGCTGCGATCGTCTCTGATAGCTCGCCGTTGGGCGTTCCCTGCCAGGTCTCCCCGCTCCGATCCAGATCGCTCAACACTGATTGCAACGCCGTCGTCTCCCCGCCATGACCGCTGACGTGGTAGCAATCCGACGTACCCAATAGCTCATCGAGCGACCCGGTACACAACAGCTCACCCTGCGCCAAAATCGCCACGCGATCGCAAATCGCCTCCACGTCGTTCAAAATGTGGCTATTAAAAAAAATCGTCTTGCCCTGAGCCTTCAGCGCCAGAATAATTTCACGCATTTGGTAGCGACCGAGCGGATCGAGTCCTGACATCGGCTCATCGAGGAAAATCACCTCCGGGTTGCCGATGAGCGCCTGCGCCATCCCCACCCGTTGCAGCATCCCCTTGGAATACTGCCGCATTTGTTTGTTCTTTGCACTCTTGGCCGAAAGTCCCACCCACTCCAGCAACTGCATGATGCGCTGCGATCGCTGCGATCGGGGAATCTCGAACAACTGCGCCATAAATTCGAGAAATTCCCACCCCGTCAAATAATCATAAAAATACGGATTTTCTGGCAAATATCCCACCTGTTGCCGTACGCCTTGATCGCCAATTGATCGCCCCAAAATCGAGGCGCGTCCCGACGTTGGCGACACCAAACCCAGCAATATTTTTAACAGCGTCGTCTTGCCCGCACCATTCGGTCCAAGCAACCCAAACGTTTCGCCTGTCGGAATCGCGATCGAGCAATCCTTGAGCGATTCCACCTTACGGTTGAGCCAAAAGCCGGTGCGATAGGTTTTGTTTAAGCGATCGGCCCACACGGCGATCGTTGTAGATGTGGGTTCCATAGAGCTTGAAACAACAGGCGGATTCAATTTGGACTCACTCATCGACACAGCAGTACAGCAAGATCCTAAGCGCTTCGTCCCAACAAAAACAAGAGCAGCAGAAAAATCGTAGTTCTGCTGCTCTTCGGCTGAGCTATTTAACTGGAGATCTGGCTCTAGAATCGGCGAGCCAGACCCAGCATGTTTCCTGATTGACTGAACTTACGGCAGATAAGCCACCGGGTTGACAACACCCTGACCCGCAGAATGCAGCTCAAAGTGTAGGTGAGGCCCCGTACTGAAGCCGGTGCTACCCATATCAGCGATGTGCTGACCCTGTTCGACCTGGTCGCCTTCCTCAACCACAATGCGGTTGTTGTGGGCGTAGAGCGTCAGGCTACCGTCTGGGTGAGTGACTTCCACCAGATTGCCATAGCCACCAGAGTTCCAGCGAGCATAGGTGACAACGCCCGGAGCGGCGGCAACGATCGGTGTTCCCGTCGGTGCGCCAATGTCAATCCCGTTGTGCATCCGACCCCAACGCCAGCCATATCCCGACGTTAAGACGCCTTGAGCAGGCCAGATGTAGCCGTTGAATTGAGATCCAACACTCGGCAGATATTCACCAACCGCAGCCAAGGCCGGGATATCCGGCGAGACCGACCGAGGCGGGAGAACGGGGGCGTAGTTACTCGAACCAAGAGGCGCAACCGCAACGGTGTCCGCTGTCTCAGCAGGGCTACCCACATCGCTACTCGCAACCAGGGGAGCCGGACTCGGGGTGACGACAACGCCAGAAATCGCGTCCTCTTCGGCGGTCAGTTTGTCAGTGTTAGCCGCTGCCGATGCTTCGCGCACGGAGTCACGAGCGGAAAACTCAGGGTTAACCCGCAGCGAGGCCATTTCGCGAGCTGGAGCAGGTTTGATACTGCGACCCGAATCACGGTCAAAGTCTAGGCTTACGGGAACGGCTGCGATGTTGACGGAGTCGCGAGTGTTAACAACGGCGCTAACCGGAGTCCGGAGCCGCAGTCGATCGATGTCACCTCGAAGGCTCGTCGCATAGTCGATCGGTTGATTGGATGCTGTCGTCGTTGCGGTGGTGGCGGAAGCCATCATTGACGGTTCAGCAGCCAGCGGACGCGAAGCGGAGGTAGTCGCAGAGGATACGTGCGAATTCAAGTTCTGCTCAAGGCTACGATCGCGGCGTGACACGGCTGCAATGCGGCTTGCAGGAGCTGCCACACGCGGCGTATTGAGCGAAACAATTCCCGAGATTGTATCCGTATCAGCGGCTCCACCGGGAAGAGCAGCGATCGAGCCGCGAAGCAAGCTAGTCGAAGAGGATGAACTCGGTACAATCAACTCTTGACCGGGCTTCAAGTTGTCTGGATTGGCGATGTTATTAGCCGCAATCAGAGCATCCAGATTAACGCCGTGTCGGCTTGCAACGGAGGAAAGAGTCTCGCCCGGAGCAACGCGATGAACTGCGCTCAAGCGAGGGTTCAAAACGCTCGGTACAAATGTCGATTCGGACTGAGGTGCAAGATCCTCAAAGCTCGGAGAAAGACGTGAGACGAGCGATCGGTGGGGCGTCGTAATGGTTGCAGCGATTTGCTCTGGGTCGTTGCGTTGAGCCGAGGGGTCAAATTCGCTGCTGCCATCAAGTTTGGATGAATCGTCGAGTAGAGGCGCAACATAGGCCACATGGTCGGTCATAGGAGCCGACATCGACGCATCATCAGACGCATGATCGTGGTCTTCGTTTGAGTAATCACGCACATCGATCGCCTTTTCCAGAATCTTACGGCTAGCCGTAAATTCATTGGCGTCTGCAATGACATCAAACTCAGGACGGCGATTCATACCGTCGTGAATGGGAATATTTAAAACCTGACCCACGTAGAGCGCAGAGTCGGCGGAGATACCGTTTGCCTGAGCGATCTCATCGAGGCTGATTCGGTAGGCCGAGGCAATTTGCCACAGCGTTTGGTTACGCCGAACCGTGTATTGAAGGTATTGGGTGTCAACCGTTTTAGTTTCGGCTGCGGTGGCGGTGACCTCCGGGGCTTCAGCCTCTGTCAGATTCGCAGAGACGTCCTCGGGGATGACCGCTGTCTTGTCGATCGACGGAACCATGAGGGCTGAGGCTAGACCATCGGTCGGAGCTTTCGCTTCACGGTCTGCGGCACGACCAGCATCCTCAGTGTGAGCCTCGAAGGAATGAGTCTCGGGTTGCTGTTCATTGGAAGCGTTGCGAGTTTCGTTATTACTTTCGGAGATAACGGACGCATTGCTTGGTTTCGGGAGTGCCATGGTGGCGGCTCCCATGGAAATTGCAAGGCCGATCGCTGCCGCAGACGTGCGAACTCGGCGCTGCCCTTCGCCACAGACTGGCTTATTCATTTCAGACTGTGGAATTGAATCCATTTGGCAAATGGGTTCGGGGGCGTTTGAGTGTGGGAACGTGCGTTTCAAGCAACGACCTCCTTAGACGACTGAACGGGCGCTCTCTATGCCAGCCTTCAGACCAAAAGCAGTGCATTGTGCAATGTTTTAGCTGAGGATGGGCGATGTCGCTGAAAACTCACGGAATTCGTCAGCCAAGCGCGTCGGAGAGAGTGTCTCGATCGCTAGTCGCGATTTCGTTGTGGATTAGGTTAGCCTGCTTTTCCTGATTTGTACAAGATCTTGACAAGCTTACATAGCCAAAACGACGCTTCGAGCGGGGTTGAACGACCCGACATTCGAGAGACACGAGTGTACTGCAAACAGACCGAAAACGGTCACATCAGCGCGAATAAATCACAACTGAAGTTTCAGCTCGATAGTTTAGCAAATCATGTCCTAAATGCAAGTCGTTGCGATACATTTTCTTCTCTGGATATGTGTAGGCGGGTGATGAGCAATTCGATAGAAAAGTAGATATTGGGTTCCGAATGACACCTGAGTTCAAGGCTTTTTTGGGTTCGTTTTTCGGTGCAGTAGTTTGTGCAACATGAGCAATGAAACCTTTACGCCATAACGTTTCTAAATTTAGAGTTTCGTTTGAATCGACGGTTGAATCGACGGCGTCTTTTAGGATGATTCGATCCCATACAAGGTGGTGCGCTGAGGTCTAAAACATCGGAGCCTGTTTATATTTTCCCCTGTGGGTGCTATCCCTCGGATGGTTCTCGGTTTTTACGTAGAGATTTGAGGCGTATTTTGGCTCTAAGTATGAGACGCCAAAACGTCCTCTGTTCAAGTGCTTAGGCTTATACTCCACCCAGTTTTAAGCATCACCCTAATCACGAAAGTAGCCTGTTCCTCGGTGCGATCGGCAATGATGGATCACAATCAATCCCGTTTCATCTTTCTGGAATTTCACATACAGATTACTTATGCCGTCCCGAACAAATTTTCATCAAATTTGCGAACCTTAAGGGTAAAGATTCGGTGAACTTTGAGAGGTGACGTATTCTGTTGGTTCGGAACGGCTAGCCCAGCGCAGCAAGCTGAGTCGTTGCCGATCGAAAGGGCTTTAGGGTGTTGCCATATTGATCTGGCGCAGCGCTTCAAATAGCCCGATCGCGACGCTGACCGAGAGATTCAAGCTCCGAACACGAGGCTCCTGAATGGGTATATATATAGTGTCGTCACAGGTTGCGAGCACCGATTCGGGCAAGCCTGCCGTTTCGCACCCGAACAGCAGCCAGTCATCCGCTTGAAACGTAAACTCTGTGTAGTGTTGGCGTCCGCGCGTTGTAAAGCCAAGACGACGACCGCGCCGAGTTGTTTCCTCGCTCGCGAAGGCGTCCCAGGTCTCGTGATAGGTCAAATTAACGTAAGGCCAATAATCGAGTCCGGCTCGTTTGACGTGGCGATCGTCGATCTGAAACCCCAAGGGGCCCACGAGATGCAGTGGAGTCTGGGTCGCAGCACAGGTGCGGGCAATATTGCCCGTGTTGGGGGGGATTTGAGGTTCGACGAGAACAACGTGTGGCATGGCAGGTTGGATTAATGACAGAATCGGCAATGACCATAGCAGGTCATGGTCAAGCCGTTACATCGTGCGCTGGTGCAACACAGTTCATTCTATGAATCGAAATGAATCGCTCACCCGCAAGAGAAATGCCAGTCTATCAACAGACCAAGGGGAGATAAGACATTAATGACTTGATAGTTTTTTCTTATGTTTAACCCAGGGTGCAGATTCATCGAAATTATTAATCAATTCCGAATGTGCCGATTTAACGAGACACCCTATCGTACGTATTTCTATGCGCGTGACCACAGAGTCGAGCTAGCAAATTCATCCAAGTCAGAGCGACATAAATGTTTATAGTCAGTTCAACAAAAAACGAGACATATTGACTCGGTTCTGCTTGCTCAAAAACCGCGTTTCGACTCCGCTCAACGCTCTCAGCATGTTCTGAAAATAATTGAACTGGCTATAAACACAAAAATAGAACCGAGATTTTGCCTCAATTTCGGTTCCATAAGCTGCATTCGACGAGCTAAAAAACAGTGGATTTACGGAGCGAAAGTCGGGGTCATGCCGTTGCCATCGTGCAGATTTTATGTTCGAGATCGCGCTCTTGTAGCACCATCATGCGGCTTGCAGCTCGAAGAATTTCGTGGATCGATTCACCCCGATCGACTTGTGCTTTCCATTGTTGGGCGGTGTTGCCATCGCGCAGGATATGACGCACAGGCGAGAGGAAGCAAGCAATGCCGTGTTCTCGGGCGATCGGGCGCACTGTTTCGTAGAGTTCGTTAATCCAATCGCGAGCGATGATTTCTCGTCCGTCTTCCCAGTGGCGCAGCGTGGCGTTGAGGCTCGATCGGCTCACACTCTGTTCGTTTTGGCGCATCAGGTCTAGTAGATCCGTGGCGCGGCTACCGGCGGGCAGGGTGCTGCGAACTAGAGGATCGAGGCTGGGATCGTCGATCGCCTGTTGGATGCGTGATTCGAGCAGTGCGGTAATTGCGAGTAGGGCGATCGGATTGGTGACGAGGTCACAGATCCGGACTTCCAGGCGGTTGATGTCGTACGGACGGCGATCGCCATTGGGACGCGCTGAGATCCACAAGTGCCGGACATTTTGCATCGTTCCGAGTTCGAGCTGCTCGTTCGTCCAGCGAATGAAATGGGCGTGATCTTCAAACAGGGGCGGCGTGACGCTCGGGACTTGGGGGAAGAGCGCCCAGCGGGTCGAGTCGTACCCCGTGACGCGGCCACCGAGGAACGGCGAGGAGGCGCTGAGAGCCAGCAACAGCGGCGCTTCGAGGCGTACCAGACGCAGCACGCGAATCAGCACTTCGGGATCGGGAATGCCGACATTAATGTGAATGCTGGCGGTGACGACGTCGGTTCCGTAGGTTTGCTCGATGTAGTCGTGGTAGGGATGGTCGGGGGTCGATCGATGAAAGCGCGTGGTGTCGCCGACGGAGAGCGTGCTACCGGGAATGAGGGTGTAGTCGCCGTCGGTTTGAGTTTTTAAGTAGTTGCGCAGGGCTAATCGGGGACGCAGCAGCTCGCAGATCAGGCGTTCGTAGCTGTGATAAGGGTCGGTGGCGTATTCAACGTTGCGACTGTCGGGTTCGCGCATGAAGCCGGGTAAGTCGTTGGTGATGCGATCGGCGAGACCGACGATTTCCCCGTCGGTCGTCCCGGTGTACATCTCAACTTCAAAGCCTTTGGATAGCAGCATAATCTTTTCGCAGCGTCGTGCGCGTCCGAACAGTGTCACCAGCTCTTCAATCCTAATTCAGGTCTGGCCGAATTCTGGTTTTGTTTGCGTGGGGTGATTTCTTTTTGTGGAGTACGGCGATCCGATCGATCAAGCCCGATCGGGTTATGGCAGGGAACGATCCAGTTCGACCGATCAACGTTTTTTGGATCATCGTTAGGATTATCTGACTCGCCCGATCGCTGAACGGAACCACACTATGACCTCTCCAATGTCGAACTCTTACCCGTCCCCGTGGCGCATTTTAGCGGTGCTGGGCGTGGGGATTTGTGCTGTGGCGACGGGGGCGATTTGGACGCGGCTGGCGATCGCGGCGATGGATGGGAGCCTGCGTCAGGAGGCAGGATTTGGAATCAGGTTTGGCAGTTGGTTTGCGCTAGCACGGATGGTGATGGCGTCGGTGCTGTTGCTGCCGAATTGGCGCGGGCTGCGAGTCGAGTCGGCCAAGACTGGGGGGCGATGGGCGATCGCGGCGGGAGCCTGTCTGGGTCTACATTTTGCCCTGTGGCTGTCGTCGCTGTCCTATACCTCGATCGCCGCTGCGACGGTGCTGGTGACCAGCAATCCGATCTGGATGGTGCTGCTCTGTTGGGGACTGTTGGGCGAACGTCCCACCCGTCGCAGCCTGTTGGGCATTGCGATCGCGCTCGCCGGTAGCATCGCGATCGCCTTCGCCGACACCGGCTTCAGTCTCGATGCGAATCCTGCGCTAGCCTCCCAAACCACCCAACCGCTGTTTGGCAATCTCCTCGCCCTACTCGGTGCGTGGGCGGTTTCGGCGTATCTACTGCTCGGGCGGTCAGCTCAGCATCGCGGTTTGAGCTTGTCGGTATACTCGGCGATCGCCTACACCAGCGCCGCCTTATTACTCCTACCCGTTCCCGCCCTGCTCGGCGCAAGCTACACCGACTATCCGCCCGAGGTGTTCGGCTACGTGTTGCTCAGTGCGCTGCTGCCACAACTCGTCGGTCACACGGCGATTAACTGGTGTGTACGCTGGGTCTCGCCGACGATCGTCACGATCGCCATCTTGGCTGAACCGATTATTTCCACGACCCTCGGGATCTGGATCTTTAGCGAAATTCCTAGCGTGAAGGTCATACTCGGCGCGATCGTGGTGCTGGTCGGCATCGCGATCGCCGTGACGAAACGCAAACCGAATCATCCTTGACGATCGATCCAACCAATGCGATCCAATCAATTTGAGATTGATCTGAATTCGACCTTACCGACCTTCTCGACTCTTAGCGATTTAACTTAACGGTCTAACGCGCCAACATCGTTAAAATTCCCTGCTGACCGAGCAGAACCTCACGAATCAAACTAAACAACCCCACCCAAATAATCGGCGAAATATCCACCCCACCCAGAGGCGGAACGAGTTTGCGGGTTGGCGCGAGAAATGGCTCGGTCGGGACGATCGCTAGACTAAACGGCATCTTTTCCATTTCCACTTGGGGATACCAGGTCAAAACAATGCGGAAGATGAACAGTAGCGTCATCAGCGTGAGCAAAAGGCTCAAGGCGAGATTGGTAACAGTAAGGGGCGTCATGGGAAATACGGTAAGACGTTTGACAGTTTTAGTTCGTGTTGATCGATCTTCTTTCCTATATTTTGCCGCTTCTGGCTCGTTCGATCGCGGTGCGGATTGACACTGACGAATTCAGCCATTTCTGAATTGGCGTCGAACCAGAACCGGCTGGCACGCTAGAAGCTGGCTCTAACTAGACTTTTCAACCTGAACTCAGGTTAAATCGTAAATACGATCCCAGAGGTTCATCCTGCCACAATCAGTCTCTTTCCAATGGGGTCGCAACTCGCTAAACTAAGTGGAACAAATCTAGCCAAACACCCTCAGAGGTTCCAGGTTTTATGACTCCGTCTTTAGCAAATTTTTTCTACAGCTTGCTTGCTGGTACTCTAATCGTCGTGATCCCAGCCACGATCGGTCTCTTGTTTATCAGCCAACGCGACAAAATCCGTCGTTAATCGAGTTTTAACGAGTTGTTAATCTATGCGTCGATGCTCTTGCCTGATCTCGGGTCACCGTCGGCCTCACGTGTTACCTCCGATCCTGCTTGAGTCTTGATTGTTAACAAAAAAGCTTTAAAAATGGCGCGGCAGAGGGCGATATTCGTCCGTCAGTCGCGCCGTTTCCCGTATTTTTATCCGATTTGATTTGTTCTGACGATTGATCGCGATCGGCGTCCCACATGCCTCGCTGATTCTAATCTCGCATTCCAATCTCGTTACGCCACTCCTCAACATTCTCTCAAAACCGAACCACCGGAACTCGCTTAAGATGGGGGATGGAGTCGGAGAAAGTCATGCCCAACCTCGAATTGCTCTGGAACGGAACCTCACTGCTTGCACTACCCCTAACCTTGCTGTTTCCATCGACCCCGCCGGTACTGGCGCAATTTGCCTACGGATTCGGTGTCGGTAGTCTGTTGGGAGTCGGCCTGATCTTCTGCGGTCTGGCGCTGTATTTGCTGCGATCGATGCGTCCCAATTTGGCACGCGATCACGATATTTTCTTTGCCGCAGTCTCCCTACTGTGCGGCGGCATCCTCTTTTTTCAAGGTTGGCGACTTGATCCGATTCTCCAGTTCGGTCAGTTTTTGATGACAGGGTCGGCGATTTTCTTCGCGGTCGAAAGCATTCGGCTGCGCGGTATCGTCACCCAACAAGCCAAGCGCAGCACGCCGATCGTCGATGACGATCGCCCGGTTAGCTCGAACTACCGCACCTACGACGCGGAACTCGAAGAGATCGAACCCTACGAAGCGCCGCCATCGCAACCCCTACGACGTATTGCAGGCAGTCGAGACGGACGCCGAACCACACGACCGGCACGCGATGTCAGCGCAGGTTATGACGACACCGATCGCCGTCCCCGATCCACTCGCCCGGATAGCCGCCTGGACAACCGACCCGGCGATCCGCGATCAACCGGAGGCCGCCCGCGTCGTCGTCCCGATGCAGCCCGCGATCTCAATCTCCGCTACGATGCCGCACCGGATGAAGACTACGGCGACGATTATGCGAGCGGACGTAGCCCACGATCAGGCGATCGACCCGCACGTCGCCCAGGCTCGCGACCCGATCGCCCCGCTCGACCCACCGGCGAAATGGAAGCGACCCTAGAGGGCTACGACACCTACACGCCTCCCGCCAGCGATCGGCCATCCCCGCCCGAATCCCCATATCGTGATCCGAGCGAATCCCGCGCGGTTCGCAGTTCCCGCTCGATCGACGATAGCCGGAAATACGATGATGGCTATGGCGCGGCCTATGACGACAGCCGCCTCGATCCTTACGGCGAAGAACCGCCCACCCGTCGCCCGACGAACGGTGTCGGCGTGCGAGGTGATAGCCCGAGCGCTGGAGCCGTGAACGCCCCCAATGATGATTACGCCGAGTTTTACCGTGATGATGACGACTACGACACGCCGCGTACCGCCTCGGGTTCTGCATCAGGTTCGGTATCTGGCGGATCATCATCATCAGCGGGCGATCCTGAGTATGACGTTTAGTGCTGTAGGCATTCGGTGAAGTTGACTTCGAGCGATCGCCAGCAAAATCGCCGTCTGTGGCGTCTGCGGCCACTAACGCCTCGCCGTTATGCGCCGCTGGCCGCCTTCAAGCATCTGCTGACCGCGATCGCGATCGCCACCCTGTCCGCCTGCTCATCGACGAATACGCCCCTCACGTCCAGCGCCCTCAACAGTCCCTTTTCGGACTCCCAGCCCGCCCTCAGCGGCAACGGGCGCTACCTCGCGTTTGTGAGCAATCGCGGCGGTTCGAGCAAAATTGCGCTGTACGATCTACGTGCCAAGCGGCTGGTAGAACTGCCCTCGCTCGATCGCGGTGATGCGATCGCCGAGACGCCTAGCTTGAGCTATACCGGGCGCTATATCGTTTATGTGGCGAGCGATCGCGGTCGGCCAGAGATTGAGCTTTATGATCGAATTTCGCGGCGCATTCAGGTGTTGACCAACGGCTATCGCGGCTGGGTGCGCAATCCGAATATTAGTGCGGACGGGCGTTATGTGGTGTTTGAAACCGGGCGACGGGGGCAGTGGGATATTGAAGTGTTGGATCGCGGGCCTGGGATTGAGCTGGATCGCGCCGATGGTAGCTAGATCGATGGAATGCAGGGTAAGGCCACGACCATACACACCGATTTTTGCGCTCATTTTGGTCGCGATCGCCGGACTAATCGGCGGCTGCACGCCCTATCCCCGCATCATTGAATCGGCCTTTGATCCCGGTGGCCGCAGTCTTAACTCGCCGTTTAATGAGCAATCGCCTGATATCGCCGGTCGCTACATTGTGTTTGTCTCCGAGCGCCAACGCCGCCAGAATATTTACCTGTACGATCTACAAACCAATCAGACGATCGACCTACCCGGCCTGAATACGCTCACGACCCTAGCATCCGATCCCGACGTCTCCAGCGATGGTCGGTATATTGTCTTTGTCGGGAATCGCCAGGATCGATCGAGTATTTATCTCTACGATCGGCAAACTCGGCAGGTGCGCGAAATTGCGGCCAATTTGCGAGCCAGCGTTCGCAATCCGACGATTAGCGCCGACAGTTTGCGAATTGCCTTCGAGGCGTCGATTAACGGCCAGTGGGATATTTTGGTCTATACCCGTTCAGGGCAGGCGATCGAGGTTCCGACCATACCGCCGCTTTAGCTTTTCGGCTAGCTCCTAACCTAAGATTTTGCGGTCTCCGCCCTGCTTCCCGTACTTTTTTCCATCACTTAACACGCTCGTTTGAGGTGCTTGCACGATGCCTACTCGCTCTTCTTTATCCGCATGGGTTCAATCTTCGCGCCGTATGCGTGTGGGCGCGATCGCCTTATCCATAACCCTCGGTTTACCGGCCATCTCCCCCACATTGGCCGCAACGAAACCAATACCGACGAACATCACCAAACACGCCAGATCCACTTCAAAACAGGTAACAACCCCAACCCAAACCGCAGCCCCAGTCCCAAAACAGTCGGTCATCGCCCAAGGTAGCGACGAAGACATCAATGTGCGCGTCTACGAAACGGCCAGCCCTGCGGTCGTGGCGATCGATGTGGGCAATGGTTCCGGCTCCGGTAGCATCATCACCTCCGACGGCCTCGTCTTGACCAACTCTCACGTCGTCGAACGCGCCACCGGCCCCGTCACGGTCAAGCTGACCGATGGCCGCGAACTCCTCGCGGATGTCGTCGGCTTCGACCCGACCGGACGCGACCTCGCCGCCGTACAAATTCGCAACGTGAGCAACCTACCCACCATCCGGCGCGGCTTGAATCCGGTGCGGGTGGGTCAGCGTGCCTTTGCGATCGGTAGCCCGTTCGGGTTTTCCAATACGTTTACGATCGGTATCGTCAGCCGCATCGACCCCGACGACGGCACGATCCAAACCGACGCGGCGATCAACCCCGGCAATTCCGGCGGACCACTGCTCAACTCCAACGCCGAACTCGTCGGGGTCAACACCGCGATCTATACCACCGGCGAAAATGCAGGCAACATCGGCATCGGCTTTGCGATTCCCATCGATCACGTCGAAACCTTTCTCACCGCGCTGACCGCCGGTGATGTCCCCGTTGCCGCCGTTCGCACTGGCCTCCCCGCACTGACGCCGCTCGACACGCGCCTCGATGCTCCGCCAATTCTCGGCAGCCTGACCGAGGGAGACAATATTTTGCCGAGCGATCGCAGCTTCTTTGATGCCTATCGCTTTAGCGGTCGCGCCGGTCAGTTCGTATCGTTGGCGATGACGAGCCAAGATTTTGATTCGTATCTGATTTTGCTCGATGAAGACGGCAACAGCGTGACCTTTGATGATGATAGCGGCGGCGGCTATGATGCCTTAATTCAGACAACCTTGCCCAGCTCGGGAGATTACCTGCTGCTGGCGAATACCTACGAAAGCGGCCAGTCGGGATCGTACCGATTACAGCTTTCGAGCGGAACGGGGAACGTGGCAACAACGCCGCCGTCATCGTCTGGGTCGCTCAATATTCAGCGTAGCGGCTCGCTCCAGGACAGTGACAACGTTTTGCCCAGCGATGGGAGCTTGTTCGATGCCTACGAATTTTCAGGGCGTGCGGGTCAAACAGTGGAGATTCGCCTGACGAGCGCTGAGTTCGATACGTATTTAATTTTGGTGGACGGGTCGGGCGCGGCGATCGAGCAAAATGATGATGCGTCGAATACAACGACGAATTCGTTTTTACGGGTCACCCTGCCCCAAACAGGACGCTACAGCGTTTACGTCAATTCCTACGATGCCAGCGGTCGCGGCAATTACAACTTAGTGATCCGCGAGACCAATTAAATCGATCCGGCGTGGGGTGGGCACGGCTCACCACGATCAATGTGTGGCACGGTATCGTCAATTTACGGGCGAATTTCGATGATGGTGGGCATTGCCCACCCTACTCAACTACGCAGCTAGCGTGAAGCTGCTTCGCATAAATCCGTCTATTGCCAGCGATCGCGCAACATTTGGGCGTTCTGATACCACTCAACATTGCCCGTTTGGTTGTAGAGGTCAATAGCCTGGTCGAGATCGGCGAGCGCTGCGCTGCGATCGCCCAGGAACATCGACGCCAACGCTCGACCGTACAGGACATCAGCATTCTGAGATTTATCGGAGGCATGACCAGGGCTGTCGAGGGTCAGGGCAGCGGTGTAGTCCGTTACGGCGCGGTGATAGTCGCCGAGTTGGTAGTAAATATTGGCGCGATTGTAGTGGGCTTGATCCAGGGTTGGGCTTGGGGTTGGACGAGCCTGATCCAGATCGATCGCGGTGCTGTAGTCATTGATCGCATCGGCAAAGTTTTCGAGATAAACCTGAGTGCTACCGCGATTGTTGTACGCCTGAACGTAGTCGGAATCGTGGGAAATTGCCTGATTAAAATCATCGATCGCGCTGTAGTAACGACCTAGCGAAAGGTTGGCATTGCCACGATTGTAGTAGGCCAGAGCCATACGACTGTAGTTATTCTGGATCGCATCGGAAAAATCGGCGATCGCCTCATCGTAGCGACCCATTTCCAGATACGTATTGCCTCGGTTGTAGTAAATCAAGCCGAGATCGGGATGGTCGTAATTCAGCGCTTCGGAAAAATCCGCGATCGCTTCGGGATACTGCCGGAGATCCGCGTGTGCATTTGCTCGATTGTTATACGCCTCGGCATAACTCGGGTCGAGACTCAGTACACGTGAGTAATAAGACAGGGCTGACTGAAGACTGCCATGCTCAAAATAGTAGTACGCACGCTCAAAGTAGTCATCGGTGGCAAGCTGGGCGATCTGGGGCGACGGAAGGACAGGACGCGTAACGATGTCGCGGGCGTACGTCGGCGAAGCTAGAGCCGTCACCGCAAACACGACACCGATCGCGCTCAAACTGTGCCGGAGATCAGGGGCGATCGAGAGCGATCGAGGTTTGGAGCAAAGCCAATGTTTGAAGCGAGTGAACGGGTTTACGCTCTGTTGGCGAAAGATGTTAAGCACCGCGACGACCAAACTCGGACATCAATAATATATTTGATAGATCAGGAATAACCCTAAGTTATCAAGCGATCCCCCGCTTTGGGGTGCTCTGAAGCACAAGTGTAAAGACTTTTATTCTTGTTATTGCTTGAGTCCTGATCTTTGAGTCCTGTTCTCTAAATTCAGGTATGTTAATCACCCCAGATCCGCGATCAGGTTGATCACGGTATTGCGGCGATCGGAGCGTGGCGAGATTCTCCCCTTCGGGCAAGCCGACTCATATTCAAGGCAATTAAATTGATAATTCAGGAAATAAAGGCATTGTTTGAGAAAATTACCTAAAGTACGGGCGAAGAAATCGCATAGCTCTAAAATGCTGGTATTTCTGCCTTAAATTTTGAAAAATTTAGGTCTTATTGCGCTCCAAATTTACGTTAAATAATCTAAAAAGCAGATGCGATTGATTGACAGGCTTTCCCCTAGCGGTTCATAATTGCCGATCGTGTAAACTCGCATAACCCATACAAGACCTTGGCTAACGTAGTAGTAATTGGTGCCCAGTGGGGCGACGAAGGAAAAGGCAAAATCACTGACCTGCTCAGCAAGTCAGCCGATGTTGTCGTCCGTTACCAAGGGGGGGTAAATGCAGGCCATACGGTTGTCGTTCAGGACCAGACATTTAAGCTACACCTCATCCCCTCGGGTATTCTCTACCCAGAGACGGAATGTATCATCGGTTCTGGTACGGTCATCGACCCCGAAATCCTGATCGAAGAGCTTGATACGGTGGAAGCGCTCGGCGTTTCCACAAAAAATCTGCGCATTGCCCAGACCGCGCACATTACGATGCCGTATCATCGCCTGATCGATAACGCCTCGGAAGAGCGACGCGGTACGAATAAAATCGGCACGACGAAACGCGGCATTGGCCCGACCTACGCCGATAAATCGGAGCGGACGGGGCTACGTGTCCTGGATCTGATGGATAAGGAGGGTCTGCGCGAAATCCTAGAGTGGACGATTCCGTATAAAAACGAAGTGCTCGAACGGATGTACGGTCTTGATCCGCTGGATGTGGAAACGGTGCTAGCGCAGTACCTCGAATACGCCGATCGCCTCCGTCCCCACGTGGTCGATGCGTCCCTCAATATTTACAAAGCGCTGCAAGAGCGTCGCAATATTTTGTTTGAGGGCGCTCAGGGAACGCTACTCGATCTCGATCATGGGACGTATCCCTACGTCACATCGTCCAACCCCGTGGCGGGTGGCGCGTGTGTGGGTGCGGGGGTTGGCCCGACGGCGATCGATCGCGTCATTGGCGTCGCGAAGGCGTATACCACTCGTGTGGGTGAAGGGCCGTTCCCGACGGAAATGGTGGACGGTGTTGGCGAAGTGCTGGGCGATCGGGGTGCTGAATTTGGTACAACGACGGGACGCGCTCGCCGCTGCGGTTGGTTTGATGCGGTGATTGGCCGTTATGCCGTGCGTATTAACGGGCTTGACTGTCTGGCGATTACGAAGCTTGACGTACTCGATACGCTTGACGAAATCAAGGTTTGTGTTGGTTACAAAATCAACGGCGTTGTCACGGAACATTTCCCGAGCAGCGCCCGCCAGTTTGCTAGCTGCGAGCCGGTGTATGAAACAATGCCGGGTTGGAAGGTTTCGACGGAAAATTGCCGCAAGCTGGAGGATCTGCCTCAAGAAGCGCTGGACTATCTCAAGTTCCTGGCTGAGTTGATGAATGTCCCGATCGCGATCGTCTCGCTCGGCGCAGGCCGTCATCAGACGATCGTTGTGGAAGATCCGATTCACGGGCCGAAACGCGCCCTGCTTGATGCTGACGGTTCACCTGTCATCTAGGGTCTGACTAAATAATGTCATCATGACGTTATTGATATCTATCTAAAACAAAGGCATCACCGGAGCCGATTGAGTACAGCTCGATCGGCTCTTTTTTGGCGATTCAAATCTTTTTTGGGGATTCAAAATGGCGGCAATCAAAACGCAATCAACAGGAATCACCCTCTGTTAAAAAAACGGCAAGCCGATCGGCTGCGACCTGCAACACCTCCGGCTCTTGCACCAGCGCAAATCGCACATACCCCTCACCACTGATGCCAAACCCCGCACCGGGCGACAGCGCCACCCCGGTTTCCTGCACTAACCGTACGCAAAAGTTGATCGAATCCGCCGCCCAGCGATCGGGCAGTTTCGCCCAGAGGTACATCGTCGCTTCCGGTTTCGGTACAACCCAGCCGATCGCCGCGAGGGATTCCACCAACCGATCGCGCCGCGCTCGGAAGGTTTCGACCGTTTGTGACACCACCGTTTGATCGCCCGTGAGCGCCTCGATCGCCCCGTTCAAAATGCCACGATACTGATTAAAATCCACCGCCGCCTTAATCCGCCGCAGCGCCAAAATTAGCTCCGCATTGCCGATCGCGTAGCCCACCCGAAAACCGCCCATGTTGTAGGACTTGGACATGGTGAAAAATTCGATGGATCGCTGTTTTTCTAGGTCAGCCTGAAGCACCGAGGGAGGGCGATGATCGCTAAAAACGAGGTCGCCGTAGGGAAAATCATGGACAAGGACGAGATCGTAACGCTCACAAAAGGCGATCGCTTCGCGGAAAAAATCGAGGCTGGCGATCGCGCTGGTGGGGTTGTGGGGATAGCTCAACACCATGAGCTTGGCGCGATCGAGCACGTGATCGGGAATCGCGCCGAAGTCTGGTAAAAACTTGTTTTCAGCCAAGAGCGGCATCGAGTGAATTCGCCCGCCTGCGAGGTGAACGCCGCCGGAGTGGGAGGGATAGCCCGGATCTTGAAGTAGGGCGTAATCCCCCGGTTCGAGTAGCGCCAGGGGAATATGCGCCGTGCCTTCCTGAGAGCCGATCAGTGGCAACACCTCGGTTTCCGCATCAACCGCCACGCCGTAGCGATCGGTGTACCACTGGGCAGCGGCCTGTCGAAAGGCTTGGGTCTTGTTGAACAGTAAATATTGATGGGTGGCTGGATCATCGAGCGATCGGGCGATCGCATCGAGTACCGGTTGGGCGGTGGGCAAGTCTGAGGAGCCGAGGGAAAGATCGATCAGGTCGCGCCCTGCGGCGATCGCCGTCGCCTTGGCGCGATCCATATCAGCGAAAACATTACGTTCAAGCGGGGCGAGGCGTTGGGCGAAACGGATCATAATTAACAATTAATCCTTATTCCTTGTTAACCACTCATTATTCATTGCTTTACTACACTCTGCGCGTCAAGCAAAACGGTCAGTACCTTGGAGCCACGCCGAACCCCGATCGCCCCGATCGCTTTGTCCTCGTCTTTCGCGAAACTGCCGACGCTCTGAGCTACCTCAATGCCCACGCGGCGGGATTGGCAGATCGGTTTGCGATCGAGACGATCAATTCAACCCAGGTCGGCGGTATCCTCGAACGCTGGGGCTTTGCCGGGATCGGCTTGGTGCGTGATCCCCGATTACCCGAGCTTGAATTCGCAACTCGTTTAAGCTAACCCGACCCTAAGGGGTGACCGCGATCGCGCTACAGTGATAGTCCTGGTAAAACACACACCGCCCTGGATTCGATGGTCAATCACAACCCCAAATCCGGCGCATGTGGCCTTAAACTCCATCAATTTCGCGTTTATCCGACCCTATGAACGTACTCGTCACCGGCGCTAACGGCTTCACCGGCTCACACCTCGTCCGCACTCTGCTCGATCGCGGCGATCGCGTCACGGCAATGGTGCGCATCTCTAGCGATGTGTCGCGCTTGAAGGGCTTGAATATTACCTACGCTTACGGGGACGTGACCGATCGGGCATCGCTGGACAAGGCGATGATCGGGATTGAGCGGGTGTTTCACGTGGCGGCGTTTGTGGAGCTGGGGTTGGTGGACGCCGATCGGATGCGGCGTGTGAATGTGGACGGGACGCGGAACGTGATCGAAGCAGCGCGGGCGGCCAATGTGGCGAAAATCGTCTATTGCAGCACCGTCGGCATTTACGGCGATACGAAGGGCGAGGTGATTGACGAGACGTATCAGCGTCAGCAAGAGGGTTTTTCCTCAGCCTACGATGAGACGAAATTGGCGGCGCAGGAGCTGGTGAATCAGGCGGTGGCGGACGGGATGGATATCGTGAGTATCATGCCGTCGGGAATTTTTGGCGCGGATGATCCGCATTTTGGCCCGGTGATTAAAAATTTCCTCAAGGGTCGGTTGCGCGTCTGGGCGGGCGGCGATCGCATCACCGGGATTGTTCACGTCGATGATCTCGTCGATCTGATGTTACGCGCGGCGGACAACGCGGCGGCGGGCGAGCATTTCATCGGCACGGCGGGAGATCTGACGACGCGGGAGATGTTCACCATTCTCAGCGAGGCGGGCGGGGTAACGCCACCGACGGAGCTACCGGAGCCGCTGGTACGGTTGATCGCCAATATTCTCGATCCGATCGGGCGTGTGCTGTCGTGGAATCCGCCGATCGGGCTGGAGCGAGCGCACTATGTTTACGATCGCTGTGTGCGAATTTCGAGCGAGAAGGCGCGGCGGGAGTTGGGCTGGGAGCCGCGATCGGTGGAGACGGTGTTATTGGAAATCGTCAAGGCGCTACGTTAATTTGACCTACGCGGTTGATGGTTTAACCGGTTCATGATCGGCTCATGATCGCCTCAATCTCAGGTTACGATCGGGATTGACCCCAATCTGTGAACGGGCTATGCAGACGACTCTAATTCAGTTCGGCAGCAGCAGACGATCGCCGATGCGCCGATCGCGCTGGTTGCGTTTCCGGAGATTACGGTTAATCCGGTGACGATTTTGGGTTAGGGCGATCGGCGGATGGCCTACGTTTACATTTTGGCGTGTGGGGATGGGTCGTTTTATACGGGCAGCACGATCGATCCAGAACGAACGAGCCTTTACCGTTCCAGTTTTTAGAACGATCAGGACTTACGCAAAAATCGCTAAAACCATTGAAACTTCGTGATGAATCGGTGGCTGAAACCACGACATCACCTTGAAGTGCGTAAGTCCTGACGATGTGAGATGTCCAACTTCTAACCCATTTTGCGTAAGTCCTGGTGGGTTGAGTTTGAGATCGATGACTTGCGCCGGTAAAGATGCGCACTCGACATCATCGACAGCAACTAAGACCGGGATCAGTGTACTTTTGTTAAGGCTCGATCCATTCTTGATCGAATCTTTGAGTATTACTCCTGTGATATTTAACGGCGTATTCGATGCGATCAACCTCAAAAAATGATGGTTGTTCGTCATCTTGTACCGTCCCGTCATTCACGCCAAGCGACACCGAGCCGCAACCACTTTTTTCACTCTTCTTAATAGGCATCATCGTGTTAAACCCCGGTCAACAGCTCTATCGAGACCTGCGCGATCGTCTTGAAGAAACAGACTTCTTCAAGCGCAACACCGCCGACTATGTGCGCAAAATCACGACCTACGGCCTGCTGCACATCCTGTCTTATATCGGCCTTTACGCCTGTGCCGGGACACCCTGGCGCTGGGCTGCTCTCCTCGGCCTGATCCTCTCCGGCATCCAGTTTTACTACGTCAGCCACGACGCTGGACACTATGCCATTTCTGACCATAAAAACGTCAATCTTCGCCTGGGTCATATCGGTCACACCTTTATTGCCGGTGCAAGCTTCCGGTTTTGGCAGTATAAGCACGACCTACACCATCGCTACTGCAACGACGAAACGCGCGATCCCGACATGAATGCGTTTTTCCTCAAGCTCTATGAATCAGACTCTCGTGAACGTCCCACCTGGGTGAACTGGGTCATTCGTAATCAAGCTGTGCTGCTCTGGGTCTTGGTTCTCTTTCATAACTTTGAGTTCCAGCGAATGAGCTGGGTGTACACCCATCAAAATCCAGTGCGTTGTCGTGCTGAACGTGTCTTGATTCCGCTCCATGTGCTGACCTATTTGGTTTTCCCGATCGCGATCCTCGGCTGGCAAATGGCGCTGACGAACTACATCATTTCGGGCATGATCTCCGGCGTGATCCTCGCGAAACTGTTCGCAATCAACCACATTGGTATGCCCAGCATTCCAAGCAATCACGGCCTGTCATTCCTTGAGCAACAGGTGATCACGTCGCGCAACGTCGTTGTTCCGGCTCTGTTTGACGACTACTTCGGCGGTCTGCATTACCAAATCGAACACCACCTATTTCCCTGGGTGTCGATCGATCGCTATCGTGCGGCCAGCCCGATCGTCAAAGCCTTTTGCCAAGAGCACGGCATTCCCTACGTCGAAGAAAACTTCGGCCTTGCCCTGCTCAATGTCGAGCGTCATCTTGCCGTCATGTCCAAAACCGAGAACGTACCGGGAACCGTTAGCTCATTGAGTTAACCGATCGTTTCGTTAATCGGTTGACCTGTTGACCGGTTGACCTGTTGACGTGCAAACTACTCAAGAACAAACTTTCAATAACGATCAAGCCAAGCTTCCGTTTGGTGCGGTCGGATCGAGCGTGCTAAAATTAGAGGCTCGATTTTAGCCAACCCCGAAAGAAAACTACGATGGAATTGACTGTAGAAGGCAAAGCTAGACCGGAAGGCAGCAAGCCGCGCGCGCTGCGCCGTGAAGGTCTCGTGCCTGCCGTTCTGTACGGACACAAAGGTACAGAATCGGTTGCATTTATGATCGACTTCAAAAGTGTCGAGACCCTACTCAAGCAACCCTCGCTGGGTAACCGCTTGATCTCTCTGGCTCTTCCGGACTGGAGCGGCAAGACCCTCCTGCGCGAAGTCCAAACTCACCCGTGGAAAAACGACCCGCATCACCTCAGCTTCTTTTCCGTTGAAAATCAGAAGAAAGTTGAAGTTGAGGTTCCCCTGCGTTTTGTCGGTGTTCCTGTGGGCGTTACCAAAGGCGGCATCCTTGAAGCGCTACTGACATCGCTCAAGGTCGTCTGCAAGCCAGATGGTATTCCTGAGTCGATCGAAGTGGATGTGACCGCGCTCGATGTCGGCCAAGGTTTGCAAGTCTCGGATCTGCAACTTCCCGAAGGTCTGCAAGTTTTGATTAGCCCGAGCCAACTGCTCGTCGGTGTTCAAGAGTCACGTGCAACACGTACGGCTCGCGAAGGATAAGTCAAGACCTGAGTTTGAAGATTTAACTTAAAGATTTAAATCGCCTCGACTTCAATCAGAGCCAATGGCGTCACGTGCGTGCAGTTGCGTCGGTTTAAAGTCGAGTTTAGAAGGCTAGGATTTTCGCCATACTTTTGGTGTGAGTCCTGGTTTTCTTTTTGTTGGTTGGTTTTAGGTACAGGGTCTATGGGTGGTGCGCTCATGCTGTAAGGGAACTGAATTTAGTCTGTGCTTGGGGTCATTATTTAGCGTACGATTTGGCCTGTCTGCCCTTGTACTTATCTATTTATCCTGAGAATGAATTCCTACAACATCTATGGTGTCGGTAACGCACTAGTTGATCTCGAATACAACGTATCCAGTGAAACGCTCGATCGCCTCGGAATCGAGAAAGGCATGATGACGCTCATCGATGAAGTGAAGCAGGCCGAGGTTGTCGCGGCGCTCGATGGTGCGGAACATCGCGCCTGTGGTGGATCGGCGGCCAATACAGTCGTGGCGATCGCGCAAATGGGCGGCAAAGGGTTCTTGTCGTGTCGTATTGGCGACGATGAAACGGGTAAATTTTACCTCGAAGATCTCACCCGTTTTGGCATCGCGACCAACATCACGCCACCGGAAACGCTGAATTTTGGCACAACGGGTAAATGCCTCGTACTGGTAACGCCCGACGCCGATCGCACGATGAATACATTTCTCGGCGTGTCGGCGGATATCTCGATCGCCGATCTGGAAGCAGACTCGATCGACGCCTCTGATTATGTCTACATCGAAGGCTATCTCGTGAGTTCCGACAGCGCCCGCGCTACGGCGATTCGCGCTCGTGAGCTTGCCCGTGAACACAACACGAAAGTCGCCTTCACGCTCTCTGACCCCAATATGGTCAAGTTCTTTAAAGCGGGTTTGCTCGAAATTATTGGCGATGGCGTTGACCTGCTGTTCGCCAACGAAACCGAAGCGATCGAGATGGCGGGAACCGAATCGATCGAGGACGCGATCGACTATCTCCAAACGATCGCCAGCGAATTTGTGATCACCCTAGGTTCACAAGGATCACTGATCTACGACGGTACAACGCTGCATAAAATCGCGCCTTATCCGGTCACGGCGATCGATACCGTTGGCGCTGGAGATATGTACGCCGGGGCATTCCTCTACGGCATCACCCACGGCATGGATTACGCGATCGCCGGTGATTTCGCATCACGAGCCTCCGCGAAAATCGTAACGAAGTATGGCCCACGCCTCAGCGATACCGAAATTCAAGCCCTTTTGACTCATTCCTAATCAACGCGCCACGTCCCGATGTCTGGAGTTGTCGCGGTGAATGCTGAAGCTAGGGCTGTACGGAATCACTTTACGGAGTCATGTCGGGTGACATTGCTTAAGATTTGATCGTAAATTTCGGCTGACAGCGATTCTAACCGGCAATGTGGATAAATTCCTGATTAACATTGAAGCAAGAGTATCTTGACGATGAAAGTCAGATTGTTCGATCTATACCCTGCCCAGAATTAGCGTGGTCGTTCTAAATCAACTTCAGCTTGAATGAAACATGCAGGGTCAGCATCGGTCGGCGATCGCTATCGGAATCTCGTAGAAATCCCACGGGAATCTAAATAGTGATCTCTGGCGTCTAGCAATGTAGACCCGCTCCGGGTGGTTAAGCTATGACTAAACAACTCATGATGATTCGCTCCTCCTCACCACTTTTCTTGACGACTCTGGCTTTGGGCGCAATCGGTCTGCCCGCCGCTGCCGGTTCTCCGCGGACCGTTTCGGCTCCGACGGCCTACGAATTGGCGCAGTTCAATCCCGCCGATCGTCCCCCGCCGATTACCGCCGATGGTGGAGGGGCGCGGTTTGCCGATCCCGACCTGTCGGCGCCGGAAGGGGCGGGCAGCAGCGCCACCCGCAATAGTTGTGTGGCCATGTCGCCTTTGGTTCCGAAGGATGCCAACGGCTCTTACTACGGTTTAACCACGAGCGATCGCCCGGAGCTTCATCTCTATACCCTCCGCGCGGAAGGCTCCCGCGCTCAACGTGCAACGCTCTATATTTACGAATATTCTGCCGACACTCCGGCGATCGAACCTGCGTATGAGAAAGAATTCAACCTGCCAGAAGCAACCCGCAGCATTGTCAGCGTGGGAGTTGATCCGGACTCCGACTTCATCTTTGATCCTTCGACTCAGTACGAGTGGTATATCGAAATTCAATGCGAACCCGACAGCAACGATCCCACGACTTTAGCGTTTACCTATGGCTGGATCGAGCGTGCAGCGAGCGATCCCGTTCGCCCAGAGACGGTTGGCACGAATGATGCAGCAGCGGCCTACGGCGAAGCCGGAATTTGGTTCGAGTATCTCGATAATCTGATCGCCGCAAGCCCCGAAAACTGGAGCTACATTCTCGACGGTTTCAGTGCTGCGATCAACGATAGCATCGATCTATCACAGGCTACGATCGCGCCTTCGCCGCAAGATGCCAATGTGCAAATCATTCAGATTCAGCCATAGCGAGAGAAGGCTGAGAATCAGCGTTGTCATGAACGGGTGTCACCCAAGAGAAAGTAACCTTCGAGAAATACGATCAAGGCTGCTTTCTCTTGAGTTGGCGTAAGCTGCTAGCGACTTCAGCCAAACGACTCTCATAAGTTTGCAGGATTTGCAGGGTTCACAGGATTGATAGGATTCATAGGGTTCACAATGTCCGATCGCTCTGCTCTGAAGACGTTAAAACAAAAACTTTGGCCGTGGCGTGCCGTGATCACCTCGGTTCCGAGTCTAACGATTCTCATCTTGCTGATTCGTAGCCTGGGGGGACTTCAGGGGTTCGAGCTTAGAATGCTCGATTACTTTTTTCGGTGGCGACCACTAGAGGCGCGTGATCAGCGGATTACGATCGTCGGCATCAGTGAGCCAGACCTGCAAAAGTATGGATATCCGATTAACGACGACATCCTCGCCACCCTCCTCGAAACCGTCGCCGCTGAGGAACCACGGGCGATCGGCCTTGATATTTACCGTGATTTGCCCGTACCGTCGCCCAACGATCAACGGTTCCAGGATCGACCCAACAATCCCGATCAACTGAATAGCCAGGAGGAGCAGGCCGGTATCGCACCGAGCTACGCGCGGTTATCCGATGTCTTTCGGAAAAATTCCAATATTATCGGCATTACCAAAGTGACGGGCGGTACGGAGAGTGTCGCCCCTTCGCCGGTCTTGGCAGAACTGGGGCAAACCAGCGCCAATGATATACCGCCGGATATTGACGATCGCCAGCGACGCGCCTTTTTATACCTCAAACCCGAAGAAGACGGCGAAACCTACTTTGGGCTGGGCTTTAAGCTGGCCATGCTCTATCTTGATCGATCGGGCATTGTTCCCCGCATGAGCGATAACAATAAATGGGTGCAAATCGAAGAGACGATTTTCTATCCGATCGAAAAAAATAGCGGGAGTTACGTTAATAACGATAGCGGTGGCTATCCGATTTTGATTAACTACCGTGGACCGAGCGGATCGTTCGATCAGGTCACCCTGGACGAGGTGCTGACGGGTCAGGTGGATCGATCGCTGTTTCGCGATCGCGTCGTCCTGATTGGTTCGACCGCCGAGAGCGTTAAGGATGCGTTCTCGACACCGTTTACCAGTTTGTCGCAAGGTACGGACAAAGCGCGGGTTCCGGGCGTGGAAATCCACGCCCATATCACCAGCCAAATACTCAGCGCAACCCTCGATGGCCGCAAGAACATTCGGACGATTCCGGATTTCGTCGAGGCGCTGATCATTCTGGGCGGGGCCAGTATTGGGGGCATCCTAAGCTGGTATTGGCGTTATAGCACGCCGTTTTGGCGGATTATGCCGCATATTCTCGGGGTGGTGGCATCTGGTGGTGTGGCCTATGGTTGTTTTCTGGCGGGGTGGTGGATTCCGATCGTGCCGCCGGTGATCGCCCAGCTCGGTACTGCGATTGCGATCACGGCCTACGTGGCGCGATCGGCGGCAGATATTCGCCAAACCTTTAGCCGCTATCTCACCGATGAGGTGGTGGAAACGCTGCTCGAAACCCCGGATGGTTTAAATATGGGAGGCGAGCGCCGTCGCATTACTATCTTGACCTCGGATTTGCGAGGGTTTACGGGCATTTCCGAGCGCTTGCCACCGGAGCAGGTCATCGGAATTTTGAATATTTATCTGGAAGCGATGGCGACGGCGATCGTTAGCCATCAGGGGACGATCGATGAATTCATGGGCGATGGCATTTTGGTGCTGTTCGGTGCGCCCACCCAGCGGAAGGATGATCCCGAGCGAGCGGTGGCCTGTGCGATCGCCATGCAAAAAGCAATGATCGGCGTCAATCAACAGATGGCCGATCGGAATTTACCATCGCTGGAAATGGGCATCGGTATCCATACCGGCGAGGTGGTGGTGGGCAATATTGGCTCAACGCAGCGCACGAAGTACGGCGTGGTGGGTTCGCAGGTGAATCTGACCTATCGCATTGAGGGTTATACCGTCGGCGGTCAGATTTTGATTACCGATGTGACCAAAAATGAGCTGACGATCCCGATCGAAACCGACGGTAAACAACAGGTGTCACCGAAGGGGGTGATCGAGCCGATCTTGATTCACTCGGTGACGGGGATTGGCGGTCAATATAATCTGCGTTTGGAGAGCGAACGTGAGGATCTATACGCGATCGATCCACCGATCGATCTGGATTTTGCCGAAATTAAAGGGAAAGATATCAGCCCCGATCGCTATGCAGGCAAACTGATTTGCCTCTCTGAAAAATATGTTGATCTGGTCACCGAGCGATCGCTCTCCACGCTGACCAATCTTCAATGTCATTTAAGAGTGAATGACCATGACGGCGATACGGAATTTTATGCCAAAGTCATGAAAGCAGGGACAGAGCCGAATACCTTTCGCCTACGCCTAACGTCGCTTCCGATCGATGTCCGCACCTATTTTTCGACGCTCTACGATGCGAATGCGGATGATGCCTAAGCGTGCAACGACGAAATAAACGTTCCTGATGAGGGCGAGAAGTCCCACTTTTTCAAAAAGCCAGACTTCTGGGATGGGCGATTATTTGCGGACAATACGGCATGGCAAGGCAAGATATCGTTAGAACAGTTGAAACAAACCGAATTCCCGTTATCTGCCAAACCCCATGCGACCGCCCCGCAACCTTACCCTGATCTTCGGCGTCTGCGTCATCCTCGCGCTGTCGATTTGGCTGATCACATCCTTGGGCTGGCTCTATAGCCAAATCGCCTGGTCAGCGCCGCCGTTTTTGGCGGGCTTGCTCGTGATTTTGCTGATCATAACGATCGCCGTCGCACTCTACACCTTTCTCTATTATTTCGGCCTTTTCAAAGCGCCGGGATGGGGCGGTCTAGGCCGATTTGGCCGATTTGGTCAATCAGGCCGATCCGATCGATCGACTCGATCGGGGCAAGCACGCCGCAGCCTTCGCGCCCCCGCCGACAAAACCGACGCCGCCACCGCCAACCTCAACGCCGTCCGTCAACAGGTCAGCCAAATTCAGGACGAGGTGACTCGCCGCGCCCTGCTGAGTCGATCGCGCGAAATCGAGACCAACATGGCGCGGCAGAATCTCAAAATTGTCGTGTTTGGCACGGGATCGGCGGGAAAAACCTCGCTGATTAACGCGCTGCTCGGTCGCGTGGTGGGTCGCGTGGCCGCGCCGATGGGGTCAACCCAGGAAGGGCGGGTGTTTACGCTGGAATTGGAGGGCGTCGGGCAGGCGGTGGAGATTGTCGATACGCCGGGAATTTTGGAGGCGGGCGAAGCGGGCGGGATGCGATCGCAGGTGGCGCGGCAGTGGGCAGCCGAGGCGGATTTGCTGATTTTTGTGCTGGATAACGATTTAACCCAGGCGGAATTTGCGCCCCTGATCGCCTTGGCGGAGATCGGTAAACGCTCGATCGTCGCCTTCAATAAAAGCGATTTATATCTAGAAGCTGATCGCGATGACATCATCGCCAAGCTGCGATCGCGCCTCCACCGCTGGATTCCGCCCAGCGATATCGTCGCGATCGCCAGTAACCCGCCCTCGGTACGCCTCGACAGCGGCGAGGTCATCAAACCCAACCCGGATATCGTCGCGCTCGTGCAGCAAATCATCGCGGTGTTGCGGGCGGAAGGCGAAGACCTGATCGCCGATAATATTTTGCTGCAATCCCAGCGCCTCGGCGATCGCGCCCGCAAACTCATCGACGCCCAACGTCACCGCCAAGCCGCGAAAATCGTCGATCGCTACCAGTGGATCGGCGCGGGAGCCGTGGCGATGACACCGTTGCCGGTGGTGGATTTGCTGGCGGCGGCGGCGGTGAACGCGCAAATGGTGGTCGAAATCGCCAAGGTGTACGGCTGCGAGCTGAATATGGAACGGGGTCGAGAGCTGGCGCTATCGTTGGGAAAAACTCTTGCTAGTTTGGGCATCGTCAAGGGAGCCGTGCAGTTGGTGGCCGGGGCGCTATCGCTGAATATCGCGACGCTGGTCGTGGGTCGAGCGATTCAAGGCATTGTTGCGGCCTACTTAACCCGGATTGCGGGCAAAAGTTTTATCGAATATTTCCGCCAGGATCAGGACTGGGGGGACGGTGGCATGACCGAGGTGGTGCAGCGACAGTTTCAGCTCACGCGCAAAGAGGAGTTTGTTAAGGCGTTTGTAAAAGATGCGTTTGCCAAGGTGGTCGAACCGTTGAAGTTGTCGATCGAGCCGGAAAATCTCGATGAAGGGCCGCTGTTTGTGCCAGAGGAGGAACTGATCGCCGATCGCGGGTTCGATCGCTGGGCAGATGATGCGCCGATCGCCCCGTTTTCATCGAGCGATCTCAATCGTCCAGAACCGCTCTATACCGAACGTGACCCGATCGCCGATCGCCCTGCCGCCTCCATTCCCTTCAATCCCGACCCCAGGCCGCGATCGCAGCCGTTCAACACGCCTATCCCCCGCGAAGAGGACTACGAGCTAGCGACGATTGATCGCCCGGAAGAACAGGAACCCGACGACTGGAATCGATCAGTTGCGCGTGATGATTGGTAACTTGAGTGCGGGTTAGGGGCTGTCATCCATTCAATTTCTAGCGCTTACCCAGTCAGGGTTACAGCCCCTAGTTGTTTTGTTGGGTCGGGCGTTCAACAGCTTTCCCGATAAGAGTTCTACGATTAATTGAGGACACGCCCTAGTGAATCACCCGCTGTAACCAATGTTCGATCCGATCGCCAAATGCCTCTAGCGAATACTCTCGCTCCGCTAACGTGCGACATGCTTGCCGATTAATCATTCCAATCTGACCGATCGCCGTAACCAAGCCATCGACATCCGCAACATCAAATAAAAACCCCACCTCACCATCCGTCACAATTTCCTCTGGCCCTCCACAGCGTGAGCTGATCACCGGTACGCCACAGGCCAATGCCTCGATCGCGACATTACCAAAGGCTTCAACCCAGTGTGATGTGAGTAATAACGCTCGACAATTACCAATAGCGGCTTGTAAGTCGCGCGTTTCAAGAAATCCACCGTACTCGATCGGCGCCTTTGGATGACGCGCCTGCACCGCTTGCCAATAGGCCGCATCCTGAATATTGCCGAAGATCTTAAGCGGAATTCCCAGCCAATCCACGGCTGCGATTGCGTCTTCAATCCCCTTTTCTGGCGCAATCCGTCCCACCCAGGCGAGGGAATCACCCGCTTTTGCCTGGAAACGATACAGATCGAGATCGAGACCTCCTGTTAGGCAAATGGGATCATTTCCGACAAACGGAAACGTCGCCGCCTGAGTACGGGTACAGAAGGCGATCGATTCAGGATGATTGGCGTAGATCCTGGCGATCGCGCTGTCCATCGCATCCGTCATCGATCCCATGCTGACAAAGTGGGCGATCGGTGTTTCAAAAAAAGGTGTCAGGAAAAACGGCAGCCAATCATAGGTAAAGTGCAAGATCACGTCATAGTTGTGCTGCACCTGACGCGCATACTCAAACATATTCGCCAACACCGAATCAGCAGGCAGATCGATGGTGCTGTTACGCGCCTGAGTTTGCGCCGGGATTTGGAGATTGCCAGGAATTTCGACCACCGATAGATCGGGCAGATGCGATCCTTGGGGTGCGACGATCGTCACCTCATGGCCGCGCGAAATTTGCGATCGGGCTGCATTCGAGAGCGTTAGGTCAATGCCGCCGCCGAGGCCGGAACCCAGTGGCCCAACGGGGGTCGAGATCAAAAGTTGTTTCACGATCGATTGGGTTAACGATTCGGTCAGCGATTCGGTCGGCGATTAAGTCAAAGCTGGCTCAAATTGAAAAATTCGTGACCATTTCAATGGTTCCGAAGCTGGCGATCGGCTGGATTGCCTGAAGCGATACATCGCCGATCGGCGCTGGTATCATCTCGCCACGTAAATCGAGCAACTGAACCAGCATAAGATAGGCGATCGCCAAAATCAGCGAAATCGCCCCCGTAATAATGGCCGTAAGTTTGGAGCGATCCATCACGATGAGCGCTCAGGACACCGAGCGTGTAGGTTGAAAGTGGAGATATTGTATCGGTTTGTAACTATCATTGATCACGATTGCGGGCTAAAGCGAGTTGAACCGAGTGCTATTCTCTCGTGTGGACGCCGTGATAGATCCAGCCTAGATCCAATAGTCTGACCCGTGGCGTTCCATAGCCAAGGATTGCATTTTAACCTGACCCTTTTGACCTGCCGTTCACCCCTCACCCCCGATCCGGCTGCCTTATATTTATGGTTGCTCCACTGCTTGAACTCGATCGCCTCTCGATTACCTATCCCAAAACGACGGCACGATCGGCGGATAGCGTCTCATTTTGTCTGCACGCGGGCGAAATTCTCGGGCTGGTAGGCGAATCCGGCTGCGGTAAATCGACCCTTGGACGTGCTGCGATTCGGCTTCTGCCCGCTGGAAGCCGTACCGAGGGGAAAATTCGGTTTTGTGGTGAGTCAGTATTCGAGTTTGACACCGAGCGGCTACGACAGTTTCGAGGCGAAGCGGTGGCGCTGGTGTTCCAAGATCCGATGACGCGCCTCGATCCGCTGATGACGATCGGCGATCATTGCCTCGAAACGCTCCACGCTCATCGCCCCGATCTCGATCGCGCTGCCGCCAAAGCCAAAGCCCTCGACACCCTAAAAACCGTCAAAATCCCCGCCGATCGCTGGGCGCAATATCCCCATGAGTTCAGCGGCGGAATGCGTCAACGGGTGGCGATCGCCCTGGCGCTATTGCTCGATCCAAAGTTAATCGTCGCCGATGAGCCGACCACGAGCCTGGATGTCACCGTGTCGGCGCAGATTCTCGATGAGCTGTCGCGCCTGTGTCGCGAGCGAGATCTCGGCTTGCTGCTGATTTCGCATGATTTAGCGATGGTGGCACAATACAGCGATCGCGTCGCGGTGATGCATGACGGTCAGCTCGTGGAATGCGATACCGCCAAGACCGTGCTACAAACCCCGAAACATCCCTACACGCGATCGCTGCTGGAGGCGGCGCTACACCTACACGCGATCGCCGATCGTGAAACCTCAGACCGTGCGGATACAACCCACGATGAGACGGATCGGGACGCGATGCCGAATGCAGTCCCGAGTGATGTCGTCATTCGCGCGATCGACCTAACTCAGCACTATACCCTCGCTGAAAATCCTCTGGCCGCACTGGTCAACCGCCTGCGCCGTGGTTCGTCAAGTGGTGGGAACGATCGCAAAATTCGCGCGGTCGATGGCCTCAATTTCGAGATTTTTCAGGGTGAAATCCTTGGTCTGGTGGGTGAGTCCGGCTGTGGTAAATCGACCCTATCGCGGACGTTGCTGCAACTGATTCCGCCGACGAGCGGGCGGGTGGAATTTCTCGGGCGCGATATTACCCATTTATCGCGCCAGGATTTACGCCAGCAGCGCCGCCAAATGCAAATGGTGTTCCAAGATCCGCGAGCCTGTCTCAATCCGATGATGACGATCGGCGAGGCGATCGCCGATCCGCTCTTGGTTCACAAGCTAGCCGAAACCGTGGGCGCGGCGAAAGATCAGGTCTTGCCTATGCTCGATCGCGTTGGTCTTGAGCGTGATTTTTACGATCGCTACCCCGATCAGCTTTCCGGTGGCCAGCAACAGCGCGTCGCGATCGCCCGTGCGTTGATCACCCGCCCGAAGTTTGTGATCTGCGATGAGCCGGTGAGTATGCTTGACGCGAACGTCCAATCGCGGGTGTTAGATTTGATGCGCGATCTGAAGGATGAATTTGAACTCACCTATTTGTTTATCACCCATGATCTTTGGGTCGCGCGATATTTCTGCGATCGCATTGCCGTGATGAATGGCGGCAAGATTGTCGAAATTGGCAAAACTCATCATGTTTTCAGTCAGCCGCAGCATCCCTATACCCAAGCCCTGCTCGGAGCAGCCCCCTTACTCGCTCAGGTGAATCGCTAAGTCATCCTCCATTCGAGAATTTGATGTCTTGGGGGGCTTATTCGTTTTCGTTAGAGGAGTCGGTTTCAGAGGGTAAATTGTCGCCGCGCTGCCAATCTAGCGGAACACTGGCGAGAGGAGAATCGAGTAATGTGGCATCCCGCAACTCGTGAATAGCCTGTTCTGAAACGCCGGGTTTTGGATGATCGGATTCAGACGTATCAGGATGATTTGATGTGGCACGATCGCCGGTGGGCTTTTCATCGCTAGATCGATCAGAGTCATCCAAAGGGTGCTTCGGGGCGACGATATCGCCGATCGCCTCAGCTTCGGAATGTTCGGTCTTGCCCATTGGAGCCGTCGGTGGCATCTCCGGGGCGAACATCGTTGGCTGATCGGCTTCAATTTCCCCATCACGCGGTTCATGATCCGTTAAGTCCACGGAAACCTGAGTCTCAAAAGCTGCACCGGTTAGCTCGGCGATGAGTTCAGGACTCAAGGGTGCAGACTGATCCTGGGTCGGTGGCTGCGATCGAGACTCAGACCCGGCTATGTCTGCGTCCACAAGGCGGATCAGACGATCGGGGACATCCATCTCGCTCGGAGGATTGGGGTCAATGTGGTGGATGTAAATGCGTTCAAGACGAGGGCCATCGGCGGATTGCACCGAAAGTTCCAGATCGTTAATCCGAAAGGTCTCGCCCACCTCTGGAATTTTTTGCATGTAGAAAATCAGTAAACCGGCAATGGTTTGATAATCTTCGGAAATCGGCAAGCTGAGATCTAGGAGATCATTGGCCTCTTCGACGTGGAGTTGGGCGCGTACCAAAAACTGCCGCTCGTCAATGAATTCAACGTTGGGTTCTTCGGAGGAATCGGGATAAAGGGAGTCACCAAAGATTTCTTCGATCGCGTCCTGGAGGGTCACTAGCCCTGCGGTTCCGCCAAACTCATCCACCACCATCACCATGCTCTGGGATGAGCGCTGCAACAGCGGCATTAGTTCGACCAAGGGAGTATATTCGGGGACAAAACGCACCGGAACAATCCAGTCCGTAATGGGCGTATCGCGCCGCTCACCGGAAGCTGTTAGGGGTTCTGCGAGATCTTTGACGCAAATGATGCCGCGCACATCGTCAAAGGATTCACCAATCACGGGATAGCACGAATGACAGCTCTCCGCCACTTCTTCAAACACCTCCCCGATCGTGGCATGACTCTCAATGACGCAAACTTGCGTGCGTGGCGTCATGATCTCTTCAACGGTCACGTCACTAAACTCGAAAATATTGCTTAACCATTCGCGCTCCTCGGCTTCGAGTCCCGTGACTTCGCCTTCCTTCGCGATAATTTGTTGCAGCTCTTCGGAGGTGACGTGATTGTAGGCCGTGAGTGTAGAAACCCGAACGCCAAAGGTTCTCAGCAGAAAACGTGTGGATTGATTAATCGCCCAGAGAAACGGGCGAAAGCAACGGGCGATCGCCAAACTGGGTGGGCCAAAGAAGCGGGCGAGCTGTTCTGGATACAGCAATGCTAGGGATTTGGGACACAGTTCACCGAGGACAATTTGGAGATAGGCGATGAAGGCAAAGGCGACGGGGACGGCGATCGTGTGGGCGATGATGGGATCGGGGGCGATCGTCGGCGGCAGATATTGAAACAGGAAAACGACAAACTGCGCCATCGTTTGTTCTCCTGTCCAGCCGAGGGCAAGGCTGGAAAGCGTGATCCCAAGCTGGGTCGAGGACAGCAACAAATCAATATCACGCTGGAGAATCTGCACCGTTCTGGCCTGGGTGTCGCCGGATTCCACGAGACGATCGATTTGCGATCGGCGCACAGACACCATTGCAAATTCCGCTGCGACGAAAAACGCATTAATTGAAATCAAAATGGTGATCAGCAGCAGGCCAAAACCCAGGCGAGAGTCATCAGCGACATCCACTGACGCCTGAGCTGGATGGGCCAAAGTCACGATCAGCAGGGTCACTCCCGCCAGCATGATCGCTTGAGCCATGCGCGATCGCGGTCGTGCGTGTCGCGGGGATTGAATATGCTGTGCCTGTCTGGAGGATTGATCCCCAAGCAAGCACAAATACCAAGGGCGTGAAGCGGGCTTGAAGGAAACGGATTTAAAGAGAGACAAAGCGCGGGCAATATAAACACCAAGCGTGTGATCGTCCATTAGTTATTCGTACCCAACGCACGATTTGGTTCCGCAATCTGCGCTTCGACTTGCTTGAGAATGTCGTCCTCACGCAAAAACTCAACGCTATCGGTCTGCACAACGCTATCGCCGCGCCCCAGATTATAGCTAGCGGGTCGTACATCCGGCTGTGTAACACCCTGGAGAGCCTCACGACCGATCGCAAACCCCCAAAAGGCACTCAGCACACCAGCACCAACAACTAAAGACAGCAAGCCGATCGTCAAAACAATCGTGACGCGTAGCTTCATAGCAAAGATATCTAGAGAGCGAGGTTAGGAAGAACTAGAACCTTGATCGTAAGACAAGATTGAGTGGTTGACGAGCCGATCCGCCATAGAAGCTTCAGCTCTTTAGAGTATTGCCCGGAAAAGTCGGACTTCTCGCCAGATCCGCAATAGAACCGTCAGCTCTTTCGTCTCTGGGTTGTACGTCCGTGACCCAGGCTATCTAGACGGTATAGAGCAAAAGGGCTAGACCGCTCAGTAATAACGTAACGATATAAAACGTTGTGACGACGTTAATCTCAGACCAGCCACAGAGTTCGAGGTGATGATGAAAGGGAGCCATCTTAAACATCCGTTTGCCGACGCCGTTTTCATCTTTGGTGGCTTTGTAGTAGGACACTTGCAGGATGACGGAGAGGGTCTCGAAGAAAAACAGGCCGGTGACGAGCAAGAGGCCGAATAGCGTATTGGAGGCGATCGCGACGCCCGCGAGTGCTGCGCCAAGGGCGAGCGATCCGGTATCGCCCATAAACACCCGTGCGGGGTTGCGATTGAAAAAGAGAAACCCTAAGCAGCCGCCGCTCATGCAGATGCAAAACAACGCTAAGGCTGGAGATGTTGGCGCAACGATCGCGCTCAATCCCAGAAAGGCCAAGGCTCCGGTTCCGCCCATGAGGCCATCGAGACCGTCGGTGAGGTTGGTTGCATTACTTTCGGCGACGATCGTAAAACCGGCCAGCGCCCAAAATACAGCGCCGAGAGATAACGTGATGCCGCCAGGAAAGAGGATCTGAGTGAGGTCGATCGCCAGATCGGATCGCCAGCTCATCCAGCCACAAAAAAGCACCGCGCCAATGATTTGAAGGATCAGCTTCAAGCGCGGTGAAATACCTTTATTAGATTTGCGTCGTAAGACTTGCCAGTCATCAACCCAGCCGATCGCGGCGTACGCCAGCGTCAAAGCGGCAACGCCAATCACGGAAAGGCGATCGGCTGATTCTAGAGTGGGTGATAGATACGCCCACAGGGTCGCGAGGATCGCTGAACCCGGCACAAATAAAATTCCCCCCATCGTCGGGGTTCCAGCTTTTTTGAGATGCGCTTGCGGCCCATCTTCGCGGATGAACTGTCCCGTTTTTAACGCACGCAGCCACGGTACGCCCCAATAACCACAGATTGCGGTGAGTAACGCGCTACTCCAAAACGGTAGCGAGAACCCAGGCAAAACGCTGTAGCTGCTGTCGAGGCCAAGCAGTATCACCGTCGCAATAGTCGCGAGACCACAGGTGATTTGTGTGCCAGAGAGGGCGATCTTCTGCGTATAGGAGGAAAGTTTCACCGAGTTTGACGCTGGAGTTTAATCAGGGCAGTGCGTAGATCGAGCGGTCATAGAACGAAAAAGCGGCGGCAAGGCTAGGGGCTGTCATCAATTAAATTTGTAGCCTTGATTCAGCCAGGGTTTCAGCCCCTTTTGTTTTTTGTTGGGTTGGGCGTTCAACAGCTTACCCTGTAAGAGGTCTGGTGCTAATTGATGACACGCCCTAGGTTTTATGGGCTGCGATCGAGATGCTGTGATGTGATGATCTGAATCCGCGATCGCAGCACGATTGACGTTTAGGCCGATGTTTAAACCTTCGCCACTTTCGTTAGAAACCGCTCGCGTTGGAATCATCCGCCTCTTCAAAGGAATCATCTTCCTCTTCGCCCATGAGGATGAATTCATCTTCCTCGCGAGGCAAGGCAGGCGCTTCGACCTCGTCACGTGCAATCAGGCGACCGGTGGATTTTAGCCAGTCGAGAATTGAGGTATCGTCGCGCGAGGGAATCAGCTCGGCGGGATCGTGACGGGGTAATTGGCGCAGGGAAGGGTTATTCGGATCGCGCATTCGAGGTGCTTAGTCAAAGGTGGAAAATTCGTCAAGGTCAATTCTAAGGCATTGCGGGAGTTGCAAGTCCCGCGAGCGACGATCGTTCGATTAATTTAGTTGCCGATGAGCGATCGCATTTTTGCTGAATCAACACTTGAAATCCACCAAGCCCTTGCGGATCAATCAGATCCCGCAAGACTTGGTGACGCTGAAAAATCTGGGCAATATCGTTCGCCGTCGCGGGTTGGCCTGCCGCGCGATCGCCATCTTTTCGCTGGCTCCCTTGCCCTAGCCCCGAGAGTCGATCGCCCAGCCCCAAGGCCATCAGAAATAGCGCCTGCGGGGTTCGCCCCAGGGTCGCCAGTCCGAGGGCTTCTCCCCAACGCTCGATCGCGCCGAAGTCAACGTGAGCCGTGATGTCTTGGAGGCCGAGATTTTTGTAGGGGTCGGGATGGTGTTGGTGTTGACTGTAACAGTTCAACGTGCCGTCACTGCGGTAGGGAACGTAGTAGCGATCAGTGTCGTAACCATAGTCGATCGTCAGCACATAGCCGCGATCGAGAATACGAGCGATCGACGTCATCCAGTGTTTAGCAGCAAGATTCACCTCGGTGGTGTACCCCTCCGGGTATTCCTGCACCCGATTTGTTTCACGGCGAGCTGCGGTCTTCTCTGGCGCGTCACTCTGGGTATTACAAAGATCAATGCCCGCGTCCGCAAAATACTGCGCGATCGCCGGTGTCGATAGCTCGCCAATCACTTCGACGCATCCCGCCTCTGGTGCGTTCGCATCGTAGGTCACATACACTTCCTGGAGCTGAAACTGAAGCTGACCTTTGCCCTCGCTCTCGCCATCCCCCGCGCCATTCCCGCCATTCCCGCTACCAACTCGCACGCGGTGTACCGGAAAGGCATCGAGTAATTCATTTGAAAAGCAGCAGCCCACGATCGACGCATCGGCGATCGCCTCCAGTTCACACCAGGCGATCGAGACGTCCGTTTGCAAATCCGCAAGCTGTTGCTGTTGAACGCGGCGCAGACTCGCCGATTTTTCGACAATCCGATAATTGATAGTGCGAAAGCAGTCCGGCACTTCGCGCTTGATATAGCGCAACACGTCCCCGGCGAGAATTCCCTGCCCTGCTCCCATTTCAACCAGGTCGAAGCGATCGGGGCGATCGAGCTGCTGCCACATATCAATAAGCTGCACCGCGATTAGTTCGCCAAAATCGGCACACAGATGCACCGATGTGGCAAAATCGCCCGCTGCACCCAGACCGCGACCGCGACTGTAATAGCCAAGGCCGGGATGGTACAACGCGAGATCCATGTAGTGCGCAAAGGTAATGCGGCGATCGGGGCTGGCGTCGATCGCTTGGTAGACGATCGCAGTAAGGGAAGATTCGGACACGATAGGACAAAACTGAAAAAGCATCACCCCCTAGTGTACGGAGGGTGATGCTTTTTCTGAATCCGGTTAGCTTTAAGTTTCAACTGTAAATCTAACTGTGTGACGGAGAGAGAGGGATTCGAACCCTCGGTACGAATAATTACGTACAACAGATTAGCAATCTGCCGCTTTCAACCACTCAGCCATCTCTCCATGTCTGACGCTAAGGTAGCATATCATAGTTTTTCGATGATGCAACCTCCCTCAGACGATCGGGCAGGGCAAACGCATACTCCCAATGAATGCCCTCATCCCCCAGCCCCACTTCGACCAGCTCAGTGCGTCGCTTCTCCCATTTTGGGAGAAGGGGAGTCAAATAAAATGAAGGCAAATTCAGGTTTTCAAAGTCCCTCGCCCTCGTGAGGGAGAGGGATTTAGGGTGAGGGTCTGCCGAGTATGCGTTTGCCCTCAGACGATCGGACGTGCCGCTAAAAACTGACACATTTCAATCAGATCGGTCGAACTGCGGCGATACTCTAAAATCTGCTCCTGACTGAACCCAGCTTCTTCGTATTGATGATTGATCGCTTTAAGTTTGCGTCGATAGATCTGCAACAACTTACGTCGTACCTCTTGACGTTCCACAAAGGGCGGGATTTGTAGCCCTAAAGCGAGCGCCCCCTCGTCCGATTGTTCTAAGCTCCGTAACTTCACATTCCCAAAACCCGGCAGGTCTTGAAGTGTGCGTAGCGCCGCCACACAGGCCGACCAGTCTAGACCTGTATCAAAGCTGACTTCCAGCATATCCAGAGTTCGCTGACAGAGACTGACCAGTTCTCCAGCGCCGAACGAGCCGAGTCGGGGACGACATTCCTGCTGATTTGGCTTGAGGTAGATGTAATCGCAAATCGTACGATCGAGCTGAGTCGGATTATCAATGCGCCAATTTTCAATACAGGCTCCGGTCAGCAACGTTCGATCGAGCTGAACATCGGTCAAAATGGCATGACTTAAATTGGCTTCGGAGAGATACGCTTCGCTCAGATTGGCATGGGAGAGATCGGCTTCGGATAAGTTCGCATCGCGCAGGATGGCCTTACAGAGAACGGCTTGCTTGAGGTCAGCTTTGCTCAGATCAGCCCCCAGTAAATAGGCTTCGGAGAGATCCGCCGATCGTAAAAATGCCCGCCCCAAACGCGCCCGCCGCAAATCAACTTTGCTTAAATTTGCGCCCGCCAAATACATCCCCTCCAGATCTGCGCGAAATAGATTCGCTCGTACCTCCGGGTGATCTTGACGCCATACATTCCACGTCGCGACGCCCTGCTTGAGTAATGCTAGATGTTCTGCGTTTGACATGATCTCGCGATCCGCTTAAAACGGACGCCATTCTAGCGAAAAGTACAATTCTTGACGGTCGATAATGTCACGGTCACGATTATCGACCTCTGTTAGAGGTATACCCCAGTCTAGCTTTGCCGACAGGACATCATCGAGATCAAACGATAAACCCACGCCGATCGAGGCTAGTCCGTTGGGTGAAGGATCAGCACTATCGGTATTCCAGACCGTGCCGAAATCAAAAAATGGATGGATTTCGAGCTGAGTTGATCCGTCGCGTGACGTGAACAAGGGAAAACGCAACTCTGCCGATCCAAACAATCCATTATCCGCGAGGAGCAAGTCTTGACTGTAGCCGCGCACGCTGCGATTACCGCCAACCCCAAACTGCTCCAGGGCGACCATCGACGTGGTTGAAAGCTGAAGATCGCCGCGAAGTAGCAACGAGACATCGCTCGTACCCAAGAGCTGCAAGTATTGCGCCTGAGTCCGCCAGGAGAAAAAGCGGCTATCGGGCTTTTGGTTGTTGAGGGTGGACTCAAAAATGGGAATGCCCCAGTTAAATTGCGATCGCGCGGCAAAAACAGACCGTGATTCGCGCTTTGTCCATTCCTGGAAAAACCGGAAGGCCGAAATGCGAGTTTCGCCGTCATCGTTGGCGCCATTGGACAGGGGAAAACCAACCCCGAGCAGGGAGGTATCGCTTTCCCGGCGCGAAAAGGTCAAGCCAAAGGCCAGTTCTTCGCGAGGCGATCGAATAATCGGCTGACGAAACGTCAGTTCAAAATCACGGGAATCGGCTTCGATGTCGATACGATCAAACGGCTCCTCGATAATTTTGCTGCTGGTGAATCGAGCCGAGGCGCTGAGGGTTGCATTGCTGGAATTGAGCGGCAGGGTATAGGAGGCGGCATATTCATTGCTACCTTCAGTGGCGCTGTAGGACAAATCAACCATGTCCCCAAAGCCGAATAAATTCGCTTCGTTCAAACCCACACGACCTCGCAGCACGCCGACCGTGGGCGATCGCCCGTTATCAAACCGCAAGCTGGTACGGAAGCTATCGGCCTCGCCAATCTCCACTTCGAGCAAGTTCGATCCGGGACGTAGACCCGCCGACAGTTCAGCCGAAAGATTATCAATCAGCGGATCAAGCTGAAGCATTTGTAGCGCTTCGAGCAAGTCATCCACGTTGAGCGGCGCATTGGTGGCGCGTTCGATGCGGCTGCGAATGTAGTGGGGACGTAGACGATCGGTTCCGGTAATCACGATATCTTCGAGCGATCCTTCAATCACCTGAATTTCGACGATCCCGTTCTCGATCGTCTGAGGCGGGAGAAACGCGCCGGAGGTGATGTACCGGTTCTCAACGTATAAATCCGTAATCCGCGTCCGCGCTTCGAGCAACTGAGCAAAACGGATCTCCGGCCCCGTCAGATCCTCCAGCAACTCGGCAAACTCATCGTCTTCAAACACCGTACTCCCGACCACGCGATAGCCACGGACTTCGATCACCCCCGGAATTTCATCTAAATTGCTCGGCGTTTCATCACTCGGAGAGCGTGGCGGCAGCAGTTCATCAATGGGCGGGAGTGGCTCAATTTCTGGCTCCTCTAAGTCTTGAAAATCGTCCGATTGCGGCAAGCGTTGAGCCAGGTGGAACGCTGGTTCTGGCTGCGTTTCGAGTGGGACGAAGTCGAGTGGAACGACATCGTTAAAGCTGTCTTCTACGTCCCCTGGAAAATTAGAGGGAGAATTGGATGGAAGATTAGAGGGCAGATTGGATGTGGGTTCCGCCACAGCGGCGGTTGCTGAACGTGGGTTCAGAATGCCATCAACGGTTCCTGAAAAAAAACTGGCGCACAGGCAAAGACGCAGAGCAAGCTGTAGCGATCGGCTGGGAACCCTGTGACCTTGCATCACAACTTGCATCACAATATAGAGCGCATCAATCAGTCGGCGAGAAGACTTCGCCGAGACCTGTGGCGCCGGAATGTCTCGCAATGCTCGCAATGACTGTGTGGCTGGGATTCCCGATAGGATCGCTTGTTCGCAGCTTGCGGCCTCTCTACAAATGGCGGGGTCAACGGGATTCCAGTCGCTTGATAGGAAATTGCGGGACATTAGCGAAATTCTAGATTAGAGAGTGACATCCATTTAGCGGCGAAAGCCCAAAACTCAAATCGTTTAGCTTTACTAGGGCAACCCTAGCAGAATTCCCTAGAAACGCACGTGAATCCTGATGTTTTTTCAATTAAGCGCACAAACCCAAAACCTCACATCGATCACCCACGGCGACCGGTTTTGAATCTAGCCGCCGTTGTTCAAGGATTATTGTGACGGATTTAGCACACTTCGCATCTGTATTTTTAGAATAATTGTTGCTAGTACAAAAGCCAATTGCTCCGGAAACGTCGAAGACCCGAAGACTCTCCGATCGCGGACTTGCGATCTCGATTTAAGTATAAAACCCAAGACACGAACCGACCTCTGGTAGACTTGACACTTGGAAAAAGGTCTTAAAAACACCGCTAAATAACCATTTGGAAGGAGCGAGCCCGTGGACAAAACCATTGGTTTAGAAATCATTGAGGTCGTCGAACAAGCGGCGATCGCCTCAGCACGTTGGATGGGTAAAGGCGAGAAAAATATCGCCGACGAAGTTGCTGTGGAAGCCATGCGTGAACGCATGAACCAAATCCACATGCGGGGTCGGATTGTCATCGGTGAGGGTGAGCGTGACGATGCTCCAATGCTCTACATCGGCGAAGAGGTCGGCATTTGTAGCCAGCCCGGTGGCGCCGATCAGTGCAACCCCGAAGAACTGATCGAGATCGACATCGCGGTTGATCCCTGCGAAGGAACCAACCTCGTTGCCTACGGCCAAAACGGTTCGATGGCAGTTTTGGCGATCGCTCCTAAAGGTGGTCTGTTTGCCGCACCGGACTTCTACATGAAGAAACTGGCAGCTCCCCCGGCGGCTAAAGGCAAGGTTGACATCAACAAAAGCGCCACCGAAAACCTGAAGATCCTCGCCGAATGCCTCGATCGCAAAATCGAAGAACTCGTCGTCGTCGTCATGGATCGCGCCCGTCACAAAGAACTGATCCAAGAAATCCGCGACGCAGGCGCACGGGTTCGCCTGATCAGCGATGGTGATGTTTCGGCGGCCATCTCTTGCGGTTTCGGCGGTACGAACATCCACGCCCTGATGGGAATTGGTGCTGCACCGGAAGGTGTGATTTCAGCCGCAGCGATGCGCTGCCTCGGCGGTCACTTCCAAGGTCAACTGATCTACGATCCCGAAATCGTTAAAACGGGCTTGATTGGCGAAAGTAAAGAGGGTAACCTCGCTCGCCTCAAGAGCATGGGCATTGACGATCCCGATCGTGTTTATGACGCGATCGAACTTGCTTCGGGCGAAGAAGTGCTGTTTGCAGCCTGCGGTATTACCCCTGGAACTCTGATGGAAGGCGTTCGCTTCTTCCACGGTGGTGCGCGGACGCAATCGCTAGTTATCTCCAGCCAAAGCCGCACGGCGCGTTTCGTCGATACGATCCACATGATGGAAGATACCCACACCCTGCAACTGCGCTAGGGATTAAAGGTATTGCAAGATAATCCAAAATTGTCTTGGACTATCTGACATCAATTTTGTCTCGATATCGAGCGAAAAGGATCGGGGATCGCAACATCATTGATGCGATCCCCATTCTTTTTTAAGGCATCAAAAAGAAGTCGATTATCAGTCCTGACATATTGGGAGCCGTTGATCTTAAAAGATTTGTCACGATCGTTGCGGAATGTTGTGAACAGTCGCCAAATGAGCAACATTTCTAGATAATTGTGTCGCATGCTTTTTAATAGCTTTTTTTATAATTTCGATGAATATTGCCGTTATTGGACTGAGCCACAAAACCACCCCGGTCGAAGTACGCGAAAAGTTAAGCATCCCTGAGCCTGAGCTTCAGGAGGCGATCGCCCAGCTTCGTGCGTATCCGAGCATCGAGGAAATTGCCGTTCTCAGCACCTGTAACCGCCTCGAAATTTATTTCATCGCCAAGGACATGGAGTCGGGCGTGCGCGAGGTCAGTCAGTTCCTCTGCGATCGCAGCCACATGATGCTCTCAGAGCTGCGTCCCTATCTCTTCGTTCTGCTCCATCAAGACGCCGTTATGCACCTGATGCGCGTCAGTGCCGGTCTCGAAAGCCTCGTGTTAGGCGAGGGTCAAATCCTGGCTCAGGTCAAAACGACCCATAAGTTAGGGCAGAAGCATAAAGGCGTTGGTCGGGTGCTAAATCAACTGTTCAAGCAGTCGATTGGCGCAGGCAAGCGCGTCCGCACCGAAACCAGCATCGGCACTGGAGCCGTCTCGATTAGCTCTGCCGCCGTTGAACTGGCACAGCTTAAAATGGGCAGCCTCACCGACCTCGATGTTTGCATCGTCGGAGCGGGCAAAATGTCGAAGTTGCTCGTCAAGCACCTGCTCTCGAAGGGAGCCGATCGCATCACGATCGTCAACCGCTCCCAGCGTCGCGCCGAAGAACTCGCCGGACAGTACCCCAGCGTCAATATCGTGGTGCGACCTCTCTCGGAACTGTTCGATGCGATCGTTCAATCGAACCTTGCGTTTACCAGTACCGGCGCAACCCAGCCGATCTTGACCCAGGCCAACCTAGAGCCGATCGTCGATGCGAAGGGCGATTTAGTGTTAATCGATATTTCCGTACCGCGTAACATCGCCGCCGATGTCACGGGTGTCAGCGGCATCCGTTGCTATAACGTCGATGACCTCAAAGCCGTCGTCGCCCAAAACCAGGAAAGTCGCCGCCAAATGGCACTGGAAGCCGAATCTCTGCTCGAAGAAGAACTCGCCAGCTTTGAATCTTGGTGGCAATCGCTGGAAACCGTCCCAACGATTAGCAGCCTACGTAAAAAGATCGAAACCATTCGCGAGCAAGAACTCGAAAAAGCCCTATCGCGCCTTGGCACTGAATTCGACGATAAACATCAGGAAGTGATCGAATCCCTCACGCGCGGTATCGTCAATAAAATCCTTCACGATCCGATGGTGCAGCTCCGCGCCCAGCAGGATCTCGAAGCACGTCGCATCGCGATGCATACGCTACGGACGCTCTTCGACCTCGAAGATGAGTCCATTCATCGTTAACAGCCGTCACGATCGTCGTCAGACAGAACGCTGACAGATGAGCAGACAACTCAAAAACGAGACAAAAGAACGACCTTCAATCTGTGAATTGAGGGTTGTTCTTTCATTTTGCTTGATCCAGGGATTGCAGACTCATCATGGTTAACGCAGCGATGCAACGTCAATTGATCGCAGCCGTCCAGACTCGATCGCCCAGCAATGATCCGCCACATCCAGCAAATCCGCCGCATCGTGGGTCACCACCAGCAAGCTCCACTCTTGTTTCAGTTTCGCCAACAGCGCCACCAACTGACGCCGCATCGACCAATCTAACCCCGCTGTCGGTTCATCCAGCATCAAGATTTGGGGTTGTCGAATCAGTTGCACCGCGAGCGCAAGGCGGCGCTGCTGACCGCCGCTGAGTTCGTGGGGGGCGCGATCGACCGACAGATCCCCGAGGCCGACTTCCTTGAGGGCGGCGTACACTTGCTCGGTGCGCAGCTCGGGATGTCCGAGGCGCAATTCTTCTAGGATCGTCATGCCGCAAAAGTGGCGCTCGGGAAATTGAAAAACCAGGCCGACGAGCTGGTGTAGCTGTTCTGGAAGTAGCTCTTGCGATCGCCACGCGACCCGGCCGCTCGTCGGTTCGGCCAAGCCTGCCAAAATATCGAGCAGCGTCGTTTTACCCGAACCGCTTGGCCCGACGATCGCCGTCAGCGAGGTGGGCGGAATTTCGAGATTGATCTCCGACAGGATCGGATGTTCGGTCGCGGCGGGATGGTAACCGAGGTGTTCGAGGCAGAGCATGGGTTTAGGGAAAAAATCGCGAACAGAGGCCGATCGCCCTAACGATTAAACGAGACATGCCTGGGCGATCGGCCATTGATGATTGATGGCGGAGTTAGGCCGGAGTTTTTTGCAGATCCGGGCGTTCTTCAGCCACGATCGCGCCTTCCACCGGGCAGACTTGCAGGCAAATACCGCAATCAATGCAGGTCGCGAAGTCAATCCAGTACCATGCCGTCCCCTTCGTATTTTTACCGGGGCCGTCATGAATGCAGGCCACCGGGCAGGCTTCCACGCAATCGGCAACGCCTTCGCAAACATTGGTGACGATAGTATGTGCCACGATTTTCCCTCTTGGAATGAATGTCTAAATGAATGTCTAAATCTGTCCGAGTCAATGAATGGATCAAATGGATCAATGGGTCATCGACAAGTTAACCAAACTTCACATTGATCGTACCGTACGGGTAGCATCTGGCTCCTATTCCAGGGGCGTTTGAGCCGTGAAGTGAAATCGCAGCTTGGATCTAAGCCCGATCGCCTCCCCATTTACGCCAAGGTTTCAAGCTCGATCGCACCATCGGCGGCGACCCAAACCAGTTGACGCACGCGACGACGGAAGGCGTAATCACGGACGGTGGTCGGGGAAGCGGAGATTTCTTCGAGAGCCACTTCGACGCGATCGGCAGGATGCTCACGGCGCAGATCGCGGGCGTGGGCGTGGGCGGCGGCCTGAGCCGTCCCATCGCGGGGAACCACAAGCCAATCGGTCGCGGTAATGGAGGTGGGCAGGCGATCGCGGCTCTGCAAAATTTGCTGGAGTTCTTCAATACACAGCCCGAAACCAACACCGGGACGAGATTCGCCGGTGGGATGGTACAGCCCGAGCAGGTCGTCGTAGCGTCCGCCTTTGCCTAAAACGCAAGGCCCTGAGCTGGTTTCGATGACGACGGCGAAGACGATGCCGGTGTAGTAATCGAAGGTTTCGATCGTGCTCAGATCCAGGACGATGCGATCGAGCATCGCGCCGTCGCGATCACTGGCTTCGAGGGTGGCGATCGTCGCCTTTAAGCCGCTCAAACTGCGCTGCTGATCGTCGTTCAGCTCAAAGCTCGCGAGCTGCTGTAAGACCGCTTTCGGCTGGCCGCGTAGCTCGAACAGAACTAAGGCGCGTTCCTGTAAATCCGCAGGTAAATCCATCTCGAAGAGGGCGACGCGATCGAGCTGGGCGATCGCCATTCGGACTGACTCGCGTACCGCTTCGGGGAATGGTTCGAGCAGCGATCGGGTCAGTGCCGCCTGTCCGAGGACGACTTTCCAATCGCTCAGATCCAACGCCGTGAGGCAATCCGACAGCAAGAGCAAAATTTCGGCATCGGCCATCGATCCGCCCGCACCGAGCAGCTCGACGCCCGCTTGGTGAAATTCGTGTTGGCGTCCGTGGCGGCTGTCCGGTTCGCGGCGAAAGACGTTGGTGTTGTAGTAGAGCCGCTGGGGGAACGATGCGCCGGTGAGCCGGGTGACGGCGGCGCGGGCGATCGAGGCGGTCAGTTCGGGACGGAGACCGAGCAGGCCATCCTCGGGATCTTGGATTTGGATCACGCTATCGGGATCGATCGCGCCGCCTGCCATCAACATATCGAGGCGTTCGAGGGTCGAGGTGACGATTTGATGGTAGCCCCAACGCGCGAAGACCGAATTGAGATGGGTTTCGATCCATTGTTTCTGAGCGACATCGAGAGGGAGAAGATCCCGCGCTCCGGCGGGGGGCTGGAAGACCGTCATGGTGGGTGAGGCAGGCAATAAATAATTGAAATTGAGCGATGCGACGGGTGTTGTGCCGTGAGCTGCATAGCAAGCTGTGCCGAACGATACCAATTCGCACGCACAAACATACCGCGATCGGTGTGTTTCGCGGGTGTGTTTCGTGAATGTGTTTCGTGAATATGGGGAATTACCCTGCGACACAGCGACGGGCGGTAACTCCTACCGCAAGCCGTGCTAAATCTATGTCACCATAAGAGATTCTAAAGACCCTTCGAGCCCCCTTCCCTGCCGATCGCCGCGATCGGTTCGTGCGCTATGACTAAAGTCGTCGTCGGCCTGTCCGGTGGAGTCGATAGCTCCGCCAGTGCCGCTCTCTTACAACAACAAGGCTATGACGTCGTCGGCCTCACCCTCTGGCTCATGAAAGGAAAGGGTCAGTGCTGCTCGGAAGGATTGGTCGATGCTGCCGCCATTTGTGAGCAACTCGGAGTCGAGCATTATGTGGTCGATAGCCGTGAGGAATTCGAGAAATATATTGTTAATTTTTTAGTCGAAGGTTATAGCTCCGGGATTACGCCGCTGCCCTGTTCGCAGTGCAATAGCGCCGTCAAATTTGGCCCGATGCTCGCCTATGCCCGCGCGGAACTCGGCGCTGATTATATCGCTACGGGTCACTATGCCCGCGTCGATCGCGACCCCGACACCGGACGTTTTCGCCTCAAACGCGCCTTCGATCGCAACAAAGATCAAACCTATTTTCTCTACGATCTTGACCAAGACGCCCTCGGTCATAGCCTTTTTCCCTTGGGTGAACGTCAGAAAACCGAAACCCGCCAAATCGCCGCCGAATCTGATCTCGTCACCGCTGATAAGCCCGAAAGCCAAGACCTCTGCCTCGTGGAAACCCACGGCACGATGCGCGACTTTTTAGCCAAATATCTCGCGCCCAAACCGGGCGACATCGTCGATACGGAGGGCAAGGTTTTAGGGCAACACGACGGCATTCAGAATTACACGATCGGCCAGCGCAAGGGCTTGGGGATCGCGGCGGCCAATCCGCTCTATGTCGTGGCGATCGATGCGGGCAAAAATCAGGTGATCGTCGGCGATCGCGATCGGGTTCACAGCGATCGTTGTAGCGTCAGCCGGGTGAACTGGGTCTCGATCGCCGCGCCGATCGCGCCGATCCGTGCCAGCGTCCAAGTACGTTACCGTAGCCCCGCCGTAGCCGCGACGATCGTGCCGCTGTCAAATCAGTGTGCCGCCATCCAGTTCGACGAGCCGCAATTTGGCATCACACCGGGACAGGCTGCGGTGTGGTACGACGACGACGTATTACTCGGTGGTGGCATCATCGATCGGCCAGAAAGCTCTGATCCGCTCAATAGCATTTGAGTATTTTTACCTTGCTCGATATTGCTTGAACATTGTTTAGTTCGAACAATTCGAGGAGAATAGCATTTGAGTATTTTTACCTTGCTCGATATTGCTTGAACATTGTTTAGTTCGAACAATTCGAGGAGAATTGTTCGAGCGGAGTTTAGACAATTTTGATGCATCATTACGATTGCAACCGACTTGTAAAGTTTTACGGATAATTGTGATCTTAAAAACAGCGATTATGAGAGGCTGAAGCCTAATTTCATCATCCAAGAACATTAGGATTATTGAGTCTTTTTTAATCCTATTGACGAGTTCACAAAAGCCTATAAGTCCTTCTAGCTATAGCTTTTTGATTTTTTGTGCGTTTTTTGTGCAGAGTCTCACCTTCGTGAATCTTAAGGAAGTACATGAAATATTACATAAATATTAAACAGCCCTCTTTTGCTATTTATTGCATCAATCAAAAACGAATCGACCTGAGAGATATGGTAGATGCATCGTCCCCACATGAGTCGGGAAAACTAGATTGAGAAAACGATCATGAAAGTCCGTCATCTCTTACGAGGCTACGAGGCGGGAAACCGAAACTTCGCTGGTGTTGATCTGCACAGCGTCCACCTCGAACGCACAACCCTAATTGGGGTTGATTTTACTAGCGCGAATTTGATGGGGTCTGTCTTTTCCCGATCGTTTCTCAGCAAAACGGTCTTCGATCGAGCCTCGCTCAACTGGGTCGATCTCACCTTCGCCAAGCTCAACAATTCGCGCTTTGTGGCCTCGGATCTCACCAAAGCTAGCCTGGACGGTATCTTCGCGGTGGATACCGACCTATCCGCCGCCAAGTTAAGCGGCACACAACTGCGCGGCGCAAACCTATGCGGCGCAAGCCTACGCCAAGCCAACCTACGCGGCGCGAACCTAACGGGGGTGAACCTACGCGGAGCCGACCTCTCCGGCGCGGATCTTCGCTGGGCGAATTTGAGTGGCGCACGCATGAGCGGAGCCAAGCTTGATGGTGCGCTTCTCGAAGAGACGATTTTCACCGGAGCTTGGTTAAATGGCGTGAATTGGTCAGGAGCGGATTTGTCTCACCTGAAGTTTGAAGAAGCTAAGCTCAGCGGAGCCAATCTTGAGCGCACGAATTTAGCCCAGACGAATCTTCGCTATGCGGTGTTACACGGGGCTCTTCTGCGTGAGGCGAATTTAACAGGGGTGGATTTTACGGGAGCCTCGCTTGAGGCCGCAGATTTACGAGAGACCAATCTCAGTCAGGCAACGTTCGATCGCGCCAACCTAACACGAGCTCAACTGACGGGAACCTATTAACGTGAGTTCGGGATAAGCAATCCAGAGAAGAGTGCAACAACGAAATAAACGTTTCTGGGATGGGCGATTATTACAACGGCTGCACCAACGATTCCGTTTGGTGGTTGAGTTTGTCGAATTCCAGTGCTTTAATCCTGAACAAAAAAATTTCAATGAGATCGGAGTCAGCATAACGGAGCAATACGGACAGCAAGGGGAGGAAGATCATTTTTTAGAAGTGAAACCTTCTCCTGCTGGTATCGCTTTCACAGCGTACCCTGGGCAGCAGAACCCGCGATCGTTGTTGGCTTGCTGTACCTATTTTTCGTGGCAGCAACCAGCCGTAAATTCAGTTAGCATCAATCGTTCGACCTCAAACAAAAAAGGATGCAAAAAAAGAGGCAAGGTTAAACACCTCACCTCTTTTAACTTATTAGAGATCAATCGGATGAACTCTCAGAAAACGAGCTGCAATTCTACTTGATAAACAGCATTTCCTGATACGTCGGCAACGGCCAGAAGCTATCTGCAATCTCACCTTCCAACGAATCCGCGTAAACCCGCGTTTGATCCATTAGAGGACGCAGAGTTTGAGAGCAATACTGCATCTTGTCCTCCGTGCTGGCAAAATCATGCTTCTGCAACGCTGCACTCAACTCATCCACGGTCGCCATCATCGACTTACTCAGATCCGCGATGCCTTGCGCACTCGCTTTATCAAAGTCAATACCGAGTCCACTCAAACTCGAAATCGTCGAAGACAGTTTCGAGAGGTACTCCACAACCGTCGGGTAGATGATGGTTTTCACCATATTCACCACGAGCTTCGCTTCAACCTCGATCGACAGGATGTACTGCTCTGCATAGACTTCAAAGCGGCTTTCCAGTTCCACCGAAGTTAACACGCCCGTCTTCGTGAACAGATCCTCAACGTAATCTGCTTTTAGGCTTGGCAATGCATCTGCGGTCGTACGCAGGTTCGCCAACCCACGCTCCTCTACCGCCATGGTGTGCCACTCCTCAGAGTAACCATTACCGCCAAACACAACGGCGCTGTGCTCTTCCATGACTTCCTTCAGGACAGTCAGAATGGCGACACTCAACTCCATGCCATCAGAGAGACAAACTTCGAGTCGATTACCAATCCAATCGAGCGAATCCGCCAACATTGTGTTCAACACAATCAGTGGGCCGGAAACTGACTGACTCGAACCCACAGCACGGAATTCAAATCGGTTGCCGGTGAAAGCGAACGGCGAGGTGCGGTTACGATCGCCCGCATCCTTGGTGAGCGGAGGCAGTACATCCACCCCAAGATCCATCACCCCTTTCTGCTTCGAGCCGGTAACTGAGCCTGTCTTGATTTGCTCAAAGACTTCTTCGAGCTGCGTGCCGAGATAGACGGACATGATCGCCGGAGGCGCTTCGTTCGCTCCCAAACGATGGTCGTTGCTCGCCGTGGCGATCGCCGCCCGCATCAACGGCCCATACTTATGCACACCTCGGATGACCGCGCCACAGAACACCAAGAACTGCGCATTATCCTGAGGCGAATCGCCCGGATCGAGCAGATTACCTTGGGTGGAGTTACCCACCGACCAGTTCACGTGCTTACCCGATCCGTTAATTCCGGCAAAGGGCTTTTCGTGCAACAGGCAAGAGAAACCATGCTTCTTCGCCGTGTTTTTCAGCACAGTCATGATCAATTGTTGGTGATCACTAGCGACGTTTGCCGCTTCAAAAAAGGGCGCAATCTCAAACTGACCCGGAGCCACTTCGTTGTGTCGTGTCTTCGCCGGAATACCGAGTTTGTACAGGGTTTCTTCCACGTCTTGCATGAACACCTGAACACGCTCAGGAATCGCACCGAAGTAGTGATCGTCGAACTCTTGACCTTTGGCAGGAGCTTTGCCAAATAGCGTTCTTCCCGCAATCAGCAGGTCAGGACGCTGACTCGCAAAATGCGAATCCACCAAAAAATATTCTTGTTCAGCACCACAGCTCGAATTGACGTGCGCAACGTCGGTATGACCGAGCAATTTCAAAACTTTGCTTGCCGCCTTGTCCATCGCCGCGATCGATCGCAGCAAGGGCACTTTCTTGTCGAGCGCTTCGCCAGTCCAGGAGACAAATACGGTGGGAATACACAACGTGGCACCGTTGTCGGTTTCCATGATGTAGGCCGGGCTGGTCACATCCCAACCGGTATAGCCTCGGGCTTCAAACGTATCTCGGATGCCGCCATTGGGGAATGATGAACCATCCGGCTCACCCTGTACCAGCACCTTGCCGGAAAATTCTGAAATGACGCTACCGTCGCCTTGAACCGAGATGAAACCATCGTGCTTTTCCGCCGACAGGTTCGTCATCGGGTAGAACACGTGAGCGTAGTACAGTGCGCCTTTCGAGGTAGCCCAGTCACGCATAGCCGTTGCCACAGCATCAGCGACTAATGGATCGAGTTTCTCGCCCGTCACGATCGTCTTCTTGACCGATTTAAAAACGTTTTTGGGCAGGCTCGCCTGCATTTTACTGAGGTTGAAGACATTCTCAGCCCAGATGCTTTCTAGGCGAGCTGGTGGCTTCGGCGGTAGTGCTGTGCGGTTGACAATTTGCTGAACCGCTTGAATACGTGCTTCATTTCCACTCATGATTCTTTCCGCAACTTTGCTGCTTCCAAAACGTTAACTGTACAATCGTATTTAAGACGAACCATCGCAATAGACCTCAAACAGACAAAAACAACAGTAACTCAACTGACGTTGTAGACACTGGGTTACTGTATGACGAGGGCTATGACGCTACTGAGCCAGAGGGTCTAGCGTTAGCGGGTCTATTAATGTGTTCGTAAAAATTTTTTCGCAAGAAAAGGGCGCTACTAAGTCCGGTTAAGACAAAATAGAGTACTAGGTTATTATCTTCTGCGAGGGGAAATAATAATTTCAAGACTCAGAATTCTGCGTCTACAGGTTTAGCAACGCCTAGCAAGAAGTACCTATAAGACCTAATTCAGGACTTACGAAGAAATTATTCAAGGCTTAAACTTGATTGACTGTAGTTATCTCATGAACGGTAGCCCCTAATTGTACTCAATGCTACAAACTCTTCCAGAAATAATGCCGTGGAAGACAGAGGGTGGCTAACTGGAACGCATGTACAGAAAATGTCTAGTCAAGACAAGCTGATATCGCTCAAATAAGCCTCTAGATATAGATCTTAGATTATTGTCGCAATAAAACAAAGAAGCGTGCCTCAGCTTGATCAGCTCCTTAACTTGACGTTTCCTGGTCTGTTAATCACATTTTCGCTTGAACGGTCTCGGAGGGAGGGTCTTGAATACTAGGGGCTGTCATCAATTAAATGTCTAGCGCTTACCCAGTAAGGGTTACAGCCCCTAGCTTTTTTTTGTTGGGTCGGGAGTTTAACAGCTTACCCGATAAGGGTTCTACGATTAATTGATGACACGCCCTAGCACATGAATACAGCGCCATTCTGTGGGTCGATCGCTTGTCCGTAAGTTTGAGGACTGACAAACTTTTCTGCGTTAATCAGATCCCGAACTCACATTAATCCAGTCTGCATTGCGGACTGGTTACATCGATTAGCTTGCGATTACACGCAAAAACAAGCCGCATAGTTGTAATTCTGCGGCTTGTTTTTACCTTACTCAAATGAATTGAACCAGGCCAGAATCATAAACCTTTCTCTTGATTATTCCAGATTGGAATAAGCTCGAAATGATGATGATCCGTGCTGTCTGCGATCGTTTGTCAGGGTGAAATGTGTTTGTAGAGCGTACTGTTACTTGAAGTTTATGGGTCGTTGAAAACGAAAAAACTAGCGACCACTACCGCGATAAGGAGCAATGGAGTCGTTCGCATTTTCGGCTTCGGTTGCACGAATAAAACTGGTATCGAACTGTGCAGATGCGTGAGCAGGCAGGATGTGGAGATTGATGGCAACGCCGATCATAAGAAAACCAGAAATCCAAAGAGCGTTAGAGATGCGCATGATTTTAATCGTTTAATGCGTTCATTTCTAAGTACCTCGGATGGTTAAGTGCATCCGGGAAAAATCAAAATGACAGTGTGATTTTTTTGCACTTACTTCCAGCAGAATCGACCCTCGCAAGGAAGAGAGAGGAGGGGATAGCAGCTCCACAAAGCCTGACTTCGTATAGTTCTGGAGCGATCGCGCCTGTGGGATCGAGATCAATCGAGTACGTCAGAACACACGCGAGTCAACCCGTCGCGCCGATGGCAATACACCCATCACGATCGCCTGACCGGCTCTCAAAACCAACTTAGAACAAATTCAAAATAAACTTAAAATCTCCCGACAACAGCGTTTGAACTTCGCTTGTATTTCTGGATTCGGCTCACTCTGACCACGAAACTCCCACCATTCCACCGTGGAAAGCCGCCATTGCTGACCACGATGGTCATACCCCGCCAGCTCAAGCCCGATCGCGCGACGTTGCTGCTCTAACGGATCGTCATGAAAGCGGATCTGCACCAACAGGCTACGGCACTGGCTCGATCGGCTCAATCCTGGAAAATGAAACCCAATATCGATCGAGTCGGGATCGACGAGATCTCGGGTGTCGGGGTCATTTGTCCAGGGCTTGAGATCGGAACGAAGATCCGGAAACTCCGTCTTAAATAAATTAACGATCGCGGCAATCTTAGTTGCCATGGCGATATCTCGCGCTTGTTCGGCAGCGTTCATCGGCGCTTTCCTCACGCTACGTAAACCTTAGTTTAAAAGGTTAACGATTTAATGTACATTCGCAAGCACTCTTTGAACAGTTTTCTAAAGATGCGAACGATTTTGAGGTGCGATCGCCCTCATCCTACGTTTCACGTAAAACATCTTTAAGATGGTTAAAGTTTCCTTTTGCTCAATCATTATGCTGCGTTCGATTGTTCGTTGGGCTATGCGTTGCCTGCTCATGGCGGTCTTCGGCATGGGTTGTCTATTCGGTCATGCCGCCATTGCCTCTGCTGATCTCGCTTCGCCAGCGATGGTCACGACCGTCTCGTCTCCGTTGATCGGCCTCACCAATCTCGATCTTGATCGGCTCGATGGCGTCTCGCGTGCGGCCACGGCTGCTGGAGGACTCGGCGATTTTGAGCTAGCCGAACGTGGCTGGACACAGATTATCGAGGAAATGCCCGAAAATGCCGCTGCATGGAGCAATCGCGGCAATATTCGCATCGGTCTCAATCAGCTAGACGCCGCGATCGATGACTATACCCGATCGATCGAACTCGCCCCAAATATCACCGACCCGTATATCAATCGCGGAGCCGCCTACGAAGCGCAGCAAAACTGGGACGCGGCGATCGCCGACTACAACGAAGCGATCGCGATCGATGATCATGACCCCGCCGCCTATAACAATCGTGGCAACGCCCAAGCACGACAAGGAGACTGGGATAGCGCCCTTTCGGACTACCAACGCGCGATCGCGATCGATCCAAAGTTTTCCCTCGCACGCCTGAATGTCGCCTTTGCCAAATACGAACTAGGCCGCGATGATCAAGCGATCCGTGAGCTACGCAGTCTCGTGCGAAAATACCCCAGCTTTGTCGATGCCCGCGCTGCCCTCACAGCAGCCTACTGGCAAAGCGGACAGCGCGGTCAGGCCGAAAGTAACTGGGTCGCCGTCAATGGTCTCGATCAGCGCTACCAGGATATTGACTGGGTTGAACATATACGACGCTGGCCACCGCGTTTTGTCGCAGGCTTGCAGGCATTTCTAGCGCTGGAATCGCCGAATTCGGCGATACAGTCCAACTAAGACAGAACCAGATTTCGTATAGAAGAGAGATTATAGCTATCAAAAAAGCTGCATTGATGATGCAGCTTTTTTGGTTGATGAACCTGAGGAGGTCGCCGAATAAATTGGCCATTCTTGGCTATTCAACGACTCGCTCACGCATCATTAATTAGCAAACTCGACTTAACGAGCCGTACCGTGAGTCGCTTCGACGCGAACCGGTTTCATCAGGTAAAGCGAAATCAATTCAACCGCATTCGAGATATATAGCGGTAGTTTCTGGAAGAGCTTGACCAAACCGTTAGAGTTCGACTGAGCGATTTCTGCCAGCTTATTGTTATTGGCAAAGCAGACATCCAGACGACCGTAAAACTCAGGATTTTCGACATCCAGGACGATCGGGAACACACGACCGGCGGTTTCGTTGGTTTTCTTGATCACGTGAATGTCATACTCACGTGCATTAAGACCGAGCGCACCGTAGAAATCGGCACGTTGCAGGTCGTTGAGGTACATGGTCGCAAAGACCGACAACAGGAAGAAGCGGCACCAAAGGCGAGCTTTCCAGTCGTTGAGCGTATCCGGTTGCGCCCGCATGATCGCATCGAAAAAGTCACCGTGACGGTTTTCGTCTTGGCACCAGTTCTCGAAGAAATTGAACAGCGGGTAAATGCGATTTTCGGGGTGCTGTTCGAGGTGGCGATAAATCGTGATGTAGCGCCAGTAGCCGATTTTTTCGGATAGGTAGGTGGCGTAGAAGATAAACTTCGGCTTGAAGAACGTATAGCTACGCGCTTTGGTCAGAAAGCCGAGGTCAAGCTGAAGGTTAAAGTCCGACATCGCCTTGTTGAGGAAACCCGCGTGGCGAGCTTCGTCGCGGCACATCAGGTTAAAGCACTCAGCAAGTAACGGGTTGCGATTTTTGAGGCGACGTCCGAGTTCTTTGTAGAGGAGGAAACCGGAGAATTCTGCGGTGCAGGATCGCTCTAGAAATTCAACGAACAATTCCCGTTCTTCACCTGTGATGTGATCCCAGGTGGTATCAAATTGCTCGTCGCGCACAAAGTGATGACGGTTGTAATCAACACGAAATTCTTCGAGAATCGCTCGCAATTCGTCTTCGTTGACAGAAATGTCCATCTTGGCCATTTCCTCGAAGTCGGTTGTGTAGAAACGAGGGGTGAGAATCGTCTCTTTCGCGGGCGACTTTACGCCGGGGCGCATCTCATCGATTGCTGGTTTTTTGACGGAATCTACCATGGGAATTTTTGAGGTATTGCTGCGATCGCGAGAACTACGGTAGCCGCGTCACCAAACGCGCATCGGTACTGTAGATCTAGGCTTTAAATTGTATGTAATTAGGTCTCAGTGTATCAACGGGCTGAAAGGCGATCGGTTGACTGTCGTAAAAAGTTACAACATGTTGCGTTTGGGGATCATGCGTTGTATCGGCCACGCGATCGACTGGGCGCGACGTAGGTTTAGGTCGGATCGCTCGATCGCCGGATAATCCGTTTGGCTTTAACCCCGACCGCTTGATTGAAGCGGATTAGCTCCAGGCTGCGATCGCCGTAAACATCGTTAATGTGTTCCTGACAGCACTCGATCGCGAACTCATTTAAATCCGCGTCTTCGACCCCATAGCGAATTTTGAACTCTCCCGCATCGACCCGACAAAACGCCGGTCGATCGTCATAGACCCGGCACTCGCGCGTCTCGCGATCATAATTCACACACCAGCCATCATCCGCCACCATCCCGAGATACAGCGCCAGCTCCTCGGGTGTCAGATAGTCTCCCAGATCGGGACGTTCGCTGGGTTCGAGGTAGCAGCACGCCCCGCAGTTCTTGACACATTGCCACGTTGCCATCGCTCTAAATCCTCGTTGCCTGCTAGGCACGCTCCTTGTTCTGTCTACTTTAGAGTAAATCTTTCGACTTTAAGCGCGATCGTGGTCGTGAGCTTGCATGTCATTCTGTAAACTTTCTTAAATCATTTGATGGCACAACCGCTAGTATGATTGACGGCATTAGCACTTTGCGATCGATATAACGCAACCGTTTTCGGAGATTTGAATTGACATGGAAGCTTTAACATCTACACTGTCCTCGATTAACTGGGAAGTCATCGCCCAGCTCACCTTTGTCGGGCTGATCATCCTGTCGGGTCCGATCGTCGTGGGTCTGCTCGCTTTGCGTGGCGGTGACCTCTAGATCGTTATTTCCAAGCAGCAAACACACATAACTCTGTTTCCTGGCGTGGGGCGATCGCGATCGTTTCTCTCCCAGCGAAACCCAATGGCCGATCTGACTGCAATCCTTTAAGGATGTCGCCCGATCGGCTATTTTGTGATGGTTTCAAGGTCGCCGACACCTTGACAAAAAGCACGAACTAAGGCAGTGTGCAACACAAGCCGAGTAAGACTCCCGGCGCGAGTTCATGTTAATCAGCTCGGATTTACTGCTCCACTTTCAGCGCTGTCGCCGCCGCGCATTTCTCGACACATACGGCGATGCTCGGCGAAAAGCACCGTCGGACAATTTTTTACTTAAGTTACGCGAAGATAGCCAAGCCTACCGTGAGCTAGAACTCGCCGACCATAACTACACCCAGCCTGAGTTTACGCGCGGAAATTGGCGTGACGGGGCGGCGCAAACGCTGGATCTGATGCGATCGGGGGTTGAATGTATCTATCGCGGGGCGCTAATGACGCCGTGGCGGGAGGATGTGGATCTGGTGGCGACGCCGGATTTGTTGGTGCGGGTCGAAACGCCGTCGGAGTTGGGCGACTGGAGCTACATTTGCAAAGATATTCGGTTTGGTAAACGTCCGAAATTGGACTATCAAATCGTGTCGGTGTTTCACGGGCTGGTGTTGGCAGGGTTGCAGGGCATCTGGCCGAATGCGGCGGAGATTGCGTTGCGCGATCGCGGGATTCATGCGGTAAGCTTCGAGCATCGAACGTCGGAAATGTTTGAGATTCTCTCGCGCTGTGTGGCGATGTTGCACGATCGCCACGAGCCGGATTTATTCCTCTCGCGCCAAAAATGTAGCCTCTGCCATTGGCACGCCGACTGTCATCGCATCGCGCTACGCGATCATCATTTATCGCTGCTTCCCGGTGTGACGCCGAATCGCTTCATCCAGCTCGCCGCCCTCGGTCTCCAGACGATCGAGGATATTTTCGATCTGCCGTTTGACCGGCTTGTCCTGTCCGTGGGGCCTGACAATGCCGCGCAAATTTTCCGCCAAGCCCAGGCCAATCTCAACAATCTAGCGATTCCGCTGACGTTGCCGATTTCCCTTGTGAGCGATGTCGATCGCCTGCGTCACGCCTTGGCCGATCCTGCGGTGGATCTATTGCCCGAAAAAATCCTGCCGCTGATGGTGGCCGAGGCGTTTCCCGATCTCGATATCGAGCTGCATTTTGATATTGAAGCGGAACCCGATCGCGATGTGGATTTTCTGCTGGGGGTTTTGGAGGTCAACCGGCGCACGGGACAGCAGCAGTTTCATGGGTTTTTAGCGGAAACCCCGGAGGAAGAGGAGCGCATTTGGGACGAGTTTGTCGGGTTTATGCTGTCGCGCCCTGATGCGCCGATCTACCACTTTTGCGATTACGAGGTGAAGACGATCGCCCGGTTAGCGCAGCGCTACGGGACGCCGCCGGGGCAGTGGAAGACGATCGCCGATCGCTGTGTGGATTTGCACTGGTGGGCGACGAAAACGGTGGTGATGCCGGTGGAAAGCTATTCGCTGAAGGCGATGGCGCGGTGGCTGGGTTTCGAGTGGCGCGATCCGCGAGCCAATGGAGCGCAGTGTATTTGCTGGTATAACGAATGGCTGGAGACGGCGGATCGCGATCGGCTGGACTGGATTGTCCGCTACAACGAGGATGATTGTCGCGCAACCCATCAGCTCAAGATTTGGCTAGAGGAGTTTTTACGTTTATCGGCGATGACCACGCAGGTTAATACGGTTAACAAGCGCTCATTTTTAACCGATTTTTCGACAAATGTAACCGCAATTTAAGCGAAATTTGCCCGAGACGCCGCACGATTTGCTGGGCAAAGGCTACGCCGGGATCGTCGAATTCTGCGATCGCATAAAGGTCAAAATGTGGCCTGCGATCGCCTGGGGTGCTTCGAGGTGCGGGACGTGGCCGCATTGATCGATCCAGTGCAGTTGGCTGTTGGGCAGATCGCGATCGAACACCAGCGCGTCTTTCGTGCCGAGAATTTTATCGTTGCGTCCCCAGAGGATTAACGTCGGGACGGTGACCTCACCGAGCTGTTTGCGAATGGACGGATAGCCGCCGCTTTTAGTGAAGGCGATTAGCGCTTCGTGCCAGTTGGGCATTTCGAGGTGGAGCGCCGCACAGCAGCGAGCATCGTCAGAATTAAGCTGTTTGTTGAAATACGCGGATGCGCCGATACTGCTACGAACGCCGGGACGTTTGAGAAAATCGGTGGCGAATTTATCGAAGGGCGGAAAAATAAATTTACCGAGGATCGGGCCATTGGCGATGCCTGCGCTGTCGAGCAAGACCAAGCGATCGACGGCGTCCGGGTGACGTAGGGCAAAGCGGATCGCCGCTGCGCCGCCCATCGACGCGCCGACGAGTACCACGGGACGATCGATCAGCGATCGCCAGGTGTCGTACAAATGCTGATCGATGTCATCGGGCGTGAATCCGCTGCCCGCTGTACGATCGCTAAAGCCAAATCCGAGCAAATCCACCGCGTAGGTTTCCCGCTCGATCGACAGCAACGGCTGAAGGCGGCGATATTCAAACACCGAGCTATCAAACCCGTGAATCAGCAAGATCGGCGCCGATCGCCCATCGGCCTGACCCGTGCGGACGTAGGTTGTGCGTAGCGGCTTCGGCGCGATCGCCGTCACGATATCGACAGCGGCGATCGCTTGAGCCTGGGCGATCGAGGTCGTCTCAGTTAGATTTTGAACCGTATCGGGTAGAAACGCAGGAAACATGCAGACAGACGGAACGCACCGAAGCGCACCGGGTAAAAAATATAGCAATCGTTAAATTCAGGCTGGAGGGATCGGCTCGTCAGGATTGACGCACATCATCACCGATCAAACTTCTCAGGCTTAGTTGCCCGCCTCGGCCTGCCAGTCCCGAACGTACCAGCGATCGTTACGTTGTTCGAGTTCATACTGTACCCGTAACGTATCGTCCGTCTGACGTACTTCCGTATCCCCCTCAAATAACGTACCGCGTTCGATCACCGTGGCCGAGACGATCGCGATCGGAGCCTCGCCGCGATCGGCGGATGGAGTCTGCGCGGATGCAGCCTCATTTGTTTCGGAATCACTATTGGTTGGCAAACCCGGTTCATTTTCTGGGCTGGCCGTGCCGCTCGCCGTACTCTCGGGCGCACGTTCGATCACCACGTCGTTGATTTCATGTTCATACTCCCAATACCAGCCGCTCGCCTCCGCCTCGATCGCCAGATTCTCGATCGAGGCCAGCGCCGGAGCCACTAAAATTTCGCTGAGTGCATTAATCTCTCGATCGTTGCCCATCGCGCGGCGTTTGATATCAAGCCAGGTCTTGATCGTGACTTGGGCGCGATCGTCGGTGAGTTGACCGCGTGTTTTGTTTTCCGGTGTTGCCTCTTCTGGGGTGGGTTCAGGCAGCGTGAACACTGGGCGATCGAGCGAAACGGCTAGCGGCGTCCCCTCCAGTTTTGGCGCACCAAAATTACTAAACACACTGGCAATTCCCGCCAACACGCGCCCGAGTACCCAGAAAATCAAGACGATCGCCACGACACCGCCAGCGCCAAGCATGAGCAGCCGATCGATCCGGAGGCGAGGCTGACGGCGTACCCGTTTGCGTGGGGGGGGAGAGGTCACAGCATCATAGTTTTGGGCGATCGGTCGCGGCAACATGGGCGCAGGCTGATCAGCGGTGGCGGCCTCTGTGAAGGCATTACGATCAATCGTCCACGAGACGGGATCGTCGCTGCTGGGCATGAGCGACGGTGCGGCTTGTGCGGTCGCGGCGGCCATAACGGGCATCGGCGGCGCTGGAATCGCGCTGCGCGTGTCGGGCTGAAGCGGCGGTAGCTGCCGATAGCCGACTTCTAGCCAGCGATCGGACACCTGGGTATCCGGCGGCAAACTTTCGAGATAGGTTTGCACCTGGGGATCGGCGAAGTAATCCTTGAGCGAGGCGGTACGGTCTTTCAGGTCGCGAAAGTGGGGGAAGATATCGTCTTGTAGCCACTGCTCACTGTAGAGACATAGCCCCGGCAACAGATCGGGCGATCCTTGGGAATTTTCACGAATGACGCGCAGCGCCTCGTCATCTTGGCTGAGATCGAGCGATCGCGTCGCCCGATCGCTTTGCCCCAACAGCAAGGCGCAGATCGCTTGCTCCAGATGCACATCCTGGCGGCGTCCGAGCTGGATTAGCATCGATTTCGCGCGATAAATCGAAGCGGGTTGATGCTGGACAAAGCCCCGCGCGATCGCTGCATAGGCGGCGAGATAGGTCGCCACCGCCGAAGGCCGACGCGCCTCCATTTCAAACAAAAGCTGCTGTTCGGCAACGGTCGTATATTGCCGTAACTGCTGGATAAACCGCAGGAAACCCTCGACGCTCAGACCCGATCGATCATCGCCAGCGCCATCGATGCCGCCGCGATCCTGGAGCATATCGCGCAACAACTGAAACCCGCGCTGACGTGGCACATCGCGATCGAGCGGCAGCGACAGCAGTTCCAGCACGCGATAGGGGCGCAGCTTCCGCAAATCGGTTTGCATCTCGCCCCGCACCTGAGGCAGTAACCCCTCACGCAACAGCATCGCCTGTCCCGCTTCGAGCGAAGCCGCCGCTTTTTCGTACAGCTTTTGCTGCCACTGTTCGCGACCAATTTCGAGATAAGCCGTCGCCACCGACAGCACCACATCCGCTCGCTGGACGGTCTGACTGGCCGAATCCCGAATCGACTGGGGCTGACTCAACAGGGGTCGTCCCAGCTTCAGCACCGTTTCGTATTCGCCCAGTTCTAGCAAAATTGGCAATGCACCCACCAGGTTCGCCTCGTCAATTTCTAGGGTTGGCGGATTGGGATTTGGGTCGTCGCTCTCGCCGACCTTGGACGCACCGGGAAGGGTAGAATTTAAAAATTTTGTGTCGTAGCGCTCGCGCAGCACATCATCCGCCAACGTCTCAAACGCCTCGTTGATCAACGCAACACGAGCCGCGATAGCCGTTTCGGAATACTCACGACGGGGCGACTGTTGCAGGCGATCGCGATAGGCTTGTTGCAGCCGTTCGGGCGTCGCCTGAATCGGCAATCCGAGTATGCGGTAGTAGTCGAGCGGAATTTGCACGGCGATCTACGTCAGGACGGCGGCGAATAGGACTGGTCTAACATATCCTATCTGACAAACCCGACGATGCTGCATCGGGATGATATCGGGATAGTCCGAAGTGTTACTCGCCAGACTCACCCGTGAGCAAACGCATCGGTTTTGTCTGGCCTGTTTGGAATGACGCCTTACCACTACAATGTCTAGAGTGAATTTTTGGTAAAGCGCCCACATCGCAGCACTTCCATGGTCTCAGAACGTACGATTCCCGCAAGCAACACGGCAGCAGCCGAAATCGATCGCGATGCCGCCCTCGCGGTCTATCAGGACATGGTACTGGGGCGCTTTTTTGAAGATAAATGCGCCGAGATGTACTATCGCGGCAAAATGTTCGGCTTCGTCCACTTATATAACGGTCAAGAGGCCGTTTCCAGTGGCATCGTGCGTGGCGCGATGAAACCGGGACACGACTATGTCTGCAGCACCTACCGCGACCACGTCCATGCCCTGAGCGCGGGTGTACCTGCCCGTCAGGTGATGGCCGAGCTATTCGGCAAAGAAACCGGCTGTAGTAAAGGACGCGGTGGATCGATGCACATGTTTTCCAGCGAGCATAACTTGCTCGGTGGTTACGCCTTTGTGGCTGAGGGTATCCCGGTTGCGGCAGGTGCGGCATTCCAAAGCCGGTATCGACGCGATGTGATGGGTGATGAATCGTCCGATCGCGTCGTGGCCTGTTTCTTCGGTGATGGTGCGAGCAATAACGGCCAGTTTTTCGAGACGCTCAATATGGCGTCGCTGTGGAAGCTGCCGATTATTTTCGTGGTGGAAAATAATAAATGGGCGATCGGCATGGCGCACGAACGCGCAACCTCGCAGCCGGAAATCTACAAAAAAGCCAGCGTCTTCAACATGGTTGGTGTTGAAGTCGATGGTATGGACGTGATGGCCGTGCGGGAAGCGGCAATGGCTGCCGTGAAGCGTGCGCGAGCCGGTGAAGGCCCCACGCTGATCGAAGCGCTGACCTACCGTTTTCGCGGTCACTCCCTGGCTGACCCGGACGAGCTGCGATCGCAGGAAGAGAAAGACATCTGGTTCGCTCGTGACCCGATCACGCGCTTCGAGAACTACATGCTCGAACACAACCTCGCCACCGAAGCCGACTTCAAAGAAGTGAAGCAGAAGATTCAAGCTGAGGTGAATGAGTCGGTCGAGTTTGCGGAAAATAGCCCCGAGCCTGATCCGAGTGAACTTCGTCGCTATATCTTTGCGGAAGACGAGTAAGTCGGGTCAATGACTTATCTTTAAAGTCCAAAAAGGGAGAACCATACGTGGCGCTCCCTTTTTTTATGACTTTTTTATGACCCTCGTTTCGTTGCAGTGGACTTCGGAGGGTTCACACCAATAGTCGGATCGAGATCGCTCCCTGCGGCTTCAATCACCTCATCGACCGTCACAATCTCCGGCTCATTCGTCCCATCTGCGCGAATAATCTCCAGCACAAGGCGAGCATTGCCGCTCATGTTTTCGCGAAAGCGGGTGAGATCTGCGCAGGTGCTCGCCACCTTTTGCAAGATTTTGCCGGTTTTACGATCGCTCGCCAAATCCAACTCCGTCGGCGTCAGCGATCGCTCCTCATCCAGAACTGCCTGGACGAGCGACACGAGGGGGCGTGCTTCGGTGCAGGCGTGCTGATGAGCCACCTGGCAGGCTAGGAGCTGACAGAGTTCGATCGCGCCCTGTTCGACGGGCAGCAGGCTCGGACTAGGCGCGTCAGCCATTTCAGAAACAGTTTCAGACAAAGACATAATCGATTCTTCGGTAATTCCGTTAGCAAAACGTTCGGTCGGCAGGCGGCCATCTTCCCAAAGGGTGCGAGCCAGCTCGATCGCGTGCTGGCGCGATCGGCGCGATGGCGTCACCCCTCGCAAAATCACGAGTGTCCCCTGACGGGCGATCGGCTCGCGATCGAGGTCATCAATAATCAGATAGCAAAGACGATGCGGAAACACATATAGCCTCGTGAATTTGATTTGTGTTCAATAAGTTTAATCACTTTACCCTAGGATGTGATTCCCGTTTTCGACCTGCACGCTTTCTTAATCTCCAGGACTGACGCACGATGGGTTAAAAGTCCTACTTCTTGCATTGTCCTGAGATCTGGAACAGCGACGGTTCGTTGAGAAGTTCGGACTTCTGCGTCAGTGTTACCTGTGGTGTTGAGAAACTCTAGACTAGATGCTTGAGGATGGTTACCAACCTTGACCCCGATCGCGATCGGGGTGCTGCCTTCGTTGCCTTCACGTCAGTCGATCCCAACGTTTTAATCGTCCTCAGTTCAGCATCTCTGAGTCTATTGCCGCATGTGTTTGAGTTTTCGTAACCCATTTTGCCAGCTCAATCCGCTGCGAGCCATTGCCAAGCTAACAATCATCTTGGTGTTAGGCGAGACGATGCTCGTTCCCCAGATCGCCACCGCAGCCTCGTCGCCCCCGTGGGTAGCTTCAGAGCCAATACCGGCGGTATCTAGCGCGATCGCCAGCACGATCGCCTCTACGGTCGTTACGCCCCCCTCCAGTGAGCAGTTCGGCAGTCCGAGGCGCTGCGGCGACCAGCCCAGTGGCCTGGGGTTTCCAGGGTTTCCGCTTGGGTCGTCGCGATCGGCGGTCGAGTCGATGCTGGGGGTTCCCAATGATGAATTTCGTGGTTATTGGGGCGACACGACGGCTCTGGTTTACCATCTGATCCCCGGCGAAGTCAGTCTTGGGTTGCTGTTCGATCGCCAGTCGCAGCAACTTCAACAAACCGAAGCCTCCTTTGCCCTCAGTATTGGTATTGACGTGGTGTTCGAGACCCTAGACACGATGCTGGGCTGCCGGTTGAATGATGGTATTCGCGAGGGCGTTCGTCAGGTGTGGAGCGATGAACGCCGGAGCTATCGCTTTAGCAATGAAACCTTGCTCGGGCTGGTGCAGTGGGAGAGTGCCGATCGGCTCTATATCGGGGTCTGGCTCGCCAATTTTCATGGCTATTAGCTGAATCGGCGTTGATATTGTGAGCTACGAGGGCAAATTTAGGGGACAGAACGATGACAAAACGGAGCTATGCCATTCTCGGCACGGGAGCGATCGGCGGGCTGTATGGGGCGCGGCTGCACGCCGCTGGTTTTCCCGTTCGCTTTTTGCTGAATCGCGATTATGAGCAGGTGCGCGATCATGGCTTACGGGTCGATTCCATTTGGGGCGATCTGCATCTGCGCGATCTCGATATTTATCAGGACGTAGCGCAAATGCCGCCCGCTGATGTGACGATCGTCGCTCTCAAAACGACGCAAAATTCGGATTTATCCACACTATTGCCACCGCTGGTGGGCGATCGCGGCCTCGCCCTGGTGCTGCAAAATGGCCTTGGGGTTGAAGACGAGATTGCCCGCATGATTGGCGATCGCGTCCTCGGTGGGTTGTGTTTCACCTGCTCGAATAAAGTCGCGCCGGGATATATCCATCATCTCGACGAAGGCAAAATCGCCCTCGGAGATTTTCGCCCCGATGGTCAGCCCAGCGGCATCACCGATCGCCTCGATGCGATCGCCACTGATCTCGAAACCGCCGGTATTCCGATCGATCGTCAAGCCGATCTGATCCTGGCACGCTGGAAAAAATTGATGTGGAATATCCCGTTTAACGGGTTGTCCGCGATTCTCAACGCCAAAACCGATGCGCTGGTCGCCGATCCGGCCATTCGGACACTCGCGATCGAACTCATGCAAGAAATTCGCGCCGCCGCCGCCGCCGCCGATCGCCACATTCCCGCTGATTTTATCGAGACAATGCTCACGACCACCGATGCGATGCGCCCGTACCTCACCAGCATGAAACTCGATCTGGATCACGATCGCCCCCTCGAAGTCGAAGCAATCTTTGGCAATCCGATCCGAGCTGCCCAGGCGTCCGGCGTGGCGATGCCCCAAACCTTGACCTTATACCGACAGTTAAAGTTTCTCGCCGATCGCCGATCACCGTAAATTTGGGATCAGAAAAATGTAGATTTCCGGAAGACGGCGCGATCGGGCTGCTTGTCAAGACAGAGAGTGTCAGTGTAGAAAATAGAACAGTCATTGCTTCGGATCTTCGAGTCGCGATCGCGCATCCCTCGGTGTATCCCGTCTGGCACGGCTGTTTCGTATACCCCAACGCAAGTCAGGCGGTTCGACGGTGGTTAGTTTCTTTAAAAACCTGTTTTCGCGATCGAAGAACGGCATTGGCCTAGAGATCTGCCCTGATCGTGTCAACCTGATTAAGCTCAAAAGGCAGGGTAGCTCCGGTTATAAACTCGACCTATTCGCAACGGAAGAAGTCCCGGAAGGCATTTTCGTCGAGGGCGAAATTATCGATCGTCCCGCCATGGCGTCATTGCTTGATGACTTTGTCACCGCCAATAAGATTAACGCCAAGAACATCGCAACAGCGATCCCCGGACGCGAATCGATCGTCCGACTCGTTCCGGTTCCCGCCGAACTCGAAGACGAAAACGAACTCCGTGACTACATCAACCAAGAGGCGGGGCTATACCTACCGTTTCCGCGCGAAGAGGCCGACGTTGACTATCAGCGACTCGGTTCGTTTGTTGATGAAGATGATGTGGAAAAAGTCCAGGTCTTGCTCGTCGCAACGCGCAAAGACGTAATCGATAGCTACATCGCCACGTTTCGAGAAGCGGGTTTAGCGCTTGATATCATCGAGGTCAGCAGCTTTTCTATTTTGCGGATTATCCGCGACCAACTCCAGCAGTTCACGCCCGCCGAAGCGTCGGTGCTGGTCGATCTCGAATTTGATAGCACTGAACTCGTGGTGATCGTTGACGGTGTACCGCAATTTTCGCGCACCATCCCGCTGGGTTGTTTTCAGATCCAAAGCGCCCTTTCCGAGGCGATGAATTTGCCACCATCGCGTAATATCGAACTACTTCAGGGTATGACCTTGCCGATCGACGGCGTGGATACGATGACGATGGGTACGATGGGGGGGAATAATCCCGGAACAACGGCCATGATGAAAGTACTCGGTGAACTGGCGGACGAAGTCCGACGCTCGATCGATTTTTATCTTAATCAAAGCGACGGACTCGAAGTGGCGCAGATTTTTCTGGTGGGTCCGGGTAGCTCGATCGGACAGCTCGATGAGTTCTTTATGCAGCGATTAAGTATCCCAACGACCCAAATTGATCCCGTCGATAGTTTGGGGCTTGATATTAGTGAAGAACTCCTACCACCCGTCCAGCGACCTGGGCTTGGCGTGGTTCTCGGCCTTAGCCTCCGGGAGGTGTAGCGATGTACAGCATTGAAATTAACTTCCTCGACGATCGCCCAGAATACAACCCCGAGGTTTTAGCCGCATCTTCGGGGTCGGGCGCTCCGCCGATGAGCATTGAGGGTCAAACGGCGCTGATTATCGGCGGCGCGGTGGCTGCGACGGCTCTCGCCCTGGTGGGTGGCGCGTGGTTTTACCTCACCCGCATTTCGATTCCCCAACTCGAAGCCAGACAGAGCGATCTTGATAGCGAACTCGCGGTCTATCTCAAAAAAGAGGAGGAACTACAGGCGCTGAATGATGAAACAGCGCAAATCACGGGGCAAACAGAATCCTTAGCCGGGGTCTTTAATTTTGTGACGCCCTGGTCGGCGGTGCTGCAAGATCTACGCGATCGCACCCCGCCCGGTGTACGCATCAACGGCATCGTACAAAGTGAACCCAAAAAAGGGGGATCGGCAGCTCCTCCGGAGGGCGAAGCCACCGAAGGGGCGACCTCGATCATTGTGATCAGCGGGATTGCGAGTTCTTTTAGCGAAGTGAGCGATCTGTTGGTGGTCTTGCAGCAGTCGAGCTTTTTTGATGGATCGGCGACACGTCTACTCAGTTCGGAGATGGCGGACAATCCCGGTAAAGTCATCCAAGCCTCAGAGACGCAGTTCAAAGGAAATCTAGACCAAGTTGTTACCTTTGAGATTGAAACGCAGCTTGAACGCGTGGCGGCATCGAGTATCTTAGGCGAATTGGAAGCTAAAGGCGCAACGGGTCTCGTTAGCCGTATTCGCCGATTGCAAACCCGAGGAGTTATCGAATAATGAGTCAAGCAGACGATTTTTTGGAAGAAGAGGAAGGCATTGCCCTCTTTGGGATTTCAATGTCACCGACCATCCTGGGGGCGATCTTGGCGGTCGTCGGGATTGCCGGAGCGGTTTGGCTGGGTTTAAAACTGGTGAAGCCTGCGATCGATGAGCGATCGTTGCTTGCCGCTGATATTTCCACGAAGGAAGATCAGCTCAGTCAACAGGGAGACATTCAGGCGCGTATCGAAGCGGCTCAAGACGAGCGCAGCGCTGCTCAGACTGTCCAGCGCGAAGTCCTCAGCATGTTCGCCAGCAAAGATAGTCTGAGTACGCTGCTACTCGATTTAAACCAGCAAATCGAGCAGCGTAATACCGAACAGGCGACCCCGATCGCGGCTCGCTTGACAGCCCGTCAGTGTCCGGCCTATGTCGTGAACAAATTTCAAGAAATCAAGGATAAGACCAGCGGTTTTTTTGCGGTGGCCGAAATGCGTGGGTTTGATCCGGTCGTTTTGGATACCAACTCAGCCCAGGCGAATGCGGCGGCGATCTCCGAGGATGGTTTAGAGCTGGTGCAAGACGGGTCGCTTGGTTCCGCTGCCAATGGCCAGGTTAAGCGTCAGACGTACACGGTCTCGTTTGCGGGCAGTTTTCCGCAAACCCAGGCCATTTTTCGTCAGCTTGAGCAGCTTCAACCTTTGCTCACGGTGAAGGATGTCAACATGGACGTGGTTGAGCGTCCCATTTTGTTTGGCAGTACGGGAGCGTTGGACACCTGTCAGCCGGACTTACCGCTTGAGACCACGTTTACCTTGCAGGCGTTGTTACCGCTTTCCGCACAAGAGTTAGCTCAACAGGCCGATGAGGCGAAGGCGGCGGAGGAAGCGGCGGCGGAGGGTGCGGCTCCTGAGGGTGCGGCTCCTGAGGGTGCGGCTCCTGCTGAATAGTGGCGCGATCGCAATCTCGGGCGGTTTCGCCTGACGGTGAATCACGAGGTCTACGGTATGGTCTATTCGGATTGTGACGTTCGTTCGTGTCGATTAGAGCCATGCTGTCGGTTTCGCAAATTTGCGGTTAAATTGGGTCAGGTTGCAACGGTGTATGGTTGGGGTATGGTTGGGGGCGATCTCACGGAATAGTGAGCGATCCCGGTTGTACGGTTGTGAGTTTCGATAATGTATCGATCGATTTTTGGTTTAAGCGGCTAAACTCGATCGCGACCCTGCCATTCAGGGGCAAACTGTGGCACAGATGAGGAGTAATGCGGTGAAACATGTTTTAAAGTTGGGTGGACTCGGTTTGAGTGCAGCGTTAGTCGGCCTTGCGCCGGAGATCGCTCAGGCAGAACCCACGCAGGTCACGAATGTTGAGGTGGTCTCGACGGCCAATGGATTGCAGCTCATCATGGAGACGGCGGCGGGCGATCGTCCGCAGATTTTTTTGGTGAAGCGCGGTTCGGATCTGGTCGCGGATCTGATCAATACCCAGCTCAGTTTGCCCCAGGGTGAGAGTTTTAGTCAGGCGAACCCGGCGGAGGGGATTGCGTCGATTTCGGTTTCGGCGCTGGATACGAACAGCACGCGCGTTGTTGTTTCGGGTTATGGGGTCGCGCCGGAGGGTCGGGCGATCGATGATGGGTCGTCGGGTGGCATTGTTTTGAGTTATGCGGCGGGTGAGGGTGCGGCGCTGGGTAGCGCGATCGTGCCGCCGGGATTGTCGGGTGTGCCGATCGCGCAGGCTCAGGGTCAGCCGCCGGGGATGCGTCCGCCGTCTCGCAATTCGCCGGATGTGTTGATTCCGAATCCGGATATTCGTGTTGATGGTGTGCCGGTGAATGGGATCGGGCCGATTAATCCGGTTCCGCCGTTCCAGCAGCGGGCAGTTGCGCCGCCGGTGGGTGATATTGCGATTTCTTCGACGGATGTGTCGGGGTTTACGTTGAATTTACGGACGGCGGAGCGGGTTCCGCGTTTGGTGCTGCGTGAGGCTCCGGTGGAGGATGTGTTGGCGTTGTTGGCGCGGGCTGCGGGGCTGAATTTGGCCTATGTGGCGGAGGGTCAGGGAGATAGTACGACCGGGGATATGTCCGGGCGGCGGACGATCTCGCTCGACGTCGAAAATGAGTCGGTACAGGAGGTGTTTAACAATGTGTTGCGTTTGAGTGGGCTTGAGGCCAACTTGATGGGCAATACGGTGGTTGTGGGCAATAGTTTGCCGGATGAGGCGCGGAATGTCATCACGCGGACACTTCGTTTGAATCAGACAGAGGTCTTAACCGCTCGCGATTTTTTGCTATCGTATGGCGCTGAGGCGGCTTTACTCTCAACTCAGATTCAAAGTCAAACGATTCGAGAAGGTCAGCCCGGTGAGCTGTCCTCTGTGAGTTCAACCACTACAACCTCCCGCACACGGTTAGAGCAACTAGGCTTAGATACCAAGGATCAACCTTACACTGGCTATGCTACGCTCCCTCTCCGTGGTCTTTTGGTTTCGATCGCGCCCCGTGCCTCAGGCGTGAATGAAGTGGCGAATGAAATTTCGCTAACGGGAGATCCGCGTAAGGTGGAAATTGCGACTCAACTTTTAAGCCAGCTTGAAACACGTCGCCGTCAGGTTGCAGTCAACGTCAAAATCGTTGATGTTTCACTTAGCAATCAGGATATTTATAACTCAAGTTTTTCGTTTGGAGTCGGGGATACCTTCATATCTAGTGATGGCGGATCTGGTGTCGTCAACTTTGGTGGTGTAAATCCTCCGAGTTCATCGACTATCACGAATGGAGTGGTCACGCCACCGATCATTAATAATCCTCTAAGTGGTGATGTTTTCTTTGACACCAACAACTCCTTTACTATTCCAGGCACACTTCCCGATACTGTAATTGTCGATGCTAACGGCCAAGTAACACGCTTTCCCTCTAGTCCTGGATCATTTTTTAATCCTCAGACAGGGGTCTCTGAAGATCCCACATCTGTGGGAATCACTGGAATTGATTTAGCAACTGATACGGTCATCAGTCGGAATGCAGATGGTTCAACTACGGTTGCACTAGGAGAGGCAGGACAAATAACCGCTAGTATCATTGACTTGTTCCGTTACCCCACTCGTTTCCTCTCAACGCTACAAGCACAGGTTATTAACGGTAATGCTAAGATTCTGACTGATCCGACCTTAGTTATTCAAGAAGGTCAAACTAGTGTCGTCAGCCTCACTTCAGAAGTTGTAGGACAGGTTACGGTTGATTTTACCGATACGCCTGCTGGGACACGCGAAACGCGAAGCGTAACAAAGCAACCGGTCGGCCTAACATTGGCAGTTAGTGTTAGTCGAATTGATGACAACGGTTTTGTCACCATTACGGCTAACCCAAGCGTCAGCTCTCCTGTGTCACAAGAAAACACAGGAGATGGTGCTTTTGTAACGCTGATTCAGGAACGATCCGTTCAATCAGGTCAGGTTCGGATGCGTGATGGCCAAACTCTCATTCTTTCTGGAATTATTCAAGATACAGATCGGACAACTGTGACAAAAGTTCCGATTTTAGGTGATATCCCACTACTTGGAGCATTATTCCGCAGTACTCGACGTACCAACGAACGCCAAGAAGTAATCGTCTTACTAACCCCCAACATCCTCGATGATTCTGATTACAACACCTTCGGCTACGGCTACACCCCCAGCCGCGAAGCCCGCGATGTCCTCGAACAACAAGGCAACTTCCAATACCCCGGAAACTAACCTAACCCCCAAAACAACCACATAACCTCATCACCCAAGCCGTGTTTTCACCCCCCGAAAACACGGCTTTTTTGTCCCCATACAGAGCCGCCCCCGCCACAACCCGCATCAAATTCCACAAACAACCACGTGAGCCACGATCCCAGACATACGCTAAAAATAGAGCCATCTCGCAGTATGTAAAGTGTTGATACACCAGCCACCTTCTCAAGAAAAAGCCCTTAGAGTGGCTAAATAGGGAACTTCTGATAATCATAGATATTAAGCTTTCCTGAAATTGACAACCTAATAAAAAACTCAAAAAGGCGCTATTTTAACAGTCAGATATCCACATCTCAGACCTCAGATATCTAATTCATGATTGAAAATCGCACCATTTTAAAGCAATCCGCCCTAGATCCGCACACAACCAAAATCGCCACAACACCCACCTCCGCGAACACAAAGCACAGACAAACCTTGCCGCATCTGACAAAGCCATAAAGCACTTCCCCTAGACACCACAAGCCCCACGACTGGAATCTATGGGTGCTTAAAAAACGAGACTTCTAGCCTTCGTCCGATTTTTGTCAAACCTGAAATTGAATAACATGAACGTATTGTTGCTCTACCCCCTCTTCCCTAAAACATTTTGGTCCTATGATCACTTTATGGAAATGGCAGACCTCAAAGCCTCCATTCCACCCCTCGGAATCATCACCGTCGCCGCCTTACTGCCAGAAGCATGGACGATCCGCTTCTTCGATCGCAACGTCAACCCAGAATCCGAAGCCGATTGGGAATGGTGCGATCTCGTCATTTTGTCATCCATGCTCGTGCAGCAAGACGATTTTCACTCATTAATCCGTAAAGCCGTACGCAACGGCAAAAAAGTCGCCGTCGGTGGCCCCTACCCCACCTCAATCCCAGACGCGGCACTGGACTCGGGCGCTCATTACTTAATCTTAGATGAAGGGGAAATCACGATTCCGCTCTTCATTGACGCGATCGAAGCCGGAGACGAACGCGGCATTTTTCGTGCAGCCGAAAAACCCGATGTCAGCACCAGCCCCGTACCACGCTTTGACTTGCTCAAACGCGAGGATTACCTGATGATGGCGATCCAGTTCTCCCGAGGCTGCCCCTTTAACTGCGAATTTTGCGACATCATTACCCTCTACGGTCGCAAGCCGCGCACGAAAGACATTGACCAAACCTTGCGAGAGTTGCAAACCCTCTACGACTTAGGTTGGCGCGGATCGATCTTTATCGTCGATGATAATTTTATTGGCAATCAGCGTAACGTCAAACTCTTGCTGCGATCGCTGATCCCCTGGATGGAAGAGCGAGAATATCCCTTCACATTTTTGACCGAAGCCTCGGTGAATTTAGCCGAAGATGAAGAGCTGCTAGAGCTCATGGCAAAAGCTGGATTTTACGGCGTATTTCTAGGAATTGAAACGCCCGATCAAGACAGCCTCAAAATGACCGGGAAAAATCAAAATACCCGTAGCCCTCTGACGGTGGCTTGCGAGCGGATTAATCAAGCTGGACTGATGATTTACGCCGGTTTCATCATCGGATTTGACGCCGAAAAACCGGGCGCAGGTAAACGAATTCAAGAATTTATCGAAGCAACCTCAATCCCACAGCCCATGCTTGGAATCTTGCAGGCACTACCCAATACAGCGCTGTGGAATCGCCTCGAAAAAGAAGAGCGGCTACTGGGCATTATGGGAGCCGGGGAGCAAAATACGCTGATGAATTTCGTGCCGACGCGCCCGCTGGCCGAAATCGCCCATGAATATCTCGATGCGCTGTGGGCGATGTATGAACCAACGGCCTACTTAAATCGTTGTTTTCAACATTGCTTGAACATCACGCCAAACCGGTATTCACAACAAAAGGTGAATTTCCCGATTCGTAAAGCAGTCCGACTCGCGACTAAATTGATCTGGACGCAGGGCATCCAAATGAAGGAGATTCGCGGTCAATTTTGGCGTCAGTTCTGGGTTATCTTGCGGACGAAGCCGCAATTTCTGAGCCTTTATCTGGGAATCTGCGCCGTTGGCGGACATTTTTGGGAGTATCGGGTTTTAGCGCGGGAACGGATTACGGAGCAGCTTGGCTACGATCCGCTCGTTTTAAGCCCGATCGCGGTGACTGAACCCTCAACCTTCGAGCTTGCCGAACAGCTACAGACTAGCGATCGCCGCTAGTTCTAGCCGATCGGCAAAGGCCGCATAAAACTCTGGACGGGCTAGCGCCAAAGCGGGAAACGTCTCGTTCGTATAGTCGCGTTCAGCTACCAGCGGAAACCGCTCGATCGTCTCGCCCGTTGTGTCGAGAAATCGCCACGTTGCACCACTGGCGCAGACGATCGGCCAGACCGCTGCAATATCCCAAATCTTCGGCGTCGCCTCGATCGCGCCCAAACAACTCCCCAACGCCACCGTCAAAAAGTTATAGGTCGAAGCCCCCAACATCCGCACCTTGCACGGCAATGGATGATGGACTTTATCCACACTGCGCGTACACACACTAAAGAAATGCTGGCCGCTGAGGTCGTCTTGAGCCGCATGAATTGGCTCGCCGTTGAGGAACGCCGCGATCGGCAGATCCAACCCCGTATCCCCCGGATAACTCCCGTAAAACGTCTGGGATAGCGGCGGAAAATGCACCAAACCAAACACCGGCACACCCCGATAGAGCAACCCGAGTGAAACACCCCACACCGGAATACTCCGGGTAAAATTGGTCGTACCATCGATCGGATCGACAATCCAACAAAAATCCGTATCCGGTAACGTGCGATCGCCCTCCTCGGTCAAAATGCCGTGTTCCGGAAATTCGGCACGGATCGCCGCGTGTAGCTTCGCGTCGGCAAAGCGATCGGCGCGGGTTACCAACGACCCATCCGGCTTCACTTCAGGGATGACGCTAGCATAATCCCGTAGGATGGCCGCGCCAGTTTCACGGGCGAGGCGATCGGCAAATTGGGTCAGGCGATCGAACATAAGAGTTTGGATGAAAATTTGGGTAAGAATTTGGGGAGGGTGTGAGTCTGAAATATTCTGGCCGATCTCAAGAGGTCTGATGATGGCCTCGTCTGTCGGCACACTGTACTATTTCTAAGGCTGAAAACAATAGGCTGAACATAGCGAACTCGAAGGCAATATTAGATTAGAAGATTCGGGAAATTACGAAGACTAGGGTTCGTTAAATCGAAGGGAATAGTCGCGGGAATGATCACGGATAATTTTTGTGTGACGATGAACCCTTGATGTAATGTCGTGCTAGATCCACTCTTTTCTCTACCGTCAACCTCTGAATGCGCGATCGTCTGCGGCTTGGGCAGTCTGGGTCAGCACTGCATCGTAGTGCTGAAGGGGTTTGGGATTAGCACGATCGGTATCGACCTGGAACGGCCACACCAGTGGGAAATGCCGGAGTTACCCAACGCCCTCGATGGCACGGTGATTGGCGACTGTCGCGAACCCAATATTTTGACCGATGCGGGGATCGATTTCTGCCGTGCGGTTTTGATTGTTACTAGTGATGAAGGGATCAATATCGAAACCGCGCTGACCGCACGACGCCTCAATCCAGACGTGCGCATTGTGGTGCGATCGGTGCAGGACAACCTCAACACCCTGCTCGAAGAAACCCTCGGCAACTTTATCGCCTTTGAACCAACCCAGCTCACCGCGTCCTCCTTTGCGCTCGCGGCCATCTCCGACGAAATCCTCGGCTGGTTCGATCTCGAAGGGACTGGACTGCGGATCGTTCGCCACGTGGTTGGCCCCGAATGGCGCGGTCACCGCCTCTGTGACTTGAATACGCGACATCGCCATGTGTTGAGTCATCAAACCATATCCGGGGAGTTGAGCGAGTTTGGCAAGCTCGTCGGCGATCGCGCCCTGCGATCGGGCGATGTACTGGTCTATGCCGAACGGCGCGATGCGTTGAATTTGACCGAAATTGGGATGCGTCCGGAGGATCGCCGATCCACTCGGAGGCGAGGTCGCCGCCGTGCCAAACTACGCCAGTGGATCGGCTCATTTTTTGCCCAGGAACGACGAGTATTTGCCGCGATCGGCGCGATCGTTTTATCTCTGATTGCGATCGGAACGCTCCTATTTCGCTACGGTTTGCCCACCTCCTGGGAAGCTGCGTTTTACACCACGGTTGTACTGTTGCTGGGAGGCTATAGCGATTTGTTCGGCACAACCTCGCCAGATGCGAGCGTGTTGCCCCTCTTGCGAGCCTTTGCGCTCATGCTCACCCTGGTGGGAACGGCCTTTGTCGGCGTGCTTTATGCTCGGCTGACCCAGGCACTGCTCTCGACCAAGTTTCAACTGGTTCCCAAGCTCACCACCTTGCCGGACGGCGATCGAGCCATCATCGTCGGCTGGGGTCGGGTCGGGGAAGGGGTTGCACGCTTGCTGCGGGAGTTGGATATACCGACGGTCGGCATTTCGCGCGGAACCCTGCCCGAACGTAGCGACTATCCGCTACTGCTGCTGATCGATCGCGATTATCAACGCGCCCTCGATCGCGCCGGACTCCGTCAGGCCAGCAGCGTCCTAGCCGTCACCAATAACGATATCCTCAACCTCGAAATTGCTCTGATTGCTCGCCGCTACAATCCACGCACGCGGATTGTGATCCGCACCGCCAAACACCGTCTCGGTACAGACCTGTTGCGGCTACTCCCTGGCGCTCATGTGTTTTGCACCTACGCTGTGGCCGCCGAAGCTTTCGCCGGAGCGGCCTTTGGCGAGAAAATTATTAGCCTCTGGCGGTGGTATGGCGAAACGGTCACCGTGACGGAATATCGCATCGAAGACATCGATACCCTCAATGGCCTGTTGCTCTCGGAAATCTCCGAAGGCTACGGCGTCATCCCGATCTTGCATCAACAAGACCTCAAGCCCGATCGTCTCTTTCCGTCGCCCGATAGCGTGATGAACGTGGGGGATCGCCTGGTCGTGCTAGCGACCCGAGCCGGTTTGAGCCGCATCGAAAATGGCGATCGCTGTGCGCCGAGCTGTCACGTTGAAGTCCTCGGAACCCAATCCACCGTCGCGCCCTTTGAAGGAGCCAATGCAATCTCCCGGATTACCGGCTGCACCTTGGCACAAACGCGAATTCTGTTCGAGGTGCTTCCGGCGATCGTGCCGATTACGCTCTACCCCGATCAGGCTCGCCGCCTCATTGAGGCTCTCGATCACATTCAAATTTCAGCCCGATTAGTCCAGATATCGCAATTCGATCAAGACGATATCTTCCTTGAGCGATCGTGAATACCGCGATCGTCAGCCCTGCATCTAAGCCCCAGATCTAAGTCCCAGATCTAAGCCTGACTCTCAAACGCAATCGGCACATGGTTACAAATCGTCAGGCAGTTGCGATCATCCTCGCAGCGATCGTACGTAACGCGATCGCACAGTCGGCGCAGCAAAAACCAACCATAACCGCCAAGCTGCAATGTCCCCGGCTCCGGTTCTTCCAGTTGCGTCGGATCGAATGGCGCACCACAATCCCAAATGCGAAACGTGAGCTGCGCGGCCTGCTGAGTTACCCGAAACGCAATTTCCGTCTCAATTTCGGTATCCGGCGGCAAATATTGATGCGCATGACGTACCGTATTGGTGAACCCTTCCACCATCGCCAGCTTAAAGCGATAACGCTGAGTCGTATCCCACTGCACCAGTAGCGGGTGTCGTTGGCAAAAGTCTTCAAACCATCCTTGTAGCTGGGCAAGAAGACGTAGGTCGCTTCCAAAGATCGTCCGCTGAACCAGTGCCTCGCCACATGGATCATGCATAAGACCATCTCCGAACTGTTATCTGACGAGAGTAAGGATCACCAACAAAGGCCAGTTCCGCAAACCGTATCACGATGAACACGCGACGAATGAACAGATCAATTGCACGATTAACAGAATCAAAATGCAATCAGATTGTACAGTTTGTCGCGAGTCTCTTGGTTAAGAGCCGTGTGCTTCGTTGGCCTTCCCTGATATGACAAATTCTGGGTTCACCATGTATGTAAGTAGCAGATATAGCGGAAAGATGCTGTCGTTTCAGCATAGATTCATATATTAGGGTTGTCTTCTTTTAGCCCGATCACTACATGCTTTGTGACTCCATCTCAAACAAACGTCGATTGTGGCTTTGTCTAACGTCGTGAACAATCTTTCAGTCGGAACCCAGGCCGCAGTTAGCGCGATCGAGTCTTTTCGTAGGTCAGCCTCCCGTCATAGCAGTTTGTTCGTATTTCTCATCCTGCTTCAGTCGCCTGTGATTCGTGCTCGCATCCCGCTTCTGTCGCCGAATCCCTTTCACAGCCGATTCGAGACCCCGCTGTTACTGTCGAGCTTTCTACCGCCACCCGCGTTACCCCTGCTGGACAGCGATGATCTTTTGCCCATCCCGCCAAGCTGGCGACCCTCTTACATGCCTCTGTTTGAGAGTTCTCCAGCCGATCCATCCAACTATGATCAACGCGAGACCGTTGATGTGAATGGTCGGCCCGCTCAATATGCACGACTGATCGTGTTACACGAAACGGTGGGATCGGCGGATAGCGCCCTCGCTTTATTTCAGAACTATCATCCCTACGATGAAGATCAGGTTAGCTACCATGCCCTGATTCGACGGAACGGCACGATCGTCTACATTGTCCCGGAAAATATGCGAGCGTTTGGCGCTGGAAATTCGGAATTTGTGACCGCTAGCGGCCAGGTTGAAACGGTTCAGACCAACCCCAATTTGGCTTCGTCGGTCAACAATTTCGCCTATCATATTTCGCTCGAATCTCCTTCCGATGGGTTTAATTATGATCTCACCCACAGCGGTTATACCGAGCTACAGTACCAATCTCTCGCCTGGTTGATCGACAACCTCAGTGTCCCTGAAGAACGCATCACCACCCATGCCGCGATCGATCGCGGCGGTGAACGGTCAGACCCGCGCAGTTTTGATCGCGATCGTCTGCTGCGGCTGACTCGTGCTTATAGCGGCCAGAGCGCTCCTGCCTCCGAGGTTGCAACGCCACGGTTGAATTAATCTTCAATCTTTAATCTTCGGCAAGCCGGATGGACGCGAAGATGAGCGATCGCCTCCAGGATTGATCTCAAAATCGTGTAAAGCGCTACACTACTTTGGCTGCGAATCATGTGCAGCCATCATTTAAAACGCCACACAACGCCTCGACTTTCACCGCTATGACTAGTCCGCTTGTTATCTCCGATGCCAGCTTTGAAACGGAAGTCCTCAAGGCCGACAAGCCGGTACTTGCCTACTTTTGGGCTACATGGTGCGGGCCTTGCCGCCTTGTCTCGCCCTCGATCGACGCGCTCGCTGCGACCTATGCCGATCGCCTGAAGGTTGTGAAACTCGAAGTTGATCCCAATCCGGTTAGCGTCAAAAGCTGCAAGGTCGAAGGTGTTCCGGCACTGCGATTCTTTAAAGCGGGTGAGGAAGTTGAACGCAGTGAAGGTGCATTAACCAAGGATAAAATCACGAAGCTCATCGAAGATGTTCTCGCGTAGATGCTATCTGATACGAAATCCGGCTGTGTACAGACTTTAGATCGCCGCTCTGAGCGAACACCGTACTTCGATTCCGCTCCGTGCTCATAGACGTTCTTTATTTTTCTAATCCAGAACCGGATTTTGTATGACATCGGGCGCGGGTCGATCGGAACCACTCAACGCATAAATTAAGGCTGAGAAAAGCAAGGGGAAGCTACGAATGTAGTTCCCCCGCTGTTTTGGCATTCTGAGAAGGAGACGGCTAACGACCAAAGCGCAAGGCGGTCAGCTTTGCGTGGGCTTCGGGGTTGAGCTGACTGGCAAGTAAACCCTTCGCCGATCGCTTGGGAGCGGCCTTCCGTTTGCGGTTGCTGCGCTGCACGATCAGTTTGACATCGGCCTCTAGCTGTTCGGCGGACATCCATTCGGCTCCATAGCCAATCACCGTTAGCTGTTGCGCTCGATCAGATGTGGCAACAATCGTGCGATCGTGGCGCAATCCTTCGTAGCGTCTGCGAGCGCAAAACTTTTCGATATAGGTATCGGCGGTGCAGTCAAAATCCGTGAAATGTACAAAACAGGAGGGGGTTACCTGTTCGCGGGTGGCGCGTATATCGCGAAATTGGGCGTCAAAGACAATATGGGTTTGGATGCCTTTGAGAGAGGTGTAGTTGACGAGCTGTTCGGTGAGCGATCGACGTGCGTCTTCGTAGCCGTCGAAATCCCGGACTTGTCGTAGGCTAGTCCAGCGTCCGATCGTGTTGTAGCCGTCTACCAGCAAGACGGCAGGGTTGGGTGAGGGTGACATGGGTGTGAGTCAAGCGATTGGCTTCCAGTAATGGATCACCGTCTTTGTTTAGCCCCGTAGGCAACCAAACAAAATTACGGCGTTCGACTCATTGTAATTTTTTATGTCAGTCTATGCTGTGATCGGAACATCTAGATTTGACCTTGGAGAAAGCGAGCCTTCAGACGTTCGGGATCGCCGCGATCGACGGTTTGGCCATTTTCGAGCAAAAAAGCTCCGTTGCAGTAGTTAAGCTCATCGAGTCGGTGCGTCACCCAAAGGGCGGTCATGCCGCGATCGTGAACGATATCGCGTACGCGTTCAACGAGGTCGATTTGCCCCTCAGGGTCGAGCAATGCAGTGGGTTCATCGAGTAGCAGCACGTCACAATGCTGGGCGATCGCCCCGGCGATCGCCACCCGCTGTTTTTGGCCGCCGCTCAGGGCGTAGATTGGACGCTCGATCAGATGGGCGAGATTGACCAATGCCAGCGCATCTTCAACGCGATCGCGCACTTCCCGGTACGACAATCCTTGTTCCACTAGACCAAACGCAACATCGGCTCCCACCGTCGGCATCACCAACTGATGATCGGGATTTTGAAACACAAACCCCACCCGACCCGAGACCTGGACGGCCTCGCGATCGGCGAGGGGTAGCAAACCCGCCAGCAAACGTAACAGCGTTGATTTACCGCAGCCGTTCGTCCCCAGCAGCATCCAAAATTCACCGCGCGGCACATCAAGCGAGCAGCAGTCCAGCACCGTTTTACCGTCTGGCCACTGAAAATTGAGATCGCGAACCGTAATCGCCGGATCGATCGAAGCCGTCATCATTTCGCGCTTATTCGTCACCAGCCACTACAGAGAAAAACCCTGTGCGCTTGCCATCGCCTGCGCCCATTGATTTCTGGGAGAGCTGTACCGCTGACAGTTCACTGGTCACGATCGAAAGTTGCTTATCCGTCTTGCCCTCGCAGGTCAGCGAAAGCAGCTTCGGTTCACCGGACTCGATCGCGCTTTGAACTTGCGCAAACACAGCCTTCGCGTCCTCTTCCGATTTTCGTTGAATCGAGAGGGGTACGGGATTGGACTTAACGATCAGATCGATATCGTACATCGCGAGCAATTTACCTGAATTGTGTAGAACCGAGCGGTCGCAATGTGTATCAGCATCGTTAGTGCAGCGTCCTTGAGGTCATGACGCGGCTCGAACTTGGCATGATCCACAGACAACCACACTAATGTACCAACTTCTTTTCGCACAGGTGAGGGAGATTCGCTCTCTCGACCGACACACCGAGAGACGTTTCATGCTAACCCTCGCACTCCGCAATCTCTGCGATCGCGACCCAAACGGCTCGGTTTATGAGTCCGATTGAGCGATGTTCACAACGACCCGAGAGTCGCGATCGCAGGACTCTCACTCTGCTCTGCGTTATGCCTTGATCCTTAATCTCAGTGTTGAAAACCGAAATTAATCCCCTATAATGAGTTTCTAGTAAAGAAACGTAAACTTTCTGTCAACCACGCAATTTATTATTCTCGGGCGATCGCTAGGGTCAAGATGTATCACCGCCCTAGCAGTCCCTGCGTACTTCGCATGACAGGATGTTTGCGTCAGTCTACGGCTCCTTATCAAGGAAAACGTTTCTCATGACTATCGCAGTAGATCGTGCGCCACAGCGGGGGCTATTCGACGCCCTCGATGACTGGCTAAAACGCGATCGATT
>JAABST010000019.1 GCA_011390275.1 Geitlerinema sp. S16
CGGACGCGCCCGTTTATCATCACGCGGGAGATGGAAACCACAACCGGGAGTGTCTTCAATAGCAATACGATTCAGGCGGATCTCCAGCGCGTGTTTGGCCTCGGTTTGTTCGACGATGTCAACCTGGCCGTCGAGCCGGGAACCGATCCGCGCAAGGCCATTTTGACGATTAATGCGATCGAGGGTCGATCAGGTTCGGTGGCCGCCGGTGGTGGTTTTAGCTCGTCAAGCGGTTTCTTCGGGACCCTGAGCTATCAAGAGCAAAACCTGGGCGGCAATGCCCAGCGCCTCGGGGCTGAAATGCAGGTCGGGACGCGCGGTTTGTTCTTCGACGCCAACTTTACCGACCCCTGGATTGCGGGCGATCCCTACCGCACGAGCTATAACGTCAACCTATTTAAGCGTCGATCGATTTCGCTGGTTTACGACAGCGCCAACAATCAGCCCGATGTTGAATTGCCCAATGGCGATCGCCCTCGAATCGATCGTACCGGCGCGGCGATCACCTTCTCGCGTCCCCTCAGCCGCAATGTGTTCGATCGTGAACCGTCCTGGCTCGCCTCGCTGGGCTTGCGGGTGCAAGAAGTCTCGATTCGCGATGCCGATGGTGATATTTCGCCCCTCGATGAAGGGGAACGGGTTCGCGATGCCAATGGTGATGTGGTTCGCGACGCAGACGGTGATGCGCTAATCGTTCCGGGCAGTCAGCGCAAATTGGCCTTCAACGATGACGGTACGGACTTCCTGGCGACGGTACGCTTTGGCCTGAGCTACGATGGCCGCGACGATCGGCTCAACCCCACCGACGGCTACAGCCTTAGCCTCAGCACCGAGCAATCGCTACCCTTCGACGGCATCTTCTTTAACAGCGTCCAGGCCAGCTACAGCTATTTCATCCCGGTCAACTTCACAAAATTCACCGACGAGGGAGCCGAAGCCCTGGCCTTCAATGTGCGAGCCGGGACGATTTTGGGCGATTTCCCGCCCTATGAAGCCTTTATCCTCGGCGGGGTCAACTCCGTGCGGGGTTATGAAGAAGGTGCGGTCGGTTCGAGCCGAACCTTTGTCCAAGCAACCGCAGAATACCGCTTCCCGATCTTGTCGTTCCTGGGTGGTGTACTGTTTCTCGATGCGGCGACGGATTTGGGAACGGGGAATGATGTTCCTGGCGATCCCGCCGGTGTGCGGGATAAGCCGGGTAGCGGTTTCGGCTACGGCGTCGGTTTGCGGATTAATTCGCCGATCGGCCCGATCCGCGTCGATTTCGGGGTAAACGATGAGAGCGATAGCCGCTTCCATTTTGGAATTGGTCAACGTTTCTAGGGGCTGTTATCAATTAAAGTTCTAGTGCTTACCCAGTCAGGGTTATAGCCCCTAGCTTTTTTGTTAGGTCGGGTGTTCAACAGCTTACCCGGCAAGGGTTCTACGATTCATTGATGACACGCCCCAAGCTTGGCCTCGTCACGTCGAACGGCGTTTTTACCCTGACGTTTACATCATGACGTTTACTCCCACATTTCCCAAAACCTTACGATCGAGCGTCTCGCGATCGGGGATCGGCTTGCATAGCGGCGATCAAACCACCGTCGTCTTACATCCGGCAGAACCTGGAACCGGTCGCGTGTTCGTGCGAGTTGATCTCGCCGATCGCCCCAGAATTCCGGCCTCGATCGCGGCGGTCTCCCAAACGCAACTATCCACCGAATTGATCGCCCCCCATTCTGAGTCGGCAACTTCCGAATCAAGCCCAGCGCCCGAACGAGCACGAGTGCGCACCGTTGAGCATTTACTCGCAGCATTGACGGCAGCGGGGATTAGTGACGTAATCATCGAAATTGATGGGGCGGAAGTGCCGCTACTCGACGGCTCCGCGCGGGACTGGTGCGAGGCGATCGGCCAAGCCGGTCGCGAACTGATCGGCAATGACGATCGCGCCGCTGACTTCTCCGCACCAATAATTAATGTACCGATATCAATCCAGCAGGGGGATGCTTCCGTCACAGCGCTGCCCTCACCGGAGCTGCGGTTCAGCTACGGGATTGCGTTTGATGAAGCGGCGATCGGCGAGCAGTGGCACAGTTGGTCACCGGATGACGCGCCCGTTGAGACCAACCCTGCGGTCTCGTCGGCTGGACTCAACCATTTTGCCCAACAGATCGGCAGAGCCCGCACCTTTGGTCTCGCTCGCCAAGTGGAACAACTGCAAACGGCAGGATTAATTCGCGGCGGCAGCCTAGAAAATGCCCTGGTCTGCGAGGGTGAGCGCTGGCTCAATCCGCCGCTAAGATTTGCAAATGAGCCAGTGCGTCATAAGATCTTAGACTTAGTAGGCGATTTGAGCCTATTAGGTGCGATACCGCGAGCACACTACGTCGCCTACAAAGCCAGTCACGCTTTGCATGTTGCGTTGGCACGCGCGATCAGTGGCCGCGAGTGGTGATCAATCGCCAGTGGTGATCGTTCGATCGGGCTGGAAGCATCGATCTGGGTCGCGAGATCGGAGAGTGTTCTCCTTATTAAATACCCTAAATATCCGAAGACCTGTCGTTACTCACATCAACACATTTACTATGTCTACACTCATCGATGCGAATCCATCCCAGGTCGAGACCCACACCGACACGAACAAAACCGCAGAGGTTGCGTCAGCGCCGACAAAAACAACCTTAAGCGTTGAAGAAATCCACGCGCTACTTCCCCATCGTTATCCCCTCGCCTTGGTCGATCGCATTATCGACTACGTACCGGGAAAAAGCGCCATCGGCATCAAGAACATCACCTTTAATGAACCACAATTCCAAGGCCATTTTCCCGGTCGTCCGATCATGCCCGGCGTGTTGATGGTTGAAGCCTTGGCTCAAGTGGGTGGCGTTGTTCTAACGCAGATGCCGGAAATGGACAAAGGGCTGTTTACCTTTGCCGGTATTGATCAAGTGCGGTTTCGTCGCCCGGTGGTTCCTGGGGATCAGTTGGTGATGACGATCGAAGTGCTGTGGACGAAACGCGGACGCTATGCCAAAATTCATGGCCGCGCCGAAGTGGAAGGACAACTGGCCATCGAAGGTGAACTGATGTTTTCTGTGATTAACGATTAGGGACGATCCTGCCGTCGCCGCGAGGTCTTCGCCATGCAAAAACGTTGTGAAGACCTCGCGGCGGGTGAGCTGAGAGCAGCACTATGATTCATCCCACGGCTATCGTGCATCCCGGTGCGCAGGTTCATGCAAGCGTACAAATCGATCCATTTGCGATCATTGGCGAGCACGTTAAAATCGGGCGAGATACGATCATTCACGCCAATGCCATTATTGAAGGCGACACGATTATTGGTGAACGGAATCGAATTTTTCCGGGTGCTGCGATCGGTCTTGTGCCCCAGGATCTGAAGTATAACGGGGCGCTCAGCCAGGTTCGGATTGGTGACGACAATAGCATTCGAGAGTATGTGACGATTAACCGCGCAACCTACGATGGTGAGGTGACGCGGATTGGCAGCGGTAATTTGCTCATGGCGTACGTCCATGTGGCGCATAACTGCGTGATTGGAGACCATACGGTGATTGCGAATGCGGTGGGTCTCGCCGGTCACGTGACGATCGAAGATAGCGTGACGATTGGCGGTATGGCGGGCATACATCAATTTGTCCGCATTGGAACGCTGGCGATGATTGGCGGCAAAAGTAGAGTCACCCGAGATGTGTCGCCCTACACCTTAGTCGAAGGATCGCCCTGCCACGCTCGGGCACTGAATCAGGTGGGTTTACGGCGAGCGGGAATGAACCTGGAGACCCGATCAGCGCTCAAGCAAGCGTTTCGCATTCTCTTTCGATCGGGGCTGCGGACGGAAGAAGCCCTTGAAAAAATGGCGGCACTCTCGTCCTTTTCCGAAGTCAAGCGGCTCCATACTTTCGTGGATGCCTCGCTTCGGGGTAAACGAAAGCTGACACTGGGAGCGAAAGCCAGCAAGATGTTACAGGGCGCAGCCAATGATGATTGACCGGCAGGCTGGACAAGGACGTTTTAAGCGGATTTTTATTAGTACCGGTGAAGTCTCTGGAGATCTTCAAGGGTCATTTTTAGTTAAAGCACTGCGAGAACAGGCGATCGCCCGAGGCATTGAACTCGAAATTGTGGCGCTGGGCGGTCAGCGAATGCAGCGGGCGGGCGCTCGTTCCATTGACGACACCACCGCGATCGGCTCGATGGGTTTAATCGAGTCGCTCCCGTTTATTTTTCCGACCTTGGCCGTACAGCGTCGCGCCAAGCGTTACCTTAAAGCGAATCCGCCGGACGCCACCGTCCTAATCGATTACATGACGCCCAATATGGTCATTGGTCGCTACCTGCGCGAAACCGACCCGAGCAAACCGGTGGTGTACTACATCGCGCCCCAAGCCTGGGTTTGGCAGGAAAATCAATCGGTGACGCAGCGCATTATTGACTGTTGCGATCGCATTATTGCCGTGTTTTCCGCCGAAGCGAACTATTACAGCGATGCCGGAGCGAAAACCGACTGGTTCGGCCATCCGCTGATCGATACCTATCCCAAGCCGCTCGATCGCGATGCGGCTCGCCGTCGGTTTGATGTGCCGGACGATCGGACGATCGTGGCGCTGTTGCCCGCCTCGCGTCGGCAAGAATTGAAATACGTCATGCAGCCCATGTTTGCGGCGGCTCAACAGTTACAGAAACGCGCCCGACGCGATGGCCAGCGCGACATTGAATTTTGGATACCTCTCTCACAACCCCAGTTTCGTCCCAAAATCGAACAGGCGATCCGTCACTATCGCCTAAATGCAACCTTTGTCCCCAACGATGATTTAACCCAACTGGCGGCCTGCGATCTGGCCTTAACGAAGTCGGGAACGGTCAACCTTGAATTGGCGTTAATGGGCGTGCCGCAGGTGGTGGTCTATGCGCTACATCCATTTACGAGCTGGGTGTTGCGGACGTTGTTAAAGTTTGATGTTCCGTTTGTATCGCCGGTTAATTTGGTCTTGATGCGCGAGGTTGTGCCGGAATTGTTGCAGGAATTGGCGACGCCCGATCGCATTTTTCGAGCGGCGCTAGAGTTGCTCTACGATCGCGATCGCCCATCGCGAATGCAGCTCGAATACGCGGAAATGCGAGCCGCGATGGGTGAATCAGGTGTGTGCGATCGGGTGGCCAATTCGATTCTGGATTCGATCGCAGCCTCAGCGAATTAACTGGCGACAGATCAAAAAACCGAAGCAGGAGATTTAGACAAATTGTCCTGCTTCGGTTTTTTGTTGATTAATTCATGCAATTCATGAACCAATTCACGAACACACTAAGTTGCCGATAGTGCCGGAGCAAACGCCGCCTTCAGCACCTCAACCTTATCGGTTTGCTCCCACGGTAGGTCGATATCGGTACGACCGAAGTGACCGTAAGCCGCCGTGTCCTGGAAGAAACGACCGTCACGCTGTCCGGGAATCTTCGTCAGGTCAAAGGTTTGGATGATACCGGCGGGGCGTAGCTCAAAATTCGCGCCAACCACTTCGAGGAGCTTATCTTCGTCAACTTTCGACGTGCCGAAGGTCTCGATCGTGATGCTCGTCGGGCGTGCCACACCGATCGCGTAGCTCACCTGAACTTCGCACTTATCCGCGAGACCCGCCGCGACGATATTTTTCGCCACGTAACGGCAGGCATAAGCCGCACTGCGATCGACCTTTGTGGGATCTTTACCCGAAAACGCACCGCCACCATGACGCGAGTAGCCGCCATAGGTATCGACGATGATTTTACGTCCCGTCAAACCGGCGTCACCCTGAGGGCCACCAATGACGAATTTACCGGTGGGGTTGACCAAAAAGCGGGTCTTTTCGTCAGGTTTGATATCGAGCGTGGCAAAGATCGGCTCGATGACGTGCGCCCAGAGATCGGCGCGGATTTTGTCGCGGACGGCGTTATCGTCGGTGATGTCGCCGATCGCGGCGTCATGCTGCGTCGAGACCAAGATCGTGTCAATACCAACGGGTTTATCGTCTTCGTATTGCACGGTAACTTGGGTTTTGCCATCCGGGCGGAGGTAGGGCAGCTCGCCAGTTTTACGTACAGCGGCGAGACGGCGCGACACGCGATGCGCCAAGGCGATCGGCAGCGGCATCAGCTCCGGCGTTTCGTTGCAGGCAAAGCCAAACATCAAACCCTGATCGCCTGCGCCGATCGCGTCGAGTTCAGCTTCGCTGGCCTCATCGCGGCGTTCCTGGGCAGCATTAACCCCTTGGGCGATATCGGCAGATTGTTCATCGAGCGCAACGAGCACAGCGCAGCTTTCCGCCGAGAAACCGTTATCGGCGTTGGTGTAGCCGATTTCTGCAATTTTCTTGCGAGCGAGCTTGACGTAATCGACCTTCGCGTTGGTGCTAACTTCGCCGGTAATTAAGACGAGGCCAGTATTGACGACTACTTCAGCGGCAACACGGCTGTTGATATCCTGCGAGAGCAGAGCATCTAGAATCGTGTCGGAGATTTGGTCGCAGATTTTATCGGGATGTCCTTCGGTGACGGACTCCGAGGTAAAAAGATAGCGGCGAGACAAAGACAGGCCCTCCAAGAAGACTAGGCGGCTATTGAACGGTGGGGGTAGTGGGGGAAAGCGCGAAAGTCAGCTCGTTCGCTTACCATAGTCTCGCTATTCTAGCCCTTACGATGTCTTTCAAACTGTGAAGTTCGCCAAACCTGTCAAATTATTTTGATGGTAATCGGTTCAATTGGCCGTTCAATCGACCCTTTCATTGGCCATTCGATGAACCGTGATCGCACAGCCGCCGATACTGCGATCGCGCTGTCAGGACTTACGCACGACGGGTTAGAAGTCCGACTTCTCACATTGTCCTGAGAGCTGAAACGGCGATCGCTCGTTTATGAAGTCGGATTTCTGCGTAAATTCTAGCTGTTTTCGTCCAGCCCTCAACCCGTTTCGTTTTCGCCTCCATCAGCCATTCCTACATCATTACTCATGAACCTTTCTCCTTCTCCTCTGACTCAACTACGCCGCCGCGATCTGGTGACGGCCTACACCCTGCTGCGGATTCTGTTCGGCGTTAACTTCTTCAACCACGGCTTTACCCGCCTCGGATCGCTGCCTGAGTTCGCCCAAGGTATGGTCGATTTATTTCAAGATACATTTGTGCCGGAGTCGTTGGTGCGTGCGCCTGCGCTGCTCGTGCCGATCGTCGAGTTTTTGATCGGGATTGGGATCGCGTTGGGTTTGGGGACGGAGATTGCCTTGGTGACGGGGATGGGGTTGATGATTGTGTTGACCTATGGAGTGACATTAATTCAAAACTGGGATGCGGCGTCGAGTCAGCTCATTTATTGTTTGGTGTTTACGGTGTTGATCGCGGGGCGCTGTTTTAATGATGTGTCGATCGATGGGGCGATCGCACGGCGGAAAACGCAATAAACAAAAGACAGAAGGTATTTTCATTGTTCATGCGCTCTGCGTAGGAACGATAGGATCTTGTTCTAAGCTTGGCTGACCTTGCCATAAATTATCGATGACGGCTCCTTTTTCTCTTCCTGCTCAGATTCAAGCTTGCTCCGCCCAAGACTTCATCTACACTCCCCCCGCAGCGGCACACAACGCCCGACACATTCTCGTCAAACCCAATCTCGGCTATCCCGAACCTCACCCCGCGACTGTTTCACCAGCGGCGTTACGCCAGATTTTGCGGGGGCTGCGTTGCGTGGCTCCCGAGGCCGAGATTGCGATCGTGGAGGGGGTTTGCTCGGCGGTTTCGTTGAGCGAGATCGTGCAAATTCACGGGATCGCCGACCTGCTCGATGAGGGGATGCAGATACTCGATGCCGACACATTGCCGACGATCGAGTATCCCAATCGATCGCCGACGCCCGTTCGGTTCAAAACCATGCTCGCTCCGGCCATCCTCCAGACGGTCGATTGTCGCATCAGCGTCGGAACCTTAAAGCGAACTCACCTCAAAGGCGAACCGCTAATCTCGGCCTCGTTAAAAAATTTGTACGGTTTATTTCCCCGCGCGAAATACAAAGCCCGTAGCCCCAACTCGCGCGGGCAACTCCATCGTCCGTCCGTTCCCGCTGTGCTTCAGGATGTTTACGGCTGCATCGGCCATCTGTTCGATGGCTCGATCGTGGACGCAACTCAGAAATATTTCAGCAAAGATTGGAAGCCGAATAAAGGAACTGCGATCGACTGCGATCGCGTGATCTGGGGCGATGATTTGATTGCCGTTGACCGTCATGCCTGTGTGACCTGCGACGAGCCGATCCCCGACTATCTCGCCGCGATCGAACACCAGCGATCGCCATAGCCAAGCGATCGGCGGCGAGACTTGCGAAAGCTTCGCTCAACCGTGATCCAGTTTTAAAGACAACTTCGGCAGAAGGCACATATGGGACGTTGTAGCGCGGGGATCAATCGATTAGGATCGAAAAGGTTCAGCCGAAAGCAGCGGTTAGCATTGTTGATTCGCGTTCGCTATTGTTGGCGTTTTTGGTTAGCCCCTCCGTCTGCGTTCCTGTGGTCGCGACTCGCCCCGATCCGATCGCATCGGGGTTGATGTTGTTTACCCCGCGCTACGGCATGACGATTTACTTTTACAAAGCCGATCAGCCCTACGGCTGCTTTTCCAATTTTTCAGCCCACAGCGTTCAGCTTGCAGGGCGATCGTGGCCGACTGCCGAGCATTATTATCAAGCTCAGAAATTTTTCGGCAGCGATCGCGATCTCTTCGATCGCATCCACGCTGCGCCAACCCCGGACGCTGCCGCCAAGCTTGGCCGATCGCACACGCAGACCTATCGCTCCGATTGGGATCACATTAAACTGGCGGTGATGGGAGATGTGGTGCGTGATAAATTTCAGCGCCACCGCGAGATCCAGCAAACTTTAATCGCAACGGGCGATCGTGTATTGATCGAAGATTCACCCGTCGATTATTTTTGGGGCTGCGGAGCCGATCGTACCGGCGCAAATCATCTTGGCCGGATCTTAATGCGTGTACGCGATGAACTGAGACGATCGGAGACGGCGCGATCGGTCTTGAGCAGCCTTGATTGATCATGACGGCTCAAGACCGATCGCGATTAATTCACCGAATCTTGAATCAATAAACCGCTTGCCTGAATAGACTCCTAAGAGCCGCGACTAGAACTCTCCCCGCCCGAGTTGCCGACTTTTAAGCCCAACACCTTCCGCAACAGGTCATACCAGAACGACGCTCCCATCGAGATCGCGATCGCGCTGATTCCCCAACCCGCAAAGCGCTTGACCCAAGGAAGCGGAACATCGGTCATCGGAATCGTCCACTCACCCTCCGCTTGCAGCTCCAGCATCGGTTCATCCCAGCCCAGCGGTAAAGTCACATCATCGAGCGACTGGCGAACATTGCGTTTAATCACGTCGAGTTCAGCATTGAGCTGTTCGGGCGTCGCGCTGTTCACGCTGTCAGCACCGTCCGGAGTTTGAAATTGTGCCTGAGACGACTGTATCTGCGACGTGGCAAACTCCGAGACGGTTGCCCGCAAGACACTATCACGCGACAGACTATCGACAATAAACAGCGTGTCGGCATTCGTGATGACCGCAATCAGGAAGCCGATCAAAATCGCAATCCCGCGTGCGTTGCGCTTATAGACGCCCGATGCCCGCGTCATCGATTTATCGAACCACGACTCGATTTCGCTCTGGAGCGACCGTAGATCCTCTTCGAGATCGCCCGATCGCTGTTTGACGTTGGTGGCGATCGCGCTCAGGCTTTCTTGCAGCGGCGGCGGCAATTCGGGGAGGTTGTGCAGCACCGCGCTCAGGCTTTTATACACCTGGCTATCCGTATCCGTGATGGTGTTACGCAGCTCATGAAATAGCTCACGCTTATCGCGCACCAAGGTTAGGATTTCCTGCAAGTCTGGCTTCAGCGATGCGATCAGCGCTGGTTTTTCAGCTTCGCTGTAGTGCTTATCGCGAATGTAGGCCAATTGGTAGAGAAAGTATGGCCGAGCCGCATCATCCAGCGAAAGAAAAGTCTCGCAGTAGTTAATAAATCCCGCCAAAGTTTGCGCCATTTGGTTAATCACAGCGTAGAGCGGCGTGTTTCCCTCTGCAAAACTCAGCATAATCTGTTCATAGTCCCGCGCAATTTGCCGGAGACGTTCCGTGGCTAAATCCTGCGATTCCTGAAACGCGAGATGCTTCACTTGACGCAAGATCTCTTTGAGCTGCTGACGTTTAAACTCTTCGAGGCGCGATAGCGTCACGAGTCGCCCGACTTTGGATAGCTCAAAGGTTTCGATGACGGTTTGAGCGAAGGTGTCTGCCGGGATGTAGGACGGAGCGCTGGCCTGTGCAGAAAAGGGATTGTGAGGCTTTGCACCGTCTTTGGTCAAAGCGCCCCCAAAGATGGAGTACAGCGCTGAGGCAAACTTGTAGGACGCGCTGACAAAACCGCTGCTCAGTTTACGAAACAAAACAGCCATCTGACCCGTGGCTTCCTGGTTAAGGGTGTTGATCAGCGGGTGGGCGTATAGCCGATCGGTGAGGCTTTCGGTGGCCTGGGTGACTCGATCCAGTTCGGCATTTTTCTCGGCGGTATTTTGATCGGGTTTGGCCGATCCGCCGCCATCCAGCATGAGACGAATAGATCGTTTTAAGTGATCGGCTCGCCATTGCATAATCGTTGTCAGCAGCTCATGAATTTCTGAGGCGAGCAAACTGAGGATTAAGTAGACAAAAATAATGCCGAGAGCGATATCGATGACTAGCGGTAGGCTCATGGTTGATAGGGGCGCAGGTCTTGGGTCAGAGTCAAGCAGTCGTAGCGATGGATGCGATCGCGCCATCCAACTTGACCTCAAGTGTAGACAAAGGTCGCCGAAAATTTGGTAAATTGCGCCGATTCTTAAAGCAATCGGCTCAAATGCTCCTGAATCGAGACGATGGGAACGATCGAGATGACCGGCATGATGAGAATAATCACGCCGTTAAGCCCGTGATGCTGAATTTGGCGTCACTTCGGTGGTCGGTGTTGGCGAGGATGTGGCGGGACTCGCAAAGTGTCGGGTCGCTCGATCGAGCAACGATTGCAAAAAGGCCGATCGCTGGGTGGTGGCGATCGTCTGCGACAGGATGGTCTGAAAGCGCGTTGTGTCCCACGGGCGATCCACCTTAGCCGCGCTGGCATCATCCATCGACTCGAAAGATTCTACATCCAGGGTCTCGAAATAGACGATCGCGCTGGTTCCGATGACATGGATCAGATAGGCGGCGCTTAAGCCCTGGGCGGCACTTCCGGCGAGGAACGTCACGGGGTTGTATTTGAGTAAACCGGCGATCGCCTGGGTGGATAGTTCCACCAAGCCGAGTTTAAGCAGCATTTCGACGATCACCTCAAAGCCAGCACGGGCGCGATCGAGCGATAAATCGCGGTGATAAATTCGGCTGAGATCGATCAGAAGTTGTGTGCCGATGCTGCCTGAGGCGAGTAGATCGAGGCTCGGGATCGGGTTGGCGGCGGTGGCGGTGGCGGCGATCCACTGGTAACGGCGGACGATCGGCTCGGCACGGTGACGACGCAGGCGATCGAGGCTGAGTTTAATGTCGGCGATCGCCAGAGTTGAGGCGCGTTGAATTTGCTGCCAAACCCGCTCTTGTAACGGATGAATTACGGTTTGATCAATGGTCGTGATCAGTGCGGCGAAGTTGGGTGAAACGACTCCGCGCGGTGCGGCGGCGATCGGAATAATTCGATCGGCGGCGATCAAATCTGCTAGTTGATGACGAATGCTGCCGAGAACGCGATCGCGATCGGTTTCACTCACCAAGTCGCTTTTATTCCACAGCACGATCGTGGTTTGCCCTGCACGCTCAAGCTGTTCGAGATCGCGGCGCTCGCTGGCGGTCAGGTCTCCGGCGATCGTGTACAGTACGCAATCGGCGAGCAGGGCGCGGCGCAAATCTGATGAGCGCGATCGCGTTGCTTGTTGGAGGGGCTGTGTTGGGAACGATTCACGATCGTCGGTGACTTCATGAGAACGACGATCGGTACGGATCGTAATTTCATCCCAGGCAATTTCGGGCAGATCTGGCGGTGTTAATGCTTGTGAGGGTGCTGAGATAGCAGACGTTAGGTAGCGAATGATCGTGGATTTACCCACGGCGGGCGAACCGACAAGGGCGATCGTCAGGGTGTCTCGATCAATTGACGCGCTCAACGTCTCGCGTTCGATCTGCCAACGGGCGATCGCCACTTGAATATCGGTCAGCGTATCCGCTGGATCGTCCTGTTTTGCGGGGTCGCCGACGTTAACCCCATCGCGCTGACCGTCGGTCTTCGCCATCTCCAGTTCCGCTTGCAAACGCTTGATCGCCACACTCAGGCGATCAATTGCCGCGATCGCGCCCTGACGATCCGCCGTCGGTTTCTCGTCCGCGATCGCTGGCGTGGTTACTCGCTGCCGCCGCCAGAGCCAGGTTCCTACCCCCAGCGCACACAGACTGATCGTGCCAAATCCATCACCGATCGCGGCCTCCGCTCCCCACTGGCTCAGGCCACTCCACAACGCCAAGCCCGCCGACAATCCAAGACCACCGACGAGAACGGGACGTGAAACGCGATTGATCGGATTCTCAGACATGGGGCTTGTGGAACTCTATGCGACAAGTCAACGGCATGGTTGGTGATCCCAGTATCAACATCATCTCGAATCACCAGGTCAAGGCTTGTAAAGCGCGATCACGAAACAGTACCGGCTCGCATCCTCTAGAAAATTTCAGACCTAGCGCACAGGTTATTTCGTAACGCGCTTACACTTAATCATACCGGCTGAGTTTGAAGCGATCGTCATTGCAGCTTTAGATTGCAGCGTCCCATAGCTCGCTATCACCAACATCACCAGGGAGTGAGACGAAATCCGTTTCTGTATGGGAAAAATAAAAAACGCCTATGAGCACTGAGCGGAGTCGTTGGCATAGCCTTTGCGAAGCAAATAGTGCAGTGTCCAGCTAGAGCGACGATCTAAGATTATGCACAAGCGGATTTCGTATGAGACTGTTGCTGAGTGGAATATATAATATGCCCAAACAAAATGTCCAAACAAAAAAAGAGACCCGAGTTAACGAATCTCTTTTTTCTTTTAGATGGCGGGAGGCGGATTTGAACCACCGACCTTCGGGTTATGAGCCCGACGAGCTACCAGACTGCTCTATCCCGCGTCGTCTGTGAGAATTAGTATAACGCGCCTTTCTTGATTGCGCAACCCCCAATTTAAAATCACGTTGATTTAGCTTCAATCTAGTGGCTCGTTTAGAAATTGGACTTCTGCGTAAGTCCTGTTCAATTTAAGCCGGAGGGGGAGCGATCGTTGAACCCGATCGCCAAACTGTCACACATCTCAGCGAGACCGCCGATCGCACAGCCACGATCAACGTAATTGTTGACAAATCCAATTTTGAATCAGGCGGTATGTGCAATGACCTCTAGTGAAGCTCGATCATTCGGTGGATTTTCGGTGTTTTTGGTGCTGATCGCGCTGCTGGCGTTTGCAATCTTGCAATGGTTGCAGATTCCGTCGGGGAGTTTTCTCGATTGGATTATTGGCCTAGCGAGTTTCTGGTGGCTGCTGGCGATCGTCACGATCCCGTGGAATATTCACTTTTCGGCCAAGCACGCCCTCGATAACGCCACGATCTCAAAAGAGAAAAACATCACCGTTGATCCCAAATCCGTGGCCTACGTGCGTAAGGTGGCGGCGCGATCGCTGATCGTGGCGATCGGGCTGCATCTGGTGTCGGCGATCGGGCTGTATGCGCTCGCCGCTGCTGGGATTAGCGCGATCGGCTACGTCAGCAGTATCGCGACGCTCTTGTTTACGGGATTGCGACCCGCGATCGTTTTCTATCGATACTTAGTCAATCGTTTGAATTCCATTGATCGATCCTTTAATTTTCCACGGGACGATGTACGCACCGTTAGCGAACGGTTAGCCGAAACCACGTCTCAGCTCGAAATGACGATCGAACGTGTCCAACAGCTCGAACACGAACTCAGTCTTGATCAGGCCAACTCCTTCGCGTCGCGGCAGGCCGGACAACTCCAAGTCCTGACGGATGAATTGCAGGCGCTTGGTGTCGAGCATCGCCAGCAGACGATCGAAGCCCAAGCCGATCGCGAGCGTCTCCGGGCAGAAGCGCGTAATGCGATCGCGCAAATCACAGCGGACGGCCAGTTCCTCGAACACGTCCGCGAAATCATCCGTTTTGTGAAGACCTCCTAAGCGTGGATATTCATTCCCATTCCTGATCAATCAATCGTCTGTAAAGTGAGCCAAAAATGATCCAAAACTCAAAAAACGATCGATAAAGTCAAACATGCTACGCTTTAGCGCGATTGCATGTGAGATCGGGTCAGATCGCCAAACGTTCTGACTCGGATTCACATGTGTTTTCCTCACCTCGTTTAACGAGATCCCCCCTGTGGCCAAACTTTCCACTGAACTCGATCGCACCTTTCTACAATCCGATCGCACCGATCCCGTCAAACTCCGCGACCTGTTTGAGCTAGCGGGCGAGCGAACCTTCGGTTTTTTGTTTGTGTTGCTCTCGCTGCCATCGGCGTTGCCCCTCCCAGCTCCGGGTTACTCCGTCCCCTTCGGAATTCTGCTGTTTGTCCTGGCCGTCCAGCTCCTCATCGGCTCTAAACAACCGTGGCTACCGGAAAAATGGCTAAACCGAGACTTCGATCGTGTCACCATTCAGGGATTTCTAAAGAAAGGGATGCCCTGGCTGCAACGGGTCGAGATTTTTTCGCGTCCGCGCTTGGCCGTGGTCTGCACCAGTCGGATCGGGCGAACGGTGCTCGGTCTGGCGATCGTGCTGCTGTCGATTTCGATGATGATCCCGATTCCGGGAACCAATACGGTTCCGGCGATGGGGATTTTTGCGATCGGCTTTGGTCTGCTGGATGACGATGGATTTGTCGCCTCGATCGGCCTGACGATCGGCGCGATCGGTTTGACGCTTACCTCGCTGATTTTACGGTTTGGCTACGAGGCCGTCTCCGCCGGTATTGATGTGGTTAAAGAAGCGGTCAAAAATGCCTTTTAGTGGTGATTTAGTGGCGATCGCCCGTGAAGAACTTCCCAAGCCACCCCGCAAAATTGTTCTGTCACGGGATAATAGATCCCCATTCGTTTCGTCCTTATTTCTGACTGACACGCACTTATGAGTACCCTCCCAACCCTGACGACCCCCCTCTCCGTTGGCGTTCTCGGCTTCGGCGGACTCGGCCAAGCCGCCGCCCGCGTTCTCGCTCCAAAACGTGACATGCGTCTTGTCGCCGCTGCTGACGGCAAAGGCTACATCTACGATCCTGCCGGACTCGACGCCGACACCTGCATCAGCGCCTACGCCAAAACTGGAACCCTCGGCACGATCGAAACGGGAGGCGTACTCAGTCACCAAAGCATCCAAGATCTAATCGAAGCCGCGCCCCAGGTTCAGGGTTACTTTCTCGCCCTCCCGAACCTGCCCAATACCTTCATGGCGTCGGTGGCGAAACAATTCATCGCCTCCGGCTGGAAAGGCGTCCTGGTTGATGCGATGAAACGCACCAGCGCCGTCGAACAAATGATCGAACTGCGCGACGACCTTGCAAAAGCAGGCATCACCTACATGACGGGCTGCGGCGCAACCCCCGGCCTCCTCACCGCCGCCGCCGCCCTCGCCGCCCAAAGCTACGCCGAAATCCACTCGGTCAAAATTACCTTCGGCGTCGGCATCGCCAACTGGGAAGCCTATCGCGCCACGATTCGCGAAGATATCGCCCACATGCCCGGTTACGACGTCGATCGCGCCCGCGCCATGAGTGACGCTGAAGTCGCGGCGCTGCTCGACACCACCAACGGGCTGATCTCGCTGGAAAACATGGAACACGCCGACGACATCATGCTCGAACTCGCGGGCATCGTCGATCGCGATCGCGTCACGGTCGGCGGCGTTGTCGATACCCGCAACGCCCAAAAACCCCTCAGCACCAACGTCCAAGTCACCGGACGCACCTTCGAGGGCAAAACCTCAACCCACACTTTCACCCTCGGCGACGAAACCAGCATGGCGGCCAACGTCTGCGGCCCTGCCTTTGGCTACCTCAAAGCGGGCATTGAGCTACATCAGCGCGGAATCTACGGTTTATTTACGGCAGCCGAGATCATGCCGAAGTTTGTCCGCTAGGCCAAACCACACAGCCAGGACGGAGGACGGACGCAAAACATCAAAATAGAATGGTGGCTATGGCCATTCGCTCACGGTCTTTCGTGGTTTTAGCCGATTAATGCGTAAGTCTGGTGGGTATAGTCGTTGTGGCGGCCATCCCCACCAGCGATCGCCGGTAGAGCAATGCTAGGATCGGGTCGATCGCGCCAGAATAATGGTCGATCCGTTTACTTCCTAATCCCCCCTCAAGTTCACAGACAGCTATGGCTATGAATTCCGATAACTTGGTGCAGTCGTTACAAAATAGCCTACGCGTCACCGTTGGCGCGGCCACCTCGATCGTTGAGGGCATCCAAGATCCCGTTAAACGCGAAGAAGCGATGGCTACATTCCAGCTCGACTGGGATAGCATGACCGAAAAGCTGGCCGAAAAAGGCGAAGTGGCGGAACGCGAAGCTCGCGAATTCGTTGAGCAAACCTTTACGCAATCACCATCAAACTCCGCCTCAAGCTCGACAAATCGAGCTACCGCGCCACGACCTCAGCCGTCCACGAAAGCAGCCCAAGAGTTGCACGACCTCACCGAGGAGCTAACAGCCTTGCGCCAAGAGTTAGAGCAACTGCGTTCAGAAGATTCTTAATTCTGGTTAATGAGGGGATTGCGCAAAATCCTACCGACGCTGAATCCTCTATCAAACTTGCGAAGGACATTAACGGTGTTTTAAGTAGCCCTTAGCTCTTGACACAATACAGGCGTCTTAACTGCGGAAACACGCAGCGAAGACGCCTGTATTGGTTAAAGCTGGTGTAGAAAAATCGCTTGATTTGAGGAGTGTTCGTAATCTTGTTGAATGAAAAACGAGTCGTCGTCTTGCTTCTGCAAGATGTGAAGGTTTGTCTAAAATTGTCTAAAGATAGAGCAGAATCTACATCCGGGAATGAGAAAAATTAAAAGAGTCGTTACTAATCTGAAGTCCAGGATTCTGAATAGAGGAGATCAATGATGCGATCGCGCAACAAGTAACCGTAATCCTCTAACTCTTGTTCCACCGAAGTCCACTCCCGTGCCGGGATATATTGGCACAGCGAATATATCGGTTGGTTGCGACCGATCATTCCGGACGTAATTAGTTCGCGTGCTTCTGTGCGGATGACATCGATCGTATATCGCGGAATAACGACAGTAGAAGTCATAATGATTGTCCTTGAGTTGCTGATGTTTAGATGGTGCTGGAATCTTTGAGAAGAGAGCGAAGTAGCGACGAATCTGTCGATCGATACTTTAGAGATACTGTAGACCGCAAGTTTGAAGGGGGTAGAGTCTAAATTCAGTATTGAGACCGGATTTCAAACACTAGAGCCTAGTTTAGAGCAGAATACTATCCCATGATAACGAGAATAATAAAAGCTGTGAACGGAAATCCAGAAAAGCGTATTTTTATAAGCCGATTCACCTGAATCCTGACTCGATAATTAACCACTGATTCGGTTTGCCAAAAGACAGAAACTGGCCTATCAACTAAGTCAGTTTTAACGACTTTTGTTCGTGTGAATGCACTTGTGCAGATGCACTTGTGTAAAGGCAAAAAATGATTAGACCTTCGTTGTAACTGTTTCAGTTTTAGATGGGCTAACGAAGCTGTGATAGGAAATCCCAAAGTACGTGCGAATCAGCGAAGGAGAGTAAATCTTGGCTTCGATGTCAGCAGGCAGACAGTGATTGTGTACCGATACGCGCTCTAGGTACCTAGCTGTACACGAACAGTAGTATCACAGAATACAATCTCCGAATGGATCTTTTACATTTATTTTTACTTAGTGGGTAAAACTGGTGGATTGTGGTTGGTATGGGGGATAGAAAATTGTATCTTTTCTGTTGATTGCGTCAGTCGATTGCGTGTATCGATTGTGTCTGTCGATTATGCCGATCGGTGAAGGGCGAGCGGTTTGTAGATCTCACCGTCCAAAGGAGCCTGGACATTAATCTGGAAGGTGGAAGTGTTCGGATGATGTTGAAGATGTTGACGTACATCTGTCCAATAATGCTGCGCGAAATCAACATAGTTGTAGTCACAACGCTGTAAGCACGTTTCGATACGCTGGTAGCGATCGAGCGACCAGTCGCACAGCAGTTTCCATGACGGTGGGAGATCGAGGCGTCGGGCAAACTGTTGGGCGATCGCCTTGCGTGGTGGTAAATATTCGTGCAGCCAACAGTGTATTAAATCAACGTAGCCCGGTTGATCAAACACCGTGCGCTGATAAAAATGCTCGGCGGTCAGCCCAAACTCATCCAAGACAGTGTGGGGAAAGTAGCATAGACGATGCCGTGTATCTTCATGCAGATCGCGTAAATGGTTGTAGCACTGATCGAGTGCGCCAAGGGCGCGAGCGCCCACAGCGAGGTCAGCATCAAGGTCGGGTAACACTTGAAACAGTGAGCCGCCCAGGCCATCAATCATGCGATCATAATCGGCTATCGTCTGAAGGATGAGATCATCGCGATGATAGGTGGCGACAGCCTGAAGATAGCGCTGCCAAGCGGAGAGAGCAAACAGATCGCGATCGTCGCAATCTATTTGCTCTGCCCCAACAAGATGTCGCCAAGTACGAGACATCTGCCAAAGCTCAAGCTGGCATGATGCATTGCTCGAAACCTCTCCGGCCTCCCGCCGGTGCTGCCAATGCTGACAGAATTGATCAAATCCATTCCGTTCGCCGTTTAGCCAATCATGTTCGGCAAGGCGATCAATCGTCCGAATCCAGTAAATTCGATCGCGCCATTCTTCTTGAGCTTCGGGGACTAGGTAAACCAGCCATGCTGCATTGTCTACATCCTTGAGTGCGTCATCGGAAATAGCACAACCTTTGGATGAGCCAAAGTCCATAACCAGTTGTTGCAGTCTAGGTCGGAAGCCAGACAAGGCTGTTGCTAGCTGCTTCCTGTAGGAAGATAGTTCGATCAATGTTTAGCACCCCGAGCTGTTGGCAAGCTTCGCTAAATATTGGTTACGATCGTCGCTAAACCAATGCGATAGTCTTACGAGTTATTAAACCAAACCTTCCTAAAAAACTCTTAGGGGGTCAGCGTCGGTCGTGGTCGCACCATCTAGGGCGTGTCATCAATTAATTGTAGAACCCTTATCGGGGAAGCTGTTGAACGCCCGACTCAACAAAAAGATAGGGGCTGTAACCCTTACTGGGTAAGCGCTAGAAATTGAATTAATGACAGCCCTTCGGGATCTATAAAAAAAGCCCGATCACTTCATTGATCGGGCTTTTTCGCGTGTGCGGGCTGTAAATCGTTCAATTTCAGCGAGATTTACTAATTTCAATGAATTAATAAATCTGTCTTATCAACAACCTAGAGGATTCGACCTTAGAGCGGGTGAATCAGCAGGTCAGGGAAGAAGCGATTGAATTCAATCAAAATGCCCGCAGTCAAAAGCATCCACAGGGTTGCAATGACCGGTGCGGTCGAGAGGTAGGTTTTTAAACCGTCCATCGTAAAAATCTCCGTTGAACTAGTCGAGATCACAGTCAAACCGCAGTATTAACTCGCGTTAGACTACGGCAAAGCCAATCGAGAAATGGGGTTGCCTAGCGCGGCGAAACCGTAATTTCGTCGTCTTTTGCAAACATTTCACCGCTCGATGCTTCTTTGAAAGCTGACAACGGCCACGTCGCAGCACCCAAGGAGCATTTCACAGCCAGAGGCACATCGATGATGATTTCTTTGGTTGTGGGAGACTTATCGCCAGCGATCGCTTGCAGATAGCTACGACCGGCCCAGCCAATCCAGCCTGCGATATAGAGGAACAGCACGCCAGGGATCATAAAATCGCCAGCACGATCCCAGCGGCCATCAACGACCAAGTGGGGTAGACCTTCTGAACCGCAAAGCAGTTGCTCGCCATAGGAGGCGAAACGAGCTTTGGCTTGATCGGTGGTTGCCTTCTTCGCCCGAGCGATGAAAGCGGGGGTATCCTTGCAAGGGGTGAGAGTGCCGACGTTTGCAGACGCGGTCGGCGCGAAGCCAAACCAGAGACATGCCGTCAGAACCAGCGCCAGTAGTTGTCGCATAAAATGATTCCTTAGAATTACAAAACGTTACAGGACTTTAAACGTTTATCTGAACGTTAATTGCTCGCGCATCACGGATCAAAATCAACAGATCAAAACCAGCGGAGTGAGCAATCGAATTGAGGTCTCGATCGCGTTTTCAAAAGCCAGTCGTTAAACTCACGATTTAAACTAAATCGAGGAAGTCAGCAACCCCTCCAAACCTGACGTTTGAAGTGGTTTTAACCAGCTTCAGCAATTAGACGATCGAGGCCAATACCGTTAACCGAAATTAACTTTCGCAATCGAACCAAAAAGACCGTAAACATTGCCGTAGAACCCAAGATCGGCAAAGGTCTGCGTAGAATGCTATCACAAAAGCCCAGCCTCTCTTAGCGTCTGTTACCCGTCGTAATTTACTACTATGCCTACCGTTTTAGCGATCGAAACCAGTTGCGATGAAACCGCCGTTGCTATTGTTAAAAAACGCAACGTTTTAAGTAGTATTGTGTCGTCTCAGATTGAAACGCATCGGCTGTATGGGGGGGTTGTTCCCGAGGTGGCTTCGCGCCAACATTTAGAGACGATCGGGGCGGTGATTGAGGCGGCGTTGGCGGAAGCGGCGATCGGCTGGGGGGCGATCGATGGGATCGGGGTCACCTGTACGCCGGGATTGGTGGGGGCGCTGATGGTGGGGCTAAGTGCGGCGAAGACGTTGGCGATCGTGCATGATAAACCGCTGCTGGGGGTGCATCACCTGGAGGGTCATATTTATGCGTCCTATTTGGCCGAGCCAACCCTCGAACCGCCGTTTCTCTGTTTGCTCGTGTCTGGCGGACACACCAGTCTGATTCACGTGCGAGACTGTGGGGATTACGAAATTGTGGGTCAAACGCGCGACGATGCGGCGGGGGAAGCGTTTGATAAGGTGGCGCGGCTGCTGAATCTGGGCTATCCCGGCGGACCGGCGATCGATCGGGTGGCGCGGGACGGGGACGCGGCGGCGTTTAAGTTGCCCGAGGGACGGGTCAAGCTGGTCGGTGGCGGTGGGTTTCATCCCTACGATTCGAGTTTTAGCGGTCTCAAAACGGCGGTGCGGCGACTGGTGGAGGGTTTGCGGACGGATCGGGGGATTGATCCAAGCGATACGGCGTCGTTGCCGGTGGCAGATATTGCCGCCAGTTTTCAGGAGGCGGTGGCGCGAGCCTTGACGAAACGGGCGATGCGGTGCGCGACGGATTTGGGGTTGACGACGATCGCGCTTGGCGGTGGTGTGGCGGCCAATAGTCGGCTGCGATCGTGTTTACAAACAGCGGCGCAGGACACGGACATTAAGGTGTTATTCCCGCCGATGCAGTTTTGTACGGACAATGCGGCCATGATCGGCTGTGCGGCGGCGGAGCATTTGGCGCGGGGTCAGATGTCACCGTTGACGTTGGGGGTGCGATCGCGGCTGCCGCTATCGCAAGTGGGATCATTATACGAGCCAGAACCATCAGGCCATCAAGCATTATGCCGAACATAAGACCCATAAATGCGATCTCGATCCCGATAAAATTATCCACATAGCCTTTAGATTGCAGCGAAGTTACAGCCAAATCAGGGCTAAATTACAGCCCGGTATATTGAACATAGGATCTATATTCTGTGATTTTCAATAAGCCTGTCATACCATTGATTCTATAGATTGAGGCCAAGATGATCTCAGGATGATTGATCGCCATTTTCTCACTCTGTATACTCTCAAAGTTCGATCTTTCACGCTCCATTTTTCCGGACATCAGAATGGCCAACCTTTCGTTCGACACTCCCGTTATCCTCGGAATTTCTGTGGGTAGCTTTCCGTTTCCAATTGAGTTTCCACTTGACCTCAGTTTATTCGCACCGGATGTAGCCCTAGAGGCCATCAGCGGTCTTGAAGGCGGATTTTTTAATAATCAAACTCTGAGCGATATCAGTAGTTTTGTTGGCACACTACCAGGATTTGAGCTACCACCACAGCTTAATCTGATTCCGGCGGATGCTCCGGTTCTTTTAGGCTTAATTGACGGTGTAATTCCAGGTCGTGAGTCCGGTTTTATGGGATCAATTCCGCTCAATCTATTTAGCAACCGGATTAATTTTGCAGAGCTTTTGCTCCCTACCAAAATTTTTAGCAATAGCGCTGAGACCCTGAGTCTTTCGCTCAGTGACAACGAAAACAATCTCGGCGGTTTTGTCTTGCTGGGTGGTGACGATCGCCTGACGGGTTCAACCGCTCCGGATTATGTCACGGGAAATCAGGGAAATGACACGATCGACGGCGGCAGTGGCGGCAGTGACGATAATGATCTGATTCGTGGCGGGCAAGGCGATGATTTTCTCAGCGGCAATGACGGCGATGATATCCTCCACGGCAACAAAGGTGACGATGTTGTGAATGGTGGCGAGGGGGCCGACTTTCTGCGCGGCGGTCAGGATAACGATGCGCTCAAGGGCGATGGCGGGGATGATTTTCTGATCGGTGATTTGGGTCTCGATACATTGACCGGAGGAGCCGGAGCCGATCGCTTCATTTTGCGGGTGGCCTCGGAGGCGACGACGGATGTGACGATGCTCGATACGATCGCGGACTTCAGCGTCAGTGAGGGCGATCAAATCATCGTGGCGGGGGATGGAGTTACCGTCAGCGCGATCGCTGCGGGTGATGATGCCCTGATTCAGCTCGGGAATGGTTCCTACATCGGTCGCGTCACGGGTCTGGCCTCGGCTGATCTCAGCAGCTCGATCGCGATCGTCTCCACCAGCGATCTTGGCTTAACCTTCGGCTAAGTAGCCCACGATCAATCGTCGTTGTTGCGCTTTAGTGCTGTTCTCTGGGGCTAAAGCCCGACAACATTTCCACAAAAACGAAGTCTACCTTTTATTTATTGGTCTACTTCGTTGGCGTCGATGTCCTTGAAGTTAGATGAATCGAGAGCGGGGTTAGCTTAAATAGGTCAGACAGACGTCAGCCCGTTTTTAAGCACGATCGCGTTCCCCGCTATAGTGTCAAAGGACAACGCAGCGATTGTCTGAGTGATGGTGAGAACGACCAAAAACTCTTGGGATCAGCTTGCTCGAACTTGACGATCGGTTGAATCGCTCAAGACGTCATCGATCAATCCCCAATCGCGTCGTTGAACCATTCCTTATCCAACTTAAAACAGTTTTCGACAGAGGCGCGAGCATGGCATCCATTCGTGAGTTGCATCAGCAACTGGTTTCTAAAGAGCGGTCAGCGCTGGAATTGACCCAAGAAACGCTGCAACGCATCGACGCCACCGAACCCCAGCTACGCAGCTTTTTACATCTCACCGGTGAACAGGCGATCGAGCAGGCCAAGGCGGTCGATGCCAAGATCGCGGCGGGTGAGACGATCGGCATCCTCGAAGGCATCCCGATCGCCATCAAAGACAACATGTGTACCCGAGGCGTACCGACCACCTGCGCCTCGAAAATCCTCGAAAATTACATCCCACCCTACAGCGGAACCGTCGTCGAAAAGTTACGCGACGCCGGGACGATTTCCGTCGGTAAAACCAACCTTGACGAGTTCGCGATGGGCAGCTCCACCGAAAATTCCGCCTACCAAGTGACGGCGAATCCTTGGGATACCGATCGTGTTCCCGGTGGTTCCTCCGGTGGTTCCGCCGCTGCGGTGGCCGCCGGTCAGTGCGTCGTCGCCACGGGTTCTGACACCGGTGGATCGATTCGTCAGCCCGCGTCTTTATGCGGTGTCGTCGGCCTCAAGCCGACCTATGGCCTGGTGTCCCGTTACGGCCTTGTGGCCTACGCCTCATCGCTCGATCAGATTGGCCCCTTCGCCCGCAGCATCGAAGATGCCGCGATTTTCCTCGAAGCGATGGCTGGGTATGACCCGAAGGACTCGACCAGCCTCAAAGTCGAAGTTCCGAGCTATGCTGAGGCGCTGAAGCAGGAGGCGATCGCCAACCTCAATGGCGACAAACTCCGAATCGGCGTGATCCAAGAAACCTTTGGCGAAGGACTCGATGTTGAAGTGGACGACGCGGTTAAGGCGGCATTGAAAGTCTACGAAGATCTCGGCGCTGAGGTGGAGTTCGTTTCCTGCCCCACGTTTCGTTACGGCCTGCCGACCTACTACGTGATTGCGCCGTCGGAAGCGTCAGCGAATCTGGCTCGTTACGACGGTGTGAAGTACGGCCAGCGGGTCGAGGAATCGGACAACCTGATCGATATGTATGCCAAAACCCGCGCGTTGGGTTTCGGGGCGGAGGTGAAGCGTCGGATCGCGATCGGAACCTACGCGCTGTCGTCAGGCTACTACGATGCCTACTATCTAAAGGCGCAAAAAGTCCGGACGCTGATTTGCCAGGATTTTAAATCGGCGTTTGCCAAGTATGACGTGTTGGTGTCGCCGACCTCGCCGACGACGGCGTTTAAGGCGGGTGAAAAGACCGATGATCCGCTGAGTATGTATCTATCGGATTTGATGACGATTCCGGTTAACTTGGCGGGTTTGCCGTCGCTCAGTTTGCCCTGTGGTTTTGATGCGAAGGGCTTGCCGATCGGGCTGCAAATTATCGGGAATGTGCTGCAAGAAACGAAGTTATTGCAGGTGGCGCAACGGTATGAGCAGGCGACGGAGTGGCATACTAAAACCCCGGCGCTTTAGGTTCCAGGTCTGCGGTGCGTTACGGTTTATGCTCAATGAATATCGCGAACTTCCAAACGGATTGCGAGCGTAACCCACCCCACCGAGAATCTGAAGATGTCCAACTTTTTCGATCGCCCGATCCTCAATTCTCCCTACGCCTACCCCGCGCAACACTGGGAACTCGCCCCCGATGGTCAGCCGACCAATCGGTTGCTTAGGACACGCCGATCGGCAGAATTTTTAACGCCGATCCCCAAGCCGAAAAAGCGAGGCAAGCGGGGAAAACAAGGTGCAGCGTCGGGCGAGGCGGACTCAGCGGAGCAGGCGAAACAGACCGAGATCGCCCTATTTGATACGGCGGGGATTTCCGATACGTCGCAGACCTACGATCTGTCGCTGTTCGTCAATAGTGTGCGATCGCAAGTCGATCGCTGGCGGCAACTTTCGCGGGATCAATGGAAGGTCACGCCCGAAACGGCGCGGCTGCTGGACTATTGGCGCAATCACGATTTTCAGGGGATTCGTCCGTTTTTCTGTCAGTTAGAAGCGGTGGAAACGGCGATTTGGCTGACGGAGGTTGCACCCACCGGTACGAAAAAAGAACGGGCGTTTATCGAACATTTGAATGCTGTCAACGGTGAGGCGAACCCGGAGTTGTGGCGGGTCTGCCTGAAGCTGGCGACGGGTGCGGGGAAAACCACGGTGATGGCGATGTTGATCGCGTGGCAGACGCTGAACGCGGTGCGATCGCCCCAAAGTTCGCGGTTCACGAAGGGATTTTTGATCGTGACGCCGGGGATTACGATCCGCGATCGCTTGCGGGTGCTTCAGCCGAACGATACGGAGAACTATTACGGCACACGTGAGCTGGTCCCGCCGGATGTGTTGCCGGAGCTGCAAAAGGCGAAAATCGTAATCACGAACTATCACGCCTTTAAGCTGCGAGAGCGACTGACGATCGCCTCGGGGACGCGCAAGCTGATCGAGGGACGCGAGGGCGAATTTTCAACGCTGGAAACCGAGGGGCAGATGCTCCAGCGGGTGATGCCGGAGCTGTTGGGCTTAAAAGGCGTGATTGTGCTGAACGATGAGGCGCACCATTGCTATCGAGAAAAGCCAGAAAGCGATGATGAAACGGCGCTGAAGGGGGACGACAAGAGCGAGGCGAAGAGCAATAACGCAGCGGCGCGGCTGTGGATCTCGGGGCTGGAAGTGGTTAAGGCCAAGCTGGGCGTACGTACGGTCTATGACCTGTCGGCAACGCCGTTTTTCTTGCGCGGGTCGGGCTATGCCGAGGGGACGCTATTTCCCTGGACGGTGAGCGATTTTTCGCTGATGGATGCGATCGAGTGTGGCATTGTCAAGCTGCCGCGTGTGCCGGTGGCGGATAACGTACCGGGGGGCGAGATGCCGAAGTTTCGCGACCTCTGGACGTATGTAGCGAAGAAGATGCCGAAAAAGGGGCGCGGCAAGGCGAAAACCCTCGATCCGCTGAGTTTACCGGCGGAGCTGACGACGGCGATCGATGCGCTGTACGGTCACTATCGCCAAACGTTCGACCTTTGGCAGTCGGCGGGGCTGGATATTCCGCCGGTGTTTATTATTGTTTGTAACAATACCTCTAGCTCAAAGCTTGTCTACGACTACATTTCGGGGTTTTATCGTCAGGATGAGGCGGGCGATCCGGCGGCCTACCACGCGGGGCGGCTAGAGCTGTTTCGCAATTATGACGATCGCGGCGATCGCCGATCGCGTCCCCGGACGTTACTCATCGATAGCGAGCAGCTCGAATCGGGCGAGGCGTTAGCGAAGGATTTTCGGGCGGCGATGACGGATGAGATTGATCGCTTTCGGTACGAAGTTGGTCAGCGGGACGGGGCGGCGATGGCGGAGTCGATCAGCGATCGTGACCTGTTGCGGGAGGTGATGAATACGGTGGGGAAACGGGGCAAGCTGGGCGAGTCGATCCGCTGTGTGGTGTCGGTGTCGATGCTGACGGAGGGTTGGGATTGCAACAACGTGACGCATGTTCTGGGGGTGCGGGCGTTTGGGACGCAGTTGTTGTGTGAGCAGGTGATCGGGCGAGCCTTGCGGCGGCAGTCTTACGATCTCAATGATGAGGGGCTGTTTAACGCGGAGTATGCCGATGTGTTCGGGATTCCGTTTGATTTCACGGCGAAGCCGGTGGTGGCGACGCCGCAGCCGCCGGTGAAGACGACGCAGATTCGGGCGGTGCGACCCGATCGCGATGCGTTGGAGATTATGTTTCCGCGCGTGGAGGGCTACGGGGTGGAACTGCCGGATGAGCAGTTAACGGCGGAGTTTCACCCGCAGGATTCAGTGTTGGAGTTAACTCCGGCGTTGGTGGGGGCGACGACGACGCGCAATGAGGGCATCATCGGCGAGGGGGTGGATCTCACGGTGCAGCATTTGGGGGAGATGCGCGACAATACGGTAATTTTTCATCTGACGCGCCATTTGCTTTACCGTTATTTTCGCGATGAGAGCGGCGATCCAAAGCTGCATTTGTTCGGGCAGCTTAAGGCGATCGTGCGGCAATGGGTGACGGGATATTTACGCAAGTCGGGCGGGACGCAAACGGCGCAGTTGATCTATCAGGAGATGGCGGCGATGGCCTGCGACAAGATCCATACGGCGATCGCGGTGGCGCACGGTCAGGAGCGGATGTTGGCGCATCTGGATCGTTACAATCCGATCGGTTCGACGATGCATGTGAATTTCAAGACGGCGAAGCGGACGTTATGGCAAACTGATCCGCGTTGTTGTCCGATTAATTTTGCGGTGACGGATAGTGATTGGGAGGCGGAGTTTTGTCGGGTGGCGGAGTCGCATCCGCGTGTGGTGTCCTATGTGAAAAATCACGGTTTGGGGTTTGAGGTTCCGTACCGGTTTGGGACGGGGATGCGTCGCTATCGTCCGGATTTCATTGTGCGGCTGGCGATCGATGAGGCGCGATCGCGGGTGTTGAATTTGGTGGTGGAAATTAAGGGGTATCGTGGGGAGGATGCGAAGGAAAAGGCGAGTACGATGCGGGCGTTTTGGGTTCCGGGGGTGAATAATCTCGGAACGTTTGGGCGCTGGGCGTTTACGGAGTTTCAGGCGGTGTTTGAAATCGAGGCGGAGTTTGACAAGGTTATCGAGTCGGCAATCTTAGATGATGTCACCGATGAAGCGTAAAGCTCTTCTCGCGCGGAGAGTGGTTGAATGGCGGCGATCGCGGCTTCGAGTTGTGGGGTCATGCGTTTATCATCGGCGAAATAGCCTGATTTCGGTTTGTTGGGGCGATGTACCCGCTATGATTTTCTATAGATTTTAAGTTGTCTCTATTGTCTGTCGCGTCACGGCGAATTGGTTATGCCTCCCAAGAAGAAGTCTGATAGTCCGAAGCAAATCGAGTCGATCGCGCATGAGGAGGCGACGCGAAAAAATATCCCGACGGCGGAGTATCAGTCGGTGATGGGTGAGGAGGATCGGCGTCCGTTGCGGGTGGCGTATGAGCGTCGCAATGCGGATCTTGATCCGCAGTTGGTGTGGAGGGGTAAGGATGTGTTGGATTGGTCGGATTTGGTGGTGGATGCGCCGCCGTTGTATATCCAGGAGAAGATCAAGCCGAAGGCGTTGGTGGATGATTTGCTACGCCGATCGCGGGAGTCGCAGGATGAGCAGTTGGATTTGTTTGCGGATTTTGATGGGTTGCCGGATTCGGTGGTGGGGACGGAGTTTTATCGTCATGATGCCCATTGGTCGAATCGGATGATTTTGGGTGATGCTCTTCAGGTGATGGCGTCGCTGGCGGAGCGGGAGGGGTTACGGGGCAAGGTGCAGTGTATTTATCTTGATCCGCCGTATGGGATTAAGTTCAATTCTAATTTTCAGTGGTCTACGACGAGCCGGGATGTGAAGGATGGCAAGGTGGAGCATATTACGCGGGAGCCGGAGCAGGTGAAGGCGTTTCGGGATACGTGGCGGGAGGGGATTCATTCGTATTTAACGTATTTAAGGGATCGGCTGACGGTGGCGCGGGATTTGTTGAGTGATAGTGGGTCGATTTTTGTGCAGATTGGCGATGAGAATGTTCATCGGGTGCGGGCTTTGATGGATGAAGTTTTTGGGGAGGATAATTATGTTTCCCAAATTACAGTAAGAAAGACAACGAGTGAGGGTAGTCGATTACTTGGTTCAACTTGTGACTTTATTCTGTGGTATTCAAAAAAGCAAGATATAGCTAAATTTAGAGTTGTTTATTCAACAAGAAATTCTGACGCCGAGAAAAGATATAGCTCTCAATATCTGGATGGTTCTTTTTATCGACTTGATAATATTACAAGCTCCCGACCTGCTGGCGATGGCGATGTTACTAAATTTTCTTTTATAGGTCTTAAATTTAATCCTGGAAAAGGAACATTCAAAACTACTTTGAATGGATTAAAAAACCTGGCAAGATCTGATCGCTTTCAGTCCACTAAAGCCAAAAAATTAAACTATAGAAGATTCCAGAATGATTTTGGATATTCTCCGATTTCAAATCTTTGGTCGGATATTAGCGGGGCTGTACAAAGTCGTTCTGATCCCAAAATTTACGTTGTCCAATCATCAACAAGCATGATTGAACGCTGCATCCTAATGACGACAGATCCCGGCGATCTCGTCCTCGATCCCACCTGCCTCCGCCAAGGAACCAAAATCCTAACTCCGACCCCCTCCCCCGATCGGGGGAGGGCTGGGGAGGGGGCAAACCCCGTCGCACAAAACACGATCAACCCTACGGTATCGTCCCCCCTAAATCCCCCCGTAAACGGGGGGACTTTGAGAAGTGTTGCGGTATCGTCCCCCCTAAATCCCCCCGCACGCGGGGGGACTTTGAGAAGTGGAGCAGTCGAGACTTTGAGTGCGATCGCGATCGAGAATCTGCGACCTGGAAACTGGGTCATCGGACACGATGGACAACCCCACCAAGTCATCAGAACGATCGCCAAACCCTACCAAGGGCGCATGATTGGCATTCGTCATCGACAGAACAATACTTGGCTTTGGGTTACCGCAGAACATCGCATCCTGTGTCAACGACGCAATCTTGACTATGGCGGTCAGACGAGCTGGAATCACATACCAGGACACCACTTCGATCGCGCCAAAACCCTCCGAAAAAATCAAACTACCGCCGAACAAAAACTTTGGCAAACCCTACGACGCGAACAGCTTGGCGCAAAATTCCGTCGTCAACATCCGATCGGAGCGTACATCGTAGACTTTTATGCCCGTGACAAAGGTATTGTGATCGAAGTAGACGGCGAAAGCCACGATCGCCCGGAAGCACAAGCGTATGATGCCGCACGTGATCGCTACCTACAAAGCTTAGGGCTGACCGTCCTGCGATTTACCAATGATCAGGTCTACCACAACCTAGAAGGCGTTATTGACCGCATTCAAGCACACCTTGAAACAACCGAAGCAAGCGATCAATGCGATCGGCAATGGCGACGCGCTGATAGTTTAGAAATTGGTGATGTGGTCTTTTTTGGACTAGAGCAGAAACCTATCGAAATCTGCCAAATTGTCACCGAACAAACCGAAGAAATTGTCTATGATCTCGAAGTAGAAGGCGTTCATTCTTTCGTAACAGAAACCTGCACCGTACATAACTGCGGTAGCGGCACAACCGCCTACGTCGCCGAACAATGGGGACGCCGCTGGATCACCATCGACACCAGCCGCGTCGCCCTCGCCCTCGCCCGCATCCGAATCATGGGCGCACGCTACCCCTACTACCTGCTCAAAGACACCCCCGCAGGCCAACAAAAAGAAGCCGAACTCAGCCAAACCCCCGCCAGTAACGCCCCCACCCATCGCAACATCCGCCAAGGCTTCGTCTATCAGCGCGTCCCGCATATTACGTTGAAGGCGATCGCCAACAACACCGAAATCGATGTGATTTGGGAAAAATATCAACCCAAAATAGAACAGGAAATCAAAGCCAAAGTAATGATTTAAAGTAGAAGTTGTGAAAAACTTTATTTTGCGAAATAGAGAAATACTGTCGCAATCCAATTACATCCGCAAAGCTGATCCGAAACGAGATTACTGGCTAGATTTTTCTCGTAATAGAGTTCGTCAATTTTACAAGGAGTTTGGAGATAAGTTCAATATAATTGTTGCTGGAGATCCGGAGTTAGAAGGAGACTTTTTTGTAATTCCATATCCTGCTTTAAAATCTGTCCTTAAAGATGAATTTTTGTCTAATGATAAGAACGGGAAAACGCGGTGGATAGGAAAAATAAGAAACTTTCAACTTAAGATTCATATTTGCCAAGACCCTCTTGATATCAGTCTCTTTTACGGAAATCCTGAAATAATAAATACAGAATTTAAACATTTAGAGTATGGAGAAGAGTCGGAGAAGAGTAATGAATTTGCAATACAAAATCGTATGGCTGAGGTTTCTGCACGGCAGAAGCAATCGGTTTTTCGCCGAAAAGTTTTGTCTAATTTTGAGAATAGATGCTGCATAACTGGTATAGCAGAGGATTCGTTGCTTGTTGCAAGCCATATTGTTCCGTGGGCGGCAAAAATTGATAGTCGTCTAGATCCTGGAAATGGTCTGTGTTTATCAGCGTTGTACGATCGTTTATTTGATCGTGGATTTATTACACTAGAAGATGATCTCAAGGTAACAACAACCTCTAAAAAAGGGGGCTTTAGTCTTCCCTTACAAAAAGTCCTCAATGATTTAGAAAGACTGGAGATAAAAGCTGAGTCCCCTAAAAAGCATAAACTTGAGAACTCCTATCTTGAATATCACCGTGATGTCATATTCATTCGATAACGAATAAAAAATCAACTGCAAGTCAAACTCAACAGCGTCGATGTCTTTCATCCCCAATCCGGCGACATCCGCGCCAGCAACACCGACGAAATCGCCTGCTGGTTCATCGACACCGACTACAACGAAGAAAGCTTCTTCGTCCGCCACGCCTACTTCCTCGGTGCAAACGACCCCTACAAATCCCTCAAAACCACCCTCAAAGCCGAAATCGACCCCGACGCCTGGGCTACGCTCAATAGCGACACCTCGCGACCCTTCGACAAACCCGCCTCTGGTCGCATCGCCGTGAAAGTCATCAACCACCTCGGCGATGAAGTCATGAAAATCTTTAGCGTGAATCCTTAGCAGGGCAGTATAGGCGAGAAGCGCCGAGGACTGACGCAAGTCAGTCCTAAATCACCCTGATTGGCTGAAATGAAACCCCGAACTCACACTAATCTAATTCGAGGAGCCAGACTCAAGACGGCGCTTCCATTCCGCTTCGACACGATCGGGATTTTCGAGTTCCTGGGTCGAAAGGTCGGTTTCGGTGGTGTAGGCGAGATCGTCCTCCGAGATGGTTTGTGTATTCGCGAACTGTTGCGCAAAGGCGAGTTTCGGGGCGATCTTCGCTTGCTTCGCGGTCAAGGCTTTCGCCTGAGCTTGGCGCTGGGCGTTGCGCGTTTCGACCTTGGCGTTGTAGCCCTTGAGCCAGAAAAAGCGCAGAGCGGGGATAGACAGGAAGGCCGTACCGTAAACCAGCAGAACGCTGTAGATGGCATTGACGAAGCCGACGAGTCCGCCGAGTTCCACCGCGATCGTCCCGTCACCGAGCATCACCCCCAGCACGATCGCCCCAACCAAATTCACGACCCCTAACCCTGCCGCCATCGCCAGTTGTCCGGATTCGGCGCGGCTAAACGGCCAGGGTTTTTCTTTCAGATAGCCCGTTTTCGCCGTCGGGTTCAGGACACGGCTTGACGCAGCCGCGCGGACTTGAAGCTCGGGGAAATGGTAGACCAGCTCGCCTTCATGGCTAACTTCCGGTTTGCCGTTGAAGCGGAGCAGCACCGGCAACATGTAGTCTTCATCGTCGGGATCGGTGCCGAGATCGTCCATGTAGGGCGCGATCTGTTCCGCGACCACCGCGCCACCGTTGGCCTGAATCACGGAGCCGATCGCCTGCCAACGGCGTTCATCGATTTCCGCGTTCGGGTTGCCGTCACCGAAGAGGAACGAAAACACCGATTCGAGGAAATTCATCTCCGACTCGCTGCCTGCGCTACGGTTGCCGCTGCGATAATCACGATCGCGACGCTGGCGCGGCTGTCCGCCAAAATCGTAAATCCAAAATAAATCGAAGGGGGAGAAACGCGGCATAAAGGTCATTCCACCACCGCCACGATTGTCTTCGTCGCGGTTGCTGCTGGCCGCGATCGAGATCGCCACGATCGCCAGAAAAATTAAAATAATCGACGCGATTAAGATCGTGCCAAACGAAATCCGAATGATGTAAAACAGCACCCGCCAGATTTTTTGCCAGGTTTCTTGCAGGCGCAGCTTAAACGATCGGCTACGAAGGACGCCGCGCAAATTTTTCGGGAAGAGGTAGACCAGATCGCCGGTCTCCGCGACCTGCATGTGACCACCGGCATCGGTCGCGATCGCCAATAAGCCCTGCTCCACCGTCGCCACATTCAGACCGGCTTTCGTGGCAACATCACCAACGGTGACGCGATAGTCAAGTTGTTCAACAGCATTAATAATTGCTGGATTCGGCACCATTGTTTCATTCTCCAGTTCTCGTTCGGGGTTCAGGCAAATTTCAGGCACGAATCTGGCGACATTCCATACCATCGATCGTCGATTTAACTTAGATTGCGACGATGAAACAGATCGAGGGCGATCGTCGATTGTCGTTCTTGATCTGACTGAAGATCTCGAATGCCAGTTCGTCGTGCGACGCGATCGCTCTTAGACTCATTATAGGGAGCGCGTTTTTTGCCGATCGTTCGGAAATTTCACCCCGTGAATGGGTGAGATTGCCGGATGCGCGTTCAGCGTTTCCCTGTTGATGTACAAAATTATTTGACCGTTTGACCTAATCACTCCATTATGCCTCTTCGCTCTGATCAATCTGATCTCTCGAAACCAACACCCCTCGATTATGTAAAGTATGCATTTGGGGTATTGGCGGCGCTGTTGCTCGTTCCGGCTTTGCTGCAAGGAGCGCTGGCGTTTTTGCAAACGTTTTTGCAAACGCTGCTCTCGATCGTCCTGACGCTAAATCTATTGATTTTGTCGGCGGTTGCGGGTGTGGCGGGGGTGTGGATTTGGCAGCGTCGCGTTTTGGCGGATTCGGGTGAACCGGTCACGATCGATTCGACGATATCGGTTGAGCCGTCTAGAGAGACATCCCCCGCTCTTGTGCGTGGAGGGGGAGAGCCGCAAACAACAGAAGAGCCGACAGCAGCTCAGGCGGAAGATCCGATCGCCGCGTCAAGCATCGGCGAAGTGACTCTCGATCGCCTCGATGGTTTAGGCTCCGACGAGTCGGCTCCCTCGGGGTTTGCGTCCCTCGTGATCCCGTCAGATATCGCGTCAGGCGAGACGATCTCTGTAACAATTCCTGACGTTGTATCAGAGACACCCCGATCGCCGAGCGGCCAGAATCTCATCCTGCCAAACAGCCAACCACGCCCGGAGCCATTAATTCAGGCACAGCTTGCACGGCGCTTAGGCGTAAGTTCTAGCACGATCGGCGTGCGCAAACTCAAGCCTGATTTTGGTGAGTGGTCCAGCCAGAAAGATCCGGCGGGTTTAGCATGGCGGTACTGTGAAGAAGCGCGTCAGTTTTTTGTGATGTCAGCCTAAATTAGCCTCAACAGGGCTAAACCATCGTAGAGATGTCATCGTGTACTTACGGGACAGTCTGAATTTGTTGGAGTTGTTGAATTTGTTAGACTCGCTGGACTCACGAGATTTGTTAGGATTGCTGGATTTGTTGGACTTGCGTTGAGGTTGCCGATGGATTCTTCCTCTATTGTCCCGTCATCGATTAAAGCGCTAAACGCTGGAATTTCGAGCCATAACCCGTTCGTGGATGCGAGTACGGTGCGTGAGCCGGAAATCTGGCTGGATCGTCATGCCGATTCGCCCCAGTTAAACGTCGGAGCGCGATCGTACCTACACGCCGCCTACGCGCGGGTCTGCCGGGGTAAAACCGTCGCGGCGGTCACCCTGCTCGGACACACGGGAACGGGCAAAACCCACGAGCTGAACCGCTTAAGACAGCATGTTCACACCGCCCCGACTCCCGGCCTATTTGTCTATTTGAATGTTCAGCAGTTTGCCGAAGGGCAGGCGGTTCGTCAGCAGTTTTTACGGGCGATCGGCGATAGCCTCGTGCGACGAATGCCCAGCGGTTTGCTGCAATGGCAACAGTTGGCGATCGCCCTGGCCAATCACGCCCTGAGCAGTATCGACAACAGCCGCAAGCAGTTTTCACCGCGTAGCGTCCTAGAGCTGCTGTCTCGCAATTCCCTCGAACAAAATCAAGCCTGGATCGATCGCATCGCCGAAGCGTTCTTTCGCGTGCGCCCCGATATCGATGATCCCGATATTGTGCGGGCGATCTTCTGGACGCTATGCCCGCACCAGTTGCCCTACGCGCGGAAGTGGCTCAGTGGCTTGATGATTCCCAGTTGGAAGCGTAACGAATTGGGTTTGCCCCAGCCACGGGCGCACAACCCGGAGTCGCAAGCGTGGCAAACGACGCTGAATTTACTCGCAACGATCGAGCAATACGCCCCAATCACGATCGCCTTTGATTGCTTTGAGCATCCCGAGATTCCCGAACCGGGCGTCCAAAAAGAACGGGTGGCGGTGGGGCTGATTAAATGGCTGGGCGATCGGCTGCGAACTCGAACACGACGCTTTGGGGTGCTGTTTGTCTCGGCAATGCATCCCGATACCTGGGATATTGTGGAAGACCATTTCGGTCCGGTAGCACAGTTTGCCCACGATCGCGGCGAGCCGTGTGGCTTGCAGCCCGCCGATGCCGAGACCATTGAACAGGCGATCGAGTGCTGGTTGCAGACATTTTATCAAGCGCGAAATCTTGTCCCGCCAACGCCCCTCTATCCCTTCGATCGCGCTCAGGTGGCGGCGCTGGTGCGGGAATCGGTGGATCTGCACGACGCGATCGAGTGGTGTGCCGATAATTTTCAGCCCGTCGAGACCGACCCGCTAGAGCCGGTCGAGCTGCGCTTTGGGTCGATTTTGCGGGAACTGGCCGACGATGGCTTAGGAGATGACTGGATGATCGCTCAGGCGATCGCTCAGGCGTTTGCGCAGCTCAAGGGCTGTGATTTAACAATCGATGATCCGATCAATCCGGTCGATCGTGACGAATCGATGATTGCGGAAATTTCGGAGATTTCGTTTCGGGTGCGCGATGTTGTGCTGCGTCCCAAGTCGCGGACGTTTCCCATCACGATCGAGCTGGAGGTTCTCGACATCGTCGCGCCCGAGATTGCGCCCGAAGTTGCACCCGAAGTTGCGCCCGAGATGGAACCAGAGATCGCGCCCGAGATCGCAACAGAGATTGCGCCCGAGATTACGCCAGAGATTGAAACACGGCCTGGATCGTCCGAATTGCCCGAATTGCTGAACGCCTTTGACCGATCCGATCCGATCAGTCCTACAACCATCGGCAAGGAGCCTCAACCCTCCACCGCTCATATCCTGCAAATCGGCCTCGGAGCCTTAACCTCCGAAAACGGGCGGCAGCTTTGCGCTCAGATCGATCGCTGCTGGGAGGCGATTAACACCGAGCCGATCGAAACGAGCGAGTCTAGCCCCACGAATCCGGCCTGGATCTTGGGCTGTCTGGTGCGACCCCTCGGGGCGACGATTCCGGCTCACTGGAAAGCGGCGCAGTCCTACGATCGTTTTGCCCAGCACGATCGCGGCATGGTGATCGAATTTTCCCTCGACGATATTGCCCCGCTGCTTGCCTTGAAGCGCCTGGAAGCGGAGATCGGCGATCGTGAACGGGCAACCGCCGCATCGTTGTCCCCAACGTCGAACGATCACTCGACCACGGCGAACCGCTCCGACTCAGACGCGATCGACCCCCAAGACTCCGCCGGTGTGACTTCAGATCATCCAGATCCGACCGTGAATTCTCCAGCGGCAGAACTCAGCCCAGCGGAGACGGAACGATCAGCAGCGCCGACGGATCGATCCACCCAGACGGACAGTGCGGAACCGGCGATCGGGTCGGCCTATGAGCTAGAATTTGGCCTTGAACCGCCGCGATCGGATCGCCCCACGAGTACAGATCCGGCCAATCAAGACGCAGCGATGAGTCAAGCCGCCAACGAGGTCGAGGACGGGGTCGAGCATGAGGGCGGTAACGAGATTGAGGATGAGATCGAGCCTGGGGTTGAAGCTGAGGACGAGCAGCTTGTCGATCCGGATCATCCCAGTCCTGAGACGAACGATCGCGTGGCACTCCCGATCGCGTTTAGTAACCATCGCTTGAGCCGATTTCCCAGCGCCAAGCCCATGCGCGATCTTGTGATCACCCGCGAGCTGCTCGCCGCCTGGATCGATCGTGAAAATATTGCGATCGACAATGTTATTGTCTGCACGCTGATCGGTCGAGCGGTCGCCGATCTGGTGCGACGCGATCATGCAATTTCGACCGTATTCCATCAGCAAGACCCGTCAACCTAACCCGCGATCGTTAACGACATCAACCGATCCCCGCCCACCCATTGATCTCACTCCCCCCACGCTGACACCCCACGGCTCTATCCCGCAGCAAAATCGCAGACCGGCGCGATCAAACGCGATCAAAATAGGGGTGCTACCATTCCAGAAGACCAAACGCACCCGAAGATCACCACAGATCCATCGACTCTGTTGTTTCCGGTGTTGTACTGTTTCGCGCCGTTGACAGTGGCCGCATCACACTACGTCAGGTCGCTCGTCTCCCCCTCAATACGTTCCATTTCGAGAGGCAAACCGTGCTAGAAAATCGCGACTATACGCTGATCGTCGATCGCAGTGGCAGCATGTCCACCCAAGATCGCGAGCAAAACCAAAGCCGTTGGAACTCTGTTCGTGACTCCGCGATCGCCCTCGCGACCAAGTGCGAGGAGTTCGACCCCGATGGCATTACGGTGTACCTGTTCTCCAGCACCTTCCGCCGTTACGACAACGTCACGACGGAAAAGGTGGCTCAGATTTTTGATGAAAACCAGCCCGTCGGTCGCACAAACCTCGCGGAAGTGCTCGAACACGCTTTCGAGAACTTTTTCGAGCGACGCAAGAAGGGCGAAACCAAGCCCAATGGCGAAACAATGCTGGTGATCACCGATGGTGAACCGGACGATCGCAAGGCTGTGATGAAGGAAATCGTTCGCGCGTCCCGCCAGATCGATCGTGATGAAGAGCTGGCGGTGTCCTTCATCCAGGTGGGAACCGATCCGAAAGTGACCGAATATCTCAAAGCCTTGGATGACAACCTCGTAGACGCCGGGGCAAAATTTGACATCGTCGATACGATCGATATCGATACGATGAAAAATCGGTCTCTATCTGACGTTTTGCTCGACGCCATCATCGACTAACACAAGCCCGATCGCTCCTTCACTTTTACCGTGCTGCCACTGTGCTGAATTTCAATTACACATCAACGATCGAAGCTCCGGCTTCGATCGTCTGGGCCTTCCATGAATGCCCCGATATCCTTCAGTTGATTACGCCGCCGTGGCAGCCGGTGGACGTGATCCGGCGCGAGGGTGGGCTTGGTGTTGGCGCGGAAACGGAGTTTACGATTCATCTCGGCCCGATCCCCGTACGTTGGCTGGCACGCCATACGGAATGCAGCGTGAACCGCCTGTTTATTGACGAACAAGTCGATGGCCCGCTCGATCATTGGGTTCATCGTCATGAATTTGAAGACGACAATGGTAAAACGCGCCTGACCGACTCGATCGCCTACGCGCTACCGGGCGGCGATCTCGCAGAGGCGGCGATCGGCTGGTTTGTCAACGATCGCCTGCGCGACATGTTTCGCTATCGCCACGAAGTGACCCAGCGCGAATGTCGGCGCATGGTGAAAGACAGCCAGGGAGCCTAGGCCGTGCAGACCACAGCGGATTATTGCTGCGCCTTTTGCGGCGAGAGCAGCACAACCTTTGTCGATATCAGCGCCGGACTATCGCAATCCTATGTCGAGGACTGTCAGGTGTGCTGTCGCCCGAATATCCTCTACGTTCAGTTTGATGACGATACGCTAGAGGTGAGTATTGAGACGGAACCGGAGAGCGATTAAGCCTCAGGAATAATTGACGTTGCGGTAGTTGCGGTCATGCAGTGCTGTTAGGTTTGAGTGCGAAGCCACGATTCGTCTGATCACGCTCCGTGACGCCCAAGTATAAGTACGCCCAATCACGCTCAAGCGCCGACAAAATGCACCCAGAAGTTACCGTCTGGAATGCAAAGGTCTTGGATCAGTTTGTAGGAATATTTGAGATAAGCTCCGGGTAAGTCCGTCCGATAGCCTGTCGAGAACCATTCGCCGTAGGGATCGTGGACAAAAAAGCCGGTTTCGTCGTAGCCCACCAGCACAATAATGTGGCCAAACGACGTGAAATAGCCATGCACGATGACGGGCTTCCGATCGGCCAGCCAATCCTGAACCTGGGAAATCGTCGCATTCACCCGAAAGTCATTCTGGCCGCCATAATCTTTGACGATCTTGGCTAAATCATAGGGGCTATGACGGCTGTAGCCCTTGGTGATCGCATAGCGATAAAGCTCGTCCTCAAACTGAGCGGCCTGAGTCCGCTGCGGAATCCGGAAATACTTCAGACACATCGCCAGCGAGGTGACGTTACAGGCTCCTGTCGGATTCTCGAAGTTATCGAGCTGCGACAGATACGGAACCTCTAGCTTGATCGCGCGTGGACGCGGCTTGGGATACAGCAGACTATTGAGTCCGGTGGTGTTGCCCGTAATCTCAACGTGTTCCTCAAACCCGTACCAGGTATCGAGACCCTTGATCGGACCATCACTGAGCGCAAAGCGTAGGTGTCGGCGCTCTTGCGAAAAGGTATCGATCTTAAATTCTTGATTGGCCTCAACAGCATATTTTTCCGCCTCTTCGAGATCCGAAGATTGCAGCGGGCGTTGCTTGAAAACGGTCTTTTTGAGCGTACGCAGCGTTAGGGGCATGGCACCACAGTCGTATCGAGCAAAGGATTAAACGAAAAAACGGACACGGCCTAGACAGAGCCTTAAAACGAGAACGTATGGCCGAGATAGCTGCCGTTCCTGTTCGAGCATAGCCGCTTGTCGAGAAGATATCCCAGCTTAACGCGAAGCTTTTGGCAATTCGTGAGTTTTTTCTAAAAACTCGCTTCTAATTCCTGTGCTGTGCGGTTGAGCTGTTCAGTGCCGCTACGGGTTTGGCTCATGCCCAGTGCCGTCTCACGAATGCCCTGATCGATGCTCTCGATCGCCTCGATCGTTTGCTGGATTGCGAGCACCTGCTGTTTTTGTAGGCGAGCAATATCCTGATTACCAAGAGCCACCACACAAATGGCATCGCTCACCTCGCTAAAGGCGCTGGCGGCATTTTGCGAGGCCGCCAAGCTAAATTCGAGGGTCTCGATCCCCTCCTCCGTTGCGCTGACGGCTGCGTTGACTCCCTGCTGGATGCTCGTCACAATCTCGTCAATTTTGGCGGCAGATAGCCCGCTTTCGTCGGCTAGCTTGCGAATTTCGTCCGCCACCACCGCAAAGCCTCTGCCGCTTTCGCCAGCACGCACCGCCTCGATCGCGGCGTTCAAAGACAGCATATTCGTCTGCCGTGCCATCTCGGAGACCAAGCGGGAAATCTGGCCGATCTCCGTGGCCTGAGCGCTCAGGTTCTGAATTCGATCAGCGATCGTCTGCACCCGCGATCGCATTTCCGACATACCGGCCAGAGTCTCGCCAATCGATCGGCTCCCCGTTTCCGAACTATCGAGCGCCTGCTGCACTCTCTCGACCGTCGCCGTGGCTTGCTGCTCCGACTGGCGCGAGGTTGCACCCAGCTCATCCATCGTGGTCGCGGTTTCGTTGACGGCTGCCGATTGATGACGGGTCACCGCCTCCTGTTCCGTCATCGTCACCACAATCTGCTGGCAGGCGGATGCAAGCTGACCGACAAGCTGACGAACAAAATTTTGCAGGCTACGTAACCGAGACAGCGCAAAGGTGATCGAGAGAATGGCAGAGATCAAGATCACAGCTATCGAGACCAGCTTTAAGCCTCGGACATCACGTAAAGCCACCGACTCCGGCTGACGGTACATCAAGACCAAATTATTTCCCGCACCGTACCCGAGATCGATGGCCGTAAATCCGATTAGATCGCCCTGCGATCGCACACCGTAGGCTTCTTCCTCCTGAAGGAAACGCTCTACAGAATCTGCCGCATACTCATCTTGAATATTGCCCAGCGTCCCTTGATCGACATCTCGATCCGCATCAACATCCTGAGACGAAGCCTCCGGCTCACGGTTCAGCGCACTCGTGTCGTATAGATACTCCCCCGTCTCATCCATCAGCGTGATTCGTTCCGCTGCCCGGTCTACCATTCCGATTTTCGCAACGACGGGATCAATCGAAACATGGGCAACGATCCAGCCCTTACGCTCACCCGAATCGCTCAACACCACCTGGGCATAGTACAGACCCAGATCGCCTGACGCAGTCTCGATCGGGCGGATAGAACTCACGTAAACCTCGTTGCCTGGAAGCTGATTGATCGCCTGCCAGTAAAAGCGATCGCGCTGGTTACCACGCTGCGCCTCCGAGGCGATCGTCGCCTATTCTGCCTGCTGCGACACATGCACCAATTCGCGACCCTCCTCATCAAGGTAACTGAGGCTTCGATAATTTGGTTTCGCTGATATCAACGAGACAAAAATAGTATTGAGACGCTGAGTCCAAACCGCCTGTGTCGAACTCCCCACGGTATCAATACCTTGATTTGCCCGCGATCGAATAATTCCTTGAATCGGTGGAACCTTAAGCAAAAAACGAATATCAGATTCGCTATTGTCTAGAAAAGAATAAATCTGTTCTCGACGCTCCGAGATGATCGTTTTTTGCTGTAACACGCTAGTGTCTCGAAGCGCATTACTCGATGCAAAAATCCCATAGCTTCCAATCACGACCGCAGGCAGTAGCGTGCTACTCAGCAAGAGAAGGAGTGTTTGTTTATATATTTTAGACTGTGCTAATAGATTCATTATTATAAAGTTCAAGCTATAAAAAACAAGATCATCTACGGCACAAGCTTAGGTTAATTCTCTCCGGTTTAATTCATGCAGGATTTTAGCTGCGTATCGATCCCTTTAATATGTGTACCAAACCAATCCAGTAAGTCTTTCTCGATGCGAGCTTTAAGTTCAGGACTAGAACCATTGAAAAGCAAGTCGCGGCGAATTTCACCAAAGTTTTTCGTAAACAGGCCGTGTAGCATTTTATTCTTTTCGGCGATCGGGCAACGGTAGCGGTTCATGCAGGTTTCTTCGTAACCAAAATGTAGATTTGCGATCGAACTGAGCGATGAAACAATTTGCTGAATAGCCTGCTGATCGCGATTCGCCTGAATGGCATCCGCCAATTCATTCATCTTGTCAATTAATTGCTTATGTTGTGCGTCAATATCCGGAATTCCGGTTTCTAGAGATGCATTCCAAACAAGTGCCATAGTAAACAATGTCTCCAAATCAGGAGAAAAAGACAACGCGAAAATTAATTAAATTAGCTTGGGCTCAAAAAACATAAAAACCTGGAAGTCAAGCCAGTTTAGTTTCGTCTTAATTAAGTTGTATCTATTAGAACAGCTTTAGTTAAAAATATCTCTAAATAGCAACAAAACATTAGAGTTTTTGGATTGAACTCAAAGAGATCGGATGCATGAAAAATAATTTGATCCACCTAGTTCTCCAGTAACTTGGCTAGGATAGAGTCTGACCTTGGGAGGTATGATGACTCGAAAACGATCGCTCTTAATGCGCCTACTTGGCCGATCTTTTACCCATCGCAATGGCGTTAAACAATGGCGCCAACATCGCGGCACAATTCACATTATGGGAAAGTATCGTTTGATTCAAACGGGCTTACCTCTGTTTGATTGGAGCGATTTATCCCACTGGCTTCTGACGATCGGCTGGCCAAAATTCCTGGGGATTATCGGTGCTGCCTACTTTGTGATTAACTTTGTGTTTGCGATCGCATACTCCATTGATATTGGAGGTATAGCCAATACAAACAATTCTTTCTCGGATGCGTTTTTCTTTAGTGTCCAGACGATGGCAACGATCGGCTATGGCGCAATGTACCCCGAAAGCGGCTACGTTCACGTATTGGTGACGATCGAAGTTTTGATCGGCATGTTGTGGGTGGCGATGGCGACGGGCTTGATGCTGGCGCGATTTATGCTGCCAACAGCACGGGTCATGTTTAGCAAATGCGCTGTCATTTGCAACTATAACGGCATTCCGACCCTCATGTTTCGCGCCGCCAACCAGCGCAGCAACTTTATTGTTGAAGCCATGTTTCGCGTCAGTATTCTCAAGCCAGAAATTTCGCCGGAAGGCCACATTATCCGGCGTCTGCACGACCTCAAACTGATGCGATCGGAAACGCCCGTCTTTTCCATGTCGATGACGGTGATGCATCCGATCGACCAAAACAGCCCGCTGTACGGCATCACCCACCAAGAGTTAATCCAATGGCAAACCCAAATCGTTGTCATGCTCACCGGACTCGATGAAACCGTATCGCAAAACATCCACGCCAGCCACTTTTACGCCATTGAAGACCTGCATTGGAATCGTCAATTCGTCGATGTGATCGAGCTACAGCCCAACGGCGATCGCCACATCGATTACACCAAATTTCACCAGACCATCCCCGTCAACCACGCAAACATCACCGAACAGAGCGATCTACGAGACCGACTCGAACGATCCACGCGATCGTGCTTGCCCGAATCCATTCGCTAGGATGGTCATCCCGTCACTGCCCGCAAATCGTCTGCTAGCCTAAGAAACGGCCTCGTCGGGCTTATAAAGCTTCGTTTATCTGTCTTATCATGCGTAACGCTCAACCTCCCATCCAAAACGTTTCCGCTCTAATCGGCGGAGTTGTCCTCGCCCTTATCGCCCTGCTAGCGCTGAGTTCCTTCGTCATCATCAACCCAGGACAAGCGGGCGTGATTAGCATCCTCGGCAAAGCCCGCGAGGGCGCACTGCTCGAAGGTATACACGTCAAACCTCCCCTCATCTCCGTTGTAGATGTGTATGACGTCACGATCCAAAAATTTGAGGTTCCCGCGCAAAGCTCAACCCGCGATCTGCAAGACCTGGTCGGACGTTTTGCGATTAACTTCCGCATCGATCCGATTCACATCGTCGATATTCGCCGCACCCAAGGCACACTGTCGAACCTTGTCGCCAAAGTCATCGCCCCGCAAACCCAAGAGGCGTTTAAAATCGCAGCGGCACGACGAACCGCAGAAGAATCGATCACAGAGCGCAGCGCCCTCAAGCAAGACTTTGACGCGGCTCTCGAACAGCGCCTCGAAAAGTACAACATCATTGTGCTTGACACCAGCGTGATTGACCTTAATTTCTCGCGCGAATTTGCCAAGGCCGTTGAAGAAAAGCAAATCGCCGAGCAGCAAGCCCGCCGCGCGGTCTATGTTGCCCAGCAAGCCGAGCAAGAAGCCCAGGCCGATATCAACCGCGCTCGCGGTAAAGCCGAAGCGCAAAAGCTGCTCGCAGAAACTCTGAAAGCGCAGGGCGGCGAGTTAGTCCTACAAAAAGAAGCCATTCAGGCGTGGCGTGAAGGCGGGGCGCAAATGCCCAAGGTGTTGGTGATGGGCGAGAAGTCCGGCAGCGTACCATTTATCTTTAATATGCAGGATATGGGGTCTTAAGGATTTGTGATACGAAATCCGGCTGTGTATAGACTTAGATCGTCGCTCTGAGCGAACACCGCACTATTTGCTTCGCGAAGGCTACGCCAACGACTTCGCTCAGTGCTCATAGGCATTCTTTATTTTTCTAATACAGAACCGGATTTCGTCTGAGATCAGCACTTGGGTATCTCATTTCTGCTGATTTCAGCATAGCCATCCATCGTCAACCAGATTAAAATCCTCAACCGCATTAAAAAAGCGAGGGTCTCGTATTTAGAGATCCTCGCTTTTTTGATTTGAGAGTACATTCTCGATGCGGTGATTAGCCGCAGATCATGACGTGCCGATCGCCCAGTTGAAATGTGTCAAGCGACGGCCACGCTTTGTGGCAAACGACGGCAACCTTTCAGACCTACGGATGGATCATTACGATACGTGCCTTCGGGAACCCAAACGCTCACGCTGCGATCGCCCCCAACCCAGTACAGATAGTCCACCGAGGCATCGTATTCCAGACCCACACGCAGGTTAGAAAAATCATCTTCACAAATTTCAAACCCGAAGCGGACAACAAGCTGGGCTAGCAAACATTCTGGGGTGTGGGAATGTTCGCCGACTGTATCGCGCTCATCCCAAAAGTTATTCAACAGGCGGGTGAGTTTGGGCAGAACCTTTTCGGGTAAACCGTTACGGCTCGCGAACAATAGCGCTGGATTACCATCAACGATGAAATGACACGTTACACTCATGTTTTTTTTGATTAAGATCGTTACGAAACAGAAATATGCAGCAGACTATGTCAGGAAATTACATAACCTAATTAATACATTTTAAGAACTATTTTGATTACATTAAGCTTGATTTCAACTCACTTCTATTTTTATCGTTCACCAGTTTAGATGCAGTGTCCTAGGCTAGTCCGAGTTCGTCGAATTTACGGCGTACGGTTTGGATGTCTTGCCACATCAACCATTTGGGTTTTCCGGCTTCTCGTGATGGGTTCCGCAGAAGATAGGCGGGGTGGAAAATTGGCATACAGAGATAGCCTTCCCAGTCGAACCACTGGCCGCGAATTTTGGTGATGCCTCGTTTTTCGGCGATCGTGGCTTTGACGGCGGTTGCGCCGGTGAGGAGAACAATCTTGGGGCTGATCAGGCGAAGCTGTTCGAGAAAGTAAGGCTTACAGGCGTTGATTTCGGCGGGGGTGGGGTTGCGGTTTCCCGGTGGGCGACATTTGGCGACGTTGCAAATGTAGATCTCGCGATCGGTGCTTAGGTTCACGGATTCGAGAATTTTTTCGAGAAGTTCGCCCGATCGGCCAACAAACGGTAAGCCCTGCTCGTCCTCGTTTTGGCCGGGTGCTTCGCCGATGATGACGATCGGCGCGTTGGGGTTGCCTCGACCGATGACGGCATTGGTGCGTCCTTCGCTGAGGCCGCAGCGCTGACAGTGTTCGCAATGCTGGGTCATCGCTTCGATGCTGTCGTAGGTTCCCGGCGCGATCGGCACGCTGGCACTGAGGGGGATCGCGTCGAAGTTCACCGGATCAGCGGCGGTTTGACCGGTGTTCTCGGTGCTGCGATCGCCGGAGGAGGAGGATACGCTAGCGCCAAAAAGATCGAGTTGAGAGTCTGAAGCCATAGTCTGAAGGCAGGGAAGACGAGGCCGAGGGGTGCAAGATCACGGGGGACAGGCTGATCGTCAGGGCAAAAGCAAGGATAGCTCTTTACACTTAGCATGAATGCGGCATTTGTTGGGAATTACGAGGATGTCCGAAGCTATAAATCCGAAGCTATAAATCCAAAGCTATAAATCCAAAACCTCGTGGCACGTTAAGCTGCGCCCCGCTGACTCCGTGCCTGTCGTGCCAACACCACACCGACACCGGTCAACATCACCAACCCGATCGCGCCTGCCAAGGGATTGCCACCGATCCCCGTGAGCCATTCCGGCGCTGTGCCGGTATATTGCACCAGTTGGCCGACCGTCACCCCGTAATACGCCCACACCAGTCCGCCATGCAGCCCGATCGAACCGCCCAGCCGATCGCGTCCGATTCGCTTCGTCCAGCCCAGAAGCAACCCCAGCAAAAATAAGCCGAAGAACTGCGGCCAGGTCGCGAGGATGAGATCGAGGGGGCGAATGTAGTGCAACGCGGCAAAAACGATCGCGCTGAGGGGAAGGGCGATCGCGTCGCGATAGTCGCGGTGGAGTTCATCCCAGATCCAGCCCCGAAAGACGAGTTCTTCAGCGCTGGCTACGGCGATCGCGATCGCTCCACCCTCGATTACGATCAGCCCCAAATTTGACGGCAAGGCTGACCACGTCACCCAACCGCCCAGGGTTTCGATGCTGAAGATAAAGGCGACAAGTATCCAACCGAGCGCCAGATTGCGAACGAGTTCGATCGCATTGGCTCGATTCCAAACCAAACCGTAACGCTGGAGCGATCGCGGCTCGCCATGCACCCAGCGCCCCCACAGCCGCACGATCGCGACAAACTCGGCATACAGCACCAGCATCGACAAAATCGACACCCAATCCGGATCGCTGACGTAGGCGTAAATCGGGATGGCAAATGGGAGCCAGACCACAATCAGGATTAGCATCAGCGCGAGAATGCGCCCAAAAGCGGGCAAACGGGCAAGGCGCGAAAGCGAAGAGTGGCGCATTGATTTTGGGTGGAGTCGCACAACGGTCGGGGTGGACGGCAAGCTAGACGCTTGCGTTACGTGGGTTTATGTGGGCTGCAATTCATCTCGCGCGTCGGAGGGTTCACCGACGAGGGCTTGAAAAGTGGGATTTGATCGTAGGCTCGCTAAGGTCGGTTCATTCACCGCGAGAGTGATATACGCTGCGTCAGCCTCGATCGCCTGAGCCAGCCAGATTAGCGCCGATCGGGGTTCACTGCTCGCAGCATAGCAGCAGGCTTTTTTAAACCAAAGGTTCGGCTGCTCGGCGATTTCGAGAGATTGGTCGTAATCTTCGATCGCTTCGATGTAGCGCTGACGGTTATAGCTCAGATCGCCGCGAGCCGACCAGAGATCGGCAAGGTCGGGATCAAGTAACAGGGCATGGGACAACGCTTCGTAGGCGTCATTGGCACGACCGAGTTTTTCGAGCGCGATGGCTCGATCGCGCCATGCGCCAAGATGATTCGATGACAGGCCGATGGCCTTATCAAAACATTGCAGCGCTGGCTCGTAGCGCTTGAGTTCGAGGGTGGCGCGACCGCGATCGTGCCATGCCTGCACGGAGTTCGGATCAAGCTTGACGGATTGGCTATAGGCGGCGAGGGCTTCCTTGTGCCGCCCGAGCTGCATCAGCGCAAAACCGCGATTGTTCCAGGCGTCGAGGTCACCGGGCTTAAGGCTGGTGGCTTTCTCAAACGAAAAAGCGGCGGCGCTATAGTCACCAAGTTTGATCAGGCTACTGCCGCGATTGTTCCAGGCTTCGGGGTAGTCGTCCTTGAGATCGAGGGCGCGATCGTAGGAGGCGATCGAGGCTTCGTACTGGTCGAGGTTAAACAACGCGCTGCCGCGATTGCTCCAGGCTTGGTAATAGTCGGGTTTGAGGGCGAGGGCGCGATCGTAGGCATCGACGGCGTCAGTGTAATCGCCGGATAAAAACAGGGCATTGCCGCGCCGACAGTAATCTTCGGGCGAAATCACGCCCGCCGCGTCGGCGCTGGGGATCGCCGTGCGACCATTGGCATCGGCGGAAATGGTCGCTAAATGTTCGAGATTCACATCGCCTTCAATTTCTGGCAGTGAGGGCGCATCGATCGCCGTATCGAGCCGATCTCGCACGCCTTCGATCACCGATTGGGCATCGTCCATCAAGCCCTGAAGCTGCACGATCGTGTCAGCTTTGAGCTGGGTCATCTCGTCGATGTAGGCGTTAGCACGGGTTTCAAGCTTGTTGAGCAGGAGCCAGACGCCGATCGTCGCCAAAGCGGGGATCACGGACATGGCGATCAGAAAGGCGAAGAGGGTGGTGCGGCTGGGGGGGTCTCGCTCTTCGGTGGCGGGGCGATCGCGTGTGCGGCGATCGCGCGTGTCCGCATCCTGGGCGAGGATTAAATTATGCGGGTTCGCCGTTGCCGAGTCCGATCGGCGGGCTTCTGGAATGATCGGCGAAGCCAGACGATCAGCGGCGATCGCGGGACTGGCGATCGCCAAAAGTAGCGACGCCCCCAAGATCATACGGGCGATCGCCTGCGATCGACATCCTGTCGAGGCCCTGATAGATACCTCTATCGCTAGCTGTGATGGTAACGATCGCTGAACCCACGATCGATAGACGACGGGCTGCGACACTCGCTGAATTAACAAACGCTGCACGCTCCAAGCATGACGTAGACAAAAAAGCAGGGACACGCTCGATCGATCACCTCCACCCGAATATAGACCCAGTAAATTGTAAGGAAATACGCTCGATCGCGTCGGGATTGGTTGTCTAAATCGCTACCATACCCCATAGGCGTCTTCCCCTAGACTCTACACCGATCCTCAGAGCGCTAGGCGATTACGATTGCGACTGCGATCGAATTTAACCTCTTCTCACCCACACTGAATCATGGTCAGCAACGCAACTTCTGCCTCCTACGATCCGGCCTACAGCATCCTGCGAGCGGAGTCTGAACCCCTCCGCGCGATTTTCTCGCCGCGATCGATGGCGATTATCGGCGCGAGCGAAACACCCGGTAGCGTCGGTCAAACGCTATTACGCAACGCGATTTCCAGCCCCTTTGGCGGCACGGTGTATCCGGTGAACCCGAAACGCGAAAGTGTCCTCGGTATCGAAGCCTATCCCAGCATCGGCGCGATCGGTAAACCCGTGGATTTAGCGCTGATCGCCACTCCAGCGCAGACAGTTCCCAGCGTGATTCGCGAATGCGCGGCGGCGGGCGTCAAGGGCGCGATCGTGATTTCGGCGGGGTTTAAGGAGGTCGGCGCGGCGGGGGTTGCCCTCGAACAGGAGGTGCTGGCCGAAGCGCGGAAAGGCCATATGCGGCTAATTGGGCCGAACTGTTTGGGCGTGATGAATCCCCATTTGGGCTTAAATGCCACCTTTGCCAGCACGATCGCCACTCCCGGCAATGTGGGCTTTATCAGCCAAAGCGGGGCGCTCTGTACCTCGATTTTGGACTGGAGTTTTCGCGAAAATGTTGGCTTCAGCGCCTTTGTGTCGATCGGCTCGATGCTCGATGTGAACTGGGGCGATTTGATCTACTATCTCGGCGATGATCCCAACACCCACAGCATCGTTATCTACATGGAATCGATCGGCGATGCCCGATCGTTCCTCTCGGCGGCTCGTGAAGTCGCCCTGACCAAGCCGATCGTCGTGATCAAAGCCGGACGCACGGAAGCCGCCGCCAAAGCCGCCACCTCCCACACCGGCGCATTAACCGGCAGTGATGACGTGCTCGATGCCGCCTTTGAACGCTGCGGCGTGCTGCGGGTCAACACGATCGACGACCTATTTAACATGGCGGAAATTCTCGCCAAACAGCCCCGCCCCAAGGGTCGCAAACTGACGATTTTGACCAATGCCGGTGGCCCCGGCGTCTTGGCGACCGATGCCCTCACCCGCGACGGCGGCGAATTGGCTCCCCTCAGTGACGAGGTGTTAAACGAGCTCAACGCCTGCCTACCGCCCCACTGGAGCCACGGCAACCCGATCGACATTCTGGGCGATGCCGATCCGAAACGGTATGCCGCCTCGGTGGCCGCAGCGGCGAACAATCCCGATAGCGACGGCCTGCTGGTGGTGTTAACGCCCCAGTCAATGACCGATCCCACGGCGATCGCCCACGAACTCACCCGCTACGCCGACTCCAAAAAACCCTTGCTCGCGAGCTGGATGGGTGGCGAAGTGGTAGCCGAGGGGGAAGCGATCCTGAATCAGGCCAATATTTTTACCTTTCCCTATCCCGACACCGCCACCCACGTGTTTAACCTGATGTGGCGCTACTCCGAAAGCCTTGCGGGGCTATACGAAACGCCGCGCATGTTGCCCGAGGGTCAGGTCAAACGGGAGCTGGTCACCCAAACGATCGCGGCGATTCGCAACTCCGGACGGACGCTGTTAACCGAATTCGAGGCCAAGCTGGTGTTAGCGGCCTATGATATCCCGACGGTCGAAACCCGCACCGCCGCGAGCGAAGACGAAGCCGTCGCCGCTGCGGACGACATCGGCTACCCGATCGCCATCAAGATCGACTCGGAAGTCATCACCCACAAAACCGATGTCGGTGGCGTCAAGCTGGATCTGCCGGACGGGGAGGCGGTGCGTCAGGCGTACCGAGCGATCGCCACCTCAGTACGGGAAAAATTCGGCGAAGAAAATTTCGCCAAAAATTTCGAGGGCGTCACGGTACAACCGATGCTCGATCTTTCCGATGGCTACGAACTGATCGTTGGCAGCAGCATTGATTCGCAATTTGGCCCCGTGTTGCTGTTTGGCACGGGCGGCCAACTGGTGGAAGTATTTGAAGACCGAGCGATCGCCCTGCCGCCGCTGAACACCACCTTGGCGCAACGGACGATCGAAAAAACGCGCATTTACAAAGCGCTGCAAGGCGTGCGGGGACGTGCGGCGATCGACCTCGAAGGCTTACAGCAAATTTTGGTGCGCTTTAGCCAGCTCACCCTGGAACATCACGCCATCAAGGAAATCGACATCAACCCGCTGCTCGTGAAACCCGCCAATAGCGGCGGACAGACGATCATCGCCCTCGATGCCCGCATCGTCTTGCACGAGCCTGACATGCCGCACAGCGCCCTACCGAAGCCCGCGATTCGTCCCTACCCGATGAAGTACGTCTCTCCTTGGACAACCAAAACAGGACAAGTGGTCACCATCCGCCCGATCGCGCCGGAAGATGAACCGCTGATCGCCGATTTTCATAAAACCCTGTCGGAAGAAAGCGTCTATCAGCGCTTTTTCCACATGATGAAACTGAGTCAGCGGGTGCTGCACTCGCGTCTGACGCGGATTTGCTTTATTGATTACGATCGCGAAATGGCGCTTGTCGCCGAAGGTCACGACCCGGAAACCGGCGAGCGCGAAATTTGGGGGGTTGCACGCTTAACGAAGCTGCACGGCATCGACGCTGCCGAATTCGGTCTACTGATTAGCGATAATGCTCAAGGTCAAGGCTTGGGGGGTGAGCTGCTATCGCGGATTGTGCAAGTGGGTCGTGATGAGGGGCTGGAGGTGATCGAGGCGGATATTTTGGCGCAAAATCGAGCGATGCAGCATGTGGCGGAAAAAGTCGGGTTTACGATCGAGCGATCGTCTGCCGATACCGTCAAAGCGCAGCTTGTTCTGTAACTTGAGTGGCGCGGGCATCTTACCCACCGAAGCAGACGAGATGCCTGCGCTACGAAATTCGATCAATTTGTTTGATCATGTTGTTTGATCATGGATGACCTTGGATAGACCTTGGATATTTTTTCTGTGAACGATCGCACAACGTGCCGCAGTTCAATCACGGCATTCAGCGCGTTTGCCACCAAGCTTTAACCGTCGCGATCGCCTCACGCAAGCTATATTCCGTCATCGATCGATAGCGATACACTCCCCAATCTCGCACCCCAACCCCGATCGCATCCACGCCCAACCGACGGCAAATATAGACCGCTCGCGGCAAATGATACTCCTGCGTCACCAGAATGGCGCGATCAATGCCAAACTCGCGCCGCGCCCGATCGCAGGTCGCGTACGTATTCAGCCCAAAGCGATCCACCGCGATCGCCGTTTCCGGCACGCCGCGATCGATCGCAAACTGTCGCATCGCCCCCACCTCGTTGTACTCCGGCACACGATTATCACCGGACATCAACAGCCGATCCACCTTGCCCAACTGATACAGCGCAATCCCTGCCCGCACCCGATCGGCCAACATCGGCGTCGGCGTACCATCCGCCCAAAGCCCCGCCCCAAAAATGATCGCCACCGGATACACCGTCGCGTCTTCCGGCGCATTCACGCGATACAACCGCGTCACATGACGCACATAGACCCCACAGCCCAAAACAACGATCGTCGCGATCAGGACACTCCATCCCAGCCACCCGGCCAGCGACATTAACGGCGTTAGGATTCGGTTCATCAGGTTCGGCTCATCTGGTTCGTAGCGAAAAAACAACACGTCTCGCTAGGATACCGATCGCCTTAGCCGATCGGCAAATGCGATCGGTCTATAGTCAGTTCAATTATTTTCAGAACACCCTGAGAGCGTTGAGCGGAGTCGAAACGCGGTTTGCGAGCAAGCAGAACAGAGTCAATATGTCTCGTTTTTTATTGAACTGACTATAGTCTTGCCGTCACACCCAATTCATCAATCGAATCAATCACGAATAAAAAAAATAACGTGCCGCAAACCATACACCGCACAGAGCCAAAGTGTAGGAATCGCAGCACGCCAAGCCATAGAACCAATATCAAACAAACTCGCAGATTGAGGCTTGAGATCTTGAAGTTTGACCGATCAAGTAATCGGGCGAGATGCAACGCACATCAACGACAGCGCCGCTTCCCGCGAATCTGGATCGACCCCCGAAAGCCACTGCGCTACGCGATATTTACGCGACGATCGGCCAATTTTCCCCTCAAAAATAGCCGCCCCCGTATCGTGATTGTGCGGATAAACACTCGTTTGAAAACCCAGCGGATCGAGAATGCGGTGGTAAAACTCCACCGTCATACCATCACCCGGCACATGATGCGCTTCACTCGCCAGCGCACACTCTTGCTCAGAACTCGACCCATGCCCCCCGCGTCCCATCATGCGGTACATCGGTAGTCGAGCCTCCCACAAAAAGCGTGCAAGCCCTTTGAAATGCCACGCCGTTTTTTGTAGGTCATGATCACAGACCAGCACCCCGCCGGGTTTCACCAGTCGCGCCGCCTCCGTCAGCGCCGCCTCCATATCGTCACAATGATGCAAGCTCGCATTGATCACGACAATATCCGCAATCTCAGATTTCAACGGCAGATTTTGAGCATCTGCAAGCAGAGGTAGATATCCGATTTCCTGAGCCATCTTCAGACCCCCAAGACTGACATCCACACCAATCAGCAACTTCGGATTGCCCCCCACCGCAGCAAACACATTTCCCGGCCCACAACCGATATCGACCACAACCCGATCGTCCCATGACCCCGTAGCCACACGCCAGCGTTCAATAAACGCGGAATCACGATGGCACGCATCAAAGTACGACCGCGCCCACTGTGGATGCCCAAAATATTGAGCATTGGCCGCTAACGCTAGGGTCAAATGTTTTGGCGAGATGGTCGCCATCGGGATGCCATCGATAACATCTAGCAAGGCGGATTCTTTGACGTAACCATCCAAGGCAACAGAAGAGAGGGAGAGTTTATCGTTCAGCAGCATTTTATTCACCAATCAAAATTAGGAGTTACAAGCGTGGCTCTGAGCCTTCGATCAATCCGCGATCTCTCTGTGCTACAAGGTTTTTACGGGAACGCATTGTTCAGCCAGAAGACCATGCCTTGCTGGTTATATCCGTAGAAAAACGCATAAATCCAAAGAATTCACAAAAAAGTCAGTACTTACACTGTATGCACATTTTTCCTGAGTGCAAGCCCATAGTAAAAACTTCACATGAGCTTTAAAAAGATTATTTATTCGGTCATGGCGAAGAATTTTAATGTCAAAAGCTTATTTTTTTTAAACATATTTATCTTACTCTTTAGAGTTTGTTTGGTAATTTTTTCGGACTTTACTTCGGCGTGAATCGGTATGATTTCATTGAGTTTAATTTTTTTACGCATGTCCCAAGGGAAATCCAAATCTCCTGAAAGTCTACTGATGTGGGAAGCCTGCATCATAAGCTTGCCTTTCTATCGTGATTAAATTATTTTTTATCTACAAACAAAAAAACGTAATTTCGCGATGTATATACTAAAAAAAAAGACCTTTTTGTAGAACCACAAAAAAGTCTTTTTTTTGGATTTTGCTTTTCACTTGCCTTGTAAGTGAATTTACTGACGAGGTAGGCAAAAGAGACGATCGAGTATTCGTTATCGCTTCTGGGCGTGCCGCAGAGGGCTTCTCACCCCTCCTGCGTCAGTCCTGCCAGATTTAGCGGCTTGCGAGGTAACGATCGCGCTTTGCAAAGGCTGCATCATCGATCTTAATTTTAATCGTGTTGTCTTCCGCAGTACTCGACAGCGCCCGCACGGCACGACCCAGGTAGAGCGCCTCGGATGTTGCCTCATCGGGGTGGACGATCGTGCGTGCGCGGATTTCCAGCTCGCGACCGGAACGGCCATAGGTCGTTTTGTTGAGGACGACCTGCTGTAGCGTCGCTTCGACTTCTGCCGGTGTCGTTTCCGGTGCGACAGCGATCGTCATCCGCGATCCGCCATTGTCAAACACGAGCTTGTACGAGGTTGCCCCCGAGACGATCGTCGGCGTGAAGGGGACGATACTCAGCGCAAACAGTCCGCCGGTTAGGACAAGCGTGAAGCTGGTGACGCCGACGAGACGATAGCGAAAGCCCCACTTAAAGACGAACGCGAGGATCGTTAAGACAGCAAAAACTCCGGCGAGTTCAAGGGTGTACTGGGTTGCGATCGCAAAATCGGCAGTACTGAATAGGCTTGAAGTGGTTTCAGCGTCGTTCATGAATACGGTTAAAGCGACTTATTAAAGAAAGTTAGCCAGCAGGTTTGACCACGATAAATCGTGAAAACCCGATCGACCCACATTCTCACCTGAAAAGGGACATCATCGGTACCCCGGCATCACATAGACCCCACGCGTTTCGCCATCATCACGACCTCCCCAAGTTGAGACCTGCGAGCATCCACAACACGCAAACTCATCTCAAGTCACGCCATATCAAGCGCAACAGCCCACCTTCGAGCCGTACAAACTCGTAATTCTCCTATCCGTAATCCTACTTATGTAAACAAACGTTACAAAAAAAGCGTCAAAACGCTATTCCGTCTTGACGCTTCCGTGTAGGATCGTTATATTCAAGTTCATACAGGGGTCGAAACACCCAAGAAACGTATGCAAGACAAACAGAAAGTCACGTTATATCTGTCTCAAGAACTGCATCGCAATCTCAAGATTCGTGCAGCCATAGACGGTGAACCGATGTCCTCGCTCGCAGAACGCGCCTTGCTTTTTTATCTGGAGCATCCTGAAGCGATCGCGGATTTAGAAGCCTCGATCGGCAAAAACCATAGACTCTATCACTGTCCCGACTGTGCGACCCCCGTCGTCGTTCGTGAAGGCGATCTTGTCTCTGTCGCCAGCATGTCGAGTCTGTTAGAAGATGAGGCGGTTGATGTTGACGAGCTGAAGATTAGCCCACACGTCGATCGTTCAGCCGGTGAAGGTAACCTCGTCACCTGCTAGCCTTAATAAGGTCAGACCCCAAGCCAGCCGAGATTTTCACCGAATTACGTTCTCGTCTCTGGTGGCTAACTCCTCGATTTTTCAGGCTCTATGTAGTCCTTTGCTGTCCTCTGTACGTAGGTCAATCCCAATGAGAGAAGAGCTAAATATTCTCATCCAAGCTCAATATCCCCTGATCTACCTCGTAACCTTTGAGGAGGAGCGGGCAGAGCAGTCGATCGTGACCTTGGCTAAATCGCTGCCGTCGCTCCCACGAGTGTTTTCCTGGACGGTGACCAAAGGACTCAGTGAAGTCAACGAAGCCTCAGGAGGAAGCCCCCACAACACCATTTCCCCTGAAGCCGCTCTGGATTGGGTCGTACGCCACAAGGGTTCTGGCATCTATATATTTAAAGACCTACATCCCTTCCTTGATAATCCGAGTGTGACTCGCTCCCTGCGGGATGCCGTGGCCTACTTTAAGGGCAGCGACAAATCAATCATCTTGATGTCGCCCGTGCAAAACATCCCGACAGAGATGGAAAAAGAGGTGGTCGTTCTTGATTTCGACTTGCCAGATATGGGCGAGCTTAACCGGGTGTTGAATACCCAGTTACTCGACAGCAGCAGCCCGCGACCGACGCCAAGTGGGCGTGAGAAACTGCTCACGGCGACTTTAGGTCTGACGAAAGACGAAGCGGAGAAGGTGTATCGCAAAGCCTGTGTCAAGGCGGGTCAGTTGACCGAAGCGGAGGTCGAAATTGTTCTATCTGAGAAAAAGCAGCTCATCAAGCGCAACGGCATTCTGGAGTATATCGAGGAGGACGAAACGCTCGATTCGATCGGCGGTCTCGAAGAACTCAAGCACTGGCTGTTCCAGCGATCAGATGCATTTACCGAGAAAGCGCGGGAGTATGGCCTACCCCAACCGAAAGGAATGCTCATCCTCGGGGTTCCTGGCTGTGGTAAATCGCTGATTGCCAAAACGACCTCGCGATTGTGGGGCTTGCCGCTCCTGCGTCTCGATATTGGCCGCGTCTATGACGGTTCCACCGTTGGGCGATCGGAGGCAAACCTGCGAAACGCTCTCAAAACTGCCGAGTCCATTTCGCCCGCCATTTTATTCATCGACGAACTCGACAAAGCCTTTGCCGGTGGTGCAGGTTCAGCGGACTCCGATGGTGGAACCTCTAGCCGGATCTTTGGCTCATTTTTAACCTGGATGCAGGAAAAGACCTCTCCGGTGTTCGTGATGGCCACAGCAAACCGAGTTGATCGGCTTCCTGGTGAGTTTCTCCGCAAAGGTCGCTTCGACGAAATCTTCTTTGTTGACCTGCCCAACGTTGACGAGCGCGAGGACATCTACCGAATTCACCTCGAAAAGCGTCGCCCGCAGATCGATCGCTTCAATCTCAATCAGCTCGCGAAAGTTTCCGAAGGCTTCTCCGGCGCTGAAATCGAGCAGGCGATCGTCGCCGCGATGTACGAAGCCTTTGCCCAAAATCGTGAATTCACCCAGCTTGACATCATCGCCGCCGTCAAATCGACGCTGCCGCTCTCCAAGACGATGACCGAGCAGGTGACCGCGCTGCGAGACTGGGCGCGACAGCGAGCGCGACCCGCCGCGTCTTCCATGGCTGACTATCAGCGCATGGAATCCTAAAAGCTTTCTCGTCCGATCGTCAATCTCAACACGCGATCGAGCGGGCAAAGGCTAGCGATCAGAATCACCACCTACGCTAGCAGTACCATGCCATTCGTGGCATTCACAAAAGTCGCCATAGGGCATTGGGAGACTCTAAACGGACGTTGAGACTCGGTAAGCCTACTCCGGTAGCGTTAGTCTATGAAGCGTCAAAAAATCCTCGCTCCTTGAGGACGAGGAGGTATGTCAAAACCAAACCAAACACACCAACACACGTTTGCAATCCCCTAGGAGAAATCCCTCATGTCTCACTTCAGCACCCTGCGCACCAAAATCACCGACGCCACCGTTCTCAAATCCGCCCTAAGTGATCTCGGCATTCAAACAAAAACCGAAGCTGACATCCGTGGCTACAACGGTCAGCGTGTTCGTGCCGACATCGTCGCTGTCCTCGAAGGCGATTACGACCTCGGCTGGTCGCGCAATAGCGATGGTTCCTTCGACCTCATCGCTGATCTTTGGGGCGTCGCGAAAAAGCACAACCAAACGGAACTGATCAACTCGATCAATCAGAAATACGCTGTTAACAAAACCCTGGCAGAAGTTCGCCGCCCCGGCTTGCAAAACGCTAATGTCAAGCTGGTCGTCCAAAAATAACATCGGTTTCTGCGCGTTCCTATCCTTCCCCTAACAACCTCAAAGGCTAGTTTCTTTACTTGAAGAAACTAGCCTTTTTTTGTATTTTTGATTGACCGGCCCAGGAAACGAAACTTAAGACGAAACTTAAATATAGCAGAAGCCGATTAGATTAGGACACTCTCGTCTAAGTTGAAAACCGCACTACTTGCTTCGCAAAGGCTACGCCAACGACTCCGCTCAGTGCTCTCAGCTTTTTTTGATACGTCCTAAGCAAATCGTTTTTTGCTATATGAGTACTATTTGGATTTTGTTGGGTTAAATCTCGTTTAACCCGGTAGACAAAACTGAATGGAGAAGATCTTTATGTCAACTCCAAATGAGAGTTTTGCTCCAGATGGTAGGAGGAAACATTGTTATTTAAAAATACCGTCGGAGGACTCTTAACGCTTTTGTCGTTCGAGATCTCGTAAACAGTCCGCGTAATAACTCACAACTTCTACACGAACCCAGCTATTGCTATCCATGGCATCAAGGAGATCGCGTAACCGAGGTTCTTCTGCGAGCAAAGGGCGCAGGGTTTCACGGTCTTCAATTAATTGTCGCGCTAATTCGATCGTGGCCCGAAAATCGTCGCAGTTATGGCAATAACCATCACGATCGGAACCCACCTGACGCCACGCAAGGCGGACGACCCACCGACTCAATCCCGGAATTTGCCACACCCAATAGGACTTAAGGAGAGACTTCAACAAACGACTGCGGGTACTCAGAAGTTGCCATGTTTGTTGAACTAGAGAATCAGCACCATCAGAAACACAAAGCGAGGACGTAGAAGCAACCATAGACTCACTCAAAAATCGGAATCGAAGATGATCGCACCGTTGGCGATCTGTAAGGCTCACCTGTTAAACCCTAGATTACGGTCAATTTTAAGGGAATGATACGGAGAGCGCTTCAGTATATCCTAGTTAATTGCGGAATGTATCTGTTTGAATAAAAGATAGCTGAATCTTCTAGCTAGAATGGTGAAGTCGAGACGCAAAGGGGTTTAGAGCGATAGAAGTCCTGGATCAATTTGCCCCGGAATCGGGGTTAAGGCTTCAGCATAAACTCAAGTATCAAGCTGGGTTTTAAAAAGCTAGACCGCAGGAAGATTACGCAATTATGCGCAGATGGCAATCACCACAGTCCTTAAATGGTCTTCTGGATGCGCTATTCCAGTAGGTTAAAACTCACAAGCCCACGTAAATTCACAGAAAATCCTGTTCAAGGTCACAAGAATTGACCTGAAAGTCAGGATTTTGTGACCTAAGCCTGTCGGTTTGGGCAGTGCGCTTCGACCCAGGCGATCGTCTGGTCACCGAGGTTGACACCATCGAGGCGATCGATCTCGCGGATGCCGGTGGGGCTGGTGACGTTAATTTCGGTGATGTAGCCGCCAATCACGTCTAAGCCGACGAAGTAGAGGCCGTCGCGTTGCAGGATTGGCGCGATCGTCCGGCACATCTCGCGTTCATGGTCGGTGATCTCGGCCTTGGCGACGCGCCCGCCGACGGCCATGTTGCCGCGAAACTCATTGCCCGTCGGGATACGATTTACCGCGCCGTTCGGCTCACCGTTAAGCAAAATGATCCGCTTATCGCCGTCTTTGGCAGCGGGTAGAAATTGCTGCACCATCACCGGCAGGGAGCTGCGATGGGTGCTGATTTCAATCATTGAATTAAAGTTGCGATCGCCATCTTCCAAAAATAAAATCCCCTCACCCGCCATACCGCCGATCGGCTTCAGCACGGCGCGCCCCTGATCCGCGACAAACTGGCGAATCACATCTTTATCCGCAGAGACGATCGTTGTCGGCATTAACTCCGTGAACTGAAGGCCGTACATTTTCTCGTTGGCCTGACGCAGTCCGGAGGGACGATTCACGACGAGGGTTTGGCTCGCATCGACGTAATCCAGAATGTAGGTGGCGTAGAGGTAAGGCGTATTGACGGGCGGATCGGTGCGCATGAAAACCGCATCCATCGTGTCCAAGTCCACGATGCTCGCGGCGTCGGTGTATTCAAACCACTCGCGCACGGCCAGCCATTTGTCGCCCGCGTCGTTGAGCGTAACGGGGGTGAAGCGCACAGGGCGAACGGAGGCGAAGGCACGTCCGGCGGTGACTCCGAGGGATGCCGCCTGGGTGACATAGACCGCGTGGCCGCGAGCTTGGGCGGCTTCCATCAGGGCGACGGTGCTATCGTGGCCAGGATCGAGGCGATCGAGCGGGTCGAGGATGAACGTAAATTTCACGGCAAGCCTAGGAGCGAAGGGTGTTGAGCCAAATCAGAGGCTATTATCGACTAAATTTGTCGGTCTAGCAGCGATCGCGCTCTTAACCCTTAATGCCACTGGCGGCATCCGACGCGACGACGTAGCGTTGCAGAATGGCGAACACGATTAACACCGGCACGATCGAGATGATCGACCCGGCGGCGATCGCCCGCCAGTCGAGGGCAAACGATCCGGCCAGTTTGGCAACGCCCAGGGGCAGGGTGTAGAGTTCCGGGCGATCGAGGACGATCAGCGGCCAGAGGAAATCACTCCAGGAGCCGATAAAGGTAAACGTAGCGAGGGTGGCGATCGCCGGACGAACGGCGGGCAACATCACATGCCACCAGATGCCCAGCTCGGAACACCCATCGAGCCGCGCCGATTCTTCGAGATCCTTCGGCACGCTGATGAAAGCTTGACGGAGCAGAAAAATCCCGAAGGCTCCGGCGATCGCGGGCAACATCACGCCGAGATAGGTATTTTTCAAGCCCAGTTGTACGGTCAGGACGTAGAGCGGAATCATGACGATCTGGAACGGGATGGCGATCGTGGCGACGACGCTGGCGAAGAGGAACGATCGGCCACGAAATTGCAGCCGCGCCAGGGGGTAGGCGGCGAGGGAACAAAAGAGGAGGTTGAGCAGGACGGTCAGCCCGGAGACGATCGTGCTGTTCATCAGGTAGCGCCCAAAGGGTTCGGCCTGCCAAACGCGGGTGAAGTTGGCAAAGGTTGGGCGGCGTGGGAGGAACTCGGGCGGAAACTGGAAGATATTTTCGTCGGGGGATTTGAGCGCGGTACTGAGCAGCCAGAGCAGCGGGAACAACATCAGCACGGCGATCGCGCTGAGGAGGAGGTAGCGCAGGAGGGTCGATCGGCGTGAGGTTGAGGCGGTGGTTTCCACGGTGGTGCGCTGGGTGTTGCCAGACGGAATGATGGCTTATTATCCGTTGCGGATGAGACGAATCATTGAGGAGATCAGAAGTCGGAGTTCTTCGAGAACTCTGACTTCTGAGGTGAGACTCAGTTCAGATCGCCAAACCGAGCCGTTAATTCCACAGACTATCGATCAAATCCTGAATCGTCAGCTCCAGCCGATCGGCAAAACTAGGAACCGGCAGCCGATCGCCCGATCGATCAAAATATTGTGTCCGGCGATCGGGCGTATGTACAAACACCGTAAAATCATCCGGATCGATTAACCAACCCAACTCGCAGCCATAATCGAGGCAATGCAAAATATTTTTCGTCGGACGGGTTGGGCGTTGATCCGGCGAGAGGATTTCGATCGTCCAGTCTGGAGCGCGATCGAATTGGTTTGCGACGCTGCCATCCGCATCACGCGGGATTTTGTCCCAGGTAAACACCGCGATATCGGGGACGATCGAACGATTCCCAAAGGTGCAGCGTAACTCCGTCCCGGCACGGGCAATGCGAGGCTGGCGTAACGCGGAATTAATGCTAGCCGTCAGTTCAGATTGGAGGTAACTGTGTTTACCTTGGGGCATTGGCTTTTGATAAATTTCACCCGCGTGGTATTCGCTCGCGGGCTTCGTTTCCGGTTGCGCGAGGAATTGATCGAGGGTGAGCGACGCGATTTGAGCTGGGGTCATGGGGCGATCGCGATGTGAATGGTCTGGGCTGGGGGTGATGGTTCGATTATCGTTTTAACCACGTCATCCTGAAGATCTTCGACTTCCCTACACTCGTCAGGAATCAGCGAATTCAGTGAATATCGGTCTCTTCATAAATATCTGCGATCGCGATCGTACAATCCACACTCACCAATTGGAGCGGTTCGGTAACCTCCCTCAGACTCCAGTGGTCGCGATCGTCGCGCTGGAAGTGTTCGATTTGTTGGCGATCGGTGGAGACGAGAAGGTATTCGCTCAAGCTGGGAATGGTGCGATAGTCGGCGAATTTTTCGGTGCGATCAAACCGGGCGGTGCTGGGTGAGAGAACTTCGATGATTAGGCGGGGGTGATTGATGTATTGCTGGGTGGAGGGGCGATCGCGATCGTCGCAGGTGATGGCGAGATCAGCGCAGTAAAAAGCATTGCAAGCATCGAGGCGGGTTTTTACACTTTCGGTGAAGACATAACAGCCGGAGCCGCGAAGGTGGGTTTTTAAGGCAAAGAACAGGTTACCGACGATCGCGTTGTGGTTAAGCGTACCGCCGGTCATGGCGAAGACTTCGCCGTCGCGATATTCGTGGCGGATGGGGCTGATTTCTTCGGCGGCGATGTAGTCTTCGGGGGTGATGTAGAGGGGATCGCTGGCGAGCATGGCGCGTACTGTGGGGAATAGCTCGATTATCGGGGATGTCTCTAGCGTTCGTTGGGGGTGCGAGGGAGTATGTGGAGTTGCTCGGGGGGAGTTTACCGTGTCGCGATCGGGAGGTCTGGGGAAAAATCGATCGCGACACGGCGAGGGTCTAAGGGCGAAAAAAGCCCAAGCGCAAAGAGCTAAAGCGCTAAAGGGCTTTCGGGGAAACGCACAACACACGAAAACCGAGGCTGTAGTCACGGATAACGCGCGAATCGTTGAAGCGCGCAGAACGGCAGAGCCTCGGATCGTTGAACCAGGAGCCGCCGCGCAGCAGCTTATTTTCCGTACTATTATCTATCCAGACTGTTCCGTCTGTTGGTGCGCCATTGTAGTTCTCATGCCAACTGTCTTCGTTCCATTCCCACACGTTTCCATGCATTTCGTATATGCCCCAGGCATTCGGGGGAAAGCTACCTACGTCTACTGTTTGGCCTCGATATTCTCCTTTTTCTCCGTTGCCGTAGGTATAGTTCCCGTCATAATTGGCGATCGCTGTACTTAATGTTGTGCCATAGGCAAACGGCGTTGTTGTTCCGGCGCGGGCGGCGTATTCCCATTCGGCCTCTGTCGGTAACCGGTAGTCTTTTCCTGTTGCTTTTGCTAGTCGTGTACAAAATTCTTGGGCGTCATCCCAATTTACGTTTCCGACCGGTCGGTTGTTTCCTTTGAAGTGGGATGGATCTGGGTTTAGGCTGCGTGATATTTGCGGTAACCCTGCTACGGCTCGCCATTGGACTTGGGTTACGGTGAATTTTCCGATAAAGAAACTCGGTACGTTGACTTCATGTTGTGGACTTTGACTGCTGCGCCACTCTGCTTCGTTTTCCGGTGATCCCATCCAGAATGTGCCGCCGGAAATTGAAACCATTTCGATCCCGACTCCGTTGATGACTTCTGTGAAGTATTCTGGCTCGATCGTTTGGCGTTCTATGATCTTTCCTGTTTCATCAACTCTGACTGTTTCCGCTCGAAAGCGGCTTAACCTTACTTTTGGTACATCCGGCAAGGGTTGTTCGACTGTAACCAATCCCAATTTCTCTGGTAGTTTGTAATGCGGATTTTCCTGACAAAACTTTTCGTATAACTCGTCAATTCGTCCCGATCGCTCCGCCCAATCAATCAAATCAAACGCCACCACTGTTAAACCTTGTTCGTGGGTGATCACCGCAAGCCGCACCTCCAATTCATCCGCGACAAAAATTTCTAGCAGCCGATAATTCGGGTACACATTCGTTAAGGCTTGCCGTAATCGCTTTTTGGTCGCGGAATTCCACATAGATTTCGAGATAGAGTCGATTGGGAAGGTCAACAGTACGCGATTTCCATAATAATCTGGTGGTGGGTATCAGAATGGCTTGGGGCGCACCGCTGTGAACCCCAGGCCATCTGAGATGCTTCTGAGAGGAAGCGGGGAGAGAGTTTACACCCCAGCGCGACGGAAACCGCGTACGGTGACGATACTCGGTTCACCTTCGTTAGCGGCCCGATCGACCGGACGCAACGCATAGGTTCCCGGCGGCACATCAGCGCGAGTCGCCGTCGGCGGCAGAATACGCTGTAACGTCCAACGATCGCCCGTCTGCTTATACAGCGACAACCCCTTCAGCGTTTCCGAATAATTCGGCTCCCAGGCAATCTGACCCGCCTCGACATTGCTCGCTTCCACACGATCGGGCGCGATCGAATCCAACCACGGCATTTCCGGCATCAGCGCAGGCGTTGGGTAGATATTCTGACGGAAAAACGCATTCACGCCGTACCAATCCTGCATAAACACCTTGAGGCTATAGAAAATATTGCCCACCGAACCCTTATTCACCACATTAGAACCGCGCGAGATTTCCACCTGACGGCGATACTCCTCCAGATCCCAATCTTGGTTATCGAGCTTACTGAGGTAGTTTCCAGCGTAGATGTGACGACCCAGGATGTTTTGCTGCGTCCACCATTCCAACAAACGCGGGTAGCTTTGCGCGGCTTGGTCAATGCGCCAGTAAAGTTGGGGAGCCATGTAGTCCACCCAGCCCCGCTGTAGCCAGAGTTTTGGATCAGCATAAATCGTGCTGTACTGATCCATCCCCGAAATGCCCGCCGGTTGACCAGGCCGATAGATCCCAAAGGGGCTAATGCCAAATTTTACGTTCGGTTTTTCAGCTTTGATGCCGTTGTAGAGACGCTCAACCAGGATGTTGACGTTTTGGCGTCGCCAGTCATCGCGCCCTAAGGTTCCACCGGTTTGGCGGTAGGCATTGTAGGTGGCACTATCAGGAAATTCGATCCCGTCTTTGGGGTAGGGATAAAAATAATCATCGAGGTGAATCCCGTCCACGTCATAGCGGCGGGTCACGTCAAGAATGACGTTGTAGGTCTGCTGCTGCACCACCGCTGCGCCGGGGTCCATCCAAATCAGATCGCCGTATTGGTAGGCATACTGCGGGAAGCGGTTCGCCATGTTTGTTGGCGCTAGGCGATAGTTTGTGCCGAGTTTGGCGCGGTAGGGGTTGAACCAGGCGTGTAGCTCAATGCCACGGGCGTGGGCTTCTTCGATCGCAAATTCCAGCGGGTCGTAATACGGCTCCGGGGCGCGGCCTTGCTCGCCGGTAAGCCAGTAGCTCCAGGGTTCGAGATCAGAGGCGTAGAGTGCGTCCCCGGTCGGGCGAATTTGCAACACTAGCGCGTTGAGGTTCAGCGACTGCATCCGATCGAGAATGGCAATCAGATCCGCCTGTTGTCGAGCGACGCTCAAGCCTTGGGTAGACGGCCAATCGATATTCACCACCGAGGCCGCCCAGACGCCACGAAATTCGCGGGTGTGGGAAATGTCTGCACTGGCAAAGGTTGAATTGATCGCGTTCGCGCGTCTCATCTGAAGCACTTGGGGCAGCAGTAACCCAACAACCAGGGCGAGGGTCACGATTAAACGACGCCATTGCGGACGCCCCATCTGAAATGACCCAACCTGAAACGCACCAAAGCTCAAGCGAGACCGTGGTTTCAGAGCCGATCGAAGGCGCTGAAGGCAAAGGTAAATGAATTGCATTGTGTATATGGCCGTATGGGTAAAGCCAAAAGAGCGAGGAAAAGTGAATGGTATAGATGTGAGCGAGGGAAATCTAGGAGCGAAGATCGCCTAGCCGTAATCCGTCACATTACGAAATCTCGTCTGTTTCCGGTTTTAGCTAATCTGGCAGAAGCCCCGCGCTCTGGCAAAGCCGAGCGTCAGGATGAATGCCAGTGAGGATTTTGATTATAGATATTTTTATCGTAACTCATATTGCGTGCTAAAATATGTGAGTGCTAACCATGAACTATACATATCGAATTTACCCAACCACTGACCAGCAAGCGTTGATGCTTGAATGGTTGGAAACTTGCCGTCGCTTGTACAACAGATGTTTGCGCGACCTCAAAGATTGGATTGCTTCGAGAAAATGTAGTTTGTACTCTTGCTCGTTGAATCGGGAATACATTATGTCTCCCGATATCCTTTTTCCTAGCTACTTGGAACAGAAAAGACAGCTTACTCAATGGAAAAAAACTAATCCACACTATAAAGCTGTCCATTCTCAAGTAACTCAAGATTGCGTTAAGCGACTGCATAATACTTGGGAAGCATTCAAAACAAAGAAGTTTGGTTTTCCCCGCTTCAAAAAGTTTGGTAGATATCAATCTTTTCTGTTTCCGCAGTTCGCTAAAAATCCCATCCAAGGGAATGTAATTAACCTGCCTAAGATTGGGTTCGTTGAAATCAATCAACATCGACCAATCCCAGAAGGGTTTAACATTAAAGGAGTTCGGATTGTATCGAGAGCAAGAGGAACGGTATGGTATGCAGTAGTTACGATTCAGTGCGATGTCAAAGTTCCCGCTCCATTGCCTTTTGGGCGTGGAATTGGCATTGATATTGGACTGGAATCTTTTTTGGTGACTAGCGACAATCTCAGAATCGAACCAGCTAGGTTTTTTCGAGAGCTGCAAGGTAGGCTTAAAGTGCTGCAACGCAGGGCATCTCGTAAAAAGAAGGGCGGTAAGAACTGGGAATTGGCACAGCTTAAAGTTGCAAGACTTCATCATCAGATAACTAACGCTCGTAAGGATTTTCACTTTCAAACTAGCCATCAACTCTGTGACCAAGCCGATATGATTTTTGTTGAAGATATCAACTTCAACATGACTGCTAGAGGGTTTTTAGGTAAACAGATGCTTGACGGAGGGTTTGGTCAATTCCGAGATTTGTTGTCGTGGGTATGCTGGAAGCGTGGGAAATATTTTGCTCAAGTTGACCATAAATACACCTCGCAAGTTTGCCCAGAATGTGACGCTCACACAGGTCAAAAGGAACTCAGAGAAAGAGTTCATCATTGTCCTGAATGTGGATATAAAACCAGTCGCGACCATGCTAGTGGAAGAGTAATTTTAAATCGGGGATTGGAATCAGTAGTACCGATGGACTGTCGGGAAAGGAAACCGTCTGCTGAGTGCGTACTGCCAGGGATAGCAATATCTAGGTAAGTGCAACGCAGAAATTTCTACTTGCGAGGGTAGAAGCCCGCGCTGTACCCGATAGGATCAGCGTCGGGAGAAGTCACACCGTAGCAGATTACGCCTTTGACGGGGATCGATCGGGTCAAGTCGTGACGATCGTGCCAGTGCTGCGATCGTCCATACCCCTCCACGATGCACGACGACACAAGCCGTGACTATACAAGCCGTGACCAAACCCGCAACGTCTTATCCCAACCACCCGTGACGATCGTGCGTCCATCGCGACTCACATCCACCCCATGCACCGCCCCGAGGTGACCATCCAACGTGTCAAAGGCTTTCTTGGTTCGTAACGACCAGAGTTTGGCCGTCTTGTCACTGCTCGCACTGACCAGATGGCGACCATCCGGCATGAACTTCACCGCATTCACATCCCACATGTGGCCGGTCAATACGCTGGTTTCCTCGCCACTCATCGCGTCCCAAACCCGGATGCTACGGTCTTTACTGCCGCTAATAATGGTTTTGCCGTCGCGGCTGATATCAACGGCCAGAACGGAGTTGAGGTGACCCGACAGAGTGTTGATCAATGTTTTGGTCGTGATGTCCCAGAGGTAGAGCTTATTATCGAGACCGCCACTGACCAGATAGCGACCGTTGCCGGAGACCGCGATCGCCTTGATCGTACCGGTCTTCACCGCCAGCGTTGCCGTCTGCCCGCCCGGTTTGATCGGGTGCAGCATCGTACTGCGATCTTTACTGCCCGACGCCAGGGTCGCCCCATCGGGGAAAAAGGCCAACGACGTGACATCGCGCAAATGTTCGCCGATCGCGTTGGAATGCTCGCCGGTTTGCAGATTCCACAGATGGACGATCGCATCGTCGCCACCGCTGGCCAACACCTTAGAATTCGGCGCGATCGCCACGGCATTGACGGCTTTGCGATGTTGACTTAGGGAATGGGTCAGTTGATTATCCTGGAGATTCCACACCTGCACGCTGTTATCGAGACAGCCGCCCACCGCCCAGATGCCGTTCGCACTTAAGGCCACGGAGGTAATCACCGACGCGGGTGTGTCAAAAACGGCGACGCACTGCCATGCGCTATCGCGTCCCCCCATCGGCGCTTGGGAAATCGGCACGACCGGACGCCCTGATCGGGTTGTGGAATTCGGAATCGGGCTACGAGCGCCACCCGTATTTTGCGGCGAAGAGGAAGGGACGCGCATTTGGCCGCCCGTGGTTTGGGGGCGACTCGCGGGAGGACGCGATCGACCCAGTCCCGCGCGATCCGTCGTCGATCCGGGACGCGACGGCGGAATCGATCCGCCGGTGCGTGTGCGCGGTGTTCCCGTTGTTCGTTGAGCTTGCGACGATTGTGCGGTCTGAGTGGCTTGGGCGGCTTGTTTGGACTTGGAACGTCCGGGCGCTTTGAAATCGCGGATAATTTCGTCGATGCTTTGGTAGCGATCGACCACCATATCCTTCGTCATTTTGTCGAGAATATAGGCCAAACGCGGTGAAATCGACTGGTTACGTTGAGCGAGAATTTCTTTCCAGCGCCAGCCATGCAGCGGATCAAACAGGGTGTCGGGGCGAGTTTTGGTCAGGAGATGCAGACAGGTGACGCCCAGGCTATAGATATCGCTAGCCGGGTAGGCTTGACCGCTGCGGAGCTGCTCGATCGGCGCATAGCCCACCGTCCCCACCTTGGTTCCGGGCTGCGCCATCGCCGTTTGGGACAACTGTTTCGCGACGCCAAAATCGATCAGCACCAGCCGATTATCACGACGGCGACGCAGAATATTGACGGGGGTAATATCCCGATGCACCACGTTGTAGTGATGGACAAATTTTAAAATGGGCAGGATTTGGATCAGCACCTGCTTCACTTTTTGCTCGTCAAACGCACCTTCGCGATCCATCTCGTGCCACAGGGTTTCGCCGTCGATGTATTCCTGCACGAGAAACATTTGCGTGTCCTGCTCAAAAAACGCGAGCAGGGTCGGAATTTGAGGATGTTCGCCGAGTTTTGAAAGTTGTGTCGCTTCTTGGAAAAACAGGTCGATCATTTTATCGAGCGTTTCCTGGGCGATCGCCGTACCGGTCGATTGCGGCAGGAGCTGCTTGATCGCACAGGGGGTATCGAGACGATCCTCATCGACCGCCAAATAGGTACGCCCGAACCCCCCTTGAGCCAGGGCTTCGATCGGTCTATAGCGATTGCGCAAACGTAATTGCGAGCCGCAGTTTTGGCAGTGCGTTGCGCCGTCGAGATTACGCGGGGCTTTGCAATCGGGATTGAGACAGAGAATCATGGTGACGCACTGAAACGCTTAGGGCGGCGGATCGTAAACGGGTAAATCGGCGAATCGGTGGAGCAAAACGCAGCAAGCAGGTCGATCGCGGCGAGATCGATGCCCACCTCAGCGCTGTATCGACAACGTAGTACACATAGCTCACACGATAACCGCCAAGCGCACACCGTGTCACAATCCCTAGATAGATAGACGTCCAGCCTAAATCCCAAAGTCACGGCAAAATGACTCAAGATAGTAGCGATTGGGTTTGCGATCGAACATAAGCCGGAATTGATTATCAGTCCCATTGTGCCTTATTCTCCCGTCCGCAAGACCACTCGATTTTGGGTTGCGATCGCGAGTACGCCTCGCCTATTGCGCCTAGTGTGGCACGCCGCTCCAGGTCACTGCTGTGCCACAGCAACGGTAACGCTGCTGCGGGCGTCATTGCCTGCATTACAGCTCTACGTTACCAAACTCGTTGTGGATGCGATTCTCAGCAATGCGGCCAAGCCCAGCGGATCGCCGATCGATTGGCAAACGATCGCAGTTTTACTGAGCCTCCGTCTGGGATTAAGCCTACTATCCGAAGGGTTTAATCAAGCCAATAGCTACACGTTACAAATTCTCAAGGATCGTTTCGCACTGTATGCCAATCGCCGCTTGCTCGACCACGCGATTCGCCTCGATCTGTCGCACTACGAACAATCAAAATTTCACGACATTCTCAACCGCGCCCAACAAAGCGGCAGTGACTATCCAGTACGGATGATCGGCACGCTCGCCAGTTTGTTCGGCGACCTTTTCAGTTTTGCCGGATTGTTGGTGTTGCTGCTGGGCTTTAGCCCGCTGACGATGCTGATTTTACTCGCCAGTTCGATTCCGGCATTGTGGGTCAGCGTGAATTTTTCGGGGCGACGGTTTTGGCTCAGTCGTAGCCAAACTCAAGCCGGACGGTTAGCCTCGTATTTACAGGAAGTCCTGACGCAAAATTCCTTTGTCAAAGAGGTGCGCTTGTTTGGTCTCGGATCGCATCTGCTCGATCGCTGGTACACCATTCGCGACGAGTTCAACCAGCAATCGGCCCAGCTCGCGCGACGCTTTGCAACCGTGCGGGGCGGGGCGGGAGCGTTTGCCAATTTGGGCTACTACGCGGCCTATGCTTGGGCAGCGGTACGGACGGTGCAGGGGACGATTTCCCTCGGAGATTTCACGATGTATACCGGCGCATTTCAGCAAGCCCAAAGCACGCTGCAAAGTTTGCTCGGTAGCATTTCCCAGACTTACGAATACAACCTGTACGTCTCCCAATATTTCGAGTTCCTCAGCCTCGAACCCCAGGTGGTGTCGCCCGCCCGATCGCGATCGTTTCCCAGCCCGATCGCCCAGGGTCTCGATTTACACAATGTCAGCTTCACCTATCCCGGCGCGGAAAAACCGACCCTTTCCGGGCTAACACTCCATGTTGAACCGGGCGAAAACATTGCTCTCGTCGGCGTGAACGGTGCGGGCAAAACGACGCTGCTCAAGCTGTTGACGCGGCTGTACGACGTGGATTCGGGCGAAATTGTGATCGATGGGATTCCCCTCACGGACTTTGATCTGACGGAACTGCGGCGCAATATCGGCGTCATTTTTCAGGATTTTTCCCGCTACAGCCTCAGCGCCCGCGACAATATCGGTTTTGGCAACGTGACCGAGCTAGACGACGATAATCGGATCAACCAAGCCACGGACGACGGCGGAGCGCGAGAGACGATCGCGGCGCTAACGAATGGCTTCGAGACCCAGCTCGGCAAAATGTTTGGCGGCGGCACGGATCTATCGGGTGGACAGTGGCAGAAAATCGGCACGGCGCGAGCGTTTATGAGTTCGGCGCCGATTTTGATTCTCGATGAACCGACGGCGGCGTTGGACGCGATCGCCGAAGCGGATTTATTTCAGCGGTTTCGCGACCTGACACGAGGACGGATGACGTTTTTTGTCAGTCATCGCTTTTCCACCGTGCGGATGGCCGATCGCATCGTGGTTCTGGAGCGATCGCGCATTTGCGAAGTGGGAACCCATGGCGAACTAATGGCTATCGATGGGCTGTACGCGCGGATGTTTCGCCTGCAAGCCTCGACGTATACCGACACGATCGATCCTTCGTAATCCTCAAAATTTGTCTAGGGGCTGATGTTCGCTATTGCAGAATGGTGAGGCTGTCGAGATTCGAGATCGCCACATTCACCAGAGTCACCAAGAGATCACCATTTTTAGTCAAAATATTGGTGCTGTTGTTGCTAATCGACAGGCTGAGGCTCTCGATCGGATCGGGGATCAGCAGACTTAATGAATCGCTTAGGGGCTGATAGTCCGCAATCAGATCGCTTCCTTGGCCGTCGATCGTAAAGACATCGTTTCCGAAACCGCCAACCAGTGTGTCGTCTCCGCCACCGCCAATGATTTCATCATCCCCTTCGCCGCCAAACATGAGATCGTCGCCCCCGTCGCCGCTCATGATGTCGTTGCCGACGCTGCCGTACATGATGTCATTGCCCTCGCCACCACTGAGAAAATCATCCCCCGCTTCACCGTTCACATAGTCGATCCCGTCGCCACCGCTGAGACCATCGCCGCCGTCCCCGCCAAAGAGTCGATCGTTACCACCACGCCCAAAGATCAGATCAATTCCCGCCTTGCCGTGAATTTCATTAACACCATCAGACCCGGTATAAATATCATTTTGATCGCTCCCAAACAGGACTTTATTGAGTAGCGTCAAAACATCGCCGAGATTGCCATCGTTATCAAAAATATCGACGGTCACATCACCGACTTGATCAATTAAATAAAGCGCATCATCGCTCACACTGCTGTGAACGATCGCGCTCGATCGCGGGCCGGTATCTTCACTATCATCGACAGCCCCCACAAACACCAATTGTGGTATTTCCCAATCCTCTGGCGTAAACGTCAGAACGTCAGACGTTACGGTTACAAAATTGAGATCAAAGGCTAAGTTCACCGTGACATCAGCACTGGGCTGATAGTTCAAGGCCACGAGATAAAAATCGCCGAGGCCCTCACTCGACTCCGGATCATTGGGATCAACCTTGACACCACTAAACCCTTCTAGGACTTTCGTGCTTTGAGCTGATTCGAGGATGGAGATAATGTCTAACAGTTCAAACGCGCCAATATCGGGCAGGGTTTCGCGTTCGAGGCTGCGTTGGTCTGTGGCTTCAGCAACGCTGCGACTGGCAGTGTCGATCGCGGGCGATCCTTCAAGTAACGCATGGGTTTGGGTTGCACCGCCGTTATTGGCTAGAGAGCCGAGCAGCGGATCTACTGTGAGAATATTCGAGCCTAAACTACCGTCGGAAACCGGCACGATATTAGCGCCGCGAATATCGAACTGAATAGAGTCGCTGTTCGCAACGGCAAAATCTTCGTCGGAATTTCCTGAAATGATGCTGTTCGTTAGCGTGAGTACGGTATCACCAGCTTCGACATCACTATCGATAAACACGCCGCCCCGCCCGATTGGGGAGGTGTTGCTGACGATCGTCGCGTGAATTAGCGTCGTTTGACTACCGAGATCGGCATAAAGACCCGCACCGCCGCCGTTGGGTGTGTAGGTCGGCGCTGCCCCGCTAAAATTCAGACTATTTCCCGACACGGTGGAGTTAATGACATTCAACTCGGAGGCATAGCCATTAAATAACCCGCCCCCTCGGGGATTCTCAGAATCATTGCTGATCTGATTTCCGGAAATGGTGGAACTAAGAATATTGACTATTCCAGGGGTTTCGACATACCCCGAATAGCCGTAAGTGTAAGTTCTGCGATTGGCGATGCCGCCGCCTTCCTTTGTGGTGGTATTGCCGCTGATGGTCGTTTCCGATAAGACCAGGGTTCCACCGACATTCTCAATCCCACCGCCGGAATATTTCGACCGATTGGCCGACACCGTAACCTGCGTTAGCGTCGCTGTCCCACGGTTGACCAGTCCACCGCCGTATCCACCGTCCGAAGTCTCGGCAACATTGCCCGAAATACTGGACTCGGTTAACTTGAGTGTCCCTGCGTTGAAAATTCCACCGCCAGCCTCTACGTCATCACTATCGCCGCCGTTGCGGACGGTAACGCCTTCGAGGATGAGTGTAGCTCCCTCCAAAACATGAAAGATCCGATCGAGCTGTTGCGCGTCAATAAAGGTCTGATCTTCGCCCGCGCCGCGAATCGTTAAGGTTTTGCCGACGATATCAAAATCGCCGCGCTGGTTAGCGTCATCGTTCGTAACACCACCACTCACATTCTCAATCAGATACGTCCCCGGTTCCAAATTGATTGTGCCGCCACTCGGGGTTAAGGCGATCGCCTCCCGCAGAGAAACCCCCTCCTTAAGCGCCAAATTATCCGGCTCATCCGTGAAAATCGTCGGGTCGATCAGCGTCGCCCGGTAACGCCGCCGCGTTTCCGTCTCGAACAAAACTGGGTCATGATCGTCCCAAACGTGATCCCGATCGCCGATGCGTACATCCAGATCCCAGTTGCCGCCCCGATCGCTCGCCCCGATCGGCGTCGAACTGGCCGCCACCCGGACACCGGTTAGGGCATGAATTGCTTTCGGAAGAACCGCCGATCGCGCCGCGACATTACAGCCATACAGAACAATTTCGGCATCATCGATCAGCCATTCTGACCAGCGAGCGATCTCCGAGGAATAGCGCGGTAGTGTCGTTAGATCGAGAGGAGTACAACCCAGGAAAATGCGATCCGGAGCGCCGTGGGTCACCAGGTGCAGGCGAGCGATCGGGGTTGTGTGAGTTTGGAGTAACGCCGATATTTGCGCGATACCGTCCCGATCGCGATCCAGTATGGCCACATCAAACGTCGGAGCGAGTTTCTCTAACAAAATGTGGTGCTCAGGCACACGATCGTCAATGACCAACAGTGTCTGAGACACACGAGCAAGATCGGCAACCATAACTAAAAACTCAAACCGGGAAAGATACAGTGCAGCCAAAGAGAAACGAAACGCGCGATCGTGGCGATGCTCTTCCTTTAATACTAACCACTGACTCCAAGAGTGTTGGCGATTGTTCCGTCGAGCTTAACGAAACCGCAAACCGGCACACTTTCCTATCTTCCATTCACCCGATCGCAACCTTTCTCGTAATAATGGCTATAGTGAGACGTTTTAACTTCACGGAGTCGATCGGATGCAGCTTAAGCAGGTCATCATCGCTCACAAGGCCGGTCATCTAGCAAGCAAGCGCTGCGCCGAACAATATGCCCGCCAGCTCGAAGCCCGAGGATCGAAGGTTTTACTCGGTCCGAGCGGTCCAAAAGATAATCCATATCCCGTATTTCTCGCATCGGTTACCCAGCCGATCGATCTGGCGATCGTCCTGGGTGGTGACGGCACGGCATTGACGGCAGCGCGACAGCTCGCGATCGAAGGTATCCCGATCCTGGCGGTGAATATTGGCGGGCATCTTGGCTTCCTGACCGAATCCTTGGATGTGATGGAGGATAGCGAGGCGGTCTGGGATCGGCTGCTGTCCGATCGATTTGCGGTGCAGCGGCGCATGATGCTGGAGGCCGGGATTTTTGAAGGGTCGCGATCCAATCGAGAACCCGTGAGCGATCGATTTTTTGCGCTCAACGAAATGTGTATCCGTCCCTCGGCAGAAAATCGCATGTTAACGTCAACCCTGGAGCTGGAAGTCGATGGCGCGATCGTCGATCAGTATCAGGGCGATGGTCTGCTGGTCGCAACGCCAACGGGATCGACGGGCTATACCGTCGCCGCCAACGGGCCGATCGTCCATCCGGGAATGAATGCGATGATCGTGACGCCAATTTGTCCCATGAGTTTATCCAGCCGGGCGTTAATCCTGCCGCCTGGATCGATCGTCAGCATTTGGCCGCTCAAGGATCTTGACCTCAGTACAAAACTCTGGACGGATAGCATTTTGGGGACATCAATTTGGCCGGGGCAACGGGTGGATGTCAAAATGGCCGACGCAGAGGCCAACTTTATTATTCTGCGTGACAATTATTCCTACTATCAGACGCTACGCGAAAAACTGTGCTGGGCGGGAACCCGCTTACCGATGGATAACAATCACCGAAATTAGACCGAAATTAGGTTGAAGATTTCGTTTCGGTTACGTTTCAAGACGAAATCCACGCTTGATCTAGTGACTCGGTGATCCGATGGCTGAAACAGCGCCATTTTTGGTCACCATCACGATCGAACATTCCCCAAGCATTTGTTCTGCATTCTCTGACACTTTTTCGCCAGATTCGCAAGTCTATCGGTTACAATCTGTGAACAAACGTTGAGATCGTTAATCGAGTTCGCTACACGTGTACGCGCATCACTAGCGCGGTGAAATTTGTAAGCGCACCGAGCGCCACGTCGGATTTACCATCGTGAATCCTATCGTAAATCATACTCGTCCCGTCGCGATCGAAACTCTTCCTCTAACCCACGCGAACCTCCCCAACCTATATGTCTCTCCCGATCCGTAACGTTGCGATCATCGCCCACGTTGACCACGGCAAAACAACCCTGGTCGATGCCCTCCTGAAGCAGTCCGGCATTTTTCGTGAAGGAGAAGACGTTCCGATCTGCGTGATGGACTCGAACGACCTCGAACGCGAGCGCGGTATTACGATTCTGTCGAAAAACACAGCGGTTTACTACAAAGAAACGCTGATCAATATTGTTGATACCCCCGGACACGCGGACTTCGGCGGCGAAGTTGAGCGCGTTCTCGGCATGGTTGACGGCTGTATCCTGATCATCGATGCCAACGAAGGCCCGATGCCGCAAACCCGCTTCGTGCTGAAAAAAGCGCTCGAAAAAGGTCTGCGCCCGATCGTCGTCGTCAACAAAATTGACCGTCCCCAAGCCGAGCCGTTCAGTGCGATCGATAAAGCGCTAGACCTCTTCATCGAACTCGGCGCCGACGACGATCAGTGCGACTTCCCCTACCTCTTCGCCTCCGGTTTGTCGGGCTTTGCCAAGGACGACCTAGAAGACGAAAGCAAAGACATGCAGCCGCTGTTTGAAGCGATTCTGCGTCACGTTCCGCCCCCAGTCGGTGATCCCGAGAAGCCGCTACAGCTCCAAGTCACCACCCTCGACTATTCCGATTACCTCGGTCGGATCGTCATTGGCCGCATCCACAACGGCACAATCAAAGCCGGTCAACAGGCTGCGCTCATCGTCGAGGACGGCTCGATCGTCAAATCGAAGATCTCGAAACTAATGGGCTTCCAAGGTTTGGCGCGGGTCGAGCTACAAGAAGCGAGCGCCGGGATGATCGTCGCCGTGGCCGGTTTCGCGGATGCCAATATCGGCGAAACAATTACCTGCCCGAACGAACCGCAAGCGTTGCCCCTGATTAAGGTGGACGAACCGACGCTACAAATGACGTTCATGATTAATGATTCGCCGTTTGTCGGTCAAGAAGGTAAGTTCATCACGTCGCGTCAAGTGCGCGATCGTCTGATGCGCGAGCTGGAAACCAACGTGGCCTTGCGCGTCGAAGAAACCGACTCGCCCGATCGCTTCGCCGTCTCGGGTCGTGGTGAGCTTCACCTCGGCATCCTGATTGAAACCATGCGTCGTGAAGGTTTCGAGTTTCAGGTGTCTCAGCCGCAGGTAATTTTCCGCGAAATTAACGGTCAGCCCAGCGAACCCTACGAGCTGCTCGTGCTCGATGTTCCTGAAGATGCCGTTGGGGGTTGCATGGAACGCCTGGGCGAACGTAAGGGCGAAATGCAAGATATGCAGATGAATTCCGGGCGATCGCAGCTCGAATTTGTAATCCCGGCACGTGGCCTGATCGGCTTCCGTGGTGAATTCATGCGCCTCACCCGTGGCGACGGCATCATGAACCACAGCTTCCTGGAATACCGCCGCATGTCCGGCAACGTCGAAACCCGCCGTAACGGTGCGTTGATTTCCTTCGAGGAAGGTGTCGCAACCTTCTACGCTCTGAAGAACGCCGAAGATCGCGGTGTCTTCTTCATCGAACCGGGTACGCGCGTCTACAAAGGCATGGTCGTCGGCGAAAGCAACCGTCAGCAGGATCTCGAACTCAACATCTGCAAAACCAAGCAATTGACGAACCACCGCGCTTCGTCGGGTGATGAGCTAGTACAGCTCCAATCTCCGATGGAAATGAGCCTCGAACGCGCTCTCGAATACATTGCGTCCGATGAGCTGGTGGAAATCACGCCGGAATCGGTGCGCCTGCGTAAAATCGACGCGAAGAAACTGGCCAAACGTTAAGCTTGATAGCTGAGTTGATTTAAGTTAATTTAACTCAGCTATTTTTAACCATTCGCTAATCAAAAGGCTCTTTTCCAAATTCTAGGAACAGAGCCTTTTTTTGTTATTTTTTACGATTCTCATATCAAAAAAAAATGCCGATCTCTTCAGAGATCGGCATTTTTGCATTTCTTACACTTAACGTATGTCCAAAGAAAAGTTCACGATCGTCTTAGCGAATGTATTCTTTCAAGATGCTGTTACGGTTTGGGTGACGTAGCTTACGCAGTGCCTTCGCTTCAATCTGACGAATACGCTCGCGTGTCACGTTGAAGATTTGGCCGATCTCTTCGAGGGTCTTCATGCGGCCATCATCGAGACCATAGCGCAGACGCAGAACATCACGCTCGCGCGGGCTGAGAGTGTCGAGGACGCTTTCGAGATCTTCGCGTAGCAGGTTCTTCGAGACTTGATCTTCTGGTGTTTCGCCATCGGACTCGATGAAGTCACCGAGGCGCGAGTCTTCCTCTTTACCGATCGGCGTTTCCAGCGAGATCGGCAGTTGAGCCGACTTGGCGATAAAGCGCAGTTTTTCGATCGTCATCTCCATCTTGGTGGCGATCTCTTCCTCCGTCGGCTTGCGTCCCATCTCCTGAGACAGCAGCTTCGTTGTTTTCTTGATGCGCGAAATCGTCTCGTACAGGTGAACCGGCAGACGAATGGTTCGCGACTGATCGGCGATCGCGCGGGTGATGGCCTGACGAATCCACCAGGTCGCATAGGTCGAGAATTTGTAACCTTTTTCGTGGTCGAATTTCTCCGCCGCACGAATCAGACCGAGGCTACCTTCCTGGATCAAATCCTGGAACGACAGGCCACGGTTCATGTATTTTTTGGCGATCGAGACTACCAGACGCAGGTTAGACTGCACCATCTTGTCCTTGGCGCGACGGGTCTTAAACAGTCGCGTGCGGAACGAGTTGGTAAACTTACGGCGAGCCGATTCCCACTCCTTATCGCGCTCCGGCGAAACCGTTTCTAATGCTTCCTTAACTTTCGGCCAAACGTCCTTTTCCGTATCGGGCTTATCTTTGCAGGTTTCGTAGACCTTGGCTCGAATCGGATCCGCCAGCCAAGCCAATCGCGCCCATTCCGGCTCGCTTAATTCAACATCGTGCATATCCTCGTAGTTTTCGAGGATACATTCGAGGTAGAGCAAATCTTCAATCAGACGTGCAAGTTCAATTTCTTCGTCTGCACGCAGAAGACGAATTCGCCCGATTTCCTGTAGATAAAGACGAATCGAATCTTCGGTGTAATGCTTCTTCTTCGCAGCGGCGGGGGCTCGACGCTTGGTGGTTCGCGTCTTTGTAGCTTTTTTCGACCCAGCCGAACCCGCAGCGGCACGGAGAAGTTCGTCGGCCTGCGCCTCAAGGCTTAGCGGCGTACTTATTTCTATGTCACTCTCGCGAGAGATCTGCTCGATATCATCAGCAGGTTGGACGATTACATTGTTCGCCTGGGTCATTCTGCGTTCCTCGTACTCCTAAATTTGGTCATCAATACTGAGCTGTCCGGTTCCAACTCAATGCAAGCGATCGGCACATTTCCAGTGCATAGACGCACCAGTGTGTAGCCTCGGCTTACGAACTTTGTCCGGTATTCGTCACCCAACCCAGTATCACCTCGATACGGAATACTGGCAGATGAGCCCTGATCGGAAGGTTTACACAGTTGTGGAGAATACGGCTCGTTGAAGGTGTTTGACATTCGCTGTGTTTACGAAAGCCACTCGCCGGGAAAGTATAGCGCAACTGTGCAAGGTGTTAACAGAAAATCAAAGCGAGTTCCAATGTTTTTTTGGCATAACGGAAGTGTTGCTCAAGTTTGATAGTCGTACGCCCGTTGCAGACAATCTGTTCCGAGGGGAAATGACGCAGGATACAAAACATTGAATGGACACAACCTGTTTTTACAAGCTTCTGTTCAATCTTACGTGTAGGTTAGCTCATGTTTTTTATTTCAGCCACCATCAAAACGTGCGAGTGTCAGTTCGCTTTCAGGATGAGTTGGAATTGCTGCTGCGAAAAAAAGACCGTCGTTTCTTCAATGTTAACGAAGAAATGACGGTCATGAGGTTGATACAAAAAGCAGATTGATTATCTGTGGTGTGATTGGGTTGTGTTACGGGGCGAACTTGGCCGCAACTTGGCTGTGACTTGGCCGTGACTTGAATGTGAAGCGGCGACGATCGCCTCGGCGAATCTTGGCGGCTGTTTTTGGTTCGGTTTTGTTGTGTTGTGTTTCTACTGCGATGACTCGTTGTTAGCGATAATGTCTGACGTTTCTGGTGTTTCGCTCGGACGGGCTTCGCGCTCTGATCGCAGAATCTCGATCGCGGTATTTTTCTCGAAGAGGCCGATGATCGCGCCGGTTTCGTCCGCGACGGGCAGTTCGTTTTGGTGGATGCGTTCCATCATTTTTAGGGCGTCGAGCAGCGAGGCGCTGGCGGCGATCGTTTCGAGGGTCAGGGGCTGGGTGAGTTCAGCCACGGTGGTTTTGACCCAGTCGGATGTGGCGATTGTTTTCGTATCGTCAGCGGCGATCGCGCCGATCATTTTGCCGGTTTCATCGACGACGAGGAAGCGTTTCCATTCGCGAGTATTGCCGATCACGTGCTGGTTGGCGAATTCGCGCAGGGTTAGATCGCTGCGGACGATCGGGCTATGCGGGGTGATGGCATCGGCAGCGGTGCGACTCGATAGGGTGCGCTCAATTTGAGCGGACTGGGCGGCACGTCCGGCATTTTGGAGCAGGAATGAGCCGATGAGGATGTTCCACCATTGGGGGCCATACCCGAGCAAAATCGGCAAGAGTCCCGTCCCGATCGCCAGCCAGCCAAAGATTTGACCCACGCGACCAGCGAAGACGACACCTTTGTACGGGTCTCCGGTGATTTTCCAGACGATCGCTTTGAGGACATTACCGCCATCGAGGGGCAAGCCAGGGATCAGATTAAAGAGCGCGAGGATCAGGTTGATCGAAGCGAGCAGGCTGATCACTGCGGTCAGGGGGGTCAGTGTACCGCCTCCCAGTAGCAGCGTTCGCAGGATGCCGAAGAGACCCAGACTCACAAGGGGGCCAGCGATCGCCACCCAAAAAGCTTGGCCGGGGGTTTTGGATTCGCGATCGAAGCTAGCCAAACCTCCGAAGAGAAAGAGCGAAATCGACTTCACCTCGATGCCCTGACTCATAGCGACGAAACTATGGCCGAGTTCGTGGGCGATCACTGAAGAGAAGAGCAGCAGGGCGGCAACAAAACCCAGCGCAAAGGAGGCTGTTACCCCTAATTGAGGGAAGTTTGCGCCCAGCTCTGTACCGTAGCTAAAGGTTACGAGGGCAAGGACGATAAACCATGAGGCATTAACGTAGAACGGAATACCAAACAGACTACCGACACGAAATGAGCCATTCATCGCTGCACCTCCTTTCTTGATGTGTGCTTTTGGGTGGGTCTCGCTTGGGTGGGTTTCGCTTGACCATCCAGAGGGAGACTGACAACGGTGGTGCGTTCGGAGCCGAGTCGCCCTAATTGAAACTGAGCAAAACCGAGTCAAACCACATTTGCTTTGTTCGTATCGTATCGAAGCGAGCTTGATCGATTCAATTGCATTTGCGTGGGGTTCCCTCACCTTGACCGAACGGATTCGGTTGATCCTGTGTCCGTTGAGATGGCTATTGGGCAATATTTAGGCAATAGACCTCTTGCACGAATCAGAAGGAGAGAGAAAAGTCAAAGTTGAGGATGCCAGCGAGCAAGTGTAGGCGAAGCCCAAATCGCTGTCGTCGGTTGCGATATCGACTGGAGAAAATGCGAAACCGCTTCAAGCGGCGGAAGCAGTGCTCGACTCGGACGCGAGCGGAGGCCAGAGCCTGATTACAGCTCTTCTCCTCCGCTGATAATGAGCCTCGTGGCGGTTTGCGTTTGGGCAAGCTGGAAGCGGGGTGGTGCTTCGCCAATCCTTGATATCCACTATCGGCCAAACACCGCAGATGGG
>JAABST010000020.1 GCA_011390275.1 Geitlerinema sp. S16
TACCTCTTTCTACCCCTCTATTCTCCATTCCCTGTCCATCCGCATTTATACTCATTGCATTAATGAGATGCTCCCGTAGAATCCTTGTTTGACGACCAAAGAGGACTAGTGATTGAGGAGCCTTGCCTCGTACCTTCTCACTATATTGAAGTTGATGGAGTCGTGTATTACTTTGCTCTACACTATGTTGAACCTGACGATACAGAAGTTATTCTAGGAAAGCAAGTCTCAGATCTATGAGTGATTTTGATTTGCATCGTTCCCACGCTCTGTGTGGTAACGCATCCCCAGACGCTCCGCATCACGACCCACTATAAAAGAGACGCAGAGCGCCCAAAACGACATTCCCACGCAGAGTATGGGAGCGATAAACCAATAATTCCGATCGCCCCAAAACCCACCAAAACCGCCCCTGATCGCGATCGCCCAACCCCACCCATAATGTGATTTATTTCCCTTGAACTGCGCCACACTCCTTACAGTGAGACAAATATTTATACGTCGGCTGATGACAGCTAGAACAGTCCTGATATTGACCATAGCCACAGTGCGGACAATGGGAATCGTGAGGCGCTAGCTTCTTCGCACACTGAATACATCGAGACTTTTGGACACGGTTTGTTGCCTGAATCTCAGGGTTAAAGATAAAGTATTGAAACAGCTTAATTAAACCAACCCCGATTAATGGGATGAGCAAAATGTAAACATAGCTCACCAAAAATAGGAGCGATCCAAATAAGACTTGAATGAGATCGAAAATAAACTCGAATAAAATCCCGACTTGTAAAAACTCGAAGATTTTTAGAACCAGTGGGATTGAGAAAATAACTAATAAATGCCAGCTCATTAGAGCGATCAGCCCGTGGCGCGATCGCTGCGATCGAGCATGAATCACAAAAGCGACGAATAATAGCGGCGTTAAAAATAAAGCTTGAAACACGAGTTGCAGACTGGGATACCAAAATTGCGCTTGGTTATATCCCTGCTCAATCTTGCCAAAGGTTGAATCTTGCTTGAGGAAATCTAAAAAAGCGACACTTGTGGGCTTGGAAATTAATGTATTTTTTAAGGTTGAGATCTCAGCTTCTAGCGTATTAATTTGAGTGTTATTTTGATCTAAGTTTTGCTTTGCTTGCGCTGCCTCAACATTATTGATCGATTGTTCGCGGGGTTGATTCGCAATTTTTTCTAAGAGAGTCGAATCGTACTGCGATCGAATCGTATTGTTCTTAGCTTGTAGAGACTCAATTTCCGCTTGCTTGTCAGCTAAATTTTGTAAAATCGCCGCATTGTCCGGCTGTTTTATCGCGTCCTGGGTGCTGGCATACTGCAAACAGGAATTGTTAACTTTACCCAAGTGATCGACGATCGCCTGTTGATATTGTTCACCAAGCTTAAGAGCATTTGGGTCTGCGGCCTGTCGAATAATTTCAAAGTCTCTATCGTCCTTTGTATCCTTGCGATAGGTGTCCCATGTCTGATAGCAGGGATATTCGGAGGAAGGCGAAATATGCCATTGAGAAATATCATCCAGACCAACAAAAACATTGGCTAGAATGAAAATATCAATCAAGACAATCACAATGAGACTGACTTTATTTAAAGGCTCATTATTGATGGTTCGCGATCGTCGAAAAAAATTCCGCACAAGACGATTCAATCGAGAAAACATGATGTGGCTCCCAGTTCATTGCCATCACGACTCATTGTATTGTGATCAAGATTTTTAAAAACAGGCTAAATCACGATTAAAAGTTAATACATTAATTCGCCCGAGAACCTCCAGAGCAGATTCAATTCGTCAAGCGCGGAGCCGACCGATCGCGCCACGTTGAAGACGGATTTGAAGATGGATCGTTGGGGTGGTTTGTCAGGCGTTGACAACACAGCGTGGGCTAAATTACCAGCATTTTTCGCATACGGACGATAAAATCCTGAGAACATCAATTATCAGCGGGCGCATGACCATGCCCCGACTGAACCGGACTGATTCGCGTCAGTCCTATAGCCCATTACTATTCCCGAGGTTTCGCCGTGAGTCCTGACACCATCACTCCCACCCCCCCGATCGCGTCTCCTGCCCCCTTTGATGTGGAGCAGTTTGATCGCTACGTCATGACGACCTATGGGCGCTTTCCGATCGCCCTGACGAAGGGCGAAGGCTGCCGCGTTTGGGACTCGGAAGGGCGCGAATACCTCGACTTCGTGGCCGGGATTGCGACCTGTACCCTGGGTCACGCCCACCCCGCCGCGATCGAAACCGTAACGCAGCAAATTCAGACCCTGCACCATATCTCGAATCTGTACTACAACGTTCCCCAAGGCGAGCTGGCGAAATGGCTCGTGGAACATTCCTGTGCCGATCGTGCTTTTTTCTGCAATTCCGGTGCAGAGGCAAATGAAGGGGCGATTAAACTGGTGCGGAAGTATGCCCATACCGTCCGCCAGATCGATAATCCGGTGATCATTACGGCGAAGGCGAGCTTCCACGGACGCACCCTCGCCACAATTACCGCCACCGGCCAGCCGAAGTACCAAAAGAATTTCGAGCCACTGGTTCCGGGTTTTGCCTATGCGACCTATAACGATTTGGCGGCGCTGGAGTCGCTGATTGCTGAACTCGATCGCGAAACGCCTTGCGTAGCGGGCATCATGCTCGAAGCGCTCCAGGGCGAAGGCGGCGTCCGTCCCGGCGATTTGGCCTACTTTAAGCGGGTACGCGAGATCTGTGATGAGAAGGGCATTTTGTTGGTGATTGATGAAGTGCAGGCCGGGATGGGTCGCACGGGGATGATGTGGGGTTACGAAAATCTGGGCATTGAGCCGGATGTGTTCACCAGTGCTAAGGGTCTGGGCGGCGGCATTCCGATCGGCGCGTTGTTAACCAAAGAGCATTGCAACGTGTTTGTACCGGGCGACCACGCCAGCACCTACGGCGGCAATCCCTTTGCCTGCGCGGTGGCGCTGACGGTGTGCCAGACGTTGGAATCCGATGATTTGTTGACCAACGCCCGCGAGCGTGGTGAGCAGTTGCGGGCGGGGCTTCAGGCGATCGTGGCAGACTATAGCGGTGTGCTGGAAATGGTGCGCGGCTGGGGTCTGATTGATGGTTTGGTGATTCGCGAGGAGTCGGACGTTACGGCGATCGCGATGGTGAAAGCGGCGATGGATAACGGCCTGCTGTTGGTTCCGGCGGGGCCGAAAGTGGTGCGGTTTGTACCGCCGCTGATCGTTTCGGCGGCAGAGATCGATCGCGCCCTACAAGCGACTCGTGAAGCCCTCGCCAGCGTGATCGGTTAACGTCGTAGTTACCGACAACGCAATTGCTCCTAAAGCACGACCTTCGGCTTGTACGTTGGTCGTGCTTTGTCGTTTGTCCCCTTTATTGTTCGCCGTATGGAACACCCCGACGTTTCTCCCACTGCGCCCGTGCAACGCCCGCAGCTTGCTGACCCCGTCAGCGAGACAAGCTTGCTAATCAGCGGGTTGATTTTGCTGTCAGTGGTGACGTTTGTGGCGGCGACGTTTCCGCTCGATCGTGTGTGGCTGGATCGACTGCGGGCGATCGATTGCGTGATTGCGATCGTTTTTATCGTGGAATATGGCGTCCGCTTTTGGCTTGCGGATCGCAAATTCGCCTTTGTGTTTAGCCTGCTGTCGGCGATCGATGCGATCGTCATGCTGGAATTGACGGCCTCGCTGTTTGGCTTACCGATCGTTCAGGGCTTGCGCGGCGTGCGCCTGTTGCGGCTGCTGCGTTTTTTTGATGTGGATATTGCGCTGTTTCGTATCGAATCACGCGATCGCGTTATTTTTGCCCGCATTGTCTTTACGCTGACCGCGATCGTCTCGATTTTCGCGGGGCCGATCTACGAGGTCGAGCATCCGGTGAACCCGGAGGATTTTGGCACAGTTTTGGATGCGATTTACTTCGCGATCGTCACGATGACGACGGTGGGGTTTGGCGATATGACGCCGATGACCAGTGCGGGACGGTTGTTGACGGTGCTGATGATTTTGACCGGGGTGGCGTTGATTCCGTGGCAAATCGGCCAGTTGATCGAGCAGTTGGTGAAAAGCGGGCAGCGGGTGGCGATCGTCTGTGCGGGGTGTGGCCGCGATCGGCACGATCAGGATGCCCAGTTTTGCAAACAGTGCGGCACAGCATTGGATTTATTGGATGTAAGGCTGGATTTAACCGATGTTCATGTTTCGGACTTATCCAGTATCAAAAACAAACCTGAAGATAGCCGGTAGGGTGGGCACAGCCCACCACGATCAGCCCGCGCATCCGCATCCGTGATGGTGGGCAATCCCCACCCTACTGGCTCACCATAAACGTTAACTGCGAGACCGCCCCGATCGCCCCGATCGCCAACGCCTCAAACGCCCCGAAAGCTGTCGCAACAGACGCAGAACTTGCTTAATCAGCGCAATCCGAGCGATCGTCACCTGATGCAAATCATTCAAATTACGCAACTGTTCACGACTCGCGGCCAACTGCGCCGGAACCTCGGGCAAGGTCGCCCGTAACTCCCGCTCAAGCTGGTCGAGATCCCGCGCAAACTGCCGCAGAGGCCGACGCGATCGCCAGACCCACCAAGCCGCGATCGTCAGCCCCACCCCCATCAGCGCATTAAACCCGACAACGAACACCGTCGCGATCGTCACCAGGATTTGCGTGATCTCAGCCCCATTGGCGGTGTTCACAGCCCTATTCCGGACGCGCGATCACGACACCATAGGCATCATCACGCAGGTGTTGCCGCGCCGCCTCGCGTAAATCCTGCGCTGAGATCGATCGCAACGCCTCGGAATAGCCGATCGCCGCGTCCAGCCCGCCCGTCAGCGTTTGGAAGTAACCGTAAAGATTCGCTCGATCGCTCGGTCGCTCGTTGCCAAAAATAAAGCGGTTCGCCACCTTCGTGCGTACTCGATCAATATCGTCGATCGAAATCAGCGTTTCGCGCACCTCTGCGATCGCCGCCACGATTTCCGCTTCAACTTCCGGAATGTGCTCGCTCGGCAACTGAGCATACACCTGAAATAACCCCTGAAACCGGTAGCTCAGATTGCCCGCGCCAATGCCCGACACCAGGCCGCGCTCTTCGCGCAAACGCCGCACCAGCCGCCCCGTCCGACCCTGACCGAGGATACTCGCGAGAACATCGAGAGCATAGGTTTGCTCGATCGCATTCAGACCCGGCACGCGCCAGATCAGCGACAGCCGCGCTTGCTGCAAACTGGGGTCGATCGCCTCGCGGCGTTCGATGCGATCGAAGCTCGACTCGCTGGGGAAGTGGTGGAGTTTTGCCAGGGGGAGATGGTCGGGATGGCGGGCGATCGCGCGATCGAAGCTATCGGTGGCGATCGCGATCAGCTCTTCCACCGGTAAATTGCCGACGATAACAGCGGTCATTGCATCGGGACGATACCAGGTGCGATGAAATTCGCGCATGGACTCGACGGGTAATTGCTCGATCGTCGTGGCGCGTCCCAACACCGGACGGCGGTAGGGCAGGGACTCGAAGGCCAGTTCGGCTAACCGCTGAAAGTTGCGACGGCGCGGATCGTCCGCCGATCGTCGGATTTCCTCCAGAACAACCTGACGCTCGCGATCAAAATCGTCTTTATCGAGCATCGGATTCAGCACCACATCAAACTGAAGCGGCGCGAGTTGGGCGAAATCCTGGGGCGCACAGGTGAGGTAATAGTGGGTGTAATCCTGGCTGGTGGCGGCATTGGTAATCGCGCCACGGGCTTCGATGCGGCGTTCAAATTCGCCCATCGCTAGATTTGGCGTGCCTTTGAACAACATGTGTTCGAGGAAGTGCGCCATGCCGTCGATCGCCTCCGATTCGATCGCCGCCCCGACCCGCAGCCAGAGATTGAGGCTGACCGCTTCGACGGGGATTTGTTCAGCAATGATGGTCAGGCCGCGATCGGTGATGCGAATGGTCGGTGCGTTGAGTGGAGCCGTCGGTGTGGTGGGGAGAAGAACAGAGGTCATAAATTAGGAGGTGTGAAGCGACGGTGTGAAACGGCGGCATGAACGAAAAGTGACTGGGGCGATCGGGGCGGGAAGCAAGGGGATATGGAGAAGAGTACTGATAAACCGTAGGGAATTTACGTTTTGTAACAGGTGATTTCGTCTTTCTGAGGGTTTAACGAGGATTAACCCAAAGGCAAAGCAAAACACCGATGAGAACTGCGTCGTTAGCGCTGAAATAAACTCAAATAAACTTAAATAAAACGGTTGAACCCAAGGATTTACTCAGCGATTTAACTAAAAGATGAGTCTCGATCGTGCCAAGGTTTCGCTGAGACTGCAACCATGAATCGCTCAAATTAGACTCAAATTAAACAAAACGAGATCACGACTCGACGTTGGGACGCGGCGTTTAGGCGCTCAACTACCATAAAATTAGGATCAGTTCGTCGCTTGTCGCGTTTGGCGACCGTGGCGGATCGTCGCTCTATTTTGCTGCCTTCATGACCGCCGAAACTGTCAATCTTGCCGAATTACAATCCGCCGTCGATTCCCGTCGTACGTTTGCGATTATTTCCCACCCGGACGCGGGCAAAACGACACTAACGGAAAAAGTGTTGCTCTACGGGGGTGCGATCCACGAAGCGGGAACGGTCAAAGCACGACGATCGGAGCGTAGCGCCACCTCGGACTGGATGGAAATGGAGCAACAGCGGGGAATTTCGATCACCTCGACGGTGCTGCAATTCGACTATCGCGATCATCAAATCAATTTGCTCGATACCCCCGGTCACCAAGACTTCGGCGAGGATACCTATCGGACGCTGACGGCGGCGGATAATGCGGTGATGCTCGAAGATGCGGCCAAGGGACTCGAACCGCAGACGCGCAAGCTATTTGAGGTTTGCCGAATGCGCGATCTGCCGATTTTTACGTTTATTAATAAGATGGATCGCCCCAGCCGCGAGCCGCTGGAACTGTTGGACGAAATTGAGCAGGAATTAGGGCTAGCAACCTATCCGATCACCTGGCCGATCGGCTCGGGAGATCGCTTTAAAGGCGTGTTCGATCGCCGCGATCGCACCGTACACCTGTTCGAGCGCCAAGCCCACGGCAGCAAAGCCGCCAGCGAAACGACGTTTGCGCTCGATGATCCTGAATTGAAAGCGCGAATCGATGATGATGAACTGTTCGCGCAGTTTTGCGAAGAGCTAGAAATCGTCGAAGAACTCGGCAGCGAACTCGATCTCGCTGCGATTCACAGCGGCCAAATGACGCCGGTATTTTTCGGCAGCGCCATGAGTAACTTCGGGGTGCAGCTCTTTCTGGATGCGTTCCTGGAATATTCCCTCAAGCCGATCGCTCGCAACAGCACCCGCGACGAAATCGAGCCATCAAGCCCCGACTTCACCGGCTTCGTCTTCAAACTCCAGGCCAATATGGACCCGAAACACCGCGATCGGGTCGCTTTCATTCGAGTCTGTAGCGGTCGTTTCGATAAAGACATGACGGTGAAACATGCCCGCACCGGCAAAACCATTCGCCTTTCGCGCCCGCAAAAGCTGTTCGCCCAGGGTCGCGAATCGATCGAAACCGCCTACGCGGGCGACGTGATCGGCCTGAATAATCCGGGAATGTTCGCGATCGGCGACACCATCTATTGCGGCGAAAAGCTCGAATTTGACGGCATCCCCTGCTTCTCGCCCGAGATGTTTTCCTACATGCGCAACGTCAACCCGTCGAAATTCAAGCAGTTTCGCAAAGGCGTAGCCGAACTGCGCGAAGAGGGAGCCGTGCAAATCATGTATTCGGTGGATGAGGCCAAGCGCGATCCGATTTTGGCAGCGGTGGGACAACTGCAATTTGAAGTGGTGCAGTTCCGTTTGCTGAATGAATACGGGGTGGAAACGCGCCTCGAACCCCTCGGTTTTAGCGTGGCGCGGTGGGTGATCGGCGGTTGGGAGGCGCTGGAAAAAGCGGGACGACTGTTTAATACGGCCACGGTGAAAGATAGCTGGGATCGTCCGGTGTTGTTGTTCAAAAATGAGTGGAATGTCGGCCAGGTTCAGGGCGACTGTCCCGACTTGCAGTTGAGCAAGATCGCGCCGGTGTTGTCGGGAATGCAGCCGACCGCGATTCGTTAGGGCGTTAGATCTCGGCGCACTTAGCCCCGAGGTTTAACCCGATCGAAAATAATCACAAATCATCAAGCAATGACATCGATATTGATCGTCATCGCTTGTTGTGGATCATGCTGACTTTGTTTCAGACGATCGCAAATTAAACGATCGTAAATCGGGCAATTACGAAAACTGCTCGAAAATTGCACCATTTTGAGCTGATAACACAAAAGAGAGAGCCTCCCAAAATCACAAACCGGTCTAGAAGCCTTGCCACAAAAGGAAAGCTGCTGACATGTTTGCGTTTTTGTATCATGGTCTTGATATCGATATTTTTATGGAGAGTGAGAGGGAAATCACCTGTCTAAACGATGATTCGACGACCATGAGCCGAACCGATCGCCCATAGACACAACTCCCCGATCACCATCCACGCTACCAACGGATTGTGATCCTCTTTCGGTCTCAAAACCGATCGATCAAAAATCCCGTCGCCCACGGTCATCCATGTTCGCCCAACCTCCACGATCGCGGCCTACCTCCTACAAAACGAACAATCTCGGTGCTTCGATCCTGGGACAGCAGGCGATCGCCATCGCCCTACGGGATGCGAACGAGTCCGAGATCGTCGCCCTCGCGAATCAATTTTTTTACAAAAATCGTGGCCAGCCCGTCGTGGAAAAACTGGCCTCGGGCTGCTCGATCGCCACCTTACGCCGGTTTCGCCGTGGCAAACCCGTTCGCTGTTTTGTGGAATATTGTCAGGCACTTGGACTTGACCCCCAAAAGATTTGCGAGAAAATTGTCCCCCCACAGTTATTGCCCGAGCTATCCAGCCATCACTGTAGTCGGGTCACCACGGCGAAACATACCGTTTGTTTGGGTCGTGAAACGGAACTGCGCCAGATTGAAAGCGCCTTGCGATCGGGATGTGTACGGCTCTATTTGCGGGGAGCGCGAGGCGTCGGCAAAACCGTTCTCGCCGACGAAATTGCGAACACCCTGGGGCTAAACTTGGCGATCGCACGACGTATTACGATCGCCATCAAACCCTACGACAGCCTCGGATCGCGTCAAATTCCCCGCTGGCGAGCCCAGCGATCAATTGATTGCATTGAACGTGAGCTAGCCCGCGCCTGCTCACCCGCGATCGGTCACGAGACGATCCAGCTTCCGCGTGATGTGTTGTTCACGCGCTTGGCGAAGCACCCCACGCTGCTTGTGATTGACGATATCGACGGTGCAGACGATCTCGATGCGGTTTTGGGTCTGATTTACGGCCTGCCGTCGAATGTACAGGTCGTGGTGACAGGGACGGCACGATTACCGATCGAGCGAGTGCTGATCATTGAACCCCTCTCGCAGCAGGCGATCGCCCAATTAATTGATCGCTGCTGCATTGATCGACAATTGACGATTCAGCGTAGCGATCGACAATGGCTACAGGCGACAACACGCGGCTTCCCGGCTGCGATTATTAAAGCCGTCGCCCTGCTGGCCGAGTCCGATCGCCTCCAGCGTCCCCCCGTTCTCCGTCTGCGTGACGATTGCCTGATGAGCTACATTCAGCTAGGTCTCGATCGCCTCGAACCCGATGCACTTACCGTCGCCGCCACCCTCAGCTTGTTTCCCCAGCCGATTGACCTCACCGCACTCGGCGAAATTACAACCATTCAGCCTCCTTGCTTAACGGCGATCGCCACGCGCCTACACGACCTCAACCTCGCCTGTTACGACCCAGCCCAGAACACCTGTCACGCGTCCCGGCTCGAACGCGATCATTTTGCCCAAGCGCTGCAAACCCATCCTGATCGCGACGCGATCCATCAACGCTGGCTCGATCGCTACAGTCGCATCGCCGCTAGTCTGACGCCGGATGACTGGAAAGTGTGGCAAGACTACACCCCGATCGATCGCGAATGGGAAAACTGGCTGGCGGCGCTGGAATGGTGCGTCACCCATCAGCACTACGATCGCGCCTGCGAACTCTGGGCGGGACTGCGAGGCTATACCAACCTGCGGGGCTACTGGCAAGAGCGATTGCGCTGGCTCGACTGGGCGATCGCCGCCGCCGAAGCCCGCCAGGATCACCTGGCTCAGGCGAGATTCTGGCGCGATCGGGCCTGGACACTCGCGCTCACCGAAGATCGCGATCAGCGCAAGCGTGCCGAAAACTGCTTCCAACAGGCCATCACACTGGCGCAACACGCACGGGAGGTGGAGCGTTTTCAAACCTCCAGCACCCAAGCAAACACAGACCAGATGTGGCAAGAGTTTCGCTCAGAGCTTGCCCTAGAACAGGCGGTACTCTGTCTGGAAAATGGCGATCTCGATGGCGCACAAACCTGGATCGCTCGCGAACGCGCCTATCTCAATCGCTTACTTGATCGCTATGATCCCGCAAACTCACCCTCACAATGGCGACGCCAAAGTCTGCGTGCCGACTACTATGAGGCCGAAATTTTCTTTAATCGCGGCGACTATTCCCGCGCTCGTGATGCCTACAGCCGCGTCCTGAAGCGGGCTCGCGGTCTCGGCTGGACTCAGCTCTGCGCCTACGCCACAAACTGGCTCGCTGACATTGCTCTCTCCGAACACAGCTACGAAGCGGCGGAAACCTGGCTCAAGCAAACCCACTACTATCTTGCGGAGCAACAGGATTCTCGCTCATTGGGCTTCTATCACCAATCCTTAGCACGCGCCTATGCGGGACGCGATCGCCACGAAGAGGCCAGCCATTCGGCGCGACATGCCGCCAACGCCTTCGCCCAAGTGGGTCTACTCGATCGAGCGCGAACCCTCTTGGACGAATTTAAGCTGGCATAACAGCTCACGGTTGCGGCTCGCGGCTAGGAGCTGAATTCCGAGAATCCTCGGCCACAGGCTCCATACTTCCAAGAGTCTGACCCCGATGAGGTCATGAAGTCCAGCGGCGCGATCGCCGTACCTTCGCGTGATGAATCGGGCTGCAAATCGAGCTGGAAATGATGGCGCAAGAGTCGCAGCGTTTCCGCAGAGGATTTGACGCCGTTCCGTTTGGTTGAGGCGTGAGCGCCAAACGGCTGATGGTCAATAAATCGACCAAATAGCGCGAGACAGTCGCGGCGATAGCGTTGAGTATCGAGAATATGCACGTGCCACACCTGGTCTAGCGTCGGCGTCGGCACGAGTTCACGATCGGGGTACAGGTCAAGTAGACAGAGAAAGTGACAATATCGCTCGATCGCGATCGTCAAATCTTGTGGGCTTTCGCCGTGCGGCAAATATTGAATCAGTTCTGCAATGCCAAGTGTTGTGCAGCGTTGATGAAATTCCTGAATTCGAGCCTGAAGCGCCGGTGTATTCGGCAGGGCGGGTAATGGCCGCGATCGAGGTGTGATCGTGATCGGCTGCACTCTCTCGCAAGCAGGCCGGGAATGGCTTGAAGGTATCGCTGGAATCATCTGTAAATCTCATACAAGGCGCTATGGATTTATCAGCGGATAGGAGTGATTTCTTCAGGAATAGATAAATAAAGCGCGATGCATTGAGTGGATTCGGAATTCATAAGCCAGGTTAAAGCCTTGGTGTGAAAGGTTTTCGCCCGTGTCCTTCGCCTTTGTCAAACGATCGGGATCTCCGAAACGCGAAGCGTTGAAATCTTTCAGAAAAAAGGGCAACAGAGAACTCCAGTCAGGGGATTCAATCCATACCAGCGGGTCGATGCTCTTGGTCAAACCGGATCGAGATCACACACCTTTGTAGATTTGCGTCTACCTAAACCCTCGATCCATCTCATGGGTATCACCGACCGCGATCGCCGACAACCCGCTAGAAATTCTCGAAAATGGTATAGCCACATGCCGGGGATTCTTCTACTTTTCCAGCCTTGTAACCAATTCTTCTCATCCCCAGCCATGCCAGCAAACGAACCCCCCATCTTTAACTCTCAGGATTCTGAGCCTCACCCGTATCATTCATCTCCACCTTCTACGGACGTGTTTAAGCAAACTTCCCCCTCTCAAATTGAAATCGATCTAACCATCTCTAGTTCAAGCCACAGGAATGGCAGATACGATCAGCCTCTACCATTTTCTGCAATTGTTTTAGCGCTGATCTCCTTTGGAGTGATCGCCACGGCTATGTTCTGGGTTAGCGGGATCATGCACGAAAAGTCGCACCATGCACCGGAAGCGCAGGCGAAAATATTGCGCGGTTAGGGCGCGTCATGAAGGCAGGCTAATTCGTTACAAAATCTTTTACGGGACGATCAATCACCCTTCAAGCCGGGATACCGATCTTTAATCTCATCAGGCCGAATCATTTCACAATAAACCGGCGAGGACGTACACGCATTGGATCGATGTCAACGATCGCCTCATCCCAATCAAGAATGCGTGTCTTCCGCGTCCAAGCATTCGCCTGATAGACCTGCTGATGGCGCAGATCGATCGCCGTTAACCAGCCACTTTCGAGCGTGTACGCGCCCGTATCAATATCAATCCAGCCGGAGCCGCGTGCAATCTGTCCTGGCTTGACGCCGAGGAAGGTGAAGGAAATCGTATGCCCGATAATTGTGAGCTTATCGGGGAAATAGGGCGTTGTAGAACGGTGAAATGGATCGCGAATCCAGCAAAATTCGCGGGCGCTTTGCTTGGCGATCGCCCGCTGAGGATCAAGGCCAGCATGAACCAGCCAGTAATCTCCCCGATCGCGATACAGCGGCTGCTGACGGAGCCACGCGATATGTTCGACCAGTTCTCGACGATCCTCATAGCTATCGATGGTGGTGTGGCCACCACTCCGCAGCCAGTTTTCTAAGGCATGGTCGTCCTGGGGCGTTTGTCCACAGGCGGCGATCGCCAGCTCCTCATGATTACCGCGAATCGTATGAAATTGCGGCGTGCTTCGCACCAGTTCGACCGTATCGCGACTGCGCGGGCCGCGATCAATCAAATCACCAAGAAAGTCCACCCGATCGTCCGCCACAACGGCCAGCAAATCGAGCAAGCGCATCAGCGTATCGTAATGACCGTGAACATCGCCAATCACAATGTTGCGTCCAGACAGCGGTGACACGTCACGGCCTGGTTGCGTCAGGGTTACAACATCGGCAGCATCATCCAAAAGGATTGCGGGGGTAGACATCAGGAAGTAAAGCAGGACGAACGCTTGAGGCGTGAATGTACCGGAGAAGCCAACGGCAGCGATCACCCAATATTTCCAATATTAATATTGCAATCCTTGGGCAACCGAAAACATTACTGACTCAAGGCTTTGAGGAAATTTTGCAACCCCGCCATAATTCCAGGACTTTTTTTGACGCCGCTGGATGCAGCCTCCGGGTTTCCGTCATCCTCTTCGCCCATCAAAATGCGATCGAGTGCTTCACCAACGGGCTTACTCGCCGTTTCCGATAAGAGTTCACCTTCCAGTGCTGGAGGGATCGCATCGCCCCACACTTGCCACAGTGCAGGATAGGCTCGGTAAAGCGTCGCACCGTCCAGGGGGCGAATGTAGTAGCACGTTTCGATCTTACTCAAAAAGCGCTCTCGAAGTTGACGACCCGCATAACCGATACCGATCGTTGCAATATTTTCCAAGCGTGGCAACAACATGACGACCGGACGACCCGCCGCCGTCAAGTACAACTTCTCGACTTGCTCCACATCCACATCAGACGGCTCGACCACCAAAAAACATTCATCTTCCGGCAAAAGCTGCGTCTCGATCGGGCGACGCGGACTCCCCAAATCCGAAATTTGGAACCGCTCCTCGCCCCAATCTCGCCGCGCTAACGCGGTTGCACCCATATCCGGGAACAGCACGCGCAGCTTGTAGCCCATGTCTAACAGCTCTGGAAGAAACTGCTCGGCGATCGTTTGCGCCTTCAGTTCCCCGACCAGCAGCTCAATTTGAACCAGAGTTTGGCCGGATTCGAGGGCGGCGCGGGTGGCGTGGCGGGCTTGAAGTAGAGCGGTGTCGAGGTCGGTGGGAAGCGGGGTCATGGAGTTGGGTTTGAGTGGGAAATTCCGTGAATACATGCAAAACGAGTGCGGAAGCTCTATCTACAAAGCTTCCACACTCGTTATTTGTCGATCGTCTCGTCCAAATGAACTCCGAGAAAATCTACCATACTTAACCTTTAACCTTCAGACTCGGTCTCTACCGCCTGAGGAGAAGCATCGTCTTCACGGGTGGCCGGAGTCACGGTGTCATCGTCGGCATGAGCTTCTTTAGCTTCCGCTGCGGCTTTCTTCTCCGCCATTTCAGCCTGACGCTTATCGCGCTTTTTACGTTCCGCGTTAACCGCATCTGCCATTGCTTCCCGCGCCAGCTTCATCTTTTCGAGATTGCTGCGATAGAGATCGACATCCTTTTGGAGCTTATCGCCGCCCAGCGTCAAAAATTGACTGAGGGAACTGAGCAAGGCCTCACGCTCTTCGCGCTGGTTCACGAGGTCGGGCGCAATGTTGTCGAGTATTGTACAGACGCCAATCCCGAATAGGCGGCTATACTTCATGCGTTCCCGCCCAGCCAGAGCCGCAAAAATGTCCTTGAGCGGATTGTGACCCTCAGTTTGCTCGATCGCCGCTTTGAAGTCCTCGGCAGATAGCCCCTCTAGCGAACTCACCAGGGAGGTCGCATCTGCACGATATTGCTCAACGCTGCGTCCGGTGGCCTGACAAATCGCCTGGAAAATCGCATCACGTTCGCTATCTGTCCGATAGCCTGCCATGAAGCGATCGAAGACCGTCACGACTCCCAGAGCATAAATTGCATCGTAGTTGAAGTCTGCATTGACAGACAACAGATGCATTTCAACCAGCAATTCTTCGACAACGCGACGATAAATCGAGTCGATCGGTCGGGTATACAGCGAGTAGAACTCGCGCTTAGTATCGGAAACAGTACGAACGCTATCCACAGAAAAATTTAAACCTTATGTATGTTTCGTTGAGTTTGTACGTTCGCCGATGAGATGCGGAAGCTAGACCCATGAGCGCGAAACGCAAGATGACGGGGAGTATCGCCGCGTCTAGCAGAAAATGAGCGTCGCGATCGCGACTTCATTTAAGCTGAAATGTATCTTAACTGAATTACCGATCCCGATTTCATCTTTTCGCGGCGGTCTGGTTTCGCGATCGCCGATCGTGAGGGCGGCGTCTTAATCTGCTCACGCAGCAATGTACAGAATGCTCACAGCACAATGCTCACACTAAAAGCCCCACCCTAGTCGTTTTAGAGTGGGGCTTTTAGCGTGATTCAAGCATACCGGCTCAAACGTAACCGAGCTGTACTAGCTCGCAACATTGCGCGGCACGCCTTCAAGCGCATCATCTTCGGTCTCAAAAATCTCAAAGACAGAGTCCATCATCGTGACTTCAAATACGAGCTTGGCTTCAGGATGAACGTTACAAATGCGAAAGCTGCCTTTGACTTTATTTGCATCCCTCATACCGGCAACCAGTGACGTTAGCCCTGAGCTGTCGATGAAGTTCACCTGACCGAGGTTGACAACAACGTGGCGACTAAGCTTCGAGATGCACTCTTGAAGCTTCAGCCGAAACTGCCATGCCGTCGTAATGTCTAGGCGGCCTGCGGGTGCAAGAACGATGACCGTCGCACCATCTGGAGTGGTATGTGTTTTTTGCTCGATGTGGATCACCGACCCTTCCTCGATTATGACGTAACGTTAGGCTCTGGCTTGCAGGCAACTCAAGGCGATTCGCGAACGTTTTTTGATGATCGCTATGAATTTCGATTGAAATTATAGTTCACGGCAATCATCAAGGCTGCGATCGTCATTGAGAAGTGCGCTTAGCTGTCCGACCATACACAGTGTGTGATGTTAAAGCCGGATTATCTGAACTGGGACACTCAATGCCTATCGTCAGGTGCTGTGCAGCGACAACCCTACGGTCTTTACTGGAAAGTCGCAAGGCTGATTGACGTAGCTCTATCTTAAACCTGCTTCGTGTTGTGTGACTTTTTTCGGTGACTTTCAGATAGGAGGCGTTTGGCTAAAAAGCACCTCGGCTATTCTTGAACGTCAGGAGGTCAACTCCTTTTTGCTGTCTAAATCGATAATTTAGATCAACATTAGAACACAGTATAACCTACCCTTCGACCTGACTTTTGTGCCAATTTGCCCAATCCTGCGGTTTCAGGAAGATTTCATAGAGTTCGGCCTCACGGCTTCCGGGTTCTGGAGTGTAGCCGTATTCCCAGCGTACCAGGGGAGGCAGGGACATCAAAATGGATTCGGTGCGCCCGTTGGTTTGCAGACCGAAGATGGTGCCGCGATCGTAAACCAGATTGAATTCGACGTAGCGACCGCGACGGTAGAGCTGGAAGTTGCGTTCATGTTCGCCGTATTCCGTATCGCGACGACGGTTGACGATCGGCTCGTAGGCGGGAATGAACGAGTGACCGCAGGTGTTGACGAAATTAAACAGGTCATCCCAGGAGCGAGGGGTCACATCGCCGATCTCATTACTGTAGTGTGCCGCTCCGCCATCCGGATTTGGACCTCGATACAGTTGGCCGCGCCCATCCTGGTAGTCGAAAAAGAGTCCGCCAACGCCGCGCGTCTCATTGCGGTGCTTTAGGTAGAAATATTCGTCACACCAGCGCTTGAAGACGTTGTAATACTCGGAGTGGTAGCGATCGCAGGCTTGTTTAAAGGTGTTGTGAAAATGCGCTGCGTCTTCGTGAAAGGGGTAGTAGGGCGTCAGATCCGCTCCGCCACCGAACCACCAAACCGGACCGGCTTCAAAGTAGCGATAATTGAGGTGAACGGTGGGAATGTAAGGGCTACGCGGATGCAGCACCATCGATGTCCCCGTCGCGTAGAAGCCATGACCAGCGGCTTCCGGGCGCTGCTTGAGAATCGAAGGGGGCAGTGTGTCGCCGCAGACTTCAGAAAAGTTAACGCCGCCCTGCTCGAACACATTGCCATCGATCATGACCCGCGATCGACCGCCACCGCCTTCCGGGCGCTCCCACATGTCCTGCTTAAAGTTCGCCTTACCGTCAATCCGTTCAAGGTTTTCGCAAATGCTGTCTTGCAGCGATTGCATGAACGCGCTCACGCGCTCACGGGAATCTGAAGGGGGAGCGGCGGGTTTGGAGTCGATCTGGGTAGGAGTGACGGTCATTCTCTTGTTTTATCGTTATTTGTATTTCGCTAAAATCGGACAATACGCCGAACTATTTCGGCGATCGCAGCCTCTCTCTCGGAGAGATTGTACCGGTCTTAGCTGAATGAGATGACGCGCATTTGCGGTCAAATTCGCGGTCAACCGCCACCGCACAGGTGCGATGTGGTTCCTTATAAACAGGCAGGTATTCACAAAATTTTAAAGATAGATGCGAGTTTGGTTGTGCGTGGCTTAACAAATGTAGATTGTTTATTACAAAATGAGATAGAGGTGAAATGTCAGCTAGCTTACGCTGGAAAACGGCGAGAAAATCGGCTGTATTTCGCCGTCACTCAACCGCAGACCGTTTTGTGGAAGCTGAGATGTTCCGCTTGATCAAGCCTGCTTGATCTAGAATGCAATGCTCTCGATCATTGCTCCCGTAGATTGCAAATTCACCGCGAATCAACCGCGAACCAACCTGCGAATTTGCACGATTACCGACTCAATATATCAGAGGATTTTTTTGTGGAAACGTCCGTGCCGCTTAGCGTCGAATCCGTACTCGATGTGCTCAAACCCGTCGAAGATCCCGAGCTGCGCAAGAGTCTCGTCGCGCTCAATATGATTCGGAATGTAGCGATCGAAGCGGGGAACGTCTCGTTTACGCTGGTTTTGACCACACCCGCCTGTCCGCTCAAGGAACTGATCGTCGATGACTGCAAGCGTGCGGTCAAAACCCTGGACGGCGTCACCGATGTACAGGTTGAGGTCACGGCAGAAACGCCAACCCAGGCCGCGATCCCCGATCGTCAGGGCATTGACGGCGTGAAAAACATTGTGGCGATTTCCAGCGGCAAAGGCGGCGTGGGCAAGAGCAGCGTGGCGGTGAATGTCGCGGTAGCTCTGGCGCAGACGGGCGCAAAAGTCGGCCTGCTGGATGCGGATATTTATGGGCCGAATGGGCCGACGATGCTGGGTCTGGGCGATGCGAAGGTGATGGTTCAGGCGGGCGCGGATGGAAAAGAGGTGCTGGAACCGGCGTTTAACCACGGCGTGAAGCTGGTTTCGATGGCGTTTTTGATCGATCGCGATCAGCCCGTGATCTGGCGTGGCCCGATGCTCAACGGCGTCATTCGCCAGTTTCTCTACCAGGTGAGCTGGGGCGATTTGGACTATCTGATCGTTGATATGCCGCCGGGAACCGGGGATGCCCAGCTCACGCTGGCGCAGGCTGTACCGATGGCGGGCGTGGCGATCGTCACGACGCCCCAGGAGGTCGCCCTGCTCGACTCGCGCAAAGGCTTAAAGATGTTCGAGCAATTGGGCGTCCCGGTGCTGGGAATTATCGAAAATATGAGCTATTTCATTCCCCCGGATCTACCCGATCGTCAATATGACATTTTTGGCTCCGGTGGCGGCCTGCGCACGGCGAACGAGCTTGGGGTTGATTTACTCGGCTGCGTTCCGCTCGAAATTCCCCTACGGGAGGGGGGAGATAGCGGCGTACCGATCGTGGTCTCGCAGCCTGAATCCGCTTCGGCTCAAGCCTTGAAAAAAATCGCCGGTCAGATTGCGGCGAAGGTGTCCGTGGCGGCACTGCGCGATCGCATCTAGCGATCCCAGCCCGTTTTGTCTCGACTGCTCTCTTCAGTTCCCTTTATGACCAACCGATTGTCTAATTCTCGCTTTTCCATGGCTTCATCGCGATCGTGGTTTGCACCGTGGTCTGACATCGATGTTCCCCTATTTGTGTTTGCGATCGTCCTAACCGCGATCTCGGGGATCGCCATTCGCAGCACCCAAAATGCCCAGCCCTACACGGACTGGTGGCAACATTGGGTCATGGGCGGTATCGGACTGGCCTGTGCGCTGATCATTGCGCGTTGGCGTTATGAAACCTTGATGCAGTGGCGCTGGGTGGTCTATGGCCTGACGAATTTGTCGCTGTTGGCGGTGAAGTTTGTCGGGACATCAGGGCTAGGGGCGCAGCGATGGATTTCGATCGGTGGATTTCACATCCAGCCTTCGGAGTTCGCCAAGGTGGGAGCCATTATTACGCTGGCCGCCATTTTAGAGGGACGCAATGCCTCAACCATGCCGGAAGTGGCCAAAGCCCTGGCGATTGTTGGCATTCCTTGGGGTTTGGTCTTTCTTCAGCCCGATTTGGGGACTTCGTTAGTCTTCGGCGCGATCGCCATCACGATGCTCTATTGGGCGAATGTCAATCCAGGCTGGTTGATTTTGCTCGTGTCGCCCTTGATCTCGGCGATTTTGTTTAGCATTGCCCTACCCGTCTGGTTTGTCTGGCTCTTGGCAATGACTGTTGTGGCGTGGTTGTCGCTACCCAATCGCTGGCTCGGTTCGATCGTGGCTTTGGCCGTTAATTTGGTCTCAGGCAAGCTCGGTCTAATGTTTTGGGGCTTGCTCAAGGATTATCAAAAAGACCGACTCATTCTTTTTCTTGATCCAAGCAAAGATCCGCTCGGTGGCGGCTATCACCTAATTCAGTCGCGCATTGCGATCGGGGCGGGCGAGATGTGGGGACGCGGCCTAGAGCAGGGAACCCAAACCCAAGGCGGTTTTATTCCCGAGCAGCATACCGACTTTATTTTTTCGGCGATCGGCGAAGAGTTTGGCTTTATTGGCTGCGCGGTGATTTTGCTGCTGTTTTGGGGGGTCTGTCTGCGGTTAACGGTCGTGGCTCAGAATGCGAAGGATAATTTCGGATCGCTGATCGCGATCGGCGTGATGGCGATGATTTTCTTTCAGGTCATGGTCAATATCTGCATGACGATCGGTCTGGCTCCCGTGACGGGGATTCCCTTGCCGTGGATGAGTTACGGGCGGTCGGCTATGCTAACCAATTTCATCGCGATCGGACTTGTCGGCTCGATCGCCAATCACCGACAGCGATTAAAGTTTTAGGCGGTCTGTCCATTTGTCCGTCAGGAGAAATTCTCCACGACATATGTCTTCGGGTAGGGTGGGCATTGCCCACCACGATCAACTCGCGAATCGTTATCCGTTTTGCCCGATAAGGGTTCTACGATTAATGGATAAAATGCCCTAGGAACGCGCTTCCCAGTCCGAATTAATCGACTCTTCGAGCTTGAATAGCTCGGGCTGAACCTCAAAACAATAAATCGGATTTCCCCCAATGCTGACCTCGACCTCAGCATCAAACACCTGCGCTTGCAGCTTTAAATAATCCTTAGCAGAATCTCCGGGCAGGTCTGCCTCCATCGCAAACTGCAACAGCGAGACCCGCCCGTTGTTTTGCTTTAAGAGTCGAAATAAAGTCGCCTGTAGCTTTTGGCGCTGGGCTTGGCTGAGGGCGATCGAGTCCCGTTGATGCTGCCGTACCAAACTCCACATCAGCCAGCCCGCGATCCCCGTTGGCGGTAGCCCGATCGCCATGATCACGATCGAGAGCTGCCGAACGGTTTCACTACCATCGAGCAGACCATACCCGGCCAACACAACGATCGGCGCACCAACGGAAAATAAAACGCCCGCGCCAATCTTTTTGAAAAATTTCAGCGTACCGGCAAGGGAATCGACGGAGTTCATAAGTCCGGGGCTCGGTCGGCAAGGGTAAGGATCACCTCTAATTCTAAAGTGACGATCGCCCTGGGAGCCTGCCAACGTCTTGGGGGATATCCGCCAGACCGACCCGCCCGCGACTTAATCCCGGATTTGTACCGGCATGACCAGGTGAGTCATTTTCGTGCCGCCCAGGGGCGTAATGATGACCGGTGATGTGGGCGTGTTGAGCTGGAGCTGCACTTCGGTGGATTGTAGGTTGCGCAGCGATTCCATTACGTAGCGGACGTTAAAGGCGATCGTCAGGCCACCGCCAACCAGTTGGACGTTTAACGATTCCTTGCCGCTGCCCACGTCAGCCGCGTCAACGCTCAAGGCTAGGGTTTGGCTTTTGTCGTCGAGCGTGAATTTAACGATGTTGTTTTTGCGATCGGCGATGACCGCGATCCGCTCTAGGGTGCTGAGGAGCTGACGGCGATCGACGCTCACCTGAGTCGCGAATTGCTGCGGGATCAGTTGGCGATAGGCAGGATAAGACCCGTCTAATTTACGGCTCGTCACGCGCTGATCATCGAGTTCAAAGACCACCTGGCTATCGTCAAAATGTAGCTTTACCGCTTCGTCGCCATTGTGCTTGGCGATCGCCCGTTCCAGTTCCCGCAACGCATTCGCCGGGATCGTCACGGCCACATCCTTGAGCGACTCATCCGCCGCCGCGTCATCGTCGATCGTTTCCACCACGGCGAGACGGTGACCATCGGTAGCCGCAAACTCCAGACCATGATCGCCCATCGACAGGTGAACGCCGGTCAAGACCTGCTTGGTTTCGTCGCCACTGGTCGAAAATAGGGTTCCGCGCAATCCCTCGATCAGGGTCTCAACGCCGATCGTGATCGTCTTGCCATCGTCGATCGACGGCAGTTCGGGGAATTCTTCCGAACTCATCCCACGTAGCTCGTAGTTGCCCGTGAGACAGGTCAGCGTCGTTAACGTGGCCTCCGGCTTGTTCTCCAGCGAGATCGGCCCATCCGGAAGACGCGACACAATATCATTGAGCAGCTTGGCGGGAATGGCGATCTCGCCGCTTTCGTCTACCGTTGCAGTGAAGCTAGTCCGAATCCCCAAACTGAGGTCAAACGCCGTCAGTTGGACGCGCTGGCTGTCGGCATCAGCAAACAGGCGGATGTTGGCCAAGACCGGGTGCGTGGGGCGGGACGGGACGGCGTGAATGGCCAGCGATAGGTTGTTGTTGAGCGTCGAGCGATCGCAGGTCAGCTTCATATCAATTGAGCGGAAGGCTATGGTGAAAAGGGAGGAGACAGAAGAAAAATCGTACGTCTACTTTGCGATCGATGCAATTGCCTTCACGAGAAGTTGTGCCATGATCACGGCTCGGACAGAGGCTGTATGCGATTGTTCGAGTCAATCTCGCCGAAATAACCCTTAAATAACCCTTTAAAGGTTCTAACTATTCAATTCAATGACGATTTCGATCTATCAAGTTGATGCATTCAGCGATCGACCCTTTAGCGGCAATCCTGCTGCTGTGTGTTTGCTCAATGATGAGCGGGATGATGCCTGGATGCAGGCCATGGCCGCTGAAATGAATTTGTCGGAGACCGCGTTTCCAAAGCGTTTGGACGATCGCCGGGTCTCTCTACGGTGGTTTACGCCGACCCTGGAGGTGGATTTGTGCGGTCATGCCACTCTGGCATCCGCTCATGTTTTATGGGAGAGTGGCGCGTTCGATCTCGCGGACACCATTGAATTTGAGACGATCAGCGGTTTGTTATTTGCACGGCGTCTTGATGATTGGATCGAACTTGATTTTCCCGCTCAATCGGTACGATCGCTCAATCCCGTTCCGTCAATTTTACTCGATGGTTTAGGGCTATCCGAAGCCGAGTTCGTTGGTACGGATGGTGTTGATTATGTTGTTGAGCTGGATAAGGCGGCGACGGTGCGTCAGCTCATACCGAATCAAATGCTATTGGAACGTCTGCCCGTTCGCGGCATCACCGTGACCGCGCAGGCGGATGATGATGATCGCTATGACTTCATTTCACGCTTTTTCGCACCGGCGGCGGGCATTCCCGAAGACCCCGTGACCGGATCGTCTCACTGTAGTCTTGCTGTGTATTGGGCATCGCGTTTGCATAAAACAGACTTTTTGGCCTACCAAGCGTCCACCCGAGGTGGCGTGTTGAAGGTGTCGTTGGTGGGCGATCGGGTGAAACTGTGCGGTAAAGCCGTTACGGTTTTTTCGGGTGATGTTCGCGCTTGACGGTCGGGCAAAGCGCGTTGGTTAATGTGAGTTCTGGTTAAGTAAATTGGCTAAAATCTAGTGGCTAAAATCTAGAGTCGTCCGTAAGGTGTTGCTTTATTGTGGCTAGACCCTCTTCCCCCAGCCCCTTCTCCCAAAACGGGAGAGGGGGAGAAAGATTTTAAGGGTCAAAGTCCCTCGCCCTTGTAAGGGAGAGGGATTTAGGGAGAGGGAGAGCCGTAATAGCAAGGATTCCTTAACCCGAACTCACGATGATTGCTGCGATCGCTACGATCGCGGCTGGAGCGTCTGCGTGGTCACGGGTAGCGTTAAGGTGCGATCGCTGCGTCGGATTTGGAAGCGTAACGTTTGTCCGACCTCGCTGGCATCAACCACACGCTGCACATCTTCCGCCGTTGTAATCGTCTCGCGATCGATCGCCGTAATCACATCACCGCGACGCAATCCCGCTTCGACCGATGGCGTATCGGGGACAACGCCCACAATCAGCACGCCATTAATTTCAGGCAGCATGATCGTTGCGTTTGGGTCGGCATTGTTTTCGCGAGCATTGTCAGCGGTAAACGTCCGCATCTGAATGCCGATGAACGGATGATCGATCGACTCGCCCCGTGCAAGCTGATCTTTGACGGCTTTCACGGTATCGATCGGAATGGCGAACCCAATCCCCATCGCGTCCGCACGAATTGCGGTATTAATGCCGATGACGTTGCCCTGAGCGTCAAGCAGGGGGCCGCCCGAGTTTCCGGGGTTGATCGCCGCGTCGGTTTGAATGAAATCGAGACGTTTTTCGGGAATGCCCGCTTGGACGCTCGATCGCTTCAACGTGCTGACGATCCCCAGGGTGACGGTGTTATCGAGACCGAGGGGATTGCCCACCGCGATCGCCCAGTCGCCAACCCGCACTCGGCTGCTATTTCCGAGAGGAGCCAGCGGCAGTTCGTCACGACCAGCATCAATTTTGACCACAGCCAAATCGGTGACACTATCAACCCCTTTGACCTCGCCTTCAAATTCGCGCCCATCTTTGAGCGTCACAGTGACGCGATCGGCCTGATTCACCACGTGGGCATTGGTCAAAATCGTGCCGGAATGATCGATGATGAAGCCCGATCCCTGGCCGCGCTGGAGTTGCTCCCGTGGCATTGAGGGCAGATCGCCGCCAAAGAACTGGCGGAAAAACGGGTCATCGAGGAACGGATCGGCGCTGCGCGTGATGGTGCGCTCGGTGTCGATCCGCACGACGGCGGGGCCGACTCGATCGACGGCAGCCGTCACGAAGCTACTGGGCGCATCGGGGATCGCGACAGTCGCGTTTGTTTCGGCTTTGGCGTCGGTCTTGGCTTCGGCCTTGTTAGCTGTTTCAATGGGCATCGCGATCGCCGTTTTGACGGCTTCGTCTACACCATTGGGCGCAGCTTGGCTGGCGCGAGTTCCCATGAGATTCAAGCCCAGCAGGACGCACAGACTAAGACCGATCGCACGATTTGACCAGCGTTTGAGCTGGGCGAACACGGTGCGCGAAAACGAATGTAATCGCATGGATATTGTGTGTTGAGAGTTGTTAGAGAGACCAACGGAACTGGAGCGAACCTGCGGCTCAGAGGGGGAACGAGGCTGAAACCGTCTGCTCACGGGATGATTGGCAATGAAGAGTTAACTCGTCTGGGTCGAGATCGCTGTGGCGCGATCGCTAGATTGAGATCACTGGATCGAGATCGCAACGCCACATCCCAAATCGCAACGCCAAATCGTGAAACTTCAGCCATAGGATCAGTAAAGCAAAGTGTGTGACGTGCGCGAAGATCGGGAAAGTACGGCCTTCACCACCCAAAACTGGAGAGTCTGAAGACTGGAAAGTCGGCTGGCCGCGTTGGGGGGATTGCCGCTCATTTGGGCGAGTTGAGGCAAGTTGAAGGTCGGTGGGATCGTTGGCTAAACTTCCACATCGATCGCCAACTGATAGAGTTCTCGCCGAGATTGTTGCGTGTGTTGGGCGAGCTGCTGGCACGCTTGCGATCGCGAGAGTCCTTCATCTCCGATCAGCCGCTGCAATTCGGCTTTTAGCTCGGCCTCGGACAAGATGGGCATCTCGGCTGGCAGCGCACCGGCGATCGTCAGGGTGTATTCCCCTTGCGGCTTGCGCGTGGCATAGAGTTCCACCGCGCCTGCGAGGGAACCGCGCCAAATTTCTTCGTAGCGTTTCGTCAGCTCCCGCCCGATCGCAATCTGGCGATCGTCGCCGCAAACCCGCGCCAAATCCGCGAGGGTCTGACAAATTCGGTGCGGCGCTTCGTACAAAATCGTGGTGCGCGTCTCCCGCGCCAGCGTTTCTAGGCTTAACCGTCGCGGTTTCGTTTTCGTCGGTAAAAACCCATCAAAGGCAAAGCGATCGCTATCGAGACCCGACACGCTCAAGGCCGTAATACTGGCACTAACGCCGGGGATCGGCACGATCGTGATCCCCGCTGCGGCGCAGGCCGCCACCAGATCCCCCCCCGGATCGGAAATCCCCGGCATCCCCGCATCCGTCACCACCGCGATCGACTCACCCCGCTGCAAACGTTCGATCAATCTAGGGGTTTGCTTGGTGCGATTGTGCTGGTGGTAACTCAGTTGTCGCGTCGTGATCTGGAAATGCTGAAGCAGTCGAGCCGTATGGCGAGTATCTTCGGCGGCGATCGCATCGACCGCTTGCAAAATCCGCACCGCACGAAACGTCATATCCTCCAGATTGCCGATCGGCGTTCCCACGACATACAACGTGCCGCTCGGTGGGCTGGATAACGACGGGTCTAAAGTCTCCGCTGAGATCTCAGAAGGCGTCATTGGGTCAGGGTTTGGGGCGATCGTCACAGTAAATTTCGCGGCATCATAATCATTCGTCTTTGATTTTCTATTGTATTTGGTCTTGGATTGTCAGCATCGTGCTATCCTGTTTCAGGTTACGGGATGTAGCGCAGCTTGGTAGCGCACTTCGTTCGGGACGAAGGGGCCGTGGGTTCGAATCCCGCCATCCCGATTGGTTAGCGATAGCATCAAAACAATAAGAGCACGGTTAGAGCGGCGATGCGCCCCTAACCGTGCTCTTGATCTATATCGCGATATCGTCATACGTTGCGATCGTCGTGTGCCCTGTTTATCGTTTGACCGATGGATTGATGCGTCAGTTTGGTGATCGCGATCACCCATCGGTCACTTTACTCGTTAGTAATACGAAGGCTCAAAATTGGCGGGATCGTAGAGAAAGCGTGTCGCCGTTTCCTCTAGGCGATTAATCTGAAACAGATCGATCGTATTGCTGCGACGCAACGCTGCTAGGTAACCATCAAGATACATTCTGAGATCATCGGCGCGGTAGCCGCGATCCCAAAGGTTGGTAAACGTATCCGTCAGGTGTTGATAGTGGCGTACGGTATCAGGATCTTGAAGCATGATCGTGACCTCGTGGTAGGCGAAACAATGGGTGGTGTGGAAGACCGAAAACGAGCGGGATAATGTATAGCCAGCGATGCGAAATCGGCTTCAATAATTTCTATTTTAAAGTGATGGTATCTACAGCTCCAACGATCGAGCTTCCTGAACTCCGCGATCGTGGGGATCAGGCTCGGTTGTTGTCATGTATTGAAGTCCGAATCTAACGGATGGTCATCGCTGCACGCGGACTGGCTTTATTCTGCCTGAGCCTGCGGATTGGCCATTTTCATCCCAGGGATGCCCCCAACAATTCGGACAAATTAGAATGAAGACAATCAAGCTGTTGTCCAAGTGCTATGTCAGCGATCGTGCGGCATAGAGCACAACAATGGCGCGAACATCCAATAATCTAACTGCGTTTTGGACGATAACAATGAAAAAATTATTCCTGATAGCTTTGCTGGGATTGTACGTTGGCGGAAGCGTCAAACTCTGGAAAGGATTTTCACGTACAAATTTCAATCAAGATTTCACAACTCGGCTGCTGTTGTCTTTGATTTGGCCGGTGTTATTTGCGGGCAATAAATCCTTTCGAGGCAATTTCCAAAAAGCCCTGAAAGGTAGTTAAATTCGCAATTTTGCTTAACAAACTGAGCGAATAAAAAATAAGCGCAGATATTTTCACTGAATATATCTGCGCTTTGGATTATGTGGGCTGGTTACACGAATCCATTCATTCAAAATGATGATGTTTTTTGTCAGTCCACATTCAGATCGGTATCAATGCTGTCCTAAGCACATAAAGATATTAAGTAGCCCAAGAAAATTAAAGTGACTTAAGCCACGTAACTCAATTACCTCGGTTGTAGACAAACTGGAAGCTTGTGTTACGAATAATATCCATTAATTAGCTTGAACGACTTAGTATTTATGCACGTGTTTAGACAGAAAAATGTTAGAAAAAGATCTGACTATCCGGCATGTTAGCCTAGCGCTTTATCGATCGCCGCACGCAAACCAGCATCATCAGGCGTCGTTTTCGGATCGAAGCGATCGGCTACCGTTCCGTCACGTCCTACAACAAACTTTCCGAAGTTCCACGAAATATCATCACCGTCTCCGACCAAGAATTGATAGAGAGGGCTACGATTGTCGCCATTGACATCTTGCTTTTCAAGCAAGGTGAAATTCACGTCATACTTACTGCTCGTGAACTTTTTGATTTCTTCAGGGCTACCGGGTTCTTGAGCGCCAAACTGATTGCAAGGAACACCAATGACCTCGAAGCCGCGTTCTTTAAACTCGTTATAGAGTTCCACCAATCCTGAATATTGGGGAGTGAGGCCGCAGGCGCTCGCAACGTTAACAAAAAGTACCACTTTGTTCGCGATTACATCTTCCGAAAGGGGAGTGCCATCGAGGGTAGCAAGGTTAGCGGGTAAAGGCATGGTTAAGAGATGATTGATTGACAATGGGTTTTATTATTCAATATTTCTGAGAACTCGTGCATTCGTGATCGCCCCCCTAGTAAAGTGCGGGATTTGCCGAATCGTCATGGTTAGCCGAAGACGACGGTGCGGTTACCGTAGGCAAGGACTCGGTGTTCGAGGTGCGATCGCACGGCACGGGAGAGGACGACCCGTTCGAGATCTTTTCCTTTCCGAATCAGATCGGCGACTTCATCGCGATGACTGACGCGAACCACGTCTTGTTCGACGATCGGCCCTTCATCGAGATCCGCCGTGACGTAGTGGGAGGTGGCGCCGATGATTTTGACGCCGCGTGCGTAGGCGCGATGGTAGGGTTTGGCTCCGGCAAAGGCGGGTAAGAAGGAATGGTGAATGTTGAGGGTTTTCGGAAATTGCGAAATAAAGTGATTGCTGAGAACCTGCATGTATTTCGCGAGGACGACGAGATCGATGTTGTACTGCGCGAGGAGTTCGAGTTCGTGGGCTTCTTGGTGTGCTTTGGTGTCGGCGGTGATGGGAACGTGGTGGAAGTCGATGCCGTATTGGTCGGCGATCGGCTTGAGGTCGCTATGGTTGCTGATGATCAGCGGGATTTCGGCCTTGAGTTCGCCCGATCGCGATCGCCAGAGCAAATCGAGCAAACAATGATCTTGCTTCGTTACCCAGAGTGAAATGCGCGGGATTTGATCGGAAAAGTGAAGTTCCCAGTAAGCGCCGAGGGGATCGGCGATCGCGGCAAAGGCAGGGCCGACGATTTCGCGCGGTAGGTTAAAGCCGTCGAGCTGCCATTCGATCCGGCTGAGAAATAAGCCCGCTGACAAATCGGTATGGTGATCGGCGTGGATGATGTTGCCGCCGTTGGAATAGATGAAGTTGGCGAGCTTGGCCACCAGGCCGGGAGTGTCGGGGCAGGAGAGCAAAATCGTCGCAGTTGCAGCGGTCATAGGGTGTTGAACGCAGGAAATTTCAGATTGGGGGCAAGGCATGTACCGTCGTCAAACTTAACAGGTTCGGCTCGATTGTGTTCTCTTGGGTTGATATGACTGAAATATCGTCATGTTTGGCCATTTGGGAAGCCGAAAATCATCCAAGGGGATAATCTAGAGCGTATTGAATGGGCGAATCTTTGTGGTTCTCGAAACATATTGTCGCCTCTATACATCTCTACTCAATATTTAGACCTAACATTTAAAGACCAACAGCTAGATTCCCGGTACATTGCTTCAGACTTTCGTATTCTTAAGCTAGATATCGTGGGTTATCGTGTTCTATCTCTTCCTATTGCGCTCTTTCTCGCCTTTGCGATCTATGGTTTCTCCGCCTTTCTCTCCGCTTCCAGGCTCACTGCGTTGGTTCCAACGAGCGGGTGTGGTGTCTTCGATGATGATGGCCACAACGCTAGGTGAGATGGCATTTACTCCGATCGCGCAGGCGCTCGATCGCGCTGCTGTACCGAATACAGGCCGCTTGGAGGTTGAATTTCGCTCTGCTAGCGCTTTAGTCGATGCGGGTCTACAGGCATACGAACGCGGGGAGTTCGTCACGGCGATCGAGGTCTGGCAACAGGCGCTCGCAACGCCGCTGTCGGCGGAGGATGTGGCGACCGTTTATAGCAATCTGGCGGCGGCCTATCAGGCGATCGGCCAGCCGGAACGCGCGGCGATCGCCTGGGATAGCGCGATCGACTACTACGAGACACAACCGGATAGCGGTCTCATCGTCGCTCAACTTTTAATCGAGCAGGCTCAGTCCTTCGATACCCTCGGCCAGCACGTTCGAGCGATCGAGCTGCTCGAACGTGCCATTTCCCTGGCGGATAGTGCCGAGGATTCCGCGACGCTTGCGGCGGCCAATGGTGCTTTGGGTAACGCTCAATGGGCGGCGGGAGACTATGAGAAAGCGATTCAGGCGCATCGCACGAGTCTTGAGATTGCCCGCGAAACGGAGAATGTTTTATTCTCGGCGATCGCCTACAACAACCTGGGCAATGTTTATGAAAGCCAGGTACAGCGTTTTCAGTATCAACTTAGCGTGGCCGAGGCTGAGGGCGAGATCGCCGATGCTGAGCGTTATCAGTCCAATCTGACGCGATCAATCGCCAGTGCGATCGATTCCGCTCAGCGTAGCGTCGCCGTGAGTCAGCAAATCGGCGGTATTGTCGAAGCCCGCGCCTTACTCAATCTCAATCGAATTTTGGCGTTACGTGTCGAGAACGATGCCGCGATCGCCCGTGCCAACATTGCCGAGATTGAAGCGAATCGAGATCGGGCGATCGCCCTGCTAGAACGTGAACCCGCCTCGCGTAATAAAGCCTTTGCGCTGATCAATGCCGCGACGGACAAAAATAACCGACTCGATCCCCAACGCCAAGCCCTAATCTTGCGCGATGCCGTGTCCGTGTCGCGAGACATTGGCGATCGACGTGCCGAATCCTTTGCCCTGGGTTCCCTCGGTTCGGTGTACGAGCGAAACCGTGCCTATGATGAGGCGATGGCTCTGACGCAACAGGCGCAAATTGCCGCCCAAGAGGTAGACGCGACCGACAGTCTCTACCGCTGGCAGTGGCAAGCGGGTCGCATTCGCCTTGCGACGGGCGAGAAGGATGAAGCGATCGAGTCCTATCGTGCCGCGATCAATTCGCTGCAAAGCATTCGAGGTGATATCGTCGCCGCGAATAAAGACATTCAGTTCGACTTTCGCGATACCGTCGAGCCTGTGTACCGTGAATTGATTTCGCAGCTCCTGAGTGCCGAGGTTGAACCGGCGCAAAAGCAAGCCAATCTGCGCGAAGTGCTCGATGTGTTGGAACTGCTAAAGATTGCCGAATTGCAGAACTTTTTTGGCGATGACTGTGTCGAAGTCGCCCAATCCATCGTCGAAGCGAGTGGGCAGCTTACCGATCGCAACGCTGCCGCTGTTTACAGTATTATTCTCGGCGATCGAACTGAACTCATCGTCCGCCTCGCCGACGGGTCGTTACTGCAACGCACGGTGAATCTGGATCAGGCAGAACTTGAAACCCGAGTGGACGAGTTTCGCCGTCTCCTCGAAAAACGCGGCACGAACGAATACTTAACCTATGCCCAATCTCTCTATCGCAGCCTGTTTGAACCCATCGCTGCGGACATAAAAGCGGCGGCTCCCCAAACTCTCGTCTTTATTCAGGATGGTGTCCTACGCAAAATTCCCATGGCAGCGCTGCACGACGGTGACCATTTCCTGATCGAAGACTACGCGATCGCCACAACTCCCAGCCTTCAGCTCACCAGCCAATCCGATCTCAAAAAAGATGAAATGAATGCGCTCATCCTGGGCTTAACCGTTGCGCGTCCGCCTTTTGCGGCTCTCGCAGGTGTTGCCGAGGAAACCCAGGATGTTTATAACCGTCTCGGCGGTGAGATCTTGCTCGATCGTGAGTTCACCCTCAAAAACTTTGAGGCGGAGCTAGGCAATGATGCTTATTCGATCGTCCATATGGCCACTCACGGGCGCTTCGGTGTTGATTCCGACACGACGTTTTTGCTGGCGTACGACGATAAAATCACGATCGACAGCATCGATACGCTCTTGCGATCGCGAGCCGTGCGATCGGGCAGCGCTCGCCTCCAGCCGATCGAACTGCTCACCCTAAGCGCCTGCCAAACCGCCGCCGGAGACAACCGCGCCGCCCTCGGCATTGCCGGAGTCGCCGTTCGCGCCGGAGCCAAAAGCGCCCTAGCCAGCCTCTGGTTCATCAACGATGCGTCCACCGTCGCGCTAATCGACACGTTCTACGCCGAACTGTCCAAACCGGGCGTCACCAAAGCCCAAGCCCTACAGCGAGCCCAAATTGAAGCCATTAATGACTACGCCTACGAACACCCCGCCGTTTGGTCACCGTTCATCATGATCGGCAACTGGCTTTAATGAAGCAAAGTTTGATTGATCCAAGATTGATTGATTCAAGATTGATCAACAGACGAGTAACGCAGAGGTCTCGCCTGTTCCGGCGAGCAAGATTCCCACGCGACTCTTTCCATTTTTGTCCGATTCTTTTAGGGCGTGTCATCAATTAATCGTAGAACCCTTATCGGTTAAACTGTTGAACGCCCGACCCAACAAAAAAATGAGGGGCTGTAACCCTTACTGGGTAAGCGCTAAAAATTTAATTGATGACAGCCCCTAGCCCGGATATCCCTTGAGCCAATCCTCTAGCACCATGTCATACTGCCCTGCTTGACTAGGCGGATAGGAACCGGCTTCGATTTGTTCAAGAAGATAGGGCAGGGCTTTGAGAAATTGCGGCCCATGATCGTTCGGATGCAGCGTCCAAGCCTGGGGAGCGGCCAAATCCATCCGAAAATACGGAGTATTCGCGATCGACTCCGAAACCATCACTTCCCAAGACTGTAACTTGCCTTTTTTAAACTGATAGCAAAGCGGAGTTTTGATGATGTTGGGGAGATGGTTGATTGCCTTTAACTTAAATCCTTTTTGAAACCAGACGATCGGCATCGGCAAAATTTTATCAAACCGTTTGCGATTGATCAGATAGCAGCGACTCCCGAAAAATTTATGTTTTGAAAACGATTGTGATGCGTCCGTCACTAAGCCCGGAGGCCCAGCCATAGGGCGAGCCGCCATTGCATAGGGATTTTCTTCTAGAAGTTTAATGGCGGCTTCGACCCAGCTAAAATCAGGTGCTTCATGCAGTAGAACATCGCTATCAAAATGCAGCAGATAATCGCTTGATGCAGCTTCGATTTGAAAGATTGAACCGAGGATCGGATAGCCCTTATAGTTATGCGTCGGTCTTAGATTGGCCGTGCCGAAGTGTTTTTTGTAGACCTGACGCTGGTAATCGATGTCGTATTCCATATCGACGGTACGATCGATCGCGCCCTGGGCGACTAGCCGATCGCCGATCGCCCGGACATCCTCCAGCGTACCGATATCGGGACGGCTTAACTTATCGCCCGACAGCGGTGCGGTATCGATCGCTAAAACTTTTTCAGTAAACGGGTAGCGGCACATTCGGACAATGTGGGGAATCGTCTGCTCCAAAAAGGCAACATCCGTTCGCGCACCAAAAAAAGACAGCGTACAGCTTGGTAATATTTTGGGCTGAGTCGATAGGGGCGATGTCATGCGCTTGACCGGTAATGACTGAATCCATCAAATCGTAGCTGTTTCAGATACGTATGACGGCATTAACTTTACTATTCCACCCCTGACGACTCATTCCGAAAACATACTGTTCATTCCGCTAGGTTTAAGCCCCGATTTTTCGTAGACGCATTAGCAAGCGATCGTCGATCAAATCCCGCCCAAACCCCGCCCACACCAAAATTGTGGATGGTTTGACGCGATCGAGCGCTGTGGGTGTTCAGAGGTCGATCGGTCGCCTTATTTTTTGAGACGAGAGATAGTCATTCGATATAAGAATGAAACACTTTCCATATCAGCGTCTCCCGAAAAGCCGGACTTCGGCTTCGCTCAGTCCTTGTAGGGCTGTCTCATGGCTAAGTCGATGGATAAATTGCTGCGTTTGGATTTGGCGGCGATCGCAATCCCCAAACAGAGGGGGTTTCATGGTGGTAGCGACCCTTGGGTGACCGAAGTTTGAGAAAAATCTCGATCGCGGTCTCCGGGATCAATCCCGAACCTAGTCCCCGCAAACCTGTACATTAAGACGAAACGAGGCTCAGACTCGAAACGATTTGATAGTGCAGTAATGACGACAATCTCTCTTTTACCCATTGGTTGGCTCGGATCGCCGATCGCGCCACTGCTCGCGACGACGGGCGAAGCCGAAGCTGATAGCAGTCTTGTCCTTGCAGGCGTCCTCCTCAGTCTCGTCGTGGTTTACTTTGCCAGTAAATTGTTTGGCGAACTCTGCGTACGGATTAACCTGCCGCCCGTCCTCGGCGATCTGATCGGCGGGGTCATTGTCGGCGTATCCGCATTTAACTTGCTCGTCTTCCCAGAAGGCGGCGTTACGGCGGATAGTTCCGTCATCATGACGTTCTTGCAATCTACGGCGCATTTATCCGCCGAAAGTCTTGCAGCAACGTTTTCAGCCCAAAGTGAAGTGATCTCGGTACTATCCGAACTCGGGGTCATCATTTTGCTATTTGAGATCGGTCTTGAGTCCGAACTCGAAGAGCTGATTAAATACGGCCCGCAGGCGGCGGTCGTTGCCGTTGTGGGCGTCGTTTTACCGTTCGCCCTGGGAACGGTTGGCCTGATGACATTCTTCGATGTGCCTGCAATTCCGTCGATTTTTGCGGGGGCAGCGCTCACGGCCACCAGTATCGGGATTACGGCCAAGGTTCTGGCGGAAATCGGCAAACTCAGCTCGAAAGAAGGCCAAATTATTGTTGGTGCGGCGGTACTCGATGACGTTCTCGGGATTATTGTCCTGGCCGTCGTCGCTAGCCTCGTCAAAACCGGCGAGGTCGAAGTCACCAATATTTTGTACTTGAGCATCAGCGCAGCAGCGTTCCTGGTGGGTACGATCATTCTGGGTCGTTTGCTCAATCCCTACTTCGTGAGCCTGGTTCGTAGCTTCAAAACGCGGGGGCCATTGTTGATCTCAGCGCTCGTGGTGACGTTTGTCTTATCCTATGTGGCTTCGGCGATTCAGCTCGAAGGTATCCTCGGGGCGTTTGCGGCGGGTCTGATTCTTGGGGAAAATGAACTCCAGCGCGATCTCGAAGAGCAGGTCGTACCGATCGCCGATATGCTCGTGCCGGTGTTTTTCGTGGTGGTGGGTGCGCGTACCGATATTTCGGTGCTTAATCCCTTTGAGCCTTCCAATCGCGAAGGTCTGATCATCGCGGCCTTTCTGATCGTCGTGGCCATCATCGGTAAGGTCGCCACCAGCTTGACGATCTTCCAGCCCGGTATCAATCGCTTGGCGATCGGCGTCGGCATGATTCCGCGTGGTGAAGTTGGCCTGGTGTTCGCCGGGGTCGGCGCGGCGAGCGGTGTGTTATCCGAATCGCTCGACGCGGCGATTATTGCCATGGTGATCGTAACGACGTTTATCGCGCCGCCGTGGTTGCGTAGCGTCCTGGAAAAAGGCGACGCGACCGAAAAGGCCGAAGAGACCGCCTAATCGCGATCGGCATCAATCGATGATGATTTGAGGGGCAAGATTGACCATGCCCCTTTTTTTGATGGAAAAATCGCGTGCGATCGCCGATCGCACGCTTCGCGCAATACGATACGATCGACAAACCGACACGGACTCCGTTGGCCATCATTTCTACGCTGTAGACATCTGACTTAGACATCGACCGAACCGATTGAACCCATCTCGCCCCATCCGTTTTCGGCTGTCGATTTTTTTAGCTTCACAATCCCCTTTAAAGATCGCTCTTCCAGATTTCGCCTCTACCCGAAGTCGGGACTTCGGCACTCGCCACCATGCATTATCCCGGTTCATCTTACCCGCCTCAATACGCAACCCTACGGCAACAGTTGCGCGATATTGCCGATATTGAGGCAATTCTTGCGATTTTGTCTTGGGATCGGACAACCTATATGCCCCGTGGCGGCGCGATCGATCGCGGACGTCAAAGCGCGACGCTTCAGCACCTGCTACACCAAAAAGCAACGGCTCCAGAGCTGGGCGAGCTGTTCGAGCATCTACAAGACTTTGAGGCCAGCCGTCCCTATAGCTCGATCGAGGCCAGCACCATTCGGATTGCGCGGCTCGACTATCAGCGTCGTATTGCGGTTCCCGCCGAATTTACGGCTCGCCTCACCGCACATCAAACCAAAAGCTATAGCGATTGGGCGCGGGCTCGTGAGGCCAATGATTTCAAGATTGTTCGGCCTGCCCTAGAAAAAATGCTCGATTTGAGCCGCGAATTTTCGAGCTTTTTCCCCCAAGCGCAGCATCCCGCCGATCCCGCGATCGCCCGCGCCGATCGCGACACCAATACGCAACAACTACGCGAACTCTTTAGCCATCTGCGTGTACAGCTACTGTCACTGATTGACGAAATTAACGCCTCGGCGATGCCGGTCAGTGATGCACTTCTCCGTCAGGAATTTGACGTCACTGTGCAGCAAGATTTTTGCCGCAAACTGATCGAACGGATCGGCTATGACTTCAATCGGGGTCGCATTGATACCACGATTCACCCGTTTACCGTCGGCTTCGGAACGGGCGATGTTCGCATCACCAATCGTGCCTTTTCTCACGATCTGCGCGAATCTATCTTCAGCACGCTTCACGAAATGGGTCACGGACTCTACGAACAGGGCATTGATCCAGCACTGAGCGGAACGCCCCTGGCCGCAGGCGCATCGTCGGGAATGCATGAATCTCAGTCGCGACTCTGGGAAAATATCATTGGGCGTAGTCGTGCATTTTGGGAATGCTGTTTCCCCTGGCTGCAAGGCGCATTTATTCGCCAGTTAGGAAAATCTTCGGTGCGTGATTTTTACGCGGCGGTCAATACCGTCAGCCGCACGCCCATTCGGACGAGCGCCGATGAGGTGACCTACAATCTGCACATTATTATTCGGTTTGAACTCGAACTGGCGATGCTGGAAGGCAAGCTCGCGATCGCCGATTTGCCCGAGGCGTGGAACGCGGCTTATCAAAAAGATTTAGGCATTACTCCCACCAGCGATCTAGACGGCGTGCTTCAGGATGTTCACTGGTATAGCGATCGTATTGGCGGCCAGTTCCAAGGGTATACCTTGGGCAATCTTATTGCCGCGCAACTCTATGAAACCGCTCTGCGCACCCATCCAGAAATCCCGGTGGATCTCGAACGTGGCCGTTTTTCAACCCTCCAACAGTGGCTACAAAGCAATATCTATCGTCATGGGCGCAAGTTCTCCGCCACGGAACTGCTCGAACGGGTGACGGGGCGATCGCTTCAGGTTGAACCATTTATCGACCTCTTGCGCGAAAAATACACGCAGCTCTATCGGCTCTAGATCGCTTCGATCGCTCAAATCGCCCTGATCGCCCTGACAGCAACCGACGCCGCCTACACCTGACCCCCAGCGAGCGCGTCCAGCTAGGATTTATCGTGATCGCCCCGGCGACGTTTTTCGCTGTCCTGCTGCGCCCGATCGTCCGCACTAAACTCCACCCCCGGACTGCGAGCCGCACGATAATTGGCGACCTGATCCGATACCGCTCCCCACGCAGCGGCTGCACCCTTCGCGGTCTTATCAAACGCCATCGCCGAGGACGCCTTCACGCCGCCCGCGATCGCCTCACTAATCGCCCCGAGATCCGCACTCAAAAAGACAAACTGCCAATCAGCGGCTTGTTTGTCGCGAATCATTTGCTTGATCGTGGCCTGATCAAATTCACGGCTCGCGTTTTCCTGGCCGTCGGTGACGATCGCAATTACGATGCGTGCCGGTCGATTGGCTTCGGGCTGTTTGGCTAGCGTCGCGTCAAGGTCATTAATGCCGCGACCGATCGCGTCGAGCAGGGGCGTGCTAGCACGAGGAACGAAGGTTTCGCGCGTCAGGTTCGGTACATCGGCGATCGGTTGAAAATGGTGGATCACTTCGTAGGGATCTTGCGAGTCAAACTGAACCAGGGTCAGGGTGGCGCGTCCGGGTTCGCGTTGCTGTGCGTTTAAAAAGGCATTGAAACCGCCGATCGTATCGTCGCGGATACTTTGCATCGAGCCGGTGCGATCGAGAATAACGGTGATGTGTGTGGAGTCAGGCTGCATTGTTTTGAGAGACCAATTATCAATGGTTTTAACTTCAAGATACTCTCCCTGATTCCTGGTGAGTTTCTTCGAGAGGTTAGATTGGCGATCAGGCGACAATAGATATAGCCCCTCAACCCGATCGCCATGCTTGCCCAAGATTCCTCACTTACCCCCGACGAATACCTCGCCCTCGAAGCCAGCAGCCCCACCAAACACGAATACCTCGACGGCCATATCGTCGCCATGGCCGGAGCCACCGACGCCCACGTCACGATCGCCGGAAACCTGTTCGCCGAACTGCGATCGCACCTGCGCGGTTCCGGCTGCCGTGTCTACATCTCCGACATGAAAGCCCGCATCGAGACGCGAAACCGCTTTTTCTATCCCGATCTCCTGATCACCTGCGACCCGCGCGACACCGAAACCACCACCTATAAAGCCTTTCCCAAACTGATCATCGAAGTCCTCTCCGACTCAACCGCATCCTTCGATCGCGGCCCAAAATTCAACGATTACCAAACCCTCGATTCGCTCGACGAATACGTCCTCATCAGCAGTCAGCACCACCAGGTTGAACTGTTTCGCCGCCACACCGACGACCTCTGGATCTATCAAAACTACGCCGAAACCGACACCTTTCAGCTCAAAAGCATCAACTACACCGGTAGATTCGACACCCTTTACGAAGATGTCAGCTTCGCATCACCGAGTGCCCAACCCCTAGCCTACCGTAAATAAAGAATCTGGATTGATCCGCCAAGTCTGAGACACCGGATTTTTATCAAGCGTTGGCAAGGTGTGCCCATTGACTCAACAAAAACCCGGTTCTGTGTCAGACCAACTTTACGACACTGTCATCGGCGTTTTTTGCTCCAGGAAGAACGCCTTACGCACCGTCTCGGCCATTTGCGGCGGCAGTAGACCGAGATCCGCTTTCGACTCGTCTGGCGAGGCATGATCCACCAGGATATCCGGCACACCGATGCGCTTCACCGGAACCGTAACGCCACGATCGGCCAGCCCTTCCAGCACCGCCGAACCAAAGCCACCCATCAAGCAGCCCTCTTCCAGCGTCACGACCTTACCGATCGACTCCGCGAGCGGCGCGATCGTGTCGAGATCCAGCGGCTTGACGAAACGGGCGTTCACCACCGTGGCGCTGATGCCATGCTCGCTAAGGATTTCCGCGATTTGCATCGCCGGATGCACCATCGTGCCGTAGCCGATCAACATCACGTCATCACCGTGGCGCAACACTTCACTTTTGCCGATCTCGATCGGCTCCCAGCCTTCATCGGCCAGCGCCACGCCGTAGCCGCTGCCGCGCGGGTAACGCATGACGATCGGGCCACTGTAATTGACGCCCGTCACGATCATGCGTTGTAATTCCGCCTCATCCTTGGGCGCCATCACGACCAGGTTGGGGATGCAGCGCATGTAGGCGATGTCGTATAGCCCTTGGTGGGTGGGGCCGTCCGCGCCGACGATACCGGCGCGATCGAGACACATGAACACCGGCAGCTTTTGGATGCAGATGTCGTGTACCACCTGGTCAAAAGCACGCTGCATGAACGTCGAATAGATCGCCGCCACGGGCTTCATGCCATCGCAAGCCATGCCCGCCGCCAGGGTCATCGCGTGTTGCTCGGCGATGCCCACGTCAACGTATTGCTTCGGTAGTTTTTGCTGGAGCTTATCGAGACCGGTTCCCGTGGCCATCGCGGCGGTGATCCCGATAATCGTCGAATCTGCTTCGGCGAGTTTAATCAGGGTTTCGACGAAAACTTTGGAATAGCTCGGCGGTTTGGGTTTTTTCGAGGGGTAGGCTTTGCCCGTAGCGAGGTCGAAGGGCGATTGCGCGTGGTAGCCGACTTGGTCTTGCTCGGCGATCGCGTAACCCTTGCCTTTCACCGTTGCGACGTGAACCAACACCGGCCCTTCGATGTGGTGCGCCTGCTCAAAGGTTTCGATCAGCTCTTTAATGTTGTGACCATCCACCGGCCCCATGTAGGTAAAGCCCAGCTCTTCAAACACCGCGCCGACCTTCGAGACCGCGAGGCGCTTCATGCCTTCCTTGAGGCGTTCCATTTCCGGCGTGAAGTTTTCACCGAAAAAGGGCAGATGTTTAAACTGCTCTTCGAGGTTATCGGCGAGGAACTGCACCGGGTCGCTGAGGCGCATTTTGTTGAGATAACGCGGAATCGCGCCGACGTTGGGCGAAATCGACATTTCGTTGTCGTTGAGCACGACCATCAGGCGCGTATGCGGCAAATGTCCGGCATGGTTGATCGCTTCGAGGGACATGCCGCCGGTCAGCGCACCATCGCCAATCACGGCGACACATTTATAATCGTCGCCCTTGTTATCGCGAGCGATCGCCATGCCCAGCGCTGCTGAGATGCTGGTCGAAGCGTGACCCGCGCCGAAGTGGTCAAATTTATTTTCGGTGCGCTTGAGGTAGCCCGCGACGCCGTCTTTTTGTCGCAGGGTATGGAATTGGTCGTAGCGCCCGGTGAGGAGTTTGTGCGGATAGGCTTGGTGGCCGACATCCCAGGTGACTTTGTCGCGATCGAGATCCAAGGTCTGATACAGCGCGATCGTCAGCTCCACCACGCCGAGACCGGGGCCGAGGTGTCCGCCACTGGCGGCGATCGTTTGTAAATGCTTTTCGCGAATTTGGCGGGCGATCTCTTCCAGTTGGGGAATACTCAGCCCGTGAAGCTGATTCGGATGCGTTACATCACTCAAGTGCATATCAATTAACCCTCGTCGATCGGGTGAATAAGGCGGCGCAGCGGGCGTCGGTGAGCAGAATTCGGATTGAATTTGGATATGATCTGGATGTGATCTGGATTCAATCCGCGAATCCAACAGCATCAAAACGGCAGATGCGAGGTGCTGTGGAGGCGGGGAACGCCGTACAAAAGCTTCATCGAAAAAAAGCTTAATTAAGTTTTGTTAACTGTCTTTAGTTTGACTTAGTATTCCAAAATAGTACAAGCCTCGATGGGTTATCCCTGCGTTGTTACAGATCGCAATTCCCAGAAACCGGCAGCGATCGCGGTGCGTGCGAAACGTTCGCGGTTTGGGGTTGTGAATGGGGGAGGGACGCACGATCGCGCTAAGGGCGATGTCCGGTTGGGGAAAGACGGGGGAAAATAGGGCTAAGGCTCCGATATTTTATGAAGGAGATAGGCGGATGGTACGTGTAACCGAAGTGTTTGTAGCGATCGCGAGTATCGATTTGGTGCGGTTGGTCGGGTTTTATCAAGGGCTATTCGAGTCTGAGCCGGTGGTTTGCGATGTGGAACGCTACGCCGAATTTCACCTACCGGGGTTACGTTTGGCGATGTTTTGCCCGAATGTTACCCACCGATCGGAGTTTGATCATCCGGCGCGATCGGCGATCAGTTTGTGCGTGGAGGTGGCCAGCCTGGATGCGGCGATCGATCGGTTAACGGCGATCGGCTATCCACCACCGGGGATGATCATTACGGCATCTCACGGTCGCGAAATTTACGCCTACGATCCCGATGGCAATCGCTTGATTTTGCATGATCTCCAGTCCTAGAACGGGTTCTACATCATGCCAGATCCCGCGCCTTATACCGTCAGCGTCCGGAATGATAGCACCACATAGCGCACCAGCCCCAACGTGCTGACTAATTCCTGGCCAGCGGCGACGCTTTCGGCTTCGTTTAGCTCGAATTGGCGGCAGATTTGCTTCAGGATGGGGTAGGTCGGCAGGGTGTTGCGGGTGATGTCGCGGTTGGTTTCGATCGCCAGGCCGATCGTGTTGGCGAGCCGTTCGTAGGCGGGAATCGTGAAATCGGTGTTGCCCACGTCGCCGTAGAGCCGTTCGACGGAGCCGTTGGAAAACAGCGAGAGCAATTGAAACAGCGGCACGGTGATCGGCCAGAGGGTAAAGTCGCTCAGTGCGAGGGTTCCGCCCGGTTTGAGGACGCGCTTGACTTCGCGTAAAAATTGTTCGCGGCTGGGGAAATGAAAGATGCATTCGACGGCGAGGATGCGATCGAAGCTGTTGTCCGCAAAGGGCAGTTCGCAGGCGTTGGCGCACACCCAGTCGATCGTGTTGTTGTGCTGGGGTGTGACGAGGGTGGCGGCGCGATCGAGTTGGCGTTGGTCGATGTTTAGGCCGGTGATGTGCAGGTCGTGGTAGCGCTCGTTGAGGCAGGCGGTGGTTCCGCCGAAGCCGCAACCGGCATCGAGGACGCGATCGCCTTCTTGGATTTCGGCGGCTTCGTAGACGCATTCGCTCAGGCGTTTCGCGGCAATCGCGAAGTCGGGGATCGATCCGTCGGCTTGGTTGGGTTCTGGCCAGTAGCCCCAGTGGACGTGGGTTCCGAAGGCGTCGATCGTCGGGCGATCGTTCCGGGCGATCGCGTCGAGGATCATGTCGAAGTAGGGAAGTTTGATGTCCATGGGGGTGACTCACTGAGCATAGGGATCGCGTGCGATCGCCAAATGCTACCAAGATTTCGGGGTGAGCGTCGATACTATAGTTGGTGTTGAGGAAGGGTGATATGGGCGAACAGCGCAATATCAATACGGGCGGCGGTGATGCTTGTGAGGTTCACAACCAAGGCCAGTATTCCGAGGGAAATATCGACAATCGGCGTTATCAGCAGGGCATTATTGCCAACGACAACGCGACGATTAATATCGAAACGCTGCATCAGCATTTTCACTTTGAGAACCCTTTCCCCGATGGGGTCCCGTTCAAAGCGCCGCCGATTCCAAAACACTTCGTACCGCGTCCGCAGTATTCCAATGTGATTCGCGAACAATTGCTCTCAGTAGAGGCAAACCAGCCGGGGACGCTGGTGGTTAGTGCGATTCAGGGGTTGGGCGGGATTGGAAAATCGGTAATGGCGGCAGCTCTGGCGCACGAACCGGCGATCGCCAAGCATTTCCCAAATGGTGTTCTTTGGGTCACATTAGGTCAGAAGCCGGATTTATTGCCGCTGTTGGGCGACTGGATTTTTAAGTTGGGCGATCAGCAGTACAAGCCCACGACAGTTGAGGCGGCGTCGGATTATTTGCGATCGCTTTTGGCCGATAAAACGATGCTTCTGGTCGTTGATGACTTGTGGAATGCGTCACATTTCGAGCCGTTTCGGCTGGCGGGGAAAGGCTGTCGGGTGTTGGTGACGACGCGCGAGGTGCGACTGAAGGACGCGCAGCGAATCGAGCTGGCAGAAATGTCGCTGGCGGAAAGTCTGGCGCTGGTGGAAAAGCGGCTCGATCGCCAGTTCGACGAAACCGAGCGGGAGGAATTTGCTGCGTTTGCACGAGCGGTGGGGTATTTGCCGTTAGCGCTGGAGCTGGGCGCGGTGCAAATCGAGGATGGATATTACGACTGGCACACGTTGCTAGAGGCGTTTGAGGAAGAGTTCGACATTCTCGACTTGGAGGGGGACGAGATTTCGGAGAACGATCGCCGAAAGTATAGTTTGCGGGCTTGTTTTAACTTGAGTTTGAAGCGGCTCAAGCCGGAACAGGTGCGGCAGTTTGCTTGGTTGGGGGTGTTGCCGGAGGATGTGTCGGTGGATGCGCGATCGGTGGCGACGCTTTGGGAGACGAAGCCGGGTGCTACGAAGAAGGGTTTGATCGGGCTGCATCGGCGGGCGCTGTTGTTGGCTGGTGTGCCGGTGTCGGTGAACGGGCGATCGGAGCCAACGTTTCGGCAGCATGATTTATTGCACGATTTGGCGGTGGAGCTGGTGGCGGCATCTCCGTCGGCGGCGTTGCCGGGGTTGGGGTTATCGATGACGGTGGCGCACGGTCAGCTTTTGGATCGCTATCGTCCGGCGTCGGGGGCTTGGTGGGATTTGGCGGATGATGGTTATATTCACCGACGGCTGACCTGGCATATGGAGCGGGCTGGGCAGATTCGTGAGATGCACGAGCTGATTCGATCAGCGAATGGGGCGGGGCGGAATGCTTGGAGTGAGGCGTGTGAGGATTTGGGGTTGTTGACGGTGTTTGTGGAGGATGTGGCGCGGGCGTGGCGCTGTGCGGAGGAGGTGTATGGGGTGATTCCGACCCAGGCGGAGGGGTGGTGGTGGCAGTTTTGGTGTGCGTTTGCGATGGGTTCGTTGAATAGTTTGGTGGGGAATATTCCGGGGGAGTTGTTGGCGACGGCGGTGCGGCAGGGGCATTGGAGTGAGGCTCGGGCGGTGGCGTATGCGTTGCAAAAGCGGGAGGAAGGGAAGCGATCAAAGGCGTTGGCAGCATTGATGCCGGAGTTGCGGGGGCGAGAGATTGTGGATGAGGCGATTCGAGTGGCGCGGGGGATGGTGTCGGCGGAGAATCGCGATCGGGTTTTTGTTGCAGTAATCGAACATCAGGCAGAGTATTGGTCACCATCAAATGCCATTACGGTAGTTTGTCAGCTTTCTACCTCGCATGAGCAATCTAGAGGAGTACAAATACTAGTAAAAAAAGTACCTCAAAACTTAAAGTTAGCCCTATGGTCAATAGCAGATCAAATCCCCAAAAAACTTGACAAAATCAAAGCCATGAGTGAAATCTCCATGGAGATAAGTTTGAAATTATTGCAACAGCTTTCTAATGAGGCAGATCAGGTCCGTGCACTAGATTTCATAGCAAGCCGAATACCCTCAAAGCTATTACCAAAAGTATTGTCAATAGTAAAGACAATGTCTTTTGACCACAGCATCTCAAGATCTTTGATCATCTTATCTCATTACTTTCAGGGAAATTTATTGGAGGAAGCAGTGTCAATAGCATGTCGAATATCTTCCGAGATAGATCGAACAGATGCCCTGGTTGCGTTATGCAATTATTTACCGCAACAATACCAGTCACAAATATTAAAGATTGCAATCAGTACAATTCATCCATTAAATAAATCTAAATTGATACTTGCATCAGCAAAGTGGCAAGAAAGCTTATTTAGCGAAGCTTTGCAAATGACACGTCGGTATCTCAATAGATCTGCACAAGTAGAAATTCTCAGCAGGCTATCAGAGCGGGATGCATCATTATTTAATGAGGCTTTAGAAGTACTTGAGAAGATTCCCAACGAATACCATAAGACTCGTATATTTGAAGCATTACTCGAGAAGCTTCCCACTTCTTTTCTGCCCAAAGCCCTATCAGTAGTTCTTAGAGTTGAGCATGAAAAGTGTAGAGCAATGTCATTAAGAGTAATGGCTGAAAAATTCAATTCTTGTATTTCTAGTGAATTATCAAATGCTGCTCGTCAACTGTTAGAAAACTCTGACAAAGCTTTTGTCTTTACCGTATTAGCCGAAAAAGATAGCTCTTTATTCTATGAGGCACTAATTTTAAACACTCGAATCAATGATGACCTTGACAAAGCCAAGACTTTAGTTGAGTTAACCTTCCAAAAATCAGCTTTCTTGTCTGAGGCACTGATAGCCATACGCAATATTTCTGATCATCATGGCGATTGTCTATACCTCTCTGAGCGTGCTCACTTGATGGCTAGGCTAGTGTCTCTACAACCTAGCTTATTGCCTGAAGCATTACGTCTCATAGACAAAATTTCTGATGATCACTGCAAGTATACGGTATTGGCTGAGTTGGTTGGCAATATTCCAGTATGGCTATTTCATACTGCTGCCATAATTGCCAAAAAGATACCGCATAAACTTACTCGAGCCAAAGCTTTTTTAGCTCTATCAAAACATAGAAAAGAGTGTTTTCTTGAAGCACTGACTATTACTCGTCAGAATTTGGAAGCATCAGAACGAGCTAGAATGTTGGGCGAGCTGGCAATACATCAGGAAGATTTGTTTGCTGAAGCTCTTGTGGCCGCTAGTGAAATACCAAGTGTGGTTTCTCAAGTTTCTGTTTTGTGCCAATTATGCCAAATGCTTCCACAAAAATATTTCTCTCAGGCTTTGAATATGGCGCGTCAAATTAGTGTGTCGGAACGAGCTGAAGTTTTAAATGTCTTGGTGAAATATGACTCCAGTCTTATGCGAGAAGCACTAGAGTTGACCCTTCAAATTGATAATGATCATAGACGATCCAGTGCGTTGGTCAAGCTTGCGGAAAACTTGCCGGTATCTTTGCATTCAAGAATGCTTGAGGTGATCGGCCTAATCTCTAGCTGTTCTGAGCGGGCTAAAGTACTGAGCACTCTGGCAAACTTTTCATCACTACAACCATCTGTAGATTTAAGGCAAAGTGCGATCGCCATCCGTGACCCCTACCACCGCGCCCAAGCCCTCACCGGTTTCACCGACCCCACCTCCTGGCAAACCATCCATACCGACCACAACCAAAACCTCCTCCGCCTCCTCTCCACCCGCGATCGCAAACACCTGATCGAACTCCTCCCCAAACTCCACCCCACCCTCCTCCAACTCGGCGGCCAACCCGCCATCGATGCCGCGATCGAAGCCATGCGCGACGCCTGCAACCAATGGCCGTAACCCCCACACCGTAAACCCATGACCCCCAACGACTACAACCACCTCCTACAAACCGCCCTCACCCTACCCCCCAACCTTCGCACCCAACTCGCCCAAACCCTACTCGAAAGCCTCGATCAACCCTCCCCCCAACCCACAATCCAAAGCAACCACAGCGATCATTGGTTTGCGACACTCCCCAAACGCATCGACCCCCTAGAATTTCAGCGATCGATCCGGAGTGAATGGGATGACAGAACGCCGCCTCTTTGACACCAATATCCTCATCTACTTCCTCAACGGCGATTCAACTGTACGCGACCTCGTCGATCGCACCATCCAAACCCAGACCGCCTACTATTCACCCATCACCCGGATCGAACTGCTCTCTTACCCAAACCTCACAGAGACAGAATCTCAAAACATTCGTGACTTTCTACACCACCTGCAAATGATCGAGCTGAACGAACTCATGCTCGATCGTACCGCCGACATTCGTAGAACCACACGCATAAAGCTACCCGATGCACTGATTGCAGCCTGCGCGATCGAATCTAACTGCACGATGGTCACCCGCAACGTCAAAGACTTTGAGCACATTGCGGATCTCACACTTGAGAATCCTTACGATAACCAACCATGACCCTCACCGACCTCCTCCCCGCCCTGCAAAACCTCCCCCGCCCCGACAAACTCCGCGCCATGCAATTCCTCCTCGCCGAACTCGCCCGCGACGAAGGACTCGCCCTCATCCCCGACGCCACCTACGAAATCTGGTCACCCCTCGACTCACACCAAGCCGCCCACCAACTCACCGCACTGCTCGACGAAGCCGAGACTCGAAAAACTTATCAACGCTTGGCATGACTACTTTAACCCTGACCACTGAACCCACCGCCACCCACATCGAATTCACCCACACCACCTTCACCATCCACCTCGCCGATCGTCGCCAACTCACGATCCCCCTCGACTGGTATCCCCGATTGCACCATGCAACCCCTGACGAACGCCACAACTGGGAACTCCTCGGTGACGGCTACGCGATCGAATGGCCGCAACTCGACGAACACATCGGCATCGAAGGACTCCTCGCCGGACGACACAGCGGCGAAAGCCAAACCTCCCTCGATCGCTGGCTGAACAGCCGATCAACACCACCAGAAGCCAACTAAACCCCAACCCAACCCCGCAAACACCCAAACCCATGACCCCCAACGACAACAACCACCTCCTACAATCGGAGCTGCGATAAGTCCCACCCACTTGGGTTATTCCGGCTCCCCAATCAACACAAACGCCGCCCAATAATACGGATTCGGATACTTCTCCTTCACACTTAACATCGCCCGCCGCAACGCCCGCGCCTTACCCATATCCCCACCCTGCCACACCCGATAAAACTCCACCATCAGATCCGCCGTCGCCCGATCGCTCACATTCCACAACGACACCAACACACTCGGCACACCCGACACCATCAACGATCGCGACAAACCAATCACACCATCCCCCGAAATCCGCCCCAACCCCGTACTGCACGCACTCAACGCCACCAAATCCGCATTAAGCGACAAATCGAGAATTTCAGCAGGGCATCAATGTCTGGATCGCGACGGGGCAATCGGCGGTGTCGCGAGCTTGGTAGGTGACGCAAAAGCCACCTTCACCGAGTAGCCGCTCGATCGTGTATTTGCCGCCCGCGAGGCGGTATCCGGACTGCCAAATTGTCATGGGCATAGCTAAACTAGGGGCGTAGATCGTCTCCTTGTTGTTTTTTGTCGGGCGGTCAAAAGATTATCTAGCGAAGGCTCTACGGTTCATTGATGACATACCCTAAGTTTCGTTGATCGAGAAATTCAATGAAATCATCGTAGAGGGATTCCGAACCATAGGCATTTAAGTGATCGTCGTCGGCAAACAGTGGCGTACCTTCTGCCGAGAATGGCGCACAGTTTTCTGCGTTGCAGAAGTTCAAGAATGGATCGTAAATATGCAGCGCCGCAGACTCAGACTCGGCCTGCTGAAAAGCCTTGATGATCGGCATTCGGTATTCTGCCTCAACCGCAGGATCGAGTCGGCAGGTCTCTGGCTGAAGTGCGAGTGGGCGGAACCACTCTGTTTGGCACTCATGAGGGAGGTGCTTCCAGTCAGGCAGTGGCGCAAAAACGACGAGGGATATGCCACGCTCGGCTAGTTTATCGGCAATCTTCGGTAGCTCTGCCGAGTACTGCGTCAGCACTTCTGTTTTCGATAGGCGCTCTTTCTGCTGGCGTAAGGTATATCCACCATTGCGAGAGAGCTTGAGATCTTCTGAATAGTTAGGCTCTAAAAAGTAAGGCTTAGAGCGGCTGGATACGATCACGACATCTCCCGGTTTTCCGTCTTCGAGAACCTTGGAGATGAAGGCAGTATTGGAATCCCGACAGGCGCGCCCGCCTTTGCCGCTGCGCTCTAGAGTTTCCGAAAAAAAGCAACCCGTTTTAACGAGCATCACAAGCCGATCGAAACGATCGTTCTCGATGAGTTGGCTTACCAAGGGGCGCAGAGCCAACGTGTGGCTATCTCCTGTGAAGTAGAAGGTTCGCAGAGGCTCTGGCGCTGATTCGCGATCAATATAGCTGCAATCAGAAAAATCCTCCGAGGCCGTGCGCCCGTCTTGGCAGGGTTTGTAACTTGGCGACAGCGTAAAGGGATAGCGTGTTGCCCTTGGGTAGACGGTTCCCGCGTATATCGCCCGCGCCGGTGCGGAATTTAGGAAAAAGAGGAAGAGCGTCGTCGAGAGAACGAGCGCAACGCCGTAGCCGATCGTTTTGAGGGAAGATTTCGCCCATTGCGCATGTCGAAGTGGTGTTTCGATTTTGTGATAGGAAATCGCCGACAGCGCAAAAATTAGGGGGAGTTGAATAACGAGCGTCCATTTTGAAATGCCCACCGTCCAGCGGCTGAGTACGATGACCGACCAGTGCCAAAGATAGAGCGAATACGACAGCCGTCCGATATAGGTGAGCCAAGGATGGGACAGTGATCGCCCGGCTGCACCACGCGCGTCGAGGAACAGCATTGCCAAGCTCACGATCGCCACTGCTGCAATTCTCGACCAGGTTTGCAGCTCGATCGGCAAGAAGAACAGACTTGTCAGAGCGATAACGAGCAGCGCGGCGATCGCATTTCGGTAGCGCGAGAGGGCGTTTGGGAAACGGCGGGCGATGGGGAACATCAAACACCCCGCCCCGAGTTCCCAAAATCGTGCGGGGGTCAAAAAATATGCCGTTGCTTCGCCTGTATTTGCCAGCGACACGTACAGACCAAGAGAAAGCAGGCTCAAGACGGCGATCGAAACGAGTACGTTTCGCGTTCCGCCCGGACGCTGCTTGCCGCTAAAACCGCATAGGTACAGTAGTGCGGGAAAGACAAGGTAAAACTGCTCTTCAACACCCAGCGACCAGGTGTGGGTAAAGAGATTGAGTTCGGCAGAGCCACCAAAGTAGTCAATGCTCTGCTGCAATAAATATAAGTTTGAAACGCCAAACAGTGCGAAGACTCCAGTCCAGAGCGATTCTTCGGGGTTATAGATAAACAGGCAGCCCAGCAGACTCGTCACCGCAATACAGGCAATGAGTACCGGAAATAGCCGCTTGACCCGGCGGGCATAGAAGTCAATGAAGTAAGCTTTCGCGGAGGTGTGATGCTTGCGCGAAAGCGCGAAAGTGACCACAAAGCCAGACAGCGTAAAAAATATATCAACCCCGAGAAAGCCACTAGGCAAAATGTCGGGGTTGAGGTGGTTGGCGATGACGGCTAGGACGGGCAAGACGCGCAGGCCATCAATTTCGTGCCGGTAGCGTGATGGGGCTGGGCTAGCGGCAACACCGAGGGCTGTACTCATTTCTATCGGTGGCTGGCAAGATCGGGCGGATTCCTACAATGTTGTAGCACAGGAGCGAGTGAGGAGTCCTCTTCCCACACGCTCCCGTGCCGTGACGTTCTGGAAGGACTCCTCGCCGGACGACACAGCGGCGAAAGCCAAACCTCCCTCGATCGCTGGCTGAACAGCCGATCGACACCACCAGAAGCCAACTAAACCCCAACCCAACCCCGCAAACACCCAAACCCATGACCCCCAACGACAACAACCACCTCCTACAATCGGAGCTGCGATAAGTCCCACCCACTTGGGTTATTCCGGCTCCCCAATCAACACAAACGCCGCCCAATAATACGGATTCGGATACTTCTCCTTCACACTTAACATCGCCCGCCGCAACGCCCGCGCCTTACCCATATCCCCACCCTGCCACACCCGATAAAACTCCACCATCAGATCCGCCGTCGCCCGATCGCTCACATTCCACAACGACACCAACACACTCGGCACACCCGACACCATCAACGATCGCGACAAACCAATCACACCATCCCCCGAAATCCGCCCCAACCCCGTACTGCACGCACTCAACGCCACCAAATCCGCATTAAGCGACAAATCGAGAATTTCCGCCGCCGTCAACCAACCGTCATCCTCACCAGACGGAGCCAAAGCGATCGCACTCGACAAACCCGCCTCATCATCAAAAATGCCATGAGTCGCCAGGTGAATGACACGCGCACTCGGCATCTGCTCCACAATGCGCGTCTCCGTCGCCTCATTCGCCGTGAGCATCACCGTAGACCACAGATCCGCGATCTCATTCGCCTCCACCTCCGCACCCTCCAAAGACGTCAGCCCCCCCGGCATCGTCGGATTGCCGACAATCAGAATCGAATTATTCTCAGCACGGCGAGCCGCAAGCTGGCGCGTTTTGCCCAAAACCTCGATCGCCGGAGCGATCGAGATCGTGTGTTTTTCGATCAAATACGACCCCGCCTCATCCTGTAAAGCCGGAAACGCCACCAGAAACAACGAACCATCGGGAATGAAAATCACCAGATCCTCAGGATCGGTCGGGAGATAATCCGCGATCGGCTCGATCAAGACCTTGTAAAGCTGTTGTTGCAGCGCGTTGGACTCCCCGATCTCGCCCGCATTGAAATCCGCAAAGGCATCGCGGGTAATCTCAGGATCGAAAGTTCCAGAACCGCGCATGGACGTGAGCACACGATTTTCACAGCGGACATTCGGACAGCGCGACGCCATCACCAGACTTTCGATCGACTGCTCTTGATCATTCAGCGGTACGAACTCGCCGAAAATCTGCCCGTCGGGACGGATCACCCAGATGATGAGATGGTCGTGCAGTTGCGTGTACTCCACCAGCGTCGCCTTGTGGTCGCGAGCGATCGCCCGCATCTCCTCGATCGTCGGCGGCACTGGAACACTCATGGCCTGCCCGGTGGACTCGCTCAACTGCTGATCCAGGAGAAACACAAAGGCACGGGCGCGACTACGTTCAGCAACCTCCAGCGTTTGCCCCCATTTTCCTTGGCGTAGGAGAATTTCCTGAAGCAAGCGGAACGAACTGATCTGGGTTTCAAACAGAGACACCCGATCGCGATCGCTGAGATCCGGCGATCGCATGGCGTCGAGTAAATCCACAGCTTCGTACAGCGACGATTCCGCTTGATCAAGCTGGTCGGTTCGGTTGTAGGCACTGCCGATGTTGTGGAGAGCAAAGGCCAGCTCGCGCTGATCGCCAAGGTTGCGCAAAATGGCGATCGCCTGCTCCGACGCCGCGATCGCAGCACCATAATCCTCAAGCTTGCTGTAGGCCGCACTCAGATTGCCCCAAACCGACGCCAACCCGCGCTGATCGTCCAAGCGATCGAATAGCCCCAACAGCTCGCGTCCAACCTCGATCGCCTCCACATGGCGATCGAGCTGCTGATAAACCAGGGACAGATTACTGAGCGCATAGGCCGCCTGCTCCGGCTCGCCGATTTCCGCAAATAAATCGTACGCCTGACGGTGAAGGACGATCGCCTGGTCATAGTCTCCCAGGCGACGATGAATTAGCGCCATATTTCCGATCGCCGCCGCTTCGGTATACGCTGCGCCCGCCGCCCGTGCCTGCTCGCGGGTTTCCTGATTTAGAGCAAGGCTGTCTTCGTAGCGACCGAGAGCGTTGTAAATCGAGGCGAGGTTTAGCCGCGAGGTCAGCATTTGGGACATATTGCCGTCCGCTGCGGCCAGTTCCACGGAGGTTTCGAGCATCGACACCGCGCCGGAAAGGTTCCCCAGAAAGTAATACGACATACCGAGATAGGAGCGTAGATTCGCTTCGCTGCTGTGGTCATCGAGGTTCAACCAGGCCGTCAGTGCGGCTTCAAAATGGGGAACGGCCTCCGGGTAGCGATCGGCGTCATAGAGGGCAATGCCGCGATCGAACTCCCGCTGGGCGTCGTAACGCGCGACCATCTCCGGGGTCGTTTCGCCCCAGCGCAGGACATAGCCGCCAACTTCCCCGGCGGAGTACGTGTTCACCCAAATTTGATAGCGCCCCGACTGCGGTACGGTCAGCAAAATGCGAGCGTCATCGCCATCGCCGCTATCGTCATCCTGGGCGAGTTCGTTGCCGGACGGGTCGAGCAGCAACAGGAACGGATCGAACTCCTCGGAGATGAGATCGATCGCGAGGCTTTCACCGGCCTCCAGGACAAGATCGTGGGAGTCGTAGTAACTGCCATCGTTCAGAGTGGCGCTGGCGTCATCGAGCTGGTCGTTGATTTCGCTCGGTTCGATCGCGAGACTGGCGGGACTGGCGAAACTCCAGGCGATCGCGGCACAGGCACTCACAGCGACGGCGAGACGGGGAACGGAATGGAAGCTGGAAGAATTCATCGCGTGGGGCTTGCTCGAAGCCAGGAGACGACGCTTCTATCCTATCCATCGACAAAATAAGTTATCGAAAAACTGGGTTTAAAACCCCGTGCTTCTAGCACGGCTTTTCTTGGCAAGGCTTTTAGGAGTAAAGATTCTTTTCCTGTATTTTGTAACACAGATCAAATGCATCTTAAGGTCGGAAACACGGGAGCATCCCGTTTATGCAACTTGCCCCTCATCCCCCAGCCCCTTCTCCCAAAAAAGGGAGAAGGGGAGACCGATTCAAAGTCCCTCTCCAGACTTGGGAGAGGGATTTAGGGTGAGGGTGACACAAATGGGATGCTCCCGGAAACACTATGTCTTTACTTGCATAAATGGGAGGTTATTTAAAACAGACCAATGTACAATGAGATTACAGGCCAATTTTAACATAGGCATGAAAGCTAGATATCAATACAGATTTTACCCAACCGACCAACAACGCAAGAGCCTAGCTCAATTGTTTGGTTGTGTTCGTGTGGTCTGGAATGATGCTTTAGCACTGTGCAAAGCTTTTGGTAAATCAATTGATTTTTACAAGCTTTCAGCGATGCTTACTCAGTCTAAAAAAACGGATGAGAGACAATGGCTTAAGGATGTCTCGTCTGTACCATTGCAGCAATCCTTAAGATATTTAAGTGTTGCCTATCGCAACTTTTTTGATTCTCTAAAAGGGAAGCGCAAAGGTCAAAAAGTTGGTTATCCAAAATTCAAAAAGAAAACCAATAATCAATCTGCTGAGTTTACCAAATCGGCGTTTTCTCTTTTTGGAGATGGTGTCTATTTAGCCAAGATAGGAGATATCAAGCCAGTATGGTCGAGAAAACTGCCATCGGAGCCCAGCTCTGTAACTGTAATCAAAGACTGTGCTAATCGCTATTTTATTAGCTTTGTGGTTGATATAGAATCAGAACATATTGAGCCAATTAATCCATCAGTAGGGATTGATTTAGGAATAAAGACTTTTGCTGTACTCAGTACCGGTGAAAAGTTTAAAATCCCTGATTATTCCAAGCTGGACAAGAAGATTAGAAAGCTACAACGTAAGCTAGCAAGGCAAGCTAAAGGCTCTCATAGACGAAATACAACCCGTTTAAGAATTGCCAAAAAGCATAAGAAAATTGCTGATACTAGAAAGGACTTTTTGCATAAATTTTCTACAGTCGTGATACGCAAAAACCAAGCCATCACGTTGGAAGATCTCTATGTTTCTGGTATGGTCAAAAACCGCAAACTTGCTCGTGCAATTAGTCAACAAGGATGGCGAGAGTTTAAAACTCTTTGCGAGGCTAAAGCTGAAAAGTATGGCAGAAACTTCTCCACGGTTAGCCGATGGGAGCCTACCAGCCAAGTTTGCTCTGATTGCGGCTATAAATGGGGCAAGTTAGATCTCAGTGTCAGGACAGTTAATTGCCTCCACTGTGGAGCAACCCATGACCGCGATGAAAATGCGGCCAAAAATATAGATATAGTCGGGATAGGAAACTGCCACGACTCTAAACGAACGCGGAGAGATGGTAAGACTACTTCGGTAGCACGTCTCAGTGATGCGTTAAGAATCACCGTCGCTTCAGCGCGGTGAGTGTTTCAACGCACAATATTTCAAACCACAACAGAATGTAACGGGATCGAGCAGCATTCAGAGAGACTTTCTACGATGCCTGTAGCGACAACCAAAATTTGGCCTCCTTAAGCGCGGACGAGTCGCCGTTCGCGATCGAGTGTACGGTTCTGACCTTCCGTACGCTCCTTATTCGTTTTCGCAGTTTATGACATTGAATTCTCCTTCCTCCGAACTTGCTCTCGATACCGCTGCCACCGCCACACCGCAGCCCCAAGAGGCGATCGATACGGCCGGCATCACCCAAACCTACGTCACGGTTCACGGCCACTTTTATCAACCCCCGCGCGAAAATCCCTACCTCGACGCGATCGAACGACAGCCCAGCGCCGCCCCATTTCACGACTGGAACGAACGCATCGCCTACGAGTGCTATCGCCCGAATGCCTTCGCTCGCATTTTTAACGACAGCGGCGATCTGGTCGATCTGGTCAATAACTATGAGTTTATGAGCTTTAACATTGGGCCGACGCTAATGGCGTGGCTCGATGAACATGAACCGGAAACCTACACCAAAATCCTCGAAGCCGATCGCCTCAGCGCCGCACGGCTCAACGGTCATGGCAACGCGATCGCCCAGGTGTATAACCACATCATCATGCCCCTGGCGAATCGGCGCGACAAACAAACCCAGGTGCGCTGGGGGATGGCAGATTTTCGGAAACGGTTCGGGCGCGACCCCGAGGGGATGTGGTTGGCGGAAACGGCGATCGATGTAGAAACCGTCCAGGTATTAATCGAGGAGGGATTACGGTTTGTGATCCTCGCGCCGTCTCAGGTCGCACGATGCCGACCGCTGCCAACGACGAATCAGCCCAATCCAGATTGGCTGGATGTGACCGATGGTCAGATTGATCCGGCGCGTCCCTACCGATGCTTTATGGATGACGATCGATCGCGCTATCTTGATGTCTTTTTCTACGATGGGCCGATCTCCGGCGAGATGGGCTTTAACGATGAGATTTTGCAGGGATCGAGAACATTCGCCGATCGCCTTGCCCTGGCGGTACACCATGACGATCGTCCTGCTCAGTTAATTTCGGTCGCGACCGATGGCGAAACCTTTGGTCACCACAAAACGGGCAAAGAAAAATGTATCGCCTACTGTTTCCGGCGTGAATTTGCCGATCGCGGCTGGCAGGTGACCAACTTCGGACATTACCTCAGTCTGCATCCACCCACCTGGGAATGCATCCTCAAAGACGTGACGGCCTGGAGCTGTTCCCACGGGGTCGATCGCTGGCAAGATGACTGCGGCTGCGGCAGTGGTGGCGGCACGCAGCAGCAGTGGCGCAAACCCCTACGCGATTCGCTGAACTGGCTGCGCGATGAGCTGATAGTTATCTACGAAAAATACGCGCCGGAAGTCCTGCGCGATCCCTGGGCGGCTCGGAATGACTACATCGACGTGGTACTCGATCGATCCCAAGATATGATGTATCGCTTTTTGGCAGAGCATCAGATCGGTGAACTCGATATCGAACGCCGTACCGACGCGCTGCACCTGCTGGAAATGCAGCGCCATAGCCTGCTGATGTTTACCAGTTGCGGCTGGTTTTTTGAGGAAATCTCGCGACCGGAAGGCACGCAAATTTTACGCTATGCGGCACGGGCGATCGAGCTGGCGGGGATCGTCTCGGGAATCAACCTTGAACCGGAATTTGTGTCGCGTCTGGCGGCGGCTCTGACCAATGATCCGGGCTATAGCGACGGGGCGGATCTCTATCACCAAGCTGTCACCACCGCCAAAGTGACCTGGGGACAGGTCGCCGCCCACTACGCGATCGCCTCGCTGTTTAACGCCTACCCCGAACGGCATCGCGTCTACTGCTACGAAGCCGATCGACTCGACTATCAGATTCAGCGCTTCGGCACACTCGCCCTGGCGATCGGTCAGGTGCGCCTCACCTCGGAAATTTCGCGTGAATCGCAACACCTCATCTTTGCCGCCCTGCACCTCGGCGGCCTTGATTTCCACTGCTGCATTCAGCCTTTCCGCGATCGGCTCACCTACAGTCAGCTCAAAGACAGCCTATTTTCGAGCTTAACGGCAGCGAGTACCGCCCAGGTCATCTTGCAAATGAGTCGGCTTTTTGACGGGGAAACCTTTGCCCTCAACGACCTATTTGCCGAAGAAGAATACCGCATCGTTCAGCAGCTCAGTCGCGACACGCTAACCGAACTTGATCGCCTCTATACCCAGGTCTATCGCGATAACTACAGCCTGATCGCAGCCTACCGTCGCACCGATCGCGACGTGCCGCCCGAACTGCAAGTTGCCGCCGAGGTCGCCCTACGCTACCGGTTTAATCACGCCGTCGCCGATCTGAGCCGGAGTAATACGAAGCGGGTTAGCGCCCTCGATGAATTGGGAGCGATCGCCACCGAAGCAGAACGAATCGACTGTCTACTCAACGTCCCCCAGGCGTGCTTGGATATTGAAGCCTTCATTGAAGCGACCATCCACAAGTTGCTGGCTCCCCACACTCCCGACGATTTCGACTCAATCGATCGACCGGCCTACGTTCGCGAACTGTCGCACCTAATCGAAGTCTGCCAGCGACTAGAGCTGATCATTGACCTCAATCGCGCTCAAGAATCGGTATTTTTAACGCTGCGTAACGGTCGCGTGCCAAATATTACGGGCTATGTCATGCAACTGGCGCAGGTCTTGCGGATTGACGTGGCGCGGGCAAGCTCGGGGAATGACCAGACCGCTGCGGTTCGTCTTGCAGCGGAGACCCTTACCGATCGATAATTGATCTAGGAATAAAATGCAAGAGCCTCGCTCCCCCTGGGGGGTCGGTCTCATTTATACTGCCAAGGCATTCTATGGGCTTGTTACATGGGATGTTCATGACCCTATGGCTAGGTAAACAGAACTGATGCATTGATGAACCCCCTAACACCGTGGGTTTAGGGGCATGACGCCCCGATCGAGGTTGAGGTTTGCGTCAGTTCTGGCGAACCAACAGTCATTCGGTTGCACACACCAGACTCCATCACCTCGCCTGTCGCATTCTTCTATGATCGACTTCGCACCAGATCTCCTGAGCTTATTTATCCATGAAGTCGTAACCCAAACGGGTATTGTCATTCGCGATCGCGATCGGGCGTCGTTTGCCAAAAAGCTGGCCGATCGCGTACGCGCATCACGCCAAACAGATTTACAAGACTATTACGACTGGCTGTTTGCCAAACCGCGTGAACTGCACGATCGCCAAACCGCACGCGGTGCAGAATGGCAACTCATCGTTCAGCAAATTTCGATTACCGAAAGCTATTTCTTTCGCGATCGGGGTCAGTTTCAACTATTGCGCGAGCAGGTTTTGCCGCAGGTGATCGCCGAACGTCGGCAGATTGCTCAGGTGTGCGGAAAGCAGCCTCGTCTACGGATCTGGAGCGCTGCGAGTTCGACGGGAGAAGAGCCTTACTCGTTGGCCGTCTTGGTGTGGGAGTTGCTCTCAGATTTGGCCGATTGGGATGTGCGAATTATTGGCACGGATATTAACGAGGCCGCGATCGCAATGGCTCGCAAGGCGGCCTATAGTGACTGGTCGTTTCGCCAGGTCGATCCCGAAATCCGCGATCGCTACTTCAAACATCGCATCAGCTCCACAGATAAGCCCTGGCAACTTGATCCCAAAATTGCCAAACTGGTGACGTTTTATCCCCTCAATCTGTCCCAGCCCAGTTACCCCAATTCTGATCTTGACCTGGTAGACCTGGATTTGATCCTTTGCCGCAATGTGTTCATCTATCTCGACGGGCAAACCATTCGAGACATTCTGGATCGGATGGCCAAAACCCTGAACCTAACGGGCTATCTGCTCACCGCCCACGCAGAATTGCAGCATCAAGATACCCGATCGTTTAAAGCTCAGCTTTGCCCGCAATCCGTCATTTATCAGCGGCGCGATAGCGTATCCCCCTCGCTGGCCGGTGCGACCTCGTCACCTCTGCCCTTCTCTGAGGTGCGATCGTTCGAGGCGCAATCGCCGATGTATCCGCCTAGCCCGCTAACACCAACAATCCTTCGTCCGCAGTCCAGCCCCTCCCCCGCACCGCGCCGATCGCGATCGACTCCCCTCCCGCCCCCTCGCCCCGCCGCTCCAGCGCGTCGAAATTCCTCTAACGCCAATCATTCAGCACACCCCGAAAACACACCGATCGATCAACAGATGGCAACCGCGATCGCCCTCTTTCATCGTCGAGACTACCCCAAAACAATCACGATCCTCGATCAACTATTAACCCAACAGCCCCAGAATTTTTCGGCCTGCGATTTACTCTCATTAGCCTATGCCAACCTCGGGCAATACAATCAGGCTTCCTACTACTGCTCCAAAGCCCTCGAAATCGATGCGTGTGCCATCTCTCCCTACTACCTGATGGCACACCTTGCCGAAAATAGCGGCAACATCGCCCGCGCCAAAACGCTGCTCAAGCGTATCGTTTACCTCGATCCCGAAGCCGCCCTCGCCTATCTCGAACTGGCCGCGCTGTATGCTGCCGAAGGCGACACAGTCCGCGCTCAAACCATGAAGCGTACCGCGCGAATCTTGCTCGCCGCTCGTGACGCAAACGAAACGCTCGATCCCTATCGACAGTTATCGGTTGGGTCTGTTCTCCAGCAAATTGAGCAGCCCTCAGGCATCCCTCGATCGCCAATGGCTGCGGATGGTATTTAAGCAAAAGGCCTGGAGCTAAACCATCGAAATTGCCGATATATTCATTAAGTTCAATAGGTTTGAAAGTGCAAGTCTCATACACTAGCGTTTAGGGCGATCAATTCAGTTGTCGCAACGTTCAACATCTGATGTTTTCTGAGGTGTTCCCGTGAGCTTCCAAACAGTCATACCCATGCATGAAGAGCGTGAAATTCCGACGCGCCCAATCTTCGTTTTTGAGTCCAATAACATTCGCTACGGCTTCGATGCTCGTTATGTGCGTGAGGTGTTTTTCTTGCCGCAGGTCGAGACGCTACCGGAAGCACCGCGTGACATTATCGGCGCGATCGATCTACGCGGGCAGATTGTCCCCGTGATGGATCTCGAACTACGGTTTGGTTTCCAGGCGCGGGACTACCAAATCACGGATAGTACGATCGTCTTTGAATGCGATGGTGTCCTGATGGCACTCGTGGTCAGCTCTGTATTTGCGGTACAAGATATACCGATCGAGGATTTTCGCGCGGCGCCGACCTATGGCCGCAGTGACTATGACGATGTGCCAAAATCAGAATCGAAACCGGCTAACGAAACGCTTCAGCGGCAACATCGATTCATGACGGGCATTGCTCAAACTAAGGAGGGAGCCGTTCGTCTGCTGGATTGTTCCGAACTGGTTCACTATTCCCAAAGTCTCGATCTCGACACCCTGGAAGATGAGGAAGGATTGCGACGTGCGCTGTGCGATCCCGAGGCGGTTCATTTACGAAAATTTTGCCCGAATGCCACCACCGAGGAGCGTGAGATCTTTCGTCAGCGGGCGATCGCGCTTCAGATGCGCCTTAACGATGATATTCAAACCGACAAGCTGCCGCTGGCGATCGTCGAGATTTCCAGCGAGTTTTTCGGGATTGACCTCAAGGCCGTACGCGAATTCTTTGAGGTGAAAAAAATTGTGCCGATCCCCTGTTGTCCCGATCATATTTTGGGCAACACCAACTTGCGAGGCGAAATTCTGACAATCGTCTCGCTCCATGAGCTGCTCGGCCTACCCGCCTATACCCGTGAGGAGATAAGCAATGCGGTTGTGGTCATGGTCGATTCCACAATTTTTGGGATCGCGATCGATGCCGTCTTTGACGTGATCCATCTGCGGCTAGAGGATCTCGCTCCAATCCCCACAGCTTTACAGGGTCACGATGACGAGTTTATCCGGGGTACGGCCTCCTATCGCAAACAGATGATTAGCGTGCTGGACTTGGAGGCGATCGTGAAGCGCGAAGTGTTAGTCGTCAACGATCGCTAGGGGATCACAACTTACCCAACAAAGAGCATCGATCCCTAGGAGACGGGCGCGAACCCAATGCCACAGCAAGACGCCAACCCAGACAACTAAACCCGACTCAGCAGGTCGCAACCGTGAGTGTCTGTACCGCAGGTATTAAACAGGTGATGTTTGGCATTTAGGCGGCCAACCAGTTCGGTTTGGATTTCGCTAGGCGTCCAGGGAAGAACTTTGCGATAGGCATAGAAGGCTTCCGTTCCATCAATACCTAGGGCGGCGGCGGCGGGGATCAACTCCTCGGCGGCTTTGCGGTAGCGACAGGGATGAGCCAGAACGGCGAGACCGTGGGCAGCATGAATGGCATCGATCACGTAGCGTGCATTGAAATCATTGCCGGTGACTTTTTCGCCTTGAAGATAGCGCTGCATGGCTGCATGACGAGGGTCGAAGCCATAGCCCAAGATATGCACTTCAGTACCGAGGAGTTCGGCGTTAATTTCGACGCCCGTCCAAAGTTGAGGCAGGGCGCGATGGGGATCGTGTTGGCGATATTCAGCTAGGGTGCTTTGCGCGAGGTGGTAGCCCAGGACGCTGTGGTGATCCGTGATGGCAAAAGCGTCGAGACCGATCGCGATCGCTTGGGAGAGAATCTCATCCGGTTGCAGTTGGCCATCGGAGAAGACCGAGTGCATGTGAAAGTTGTAGCGAGTGGGGCAGCTATTTCGATCTAGATGTTGGAAAATATGCTTGAGCGCCGCAACCTCTCGGGCAGCGAGGTGACTGGAAGCATTCGCTCGAGTCAAGAAAGCCATCGCATAAAAAATGTAAGAATTCATCTATTGTAACAATCTCTCAAGAAAGCGACAGGGTGCATTCTCGCAACTTCCTCTAAACGACGAGTTTGTTTGATGTCGTGATGTCGGTAAAGTTACGGTCGAAACTGGCACATCGATCGGCGAAAACTACGAGATTACGTTCCTACATTGCGATCAAAAAATTAGTGATTTTGTACGCCATAATGGGGAATGCTCAAGAGGTCATAGTGTACATAACCCCAAAGACCTTCTGTCGGTGTTAGGATCTGCGCCCAATTTCCAGAGCTTCCAATACCAATGACTTCCGCCCCATTTGGGAGAGTCGTTAAGATATCGCCATCAGGTGCATTTCGGACATTGACATAACCATCAAGGTCTTGAGTTTGAACCGTGTAATGGTTTTTACATGAGTTTATATAATTTGACGACACGAGCTGATTTGCCGCAACCATTAAAGTGGGTGATTCATGGATAACCACGTACCCATCCGATCGAACAGCAGTGTAGTGAAACTCCGTCATTTCGGGTAAATATCCCGCAAGCTCCCCCGTATTCACGTCAAACACACTTGTTTGACCATCATTTGCGATACGCGCACACCTCACTCCTTGGGACATTACGGGCGTGGAGCATAACAGTAGCAAACCTAGAGCCAATAATACTTTTTTCATGAATTCTATTTTCTTACTTATGGAATAACATTTAATCATCACACTATTGTGTTGATGTTCTGTTATTTCTTGACATGATTCTAGTCTAAAGGATTCGAGCAAAAATCAATATCAAAAGAATATTTCCTAAGAGTAGAAAAAATTGTAGATACACCATTATATATCTTGCTATTTTGCGAAAAAATACTGCAATTAGATTTCTAGAAATATATCTGCTTGTATTTCTACGCAATACAAATACTATGCAGTTATACAAAAAATTAAGTTTTATATAATTGCGATATGATCGAAATAACCCAGTTCCGAGGTGCGCCCATGAATCTGAGAGCCATCAAACACGGTCAAACCATTCAACTGCTCGATCCCCTCGACCTTCCCGACGGTGAAATCACCATCACCATTCAACCTATCCAGCCCGACGCTTCCGACGCTCCCGAAACCTTTTGGGATGCGATGCAAAAATGGCGAGCCACGATTGACTGGGATGACTGGGACGATAGCGATCCGTGGGAAGGCGTCCGCGACCCGTCCCCTGGACGTGAATTTAGCTGGGATGATTAATGCTCTACTAGATGCTGTACTTACTCGATACCAACATTCTGTCTGAAGCTCGCTGTAAACGTCCTAACCTGCAAGTGCTCAATGCGATGGAACGCTACCGTCATCATTGCGCGATCGCTGCTACGACTTGGCATGAGCTGCAATACGGCTGTCAGCGCTTACCGGACTCACGCCGTAAACGCAAGCTGGTTGAGTATCTCGATAGTGTTTATCAAACTATGCCGATCTTGCCCTACGATTTCGCCGCAGCCCAATGGCACGCCGAGGAACGATCGCGCCTTGTCGCTCAGGGTCGAACTCCGCCCTTCGCCGACGGTCAGATCGCCGCGATCGCCGTCACGCAAAACCTGACCCTCGTGACCCGAAACGTGCGAGATTTTAGGATATTCGACGGATTAACTCTCGAAAATTGGTTTGATGACCCGTAATGATCCACACTAGCTTTTAGCCCCTCTTCACCAAAGCCCGCGTGGATCTCATCCTGTGCCATACCACCGCCGACTTCGATAGCCTCGGAGCTGCCGTCGGACTTGCTCGCCTGCGTCCCGGCTCCCGCATCGTCTTGACTGGCGGCGCACATCCCGGCGTCGAAACGTTTTTGCGGCTACACCGTGATGAATATCCCCTGATTGAACGCCGATCGGTGAATCCCAAAACCATCCGCTCGATCGCGATCGTCGATACCCAGCACCGCGATCGCATTGGTAAAGCCGCCGAATGGCTGGATTTGCCACAGTTGAAGACGATCGAAGTTTTCGACCACCACCTCGGCGCCCATAGCGACATCCCCGCCACCGATCGCCACATCCACGACATCGGCGCGACCACCACCCTGATCGCCGAACACCTCCAAGCCGCAGATGTCACCCTTAATATTCACGAAGCGACGGTGATGGCGCTGGCGATCCACGTCGATACCGGATCGCTGACCTACGATCGTGCCACCACCCGCGACGCCCTCGCCCTCGCGTGGCTGATGCAACAGGGCGCAAATCAACACATTGTCGCCCAATATATCGAACCCGGCCTCAGTACCGAACTGCAAGATCTGCTGGTGGTAGCACTCGATCACTACACCGCCCAGGACGTGCGCGGCTACACCGTCGGCTCCGTCCTGCTCGAAACCGATCGCTATATCCCCGGCCTGTCCGGACTGGCTAGCCGCCTGCTCGAACTCACCGACAGCGACGCCCTAATTTTGGGTCACGCCTACGACACCAAATCCGGCAACAATCCCCGCTTTAGCGCGATCGGCCGCTCGCGTATCCCCGACACCGATCTAAACCCAATTTTCCGCGACTTTAGCGGTGGTGGTCATGCCAAAGCCGCCTCCGCCCAAATCGCCACCGACAGCCCCGCCCAAACCCTGGCGACCATCCTCGATCGGCTGATCGAAGGCATCCCGCAGCCGCCCGTCGCCCGCGACCTGATGTCATCCCCCGTCCGCACCATCCGCCCCGACACCACGATCGGCGAAGCCCACCGCATTCTGCTGCGCTACGGTCACTCCGGCCTTTCCGTCGTCGATGACACCGACGCCCTCGTCGGCATCATTTCCCGCCGCGACCTCGACATTGCCCTCCACCACCGCCTTGATCATGCCCCCGTCAAGGGCTACATGACCAACCAGCTCAAGACGATCGCCCCCGACACCAGCCTGCCAGAGATCGAAACCCTGATGGTCACCTACGACATCGGACGGCTACCCGTGATCGATCGCGGCAACCTCGTCGGCATCGTCACCCGCACCGATGTCCTGCGCGAACTCCACCAGGACTACGTTACCGTCTGCCACCTCCCCCAATCCGGTTCCGGCCTTGCCTCCAAGCGCCCCACCCGCCTCGCTGACCTCGAAGCCCTCCTCTGGCAAACCCTCGAACAGCGCCTTCCGGACAAGCTGCGATCGCTCCTATTCGACACCGCCGAAGCCGCCGAAACGCGGGGGTGGCATCTCTATCTCGTTGGCGGAGCCGTACGTGATTTACTGCTCGCGACCTTTCGTGATTTAGATCAACAAGACCCCGCACACCACCGATCTAAAACCTGCGACGAGCCGATCGGTTTACTGGATATTGATCTGGTCGTTGATGGATTTCATCAGGCCGCCACGGTGGGAGCTGGAGTCGAGCTAGCCCAGGTATTGCAAGACAAATATCGCGGCGCAAAACTCGAAGTCCACGGCCAGTTTCAAACCGCTGCCCTCACCTGGCGCAAAGATCCGGTACTTGATTCGCTGTGGATTGATATTGCCACCGCTCGCACGGAATTTTATCCCTACCCGGCGGCGAATCCCGAAGTCGAAGCCAGTTCGATTCGCCAAGATCTCTACCGTCGTGACTTTACAATTAATGCCCTGGCGTTGCGTTTAACCTACCCGCGACGGGGCAAGCTTCTCGACTTTTTTGGCGGCACGATCGACTTACAAAATCAACAGATTCGCGTTCTGCATACCAATAGTTTTATCGAAGATCCGACCCGAATTTATCGCGCGGTTCGCTTCGCCGTACGTCTCGGGTTTGCGATCGAATCCCAAACCGAAGGCTATATTCGCCACGCGATCGACTCTGGTATTTACCCGCGATCGCAAGCCGAGAACGATCGCACCCCCGCCCTACAAACCCGCCTGAAAGCCGAACTAAAATACTTACTCCAAGCCCCCTACTGGAAACCGGCGCTGTTGATGCTTGCTGACCTCGAAGCGCTGCAATGTATCCATCCCAGTCTCCGGCTCACCCATAAAATCTGGTGGAATATTCGCTTAACTGATCGCTGGTTGCGACGCTTCGATCCGGATGGCACGATCGCCCATTGGCAAGCCATTCTCGAAACGTTGCTCTCTCACCTTGCGCCTGAATTTCGCGGCTCGATTGCTCGATCGCTTCAGCTCCCCGACACCAGCATCACGCGCCTTCAAACGTTGGGGGAAACTCTCGAAACGGTGACGCAGGGTTTACAAAGTAGCACACGACCTAGCGAAATTTATTACACCCTAAAACCGTACGATCGGCTGACTTTACTCTTAGTTGTTTTACATTGTGATCGATCAGCACGGCGTAAAATCTGGGTCTATCTCAATCAATTAATCGATGTAGCTCCGATTTTGAATGGGCGCGATTTGCAGCAGTTAGGATATAAGCCCAGTCCAGTCTTCAAAGACATCTTGGAAGATTTGTTAGTGAAGACGCTTGATGATGAATTGAACGATGCACAGAAAAATTCAAAAGAAATTGCGATCGCCTATCTAAAACAGCGATATCCTAACTAAAAGAACTTTCTTTTATAGGGTATGCCTGTATTTTTACGCACATGAAATGGCCATTTTGGTTCCCCTATCCTAGTTCATGGCTCCGTGCTTTGATCTCAATGATTTGGGCGGTATGTTTTGCCTATGTGTTTTGGATTTTTGGTGCTTGGGGTTTGTTAATTGCCAGTCTAACCGATCGCTTAACGATTCTATTGATAAGCCTACTGCTCGCATTCCTCATCGGAGTCTATGCCTATGGACGAGTTTGTGACGCTTTTGTCTTTAAGAGAGAAAAAGTCTTGAAAAGAGGCTGGTTTATCTCTGGAAGAGCATCATGGGAAGGATTCTTAAGTCTCGTAATTCCAGCTCTTGCAATGCTGAATACCATTGTGGCTTTACTTCCCATTCATGACTATCCAATCTCTGACTATCTGGTCTACAACTCTTCGGTTCATAGTCGCTATTTTGTCTACGAACGTCAATTACAGCCGCAATTCCAAGTCATATTATTCGGTTTACTCTATATTAGTGCGGCCTTTCTATACCAAGCTGAATGTATCGTGAGGCATTGGTTGCAAACAAAACGAACAAAGAAAGCCATTCAGCAAACGAAAAAGATGATCCAACATCCAAAGCAAGAGAGAACTCTTAATCCGATCGAGCAAGAACTCAATCAACTCAAAGGACAATTAGGCTTGACGGTAATGAAAGATACTCGCCATTCCTCACGTAGACGAAAACGATAGAACGGCTAAAACCGCTAGAAGTAATACTTCTAGCGGTTTTAGTGATGAGCTAAGTGTTTATTAAGTGAATCGATTCAATTGGCGAGTTAGAGCTTACCTTTGAGAGCTTCGATCGCGCGGGCATACTGCGGGTCATCCATCGTACCGATCGCCGTCCGATTGGCACGCAAGAAATCGCGCTGCTCCTCATTCAGCTCCACCACCAAATCGGGGGGAATTCCCTCTTTGTTAATGTCGCGATGATCCGGTGTGTAATACTTGGCGATCGTCACCGCCAGACCTGACCCCTGACCGACGCCACGCACCGACTGCACCAGACCTTTACCAAAGGTTTGAGTTCCGATTAGCGTTGCTCGCTCATGATCTTGCAGCGCACCGGACAGAATTTCGCTCGCACTCGCCGAACCGCCGTCAACCAAGACAACAATAGGCTTATCGGTTAAAGCTTGACCGTTAGCCCGTTCCACATCCGAAATACCTTGACGGTTCACGGTCGAGACGATCGTGCCATCATCAATCAACATCCGCGCAATTTCGACGCTGGCATGGAGCAAACCGCCGGGGTTCGCCCGCAGGTCAAGGACATAACCGGCAACGCCATCCGCTTCGAGGGTTTCGATCGCCGTTCGCATTTCCTGAGCCGCGATCGCGCTGAACTGCGTTAAGCGGATATACCCGACCCGTCCGGGAATATCATCACGCACCGAATAGCGTACCGGATGGATTTCGATACGCGCCCGCACAATCTCAAACTCCAGCTCTTTGCCGTCGCGGTTCACCGTCAGCTTGACGCTAGAACCGATCGGCCCACGAATCAGATTGACGGCAGCATCAATATCCATGCCGACCGTAGATTGACCATCAATCGCGATGATTTTGTCTTGGGACTGGATGCCCACATCAAACGCCGGGGTATCTTCGATCGGCGAAACGACAATTAAATCGTTGGTTTCTTCTTCCTGAGAAAGCTGGATACCGACGCCGGTAAGTTCGCCCGACGTATCAATTTGCATACTGCGAAACTCGTCGGGGTCCATGAAGCGCGTATAGGGGTCTTCGAGCTGACCCAGCATTTCGCGAATGGCATCGTAGGCTTGATCGTTGCCATCGTAGGATCGCTCTAGATAGTCCTCGCGTGTTGCCCGCCAATCAACTTGATTGAACGTCCCATCAACATAGGATTTATCAATAATTTGCCAGACTTCATCAACCAGTTCTTTCGGACTGTCCTGAAAGAATGCCTGCCCTTTCATGTGGATGCCAGCGCCGACGATCGCCGTTGCGCTTAGCATGACGACGGTTGCGCCGACGACTAGTCCTCGAGTTGCCATAGATTAGTTGTGTTTGTAGATTATGCGTTCTTTGGGATCGGACGGAGGGTGACGACGGCTAGCGTCGTACCATTGGACTGTATCCTGTGCCACAAACGCGGCGAGTGCGGCACGTGCTTTATCGTTCAAGAATGTTCGTGGCAGACGCTGAGAACACCGAGCCGGAGACTCGCTGCCTGGGACTCGTTGAAACAGACCCTCGCCTCAACCTCTACAAACTTCTAAACTCTGTTGCTAGACTGAGCCAAACCGGCATATCGAACCGCCGCGATCGGTCTCCTCACTTATACGAACTTTAACACACCTGATTCAAGGTTCCGCTGGGTTGAAAAGGTCGGTAATTCTTAACAAGACGCGTCATTCATGAGCGAAAAAATTGGTCAAGATAGAACTGCGATTCGGTTTGATTAAGGTCGTGCTTCAGCATTGATCGCCGAATGGGTAGGCGCTCTGCTGACCATTTTAAATTTGGCGGCATCGAGACGCGACGTATAGCCTGAGACTGAGATTAGCAACACGCAACACAATGACAAAGAAACGACTGGGTGTATTGACCAGCGGCGGAGACTGCCCAGGCTTGAATGCCGCGATCCGTGCCGTGGTGAGCCATGCCAAACTCTCCTATGGCTGGGAAGTTCTCGGGATTCCCTACGGGACTCAAGGCTTGATGGACCGAAAGCCCGCGATCGAGCTAACCGCCCACGGCCTGGATTTGCGCGGGATCGACCCGCTGTTAAACATGGGGGGAACCATCCTGGGATCGATCAACAAAGGCGATACGATCGCCAATACCGATAAAATTCTGGCAGGATGTGAGGCGCTCGGACTCGATGCCATCGTGGCGATCGGCGGCGATGGTAGCCTCTCAATTTTGTCCGAGTTGGCGAAACGCGGTGGCTGGAAACTGATCGGCATCCCCAAAACGATCGATAACGATGTGGGTCTAACGGAACGGGCGATCGGCTTTGATACGGCGGTTAATACTGTGGTTGATGCCCTGCAAAAACTGAGTAGCACGGCGGCGAGTCACGATCGCGTCATGGTGGTCGAAACGATGGGACGCACCGCCGGACACCTTGCGCTCAATGCCGGGATTGCTGGAGGTGCCGATGTGATTTTGATCCCGGAAGTGCCTTACACCGTCGAAGGGATCTGCAACAAAATTCATGAGTTGCACGAAACCTGGAAACAGAATTTTGCTCTCGTGGTAGTCGCAGAAGGCGCAAGAACCTTGGCCGGGGAATCGCGAAAATATACCGATCTCCAGGGCAACAAGCGTTTACGGGGCATCGGTGACTATATTGCCGATAGCTTGTCGCAATGTATGAATAACCGGGTGGAAGTGCGGGTGACGGTGCTGGGGCATGTGCAGCGCGGCGGAATGCCATCGGCGCTGGATCGCATCCTGGCTTCATCGTTTGGCCGTGCCGCTGTGGATCTGGTGGCTGCGGGCGAGTCGGGTCGTGTGGTGGTCTGGCGCAATGGCGATGTGGACTCGGTTTCGATCGAGGAACTTTGCCTCCACAGTCCCCGCTTGGTTGATCCCTATAGCGGTTTGCTCAAGACAGCTCAGGCGATCGGCACTTATGTGGGAGAAGTTGATCACCTTCCCTAAGGGTTAAATCAAATCGGGGCTAGCGATCGTGGCAGCTTGCGGCGGATTCCGGCTCTCGGCTTGGACTCACGGTTGATGTTGCTGGGGATCGTCCAAATCGTCGCGAGAAACGCCCCGATCGCAGCGCCAGTACAATCAGCGCGATCGCCACAACGATCCCCGCTCGGCCATAGTGAAACCCATCCCGTGATAGTTCACCGAGATAGTGCGATCCGCTCAAAATCGTGTGGCCGACCGCACAGATTAGCGCTGGAACGGTGAGCAGGTGCAGGCGTCGCCAGGTGCGACCGAGCGCGGTTTGGAGGCGATCGACGCTCGTGAGCGCGGCGGGGGTCATGCAGGCGATCGCCATGATCCCCGCCAGCAAGCCATAACGATGGATCGGCAGCATAAAGCGAATCGCGTCAAAATTCCAATTGAGCGAATGATCGGCTTGATACCCCAGATGCCCGATCGCCAGGATAAAGGCCGCCACCCCGATCGCCCGGCGATAGCGCAACGGTGTCGGCCACCAGCGAGCCAGAGGTCGCGCCACCAGCGCCCAGCTTAGTAAGATCAGGGATGCATGGCCGCTCCAGTCAATCATCGCGTCTGTTCGCAGGATCGTGATCCCCCCGATCGCGATCGCGACGATCCCCGCCGCTCGAAAAAGCTGACCGCGCCGATCGGCACTCAGCCAACTGGCCGAAAATCCAATTCCCAGCATCACGGGCAACGTTCCCAGCCCAAAGGCCAACATCGTCAGCAATCCCGCGATCGCCGATCCCGTACCTGCGGCCTTGAGCTGTGCCGCAAATAAAAAACCGCAGGGCATTAATCCCCACAGGCTACCCAACAGGATCGGCCTTACCCTCTGAAACGGATGGCCGTGATGACCGTGATCGCCGTGTGCCGAGTGCGCAAAGCGTGACATCCAGACTGAGATTTGCCGATTCAATCCACCGGTTAGGGGCTGCAAGAGGGGGATTGGCGGCAGTGCTTTTGGGTTAACCTGCATCACGCCAAACCAAACCAGCAAGAGACCGGTGGCGATCGCAACGACTTGACGTAACCCGCTACCGACACCGGCCAGTTGTCCCCCCGCGATCGTCGCTTCGCCAATTCCGCCGAGAATCCCCCCGACGATCGCATACCCCAACAGTCGCCCCAGATTAAGCCAAAGCTGAAACGACCAGTGGGGCGATCGATCATCCGTTTGGGAAGTAACGAGCCTCGGGTCGCCATCAGCATGGCTGACATTCGCGGCTTGAATATCTTCATCTCTTGACTTTGCGATCGGATCTTCCCTTGTATCACTGACGTTATTGCTGACGGCATCACTGACATCTGTGAGACTAAACGCGACGACCAACGGCCCACACATCCCAGCGCAATGACCAAAGCTCCCCAGAAAACCCAGCACCAAAATAGGGAAAAGATTCAGTAGTTGCCCCGAGACGGAGGACATCAGGGTAAAGCTAGAATTCATCAAGCTAGCGGCGATCGTCATGTCAAATTAGAGTGTGATTCAGGGTTAATCTTAAGGAAAACGGGGAAACGAAAAAACGTTAAATTTGCAGCCCTGCATGTGCCGTGCTAAAACTTCAGCCCAAACAAAAACGCATGTCAACTGAAGCGGTTAACATGCGTTTAATTTAAATCACAAGACTGAATTGAGGCGCAAAACAGCGCAGAACAGTAGATCTCTATATAGACTCACTCTCAATCTTGATCGCGGTTTACCACTTAGAGGCAATCAGTTCAGCCAAATCAACAACACGTTGGCTGTAGCCCCATTCGTTGTCATACCAAGCTACGACTTTCACCATGTCGCCATCCATGACGAGGGTTAGGCTTGAATCGACAACCGACGATTCGTTTGTACCCTTGTAGTCCGACGAAACCAGTGGCAGATCGCAGTAACCCAAAATACCTTTCATCGAACCTTCCGCCGCTTTTTTCAGCGTTGCGTTCAGCTCTTCAAGGAAGGTCGGCTTCTTGATTTGTGCAACGAGGTCAACCACCGAAACGTTCGGGGTCGGTACGCGCAGAGCGATGCCGTTGAGCTTGCCTGCCATCGCGGGGATGACGAGGGCTACCGCTTTCGCCGCACCGGTAGAGGTGGGGACGATGTTCATGGCCGCAGCACGAGCACGGCGAACATCGCGGTGACTTGCGTCGAGTAGACGTTGGTCGCCGGTGTAGCTGTGGGTCGTGGTCATCGTGCCTTTAACGATGCCAAATTCATCGTTTAGGACTTTGACGATCGGGGCAAGGCAGTTGGTTGTGCAGCTTGCGTTACTGAAAATTTTGTAGGTCGGGTCAAAGTCGTCGCTGTTGACGCCCATGACGTAGGTTCCGATGCCGCCACCCTTACCAGGAGCTGTAATCAGAACTTTTTTCGCACCCGCTTCGATGTGCTTGGATGCACCTTCTTCGGTTACGAATACCCCTGTTGATTCGATGATGAGATCAACATCCCATTCTTTCCAGGGGAGGTTGAGCGGATTCCGATCGCTAACGCACTTGATGGTCTTGCCGTTGGCCGTGATCGAGTTGCTGTCGCAGCTGATTTCGGCATCGAGCTTACCGAGCATCGTGTCGTATTTCAGCAAGTGCGAGTTTGTTTGCGGGTCAGAGGTGTCATTGAGACCCACGACTTCCAATTGGCTGTTTTCTCGCGTCAGCCAGCAGCGCAAAAAGTTTCGGCCAATCCGTCCGAAACCGTTGATCGCGACTCTAATCACTGTGTTTTGACCTCCTATCACAATGGCTCTCCGTTACAGTCATCGAGTGACAGTTGAGGAATATGCCGGTATTTATCTTTAACTTTAAAGACTCCGTTCCGATTAATTAATGTTGTGAATAACGATCCTGGGGATCGAGGCTCAAATGAATTAATTGAATACCGGAGTGAGGCGAACGGTGTCCGCTCCCAGACTTTAATTTTTCCTGATGCGCCAAACCCTGACTCAGAATAAGTTTAAGGTCATTCGGCTGATTAACTTTCAACCGCTTGGCGCTTCAGTGACTCTAATAATATCGCAAAGGTCGTACATTTCTGCATGATGATCGAGATGATTAAAGCGAAATTGTCATGTGGGGAAGTCTTAAGCGAGCGGACATCTGAAATATGAGCTTGGTATGCGAAAAAACCCTGATATGATATCGCGTGTCAATCGGAGAGTTAAGTAATACAAGGAGCCGAAGATGCCGAAATCCGTGGACTTTAGCGGCAGACCATTTCATTTCATCGGAATTGGTGGCATCGGGATGTCGGCGATCGCCCATATTCTTACGGAACGGCAGCTTCCTGTTTTTGGCTCAGATCTAAAGCAATCGCACATCACCGAGCGCCTAGAAGCGCGGGGTGCGCATATCTTCTGGCAGCAAGATGCGATGAATTTTGATCGCTGGCGATCGCAGCCTGCGACTTCCGCTGCGACCGTAGCGTTAGACCCGTTAGACGCGCTAGACACATCTTGCACCAAGCTACCGCAGGTGGTTTGCTCGACGGCGATCAATGAGTCCAATTCGGAATACTGCGCGGCGCGGGAATTGGGCTGCGAGATTTTTCACCGATCGGACGTGCTGGCGGCGCTGATTGCCGAACACGAAAGTATTGCCGTGGCTGGAACCCACGGAAAAACCACGACGAGTAGCGCCCTTGGGTATACGCTCGTTCAGGCGGGGCTTGACCCAACGATCGTGATTGGCGGTGAGGTGAATGCTTGGGGGGGGAATGCTCGGGCGGGTCATAGCGCTCATCTCGTCGCGGAGGCGGATGAATCCGATGGATCGCTGGTGAAGTTTCGCGCCAAGATCGGCATTATTACGAATATTGAACTCGATCACCCTGATCGCTATACCGGTTTAGCCGAAACGATCGAGGTGTTTAAAAGCTTTGAGCGCCATACCGATCGCATTGTGGCCTCGATCGACTGTCCCACGGTTCAGGCGCATTTTCAGCCCGATGTCAGCTATAGCCTCGATCGCAGCTCAGGCGCCGACTACAGCGCTGATGAGATTCAGTATGGCGCTGCGGGGACAACGGCTCAGATTTGGGAGCGGGGTGAGTGTTTGGGACGGCTTAATCTCAAGCTACTCGGGGCGCATAACCTGAGCAATGCGTTGGCGGTGATCGCTGTGGCGCGAATGCTGGAGGTGGAGTTTGCGACGATCGCGTCGGCTCTGGCTGAATTTAGCGGAGCGCGACGACGCTTCGAGCTACGCGGCACGATCGACGATATCCAATTTATCGACGACTACGCGCACCATCCCAGCGAAATCGAAGCAACCCTAAAGGCGGCACGCCTGCGGGCGAGCGCGACAACACCAGCTCGCCGGGTGGTCGCCGTGTTCCAGCCCCACCGCTACAGCCGCACCCAAGCCTTTTTCAAGGAGTTTGCGGCCTCTCTCGCTAGCGCTGATGTGATCGTTCTCAGTGATATCTACAGCGCGGGGGAAGCATCGATCGCAGGGGTCAGCGGCCAGGATTTAGCCGATGAGGTCGCACGACAAGCTGGACGCACGGAGGACGTATACTATCGCGCTACGCTGGAGGAAATCACCAAATTGCTTAGTAAAACGCTCAGAATGGGAGACTTTGTCCTGTTTTTGGGAGCGGGTAATCTCAATCAAATTATTCCGGATACGATCGAGGCGTATCGAAATCAACAGGTATCCTCAAGTTAACCGCAACTGACCGGTATCCTGCATAGCGTCATCACTTGACACCACACAGTACAATCCAGACGATATCCATCTCGATCGTCGTCTCACCCGCGTTTAAAACCTTTGGATAACAGGGTTTTTGTATCTATGTCAGCAAAATTGAGCGTTCTGCGCTATTTTTCAGGCGTTATCTGTTAGAGCGCATCACCAAATCGGTTCACCCTACGCTCTCATCATGCATCTCACCGCTCGGCTTTCGCGATCGCGCCCCAGCGATTTCCCCTACATTCCAACCAATTAACGATCTATGGCTGTTTCACGCAACACCCTCTCGCTCACCGTTGACCGTATACGGGGCGATCGCCACGGCGATGCGGCAGCAACAGATGTCCTTTCTCAGCCGATCGCGATTGCCGATAGTTGCGCGATTCATGCCAACGTCAGCCTTGCCAAGCTGACCTCGTTTCGGGTGGGGGGACAAGCGCAGTGGTTTGTGACGCCGCGATCGATTGAGGAGCTACAGCGAAGCTTGCAGTGGGCCGAAGCCGAAGGGCTACCCGTAACGTTTCTCGGAGCGGGATCAAATTTACTGGTGAGCGATCGGGGAATTCCAGGCTTGACGATCGCCGCCAAGGAATTGCGCCTCTTTCGTCGAGATGATGAGCAGGGTCAGATCACGATTGGTGCGGGTGAGCCGCTGCCTCGTGTGGCCTGGAAGCTGGCCAAGATGGGCTGGAGCGGCTTTGAATGGGTGGTCGGAATTCCGGGGACAATCGGCGGAGCGGTCGTCATGAACGCCGGAGCGCATCAAAGCTGTGTCGCCGATAATCTTATCTCGATCGAAACGCTGAATCCTTCGGGACAACGCGAGATCCTAACCCGTGAGGATTTGCAGTACGCCTACCGCTCATCGAGCCTGCAACACCAGCCGCGCCTTGTCCTCAATGCCACCTTTCAATTTGAACCCGGCCACGACCCGCAGATCCTCAAAGCCTCGACCAGCCACCATCTGCACCATCGCCACACCACCCAGCCATATACCCGTCCCAGTTGCGGCAGCGTCTTTCGCAACCCCGACTCTTATACGGCGGGCTGGCTGATCGAGCGCTGCGATCTCAAAGGCTTCCAGCTTGGCGGCGCGGAGGTTTCGGAGCAGCACGCCAACTTCATCCTCAATGCTGGCAATGCAACGGCCACCGACATTTTTCAGTTAATTCACCATGTGCGCTCTACGGTGCATGATCAGTGGTCGGTCTGGCTTCACCCAGAAGTGAAAACGATCGGCGAATTTCCAGCCCTCTAATCATCTTGAACCCACGGCTGTCTGCTCTGTGAGTTGCATTGTGAGTCGCGCGATGAATCGCGCCATGAGTTGTGGATTGATCTGCGACTTCGACCGCAGGGCGTTAAGATGAGACAATCAATTTTTCGAGTTGGCGATCGTTGATGGATTTCTCATCCATAGCCCACCGATCGCGAATGCGAGTTTTCGAGTTTACCTACAGAGTCACTAACGAGATCGTCACTATGGCAGGAACAGGATTCGGCCTCGGCAAGATGAAAGAACTGGCCGATGCGTTCAAAAAAGCGCAGCAGGTTCAGGAAGGTGCAAAGCAGTTGCAAGCAGACCTTGATGCGATGGAAATCGAGGGTAAATCCAGTGATGGCTTGGTGACGGTTACTCTCAGCGGCAACCAAGAGCCACGCGGAGCATCGATCGCGCCGGAAGCCCTCGCCAAGGATGCTGAAACGGTCTCGAAGCTGATCACCGAAGCAATGACCGATGCCTACAATCAATCGACCGCAACGATGCGCGAGAAAATGGAAGAGCTAACCGGCGGTTTAAATCTACCCGGTTTTTAGTCGGATCGGTTCCTCCAAGCATCAATCTGTCAGCTCTGATTGAATTCAAGGCATGACGTAGAAAAGCCCCGTGAGCAAGCTGAATTTCAGTCAAGTCACAGGGCTTTTCGCCTTGAATTGTTTCGCTTTGAGTGATTTCGCCTTGAGCGAATCATCATGCTCACGCACGCCGCTCGCCGAACGTACTGCCATCTGGCATGATCGTATTTTCGAGATTGGCGTGCCGGAAATTCGTTTTATTGATATTGGCGCTCATCAGTACCGCATCCTTGAGGATCGCGCCGGTTAGGTTCGACCAATTGAGTTTGGTGCGGTACAAACTGGCTCCCGAGAGGTCGGCATCGCGTAAGGTTGACCAGCTTAGATTGGCCGCCCGGAGCTGTGCCTTGGTGAGGTTTGTTCCGGTCAGGTTTGCGCCGCTGAGTTTGGCAAAGCTCAGATCCACCTCGCTAAAGTTCGCCCGCGTCAGATTCGCGCCATTGAGCATCGACTTAATTAACGTTGCCCCCTGAAAGTTGGCGTCATTGAGCAGGGCGATCGTTAAATTCACATTTTCCAGATTAGCGCCCGCTAGGTTTGCGCCCGTGAGGTTCGATCGGCTCATGTTCGCACTGTGCAGGATCGCCTCCTCCAATTGAGCGCCGCTAAAGTCCACCTCGTTCAGCACCGCATCCGACAAATCCGCCTTTTTCAGCAGCACACCCGGCAGACGCGCACCCCGGCAGTTCGATTCCACTAAGCACGCCTCACTCAAATCAACGCGCACCATACGGGTTGAAATCAGATTGGCATTTTCCAGATTGGCTTTTTTGAGATTCGCCCCTTGAAATTTGGCTTCCCGAAAGTTGGCATTTTCGAGGTTCGCCCCCTCTAAGTTGACTTGGGTAAAGCTCGATTGCTTGAAATCTGCCCCTTTGAATGACATGCCACGCAAGTCGAGCTTCCCAAAATTTTGCTCACGAAAGTCGCGCTCTCCGGCTTCGTATCGCTGCACTAGTTCTTTGGCTTCCATGCGGTATCTGGCTCCCTCTCGGTGTCGATCGCAGGTCTCATCTCGACAGCGTTTCGCATCTATATAGTAAGGGGGGATGGGTAATCTCAGGGGGGAGACTGTAGATTCTGTCATAGAGTAATGGGGATAAATTTCGGAGTGTTTCGGTGTGGGGCAGACTCAGTGGGTAGTGCTCATTCTTGTCCGGGGCGATCGTGTGGTTCCGAATCGACTTTCTGCTAAGTTGATTCAGGACAGGCGAAGCTGATACTTCGTTGTTATCATCGCTGGGCGACCTAAAACGGCTGACAGATGCGAAGACACCGCTTGGGCATAGGCTCAACGCATCGCATCGCGGTCTACCAGTTGAGCGATCGAGCGAACTAGCAAAATGACTGACTCGCTCGACGCCTCCCCAGACTGTGATGGGGAGAGGACGCCAACCATAACCACCACCACATATCATCGAGAACTGTGTGAGATAAAACGCACTGTTGTAGGTCTTGTGCGATCGGTTTTGTGACCCATTGCACGAGCTGAAACAAAGCCGATCGCAACCATCGAGTCGGTGAGCAGTTGCTGGGATACTCCACTTTTCAGAGAGAACGAGAAAAATGCCGGAAAATTTACGAAGTCAAGCGATCACAGCGGGGAACGCCCGATCACCGAACCGTGCCATGCTGCGTGCAGTGGGCTTTGGTGATGATGATTTTGTTAAGCCGATCGTCGGTTTGGCGAATGGTTACAGTACGATTACGCCCTGCAATATGGGGTTAGGCGATCTTGCCAAACGCGCCGAGGCGGGCATCCGCGAGGCGGGCGGGATGCCGCAGGTGTTCGGGACGATTACGATCAGTGACGGGATTTCGATGGGAACCGAGGGGATGAAGTATTCCCTTGTCTCGCGTGATGTTATTGCTGACTCGATCGAGACTGTCTGCAATGGTCAAAGCCTGGATGGGGTCTTGGCGATCGGGGGCTGCGATAAAAACATGCCCGGTGCGATGATCGCCATGGCGCGGATGAATATCCCCGCCATTTTTGTCTATGGCGGCACGATCAAACCCGGACACCTCAACGGTAAAGATCTAACGGTCGTCAGCGCCTTTGAGGCGGTCGGCGAACACAGCGCGGGAAAAATCACTGACGAAGAACTCCTCGCCGTCGAGCGTAATGCTTGCCCTGGCGCGGGTTCCTGCGGCGGGATGTTCACGGCGAATACGATGTCTTCGGCCTTTGAGGCGATGGGTATGAGCCTGATGTATTCCTCGACGATGGCGGCGGAGGATGCGGAAAAAGCCGACAGTACCGAAGCGTCGGCCAAGGTTTTGGTTCAGGCGATTAAGCAGCAAATTTTGCCGTCGCAGATCCTGACGCGCAAAGCCTTCGAGAATGCGATCGCGACGATCATGGCGATCGGCGGTTCGACCAACTCGGTGCTGCACCTGCTCGCGATTTCCAACGCGATCGGTGTCGATCTCACCCTCGATGACTTTGAAACCATCCGCCAAAAAGTCCCCGTCCTCTGCGACCTCAAGCCCAGCGGCCAGTATGTCACCACGGAATTCCACCAGGCCGGTGGTGTGCCGCAGGTGATGAAAATGCTGCTAGAGCGTGGTTTGGTTCACGGTGACGCGCTCACGGTTTCGGGTCAGACGATCGCCGAACAGCTCGCCGATATTCCCGCCGAGCCGTCCGCCGACCAAAGCGTCATCCGTCCCTGGGACAAGCCGATGTACGCTCAAGGTCACCTCGCCATCCTCAAAGGTAACCTCGCCGAAGAAGGCAGCGTCGCCAAGATCAGCGGCGTTAAAAATCCGAAGATTACCGGCCCCGCCCGCGTATTCGAGTCGGAGGAAGACTGCCTCGCTGCCATCTTGGCGGGCAAGATTGTTGCCGGTGATGTGGTGATTGTGCGCTACGAAGGCCCGAAGGGTGGCCCCGGTATGCGAGAAATGCTCGCACCCACATCGGCCATTATCGGTGCGGGTCTGGGCGATTCGGTCGGTCTGATCACAGACGGTCGTTTTTCCGGCGGAACCTATGGGTTAGTCGTCGGCCACGTCGCGCCGGAAGCGTTTGTCGGTGGCACGATCGCCCTGGTCAAGGAAGGCGACAGCGTCACGATCGACGCGACCCGTCAGGCGATCGAGCTGCATGTTCCCGATGACGAGCTAGCCGATCGTCGCGCTCAGTGGACGGCACCAGAGCCGCGCTACCGTCGGGGCGTCCTGGCGAAATACGCCAAGCTGGTGTCATCGAGCAGCCTCGGCGCTGTGACCGATCTCGGCCTGTAATCCGCGATTTGCGAAGGCTCCGGTAGGGTGTGTTGCGGTCACGATCCATCATGATCCACGCGATCAATGATCACAGACCGTAACGCACCGCTGCGATCGAGCCATTGACCAATTTTTTAAAATTCACATGTACCGCAGTTCGCCTCGGCATTTTGTCGTCTTGCCGTTATATTTTGCATGGCGTCGTTATCTGCGGCTCGCGGCGATCGCGATCGCGATCTTCACGTTCTGGATTCGTTGGGGATCAGCCCCGATGCTGGCGGCAGAATCGATCAATCCTCCGCTTGATTCCCCGCCCAATCTCAACTCTTCCCTAGCCTGCACCTACGATCAGCGCCGCTTTCATCGCAACACCGGCATCGGCAAGTTTTACCAAAGGCGCGAAATCGCCAAGGTCATCGGCCATCAAGATTTATTTTGGCTCGAACGCCCAAGCCGCGAAGGCGAAGAGCGACCCGATATTTTGCTGAATTTGCTCGATATTGCGCCCGACGCGACGATCGCCGATATCGGCGCTGGAACCGGCTTTTTAACCTTTCGCTTGCTCGATCGCCTGGACGAAAACGGGCGCATTTTGGCGATCGACGTTGAACCGGAATCCCAAGACATCATCGACTTTATTGCCCGCGATCGGGGCGAAACGCGCGTCAAAACCAGCTTGAGCACGCCGAGCGATCCGCAACTGCCCGAGAATTCGATCGATCTCGCCATCATGCTCGACGCCTATCACGAGTTTGAATTTCCTTGCGAAATGATGCAGCACATCAAGGCGGCACTCAAACCGGGCGGGCGGGTCGTCCTCGTGGAATATCGTCGCGAAAATCCACTGATCCCGATCAAAACGCTCCACAAAATGACCGAGCGTCAGGCTAGGCAGGAAATGGCAGCAGCGGGACTGGACTGGCTGGAAACCCGCGAGGATTTACCCAGTCAGCACGTCATAATTTTCGAGCGTCACCCCGATCGCTGATCGTTCGAGAACAGGATCAACCCACAAAAAAATGAGACCCGACCATCATGATCGAGTCTCGTTTTTGGTGTTTCTTGTTTTTAGCGTTTCGCAGATTGCCAAAATGGATCGTAAGCCTTGCAGACCATTCAGCAATTAGGCTGCGTTAGGCTTCGTCACGAGCCAGGATGGGCGCACCAGGCGGACGCAGATCGGCGGGGAGTTCTTCCTCATCATCACCAAACCCAGCCGGATCGAGTTCAAGCTGTGGCGGCGCACTGGCGATCGGCGGTTGAGACATAATCGGAGCCGGACGAGCAAAGGGTGGTTCTGGGATATCCACCAGCGGAGGCGCCGCCGCCAGAGCCGCCCGTTCTGCCGCCAGCGCCCGTTCCGCCGCCAGTGCTTCCGCACGCTCGGCAGCTTCTTTCTCAACGCGACGATTGCGACGCTCCATCGCAAGCTGCATCGCTTCCTGAGAGCTATCGGCTCCGTCATCCTCTTGCTTGCTCTTCTCGGTGATGTCCTCCGAGACCGCGTTCACATCTTCCTGAATTAAGCGCTCGACCCGGTTGGCAAACGCTCGATAGGCGCTAGCGTGACTGGCCGATTTCGCGTAAGGGCCACTCAGTTGGAAATATTGCCAGCCTTCCGTTTTGAGATATTCGGCAGTCCGTCGATATTGACCCCAACGCTCACCGTAGTGGAAAAATTCTTCGACAGCGGCACTAATTGCCACGACTTGAGCAAGGGTGAATGTACCCCAAAATAATGTCTGCTTAACCGCTTTGTTACCG
>JAABST010000002.1 GCA_011390275.1 Geitlerinema sp. S16
TTTCGAGGTGCGGATTCGCTCTTCGGCGCGGACTCGTTCGCCCGCTCCCTTGAGCGCTTAACCAATATATCCACTACTCACTGAATCGTCAACCCCCCTAAAGGAAAAAGTTTTTTGGGGGGGGTGAAACGCAGGAAAGACGATGCTGACGCAGCTTCAGCCCGCGTAGCGCCAGCTCTCGGTAAGGGAAGCTAGGGACGGAGAAAGGTTTTCTTCGGTTGCTGGCAATATTCAATCAATCCCCAGAATGACGAAAACAAGACGATTGACAGGAATGAACGCGATGGCGCGAATGCTCAATCTGAGAGGTGTTTTGAGCTTTAGGGTCTGTCGGTTGTGAATCAAATAAGAGTGGGGGGTTAGGGAGAGATATCTATGCCAAGACTAAACTTTGGTGCTAAATCCAATCCGTTGAGCATCCATATCCTTACGTATGAGAATGTCGTTACACCCAATTGATGAAGTGGGTCATAACCAGCGGAATTTTTAATTTCCCGAAGCCTAAGTAGATTTGGCATGACCCTCTTTTGCCACTTTCCGGAGAGAATTCGATCGGACAAGCCGCATAACTCAATTGTGGTAGGGTCTTGAGGATTTTCTCAAATGAGAAAGTTCGATGCGGCGAGTCTCTAGCGAAAAAAATGTTTTCAACTCTAGAACGTCCGCATCAAGAGCATTACGGCTATCGGGGTTCTGGGATTCCGACCAGTCTGGCTATGATCTGTGCAATCTCGTCTTCGTTGACCTCGAACTGTGAGAAGAATTGCTTGAGCCGCTTGCCGTTGACTCCGTCTTCGCTTTACTCCTGAAAGCTCCCGCTAGCTCGGCCAGGTTGACGGGTCGGACGCGGAACAGGACAACCAAAAACAGCGCTAGGAACTTAAATTCGTGCGCTGTGCCACGACAGGGCGGTTTGTAGCTTATTAACCTCGTCCATGAGGGGGTTAGGTTGCTTGTGGTTATTTCACTCATCCCCCTCTTTTACTGAATCAATCCCACTCTCTGAAAAGGTTTTAACACTTCAGTCCCATGTTTTGTCTCGGTACTGAGGCTTGCGAGATGGGGATCATTCTTCAAGTTACAATTGCGGTCATCACAGCTCAGTCCACGGACATTTGAAGTATGCGTGAAATTTTCCGTAATGTCTCGCGTCGCCAACTATTGAGCGGTGCGATTGGTCTGGCGAGTTTACCGCTGTTGAGCAAAGTTCTGACTGCGTGTAGCACGTCAAAGCCGGACTCATCTGGCTCGAAAGCGAGTAAGGGGAAAGCGCCGAATGTGTTGGCGATCGTGGTGGATGATTTGCGGCCACAGTTGGGCTGTTATGGACGATCGGAGATGATTTCGCCAAATATCGATCGGCTGGCGGCAGAGGCGACGTTATTTGAGCGGGCGTACTGTCAGGTTCCGATTTGTGGGGCGTCGCGAGCCAGCTTTTTATCGGGGTTACGGGCGAGCCGGACGATATTTGGGAGTGCGTATAACGCGAGCAAAGATGAAGACGCGCCAAATCTGCCGAGTTTACCGGCGACGTTTAAACAGAACGGCTATACGACGATTTCTCTCGGTAAGGTGTATCACCAGTTTGATGACGATCTCGATGCCTGGAGTGAGCGGCCTTGGCGACCGTCGGGGATGTGGGCGGAGCAGATGTATGTGACGCCGGAGGGTCGGCAGTCGGCGTTGGATAATCCGGGACAGTTCAAGCTCGGGCCTGTGTTTGAACGGGTGAATGTGACGGATGATACCTATGCGGATGGCAAGATTACGAATAAGGCGATCGAAAAACTCAAGGGGTTTTCAGAGTCGAAAGAGCGCTTCTTTTTGGCGGTGGGGCTGACGAAACCACATTTGCCGTTTAATGCGCCGGAGCGATATTGGGCGATGTATGATCGCGACAAAATCAACCTAGCGGATAATCCGTTTCGCCCTGCGGGAACGCCAGATAGTGCGTTCTCGAATTGGGAGGAGTTGCGGGATTATCAGGGGATTCCGAAAGAAGGGCCGCTATCGGATGAGATGGCGAAGACGATGATCCACGGGTATTACGCAGCGACGAGCTATGCCGATGCCTTGGTGGGGCAAATTTTGGCGGCGGTTGATCGGCTGGAGTTAACCGAAGAGACGATCGTGCTTTTATGGGGAGATCACGGCTGGCACTTAGGCGAGCAGGGCATGTGGTGCAAGCATACAAACTTTGAGTCGTCGCTCTGGTCGCCGTTGATTGTACGGATTCCGGGCAAGGCGGCAGGGCAGCGGGTTGCTGGGCTAACGGAGTTTGTGGATTTATATCCGTCGCTGTGCGAGCTGTGCGGGTTGGAGCTGCCGTCGCATTTGGAGGGGGATAGTTTTGCGCGGTTGCTCGATCAGCCCGATCTGGCGTGGAAGCAAGCGGCGTTTAGTCATTATGTGGACGGAGATTCGGTCAAAGTAGACAGCTATCGCTATACGGAGTGGCGATCGGATCAGGGAGATCAGTATGCGCGAATGCTGTTCGACCATGTAGCGGATTTGGCGGAGAACAACAATATTGCGGAAGACCCCGATCGGGCGGAGTTGGTGGCGCAGTTGAGCCAGATGTTGAATCAGGGGCGGGGCTGGGAGACGTTGCGGATGGGCTAAGTCCACGAAGAGTATTGCCCGGAAATAATCGCCCATCCCAGAAGTCCGACTTTTTGAATAAAGTCGGACTTCTAACCCCTCTCGCGGACTTTATCTAGCAGCGGGCGATTCCCTCTTGGCGAGCAGCTCGCTGCACGGCGGCCGCGACGGCAACAACGACACGCTCATCGAACACCGACGGTACGATATTGTCTGCTGCGACCTGGGTGGGCGAGATTAGCGAGGCGATCGCGCTGGCCGCTTCGAGGTACATGTTCGTGGTCAGATCCACGGCGCGACAGTCAAGCGCACCTCGGAAAATACCGGGGAACGCCAGCACGTTATTAATTTGGTTGGGGTAGTCGCTGCGTCCGGTGGCGATCACGGCTGCATCTCCCTGAATTAGCTCAGGCTGAATTTCGGGGATCGGGTTGGCCATGGCCATGACGATCGACTTCGGAGCCATCGACTGCACCATCTCGCGGGTGAGCACACCGGGAGCGCTGACCCCGATGAAAATATCGGCATCGCGCACGGCATCGACTAACAGGCCGGTGTCGTCGCTGGCAAACTCGCGTTTTTGCTCGTTAATATCCGTGCGCGATTTGGAGATGATACCCTTGGAGTCGCACATTAGGGTGTGGGTCGATCCGGCTTCTAGCAGTAAGCGGGCGATCGCGACGCCTGCGGCTCCCGCACCGTTAATCACAATTTTGGTACTGGCGAGTTCTTTCTCGACGACGCGCAGCGCGTTAAACAGTGCGGCGAGGGTGACGATCGCGGTACCGTGTTGGTCATCGTGGAAGACGGGAATATCGAGCCGTTCGCGCAGGCGTTTCTCGATTTCAAAGCAGCGCGGCGCGGCGATATCTTCCAGATTGACGCCACCAAACACCGGCGCGATGCGACACACGGTTTCGACAATTTCGTCTACATCCTGGGTGTTGAGACACACAGGAAAGGCATCGATCCCCGCAAACTCTTTAAACAGCATCGCCTTGCCTTCCATCACCGGCATCGCCGCTTCAGGCCCTAGATTTCCGAGACCGAGGACGGCGCTACCATCTGTGACGATCGCCACGGTGTTGCTTTTGATTGTTAGGGTATAGACCAGGTCGGGATCTTCGGCGATCGCGCGGCACACGCGGCCAACACCGGGCGTATAGGCCATCGCCAGATCATCCTGACGCTTGAGCGATAGCTTGCTATCGATGCGAATTTTACCGCCGCGATGGAGGTTGAACGTGCGATCGTAAACGTCAATCAGATGTATATCCGGGACAGCTTTGATAGCATCGACGATTTTGTCAGCGTGCTCAGTGCTTGAGGCATTAACCGTAATTTCGCGAATCGCGACCTTGTGAGTTTGCTCAATCAAGTCAATTTGCCCGAGGCTACCGCCGACCGCTGCAACGGCATTGACAATATTGGCTAACATCCCCGACTGATTCGGGATTTGGCAGCGCAACGTCAAGCTATAACTAGGGTTAGGAGTGAGTTCTACCATGGTGAAAATCGGGCGAGTTGGCTCGCAGTGATAATGATGCAAGCTGGATGAGGCGGACGGGCTTGCTTAATTCCCTGTTAACTTTAACAGCCTGACGAGTGAGTGGATGATGCGCAATCAGCTTTTTTTGCTCTTTAAATTTTCTGTTGAATGTTTCTGTTGAATCGGTTAATTCTATGCGCGTGATTGGTTTAATGAGCGGTACATCTATAGACGGTATCGATGTTGCCCTGGTCGATCTACACGGCGGTGATCGGGATCTCAAGATCGAACTTATTGCGGCTCAGACCGTTCCCTACAGCACAGCCTTACGCCAAAAAATTCTTGACTTGGCCGGTGGCGCACCGATCACCCTCGCTGACCTCGCCGATCTCGATGATGCGATCGCCACAGCCTTTGCCCACGCGGCGATCGCCATTCAGGCCGACCATCCACCCGCCGAACTCATCGGCTCCCACGGCCAAACGGTGTACCACCAGCCACCCCGCCCCAACCTCAATCCCCTTGCCGACTCGATCGATGATGGGTCGCTGCACTCCCCAGACTCAGATCCAGACTCAGATCCAGATTCAGACTCAGATCCAGACCTTGACCCGTCAACCCTCAAGCTCGATCGCCTGGGCTACAGCCTACAACTGGGACGCGGAACCACGATCGCCCACATCACCGGTCTCCCCACCATCAGCAACTTTCGCGCCGCCGATATTGCCGCCGGGGGCCAAGGCGCTCCCCTCGTACCGCGTATCGATGCCTGTCTCCTGGGTCATGTGGCGCAAACCACCTGCGTCCAAAATTTAGGCGGTATCGGCAATGTGACCTATATTCCGCGTCTACGTCATCTCTCCGGCGCGATCGCTAGAGGCACAATCTCTGAAACCTACGATTCGTCTTTAGAACAGGGTTTTGATCGCGATATTCGCGGTTGGGATACCGGCCCCGGCAACCTGTTGATCGATCTTGCCGTGCAGCTTTTAAGTCAGGGTGAGCAAATATTTGATTGTGATGGAGCCTGGGCTGCAACTGGGCGCATCTGCCAGCCACTGCTCGATCGCTGGCTGAGCGATCCCTTTTTCGCACAGCAGCCACCCAAATCCACCGGACGCGAATACTTTGGCCTGGAATTCACCCAAAACTGCCTGAGCGATGCCGATTCGTTCAACCTCGATGCTGCCGACACGATCGCGACTCTAACCGAACTGACCGCCGCCTCGATCGCCGACAGCTATCGTCGCTTTTTGCCCGCACTACCCGATCGCGTCCTGCTCTGCGGTGGTGGCAGCCGCAACACTTACCTTCGCGAGCGCATCCAAGCCCAGCTTGGCTCCTCCTGTCGTGTCCAGACCACCGATGATGTGGGACTCGATGCGGATAGCAAAGAGGCGATCGCCTTTGCCGTGCTGGCCTACTGGCGCTGGCACGACATCCCCGGCAATCTTCCCAGCGTTACCGGTGCGGCTCATTCCGTCTTACTAGGCGATATGGCTTCACCCTCAATGGCGAGATCAACCGCCTAGCAGAATCCCCTTAAATCCCGTAAGATTCCGAATATAGGGTTACACCTGAGGATAGTTTTAAGGAGATTATGATTCGCCAACGACTGAACGACCCGTGCCGACTGTGTTTTACGACTGTGACGGCCTAAGCTTCAACGCCTTGGACTTTAAACGTCACTTAAAATTCCAAGCTTGAAATTCTAAACCCGAAATTCCGAACCCGAAATTCCGATCCGCTGCCTTATTCCAGCCTGATTAAAGACGAACCCTAGAGTCGCTTTCCAGGATCACGGTTCACGATCGATTATCGGTGGAACCATCGTCCACCGGAAGGCTGTCTGTGTAATGTCTGACAGCCTCTAAAACCTCTAAAACTTGACCCTAACGGCTTTTGCTCGTCTTCTGACTCGCGCGTTATTACCATCCTGCCCCTTCTACCGTTCCGTCTCTGCATTATCGTGTCCCATACCTTTCTCCTCGAACAAGGCCGCTGGAAACTCCAAGGGAATTGGCTCGAGCGCAATGATCCTCCGATTCAGGTTACGGGTCGAGTTATTGTCGCCTGGAGTCAGGATGATTGGTTCAGCATGGTGACACAGTTTACCTTTCCCAAGGCAGAGCGCGAGGCGATTACGCTGCAATATCGTGGGCGCTTGGATAGCGGCGAATGTCAGTACACGTTTGTGTTGCAACATTCGGAGTTGGGCAAGGTGGAGGGGGAAGGCTGGATTACGCCGGAGTCGATCGTGCAGCGCTATTGGGCGATTAACGACAAACAGCGCCGCAGCGGTTTCGAGACGCTTCACCGCCTGGATAACCAGCATTACGCCTTATCGAGCGGCATCATGGAGGGGCTTCATCTGACCTGTGCGATGGATGCAACGCTGGAGTTGCAGTACAGCTAAGCGGGTTATCGGTTTAGCTCGGCGGCATAGTGCGTAGGCGCTCGTTAACGCGATCGAGCAATTTCACCAAGCTTGGCTCTTTTTCGAGCCGCTGCGAAATTTTTTCACAGCTATACAGCACCGTTGTGTGATCCTTGCCGCCGAACTCCTCGCCAATTTTCGGAAAACTGAGGTTGGTGTGCTGACGCATTAGGTACATCGCCAACTGTCGCGCTTGGCTGATTTCCCGGCGTCGTGAGGCACTTTTGAGATCGTCGATCGAGACGTTCATTTCCAGTGATATGGCCTCCAAGACCGACGCCGGACGTATTGCCACGATCGCCAGTTGCGGATTGAGAATGGGCGCAATATTTTCCACCCGCAGCGGCAAACCCGACAGGGAAATATAGGCCACTGCGCGGATCAGCGCCCCTTCAAGTTCACGAATATTGGACTTGTAGTTGGTGGCGATGTACTCGATGATGTCGCGCGGCAGGCGCATGTTTTCGTATTCGGCTTTCTTTTGCAGGATCGCCATGCGCGTTTCGAGGTCGGGCGTTTGAATGTCGGCAATCAGCCCCATCGAAAAGCGCGAACACAGTCGCTCCTGCAAGCAGGGGATTTGATTCGGCGGGCGATCGCTCGCCAGCACGACCTGTTTGCCCGCTTCATGCAGCGCATTAAACGTGTGAAAAAACTCCTCTTGGGTGTACTCCTTGCTCTCAATAAACTGGATATCGTCTACGAGCAACACATCGGCTTCGCGATAATGCTGGCGAAACTCCTGCATACTGTCGCGACGAATCGCGTCGATGAGGTCATTCGTAAACCGTTCGGTCGAGACGTAAAAGATTTTGGTGTCGGGATTGGCATCGAGGCGATAATGCCCGATCGCCTGCATCAAGTGCGTTTTGCCCAGACCGACGCCGCCACAAAGAAACAGCGGATTAAACTCGCGTCCGGGATACTCCGCCACCGCTAGCGCCGCCGCGTGTGCCATCCGACTATTCGCACCGACCACAAACCGCGAAAAAATGTATTTGCTGTTGAGTTCCGAAAATCGCGCCGAGGTGGGCGCGATCGGCGGACGTTTTGGTTCGCGTCCTGGCTGTGGCCAGATCACGGCATCGGCGATGCTGCCATTGGAGGCCGGATCAAGCGTCAGCTCCACTTCGACCATATAGCCGATCGTCTCGCTCACTGCTGTCGCGATCGCCTCTAGGTAATACTTTTGCAGCCAGTTCCGCGCAAACGGATTCGGAACGCGCACCGTCAGCCGCTTGCCGTCAAACTGTTCGGCCTCGGTTTCCGCCAGCCAAGTCTCAAACGTTGGCGGACTCAGTTGTTGTTGCAGTCGATCCAGAACGCTATTCCAAGTTTTTTCGAGGGTTGTAGTCACAAAAACGATGCGATCGAGCGATGCAAAAGGGCGATGAAGTAGGTCAAGTGTAGCGCCGCTCTCCTTCCTACGTGTGACACTATCGACAAATCATCATCAACCCGAATCCTACGAGCCGAGAATATCCTCACCGTCGATCGCATAAATGTAGCTGTAGTTAAATTGCAGCGCATTGGTGTGACGAATCACAGAAAATCCAAAATCGGTAACCTGCTTGGCCGGAAACGTCGCCATCACGAGTTCCACCAGCTTACGGGTCGGGATTTCGGGAGTCTGAATGTAATAGTCGCGGCGGGCGAAGAATTTATTCTTATCGCGCGGCACGATGATGCCATTAACGCGATGGGCATTTTGAATCGGCTTAATATAGCCCCGCATGAATTCTTCTTGATTTTTCTGCAAACGATACAGCCGCTCTTGCTGCATCCAGCTCATCCGAAACATCATTTTCAGCAGCTCGAACCCCAGGGTGTAATTAAAGGCGTTATTGCTTTCTTCCGAACTGCTCATCAGCTTGACCGCGATTTGTAGATATTGCTCCGGCTGGCGATGGAGATCTTGGGCGCAGTGGATATAAAATTGGCGGATATATTTACGCAGCAGTTTTTCCGTTAGGGTCGTCTCGATACGGAAAAACTGCAGGTGTCGCTCAACTTTGCGCTGGGTGTCGTAATCGTCGAGCAGGCGAAAGACGAGGCCATCGGCAGTGTATTCATCGAGGAATTCGGCCTGAACGCTGGGCAGCGCGGCGCAGAGGACATGGCAGAGCGAGAGGACGTAGCGGCGTTCGTTCCATTGTAGGGAGCTAACCCACGATCGAACTTCTCCGGGCAGGCGTGAAAAAACAGCATCGGAGTCGAACGTTTCGTTAGACAGCATGACGATCGCGGTTGTGATTCCCAAAGAGGCGGGCAGGACAGACGTTGAGCGGATTTAATCTGCGGATTGATCTCTAGAAGTCTCTAGAGCGAGGCTCGATCGCAATGAACCGATCCGATCCAGATACACATCATCATCCCGTGAATCTCGTGCACCTGTCTGTAGAGAAATAGACGTGATTGGCGCAAGAAAGTCACCAGAACACATCACAAGCAAGTCGCAGCGGGTCAGAACCTGGGTTTTGGGGGTTCGATCTTTCCTGATGTTAGAGATTGGCCGAGCCAACACAATGAGCGAATTTAGCCTCCCGATCGCCTCGCAAACAATCGATCGTTCGATCGTGGCAATTTTGCTCTTGATTTTCACGCTTGTTTCGGATCTTCAACCACCCAGGCTCACAGCTTCCAAGGTGACTGTAAAGGCAGTGTTTGGCCGGAAAATTGAGACAACGCGCGATCGCTTTTCAGGGCGTCCGAAAGTATCTGCGGACGATGACAAGAAAAATGGGCGAAAGCATCCAATCGATCGATCAAAACGTACTAAACGTGAAAGTAGAGACACATTTTCCCTACCACCTGTGATCGACTCCTTACTTCACAAGCCTGAATTCATGCAAAACGCACACTCTAATCCGATAAATCGCTCCACCCTGAACGCATCTCGTCGTCGCTTTGTTTTGGGTGGTGCAATGCTTGCCGGACTAGGCGGCACACTGGGCTTGAATGCCTTAAAGCCCCAGTCTTCCCGAGCCGGTGGTCATACGGCGATGGGTTCTCATGATGCAGCGATGAACGATGCTGAAGTGCTGAACGGTGCGCTGTTCTACGAGCATCAGGCCATTTGGGCTTATAGTACTGCCGCTGGAGCCTTGAGTGATTCCGCTGTCGGCCAAGCGGTCTTAGCGATCGCCAAAGCTAATATGACAGACCACCAAGCTCACCGCGACACGCTCGCCGAAGTCATCATGAGCCTTGGCGGCGATCCGGTGATGGCTATGCCGGAATACGACATCTCGGCCTATTTAGACAATGGCGACGGCGGATTAGATTCCGACGTGAATATTGCAAAGCTAGCATTGGCTCTAGAAACCGATGCGGCGATCGCATACGTCTCTGAAGTGGCCAAACTCAAGACTCCGGCTCTCGTCAGTGCAGGCGCAAGCATTGCCGCTGCTGAGGCGGCGCACGCCACCACAATTCGCGCTGCATTTATCTCTCTCGGTGTGGAGATTGGCTATGTACCTGCGGCCTTTGTCAATGCTGATACTCGTGACGCTTGGGTCTTGAAGGTATAGCAGAAGCCGATTAAATTAGGACACTCTCGTCTAAGTTGAAAACCGCACTTCGACTCCGCTCAGTGCTCTCAGCTTTTTTTGTGAGTCCTAATACAATCGGTTCTTGCTATATAAGCAAAAAACGAAATGGTCAGGCTACCCTCATTTCCCGGTTCCTTCTCTCTAACAAGAGCTGCGGTATATGCACCACAGCTTTTAAGGGAGAGAGAGCCGTCGTGCTGAGGGTTTCTTAGAGTATTTCCCGAAAATAATCGCCCACTACAGAAGTCCGACTTTTTGGAAAAGTCGGACTTCTCGTCTTCCTCAGGAACGTTTATTGAGTTGTTGTACTCAATATCCCAAACTCAGCGTTCACTCAAGATTGAGTTTGATTTGCTTGTCTTTGAGTTTGGCCTGCGTCCATTGCTCAAAGAAACGCTCTTGAAGTTGCAATAACAGTTGACCTTCAAGCTTCGCTTCGGTGTATTTCTCCACGCGCAGGATGGCGTAACGCTCATCGACCGGCAACGGACCGATCAGGTCGCCCGCTTGCTTACCCTTGACGCTATCGCGGGTATTTTCCGGCAGTTGTCCGACCTGGAGTGTGCCCATCATGCCGCCAAAGGTTTTGTCTTGGGTGACGGAGTGCTCGCGAGCCATCTCCTCGAAGGTTTTGCTGAAGTTTTCGATCTGGGTGTAAAGCGATTCGGCGAGTTCGCGATCTTCAACGACGATGCGCGAGAGGACGACGACGGCGAGCAGCTCGCGGTTGGCCTCGAAGTACTCTTGGACTTGGGCGTTGGTGAGTTCCGCTTTCAGCTTTTGCAAGGCGATCGAGTTTTCGATGCGCTGACGGAACATGTCGTAATTAATGCCCTGACTTTGCAGCCATTTCTCGAAGGCCGTCGGGTCGGTCAGCTTTTGTTGCGTCAGAAACTGCGCGATCGCCTGTTCGATCATCTGATCATCGACCTTGAGGCTGTTGCCTCTTTGGGTGATTTCGCCCTGCAAAACGTGCTGATAAAGAATTTTTTGCATGAAGCGCGGCAGTTCGCCCGCGCCGTGTAGGTAGCGAATCGCCTGTTGTAGCGAGATGCTTTCGTCGTCGATCGTAATGAGTTTTTCGGTATCCACGGTGTTAGGAGAAAAAGTACGAATAAAATGGGCGGAAATCAATCAACCGCGATCCTCAGGGTTTCAGACGCCGGTGACGTTGATTCTGTCATCCTTTCAGGCTACCCCTCAAGTTATCGGGAGATATCAGCGCTTTTGACGCATTCTGAACGTTTGTCCGATCGCGCAATGAACCTGCGATCGGCGGACAAATTCGCTCTTAGACTATCGCACTGATGTAACCGCGATCGATGCGGTTATCCCACCCGAGTCTTAGTCTGAGATCTGGGCGGTTAGGTTCCGATCAATCTTGCTGAGATTGGGCGTGTCATCAATTAGCACCAGACCCCCTACGGGGTAAGCTGTTGAACGCCCGACCTAACAAAAAACAAAAGGGGCTGAAACCCTTACTGAATAAAGGCTACAAATTTAATGGATGACAGCCCCTAAGCCGATCACTAATTTATCTGATCATTCTGACCATTAATTGGTTCCGACGCATAACCACCGATCGCCCTCCCGCACCCAGGTGATCACCATGCCATCATCCACCTCGCGACCGTCCGTCATGGTATAGCGCAAACTGGCCTCCACCTGGGCGCTATCCTCCGTTTCACTCACCAACCGCGTCTTCAACACCTCCACTGATGTCACCGAGTCACCCCACCAAGCTTTATAGCTGTTAAACCCGTCAGGATGCAGGTTCGGGTCTTGCTGATAGCTTGGGGCGAGCATCTCCCAACTGCGATCGTAGTTACCGCGCGAGATTTGGTTGAAATATTTTTCAGTGGTCTCGATCGCCGAAGGGCCGTCGAATAAACCCCGCACATTATCGATGATTGTGGGGAGGTCATCGGGGTTGATGTTGGTGGGGTTCGGGATGCGGTTATCTGGGAGGTTGGGGATGATGTCGGGAAGCTGGATCGGTTTTGGGGCTGGGGCGGGTGTGGGAACGGGGGCGGAGCGAGCGGCGGCTTGGGCGATCGCGGTTTGGGCGTTGATCAGTTGCCGATCGGCGTTGGGGTCGTTACTGGCAAAGGCGCAGTAGGAATCGCCGATCGTTTGACCGTAACTTTCGAGAGCTTTAATACAGCGATCGAGGCTATCGAAGCGATCGGCGAACACCTGCGCCACATTTTCCCCGAACAAATTGGCGTACTGCGGCATCCAAAACCAGCCCGCTTGACGAAAACCGGCCTGCTTCAACGCCTCAACGCGCGTATTGGCATAGTCGGCATAGGCATCGGTTCCAAAGGCAGAATCGGCCAAAAAGTAAAACGAGTCGGGCGTATTGGCCGCACCGAGTTCGCGCGGTGTGGCCGCCTGATCGTCAGAATTGAGCATCGAGCCGAAGCCGATCGAGCTGCGATCGAACATGTTGGCTCCCGCAAAGGCTAACCCGCCCGCAATCCCAGCCAACAGGGCAAATTTGATCATGCCACCGACGGGCGATTTGGGTGGATCGGTATCTTGGGTGCGGGGTTGGGTCACGCTGGCAGGCGGACGTGGGGACACTGACGATCGAGCCGGATCGGACGATCGGGGCGGCGCGGGGGCGGCGGCGCGAGTGGCGGGAACGGTGGGATGGTAGACCGGCGCGACAGCAACGGTGGCATCGGTGGCGGGGGGCGCGGGTCGATTCGGTGTGGCGGGTCGCGTCGGTGGCGTCATCGGGGGCGGCGCGATCGACCCTGAGATCAAGGGCGGATTGCTCGAATCCAGGGCAACGGTTGGCGCGGAGCGGCTCGTTCCAGACTGTTTAGACTGTCCAGACTGTGGGTTAAACGGACTCGGTGCTTGTCCCGGCGTGACGGGCAGGGGCGAGAGTAATGCACCGATCGCATCGCGAGCCGTCGGGTAACGATCGTGGGGATGGGAGGCGATCGTGCGATCGATCACGTTGCGCAAACGCGGACCACAGGCAGGCGCATGGTCATGCCAGAGGATTTCTCCCGTACGCGGATCTGTGGGCAAATCCTGGGGATAGCGCCCGGTCAGCAGGTAAATCGCCGTTAATCCGAGGGCATAGAGATCGCTGGAAAACACCGGACGCCCCACAGCCTGCTCGCTGGGCATAAATCCCGGCGTACCGATCACAATGCTGCTCGTGGTTTGGCCGACCTCGTTGTACTTCGTGCCCATGGTTTCGCGCACGGCTCCGAAGTCGATCAGCACCGGCAGGCCGTCGCGCTGACGGAGGAGGATGTTATCGGGCTTGATGTCGCGGTGAATGAGGCCGCGATCGTGCACGTAAGACAGGACGGGTAGAAGTTGCTGTAAAAGTGCGGTAACCTCCGCTTCGGTCAGCGAGCCGCGCTCATTGAGCAACTGCGTCAAGGTTTTGCCCTCGACCCATTCTTGGATGAGGTAAAAGCGATCGTCACGGACGAGATAAGCGTAGAGCGTCGGGATTTGCGGATGGTCGCCGACGGATTCGAGAATGGCGGCTTCGCGGCTGAAGCGATCGCGCACCAGTTGGACGATTTCGGGCTTATCGGTGTTGGATCTTAATTGTTTGATCACACAGCGCCGCCGTGACGGCATTTGGGTGTCTTCGGCGAGGAAGGTTTCACCGAATCCGCCCCGCCCAAGGCTGCTAAGAACGTTGTAGCGATTGTCGAGCAGCTCAGGGGTCATAGCGTTCGCGTAACAGGACAAGTTTAAAGGGACAATATTTAGGATCAATTATAAGGCTCCGGACTTCATCCACTTTCCGCCCAGGAGCACGAGACCGAACAAACGTCATTTCGAGTTGAACCGTATACTCTCAAGAAGACCGATCGCGATCGCTGCGGTACACCGTTACGCTCTTAACCCCATGCTCGTCCCCATCACCCGTGCCAGCCTCGAAGAACTGATCCCCGCCACCGCCACCGGCGCACAATACGTTTATGTCTGGGATGGGTTCCAAACCTTTGTGAAACGGTTGATTGGCTCGATCGCCGGGGTGTTTGTCGTCTGGATACTGAGCGGTCTGCTGCACTCCGATGGTCTCTCGCTGTTTTTGGGGATTTTCGTCGGGTTGTATTGGCTCTGGGCGCCGATCGCCAAGGCCAGTTTTCGCAATAACCGCAATCGTCGCTATCCCTACGCCGGGTTTTGGCAGGGTCGGATTTTGGATGTGTACGTGACGGAGGAAATTGTCGGCACGGAGGAAACGACCAATCAGTACGGTGAACTGGTGATCGTCGAGAATCGCGAGCGGCGTTTGAATCTTGAAGTGGGCGATCGCACCGGGTTTGAAACCAGCCTCCAAGTGCCGCTGCAAAAACAATACAAATTGCTCGGTGTGGGTTTGGCGGTGCAAATGCTCGTGTTGTCGGAAACGCCGGATTTATCCAGCATTGCCCAGATTTCCGACATCTACGTTCCGAGTCGTAACCTGTGGGTGAGTGATTATCCCGTGGTGCGTCACGATGCGTTTATCAGCGTGAGTCAGCAAATTGTCGGGCGGGTAAAGTCAGGCGGATCGCGTGGTGAATCTCGTGGTGAATCGCGCTCAAACTCCGTGTCACGACGATCGAGCGAGTTTGAACGTTCGCCAGAACGTCCGGCTAATCCTCGTAATGATGATCGATATGGAGCATCGGAACCGACATCGAACCGCGATCGCTCGCGTCGTCCGCCGGTTGATCCTTATGCCGATCCCGACGCCGATCCCAGCGCTAACGAGCCACGGTATAACCCCGACCTCGATCGCGCCGATCGCCAACCGGATTACAGCGATTACAGCGATCCCTACAATCCCCGCGCCGATCGTCCCGCCCCACGTCCAGCACCACCTTCACCGCGTCAACCGCCCGATTGTTCAACTAGCCGTCCGCCAAACCGTCCGCCAAATTCGCCAAATTCGCCAAATTCGCCACGTCGCTAGGATCTGTGTGTGCGGGGACTTTTTTCTGCGCCAACATCGCAGTGAGATCGACCCCTGTGAATAGTGATTGATCATTCAATCTATGCGCAGCGCGATTATCAAAGGTGTTGTTTGACGGTATTTTTTTGGCCAACAACCAATAGGTTTTCATCTTGCCCTTGCCTTTGATCTCGATCGCGCCGCGCTCTTCGAGGATGTAGTTATCCTTGAGCCGGTGGTAGGTACTTTCGGTAACCTGAATTTGCCCCGGTGTACCCGACGATTCCATCCGTGATGCCACGTTCACAGCATCACCCCAAAGATCGTAAATAAATTTGTGAATGCCGATCACACCCGCAACGACAGCACCCGTGTTAATACCGATGCGGATCTGGACAGGATTATCGCGATCGGCTCGATTGTGATTGAGTTGTTCGATCTCGTAGCGCATTGCCAACGCCGCATCGGCAATACATTCCGCGTGATCAACCCGCACCGTCGGTAAACCACCGGCCACCATGTAGGCATCGCCGATCGTCTTAATTTTTTCCAGTTCATAATGGCGGGTCAGGCGATCGAACGTCGAAAAAATATGATTCAGTCGTTCCACCAGCTCCAGCGGCGTGACCGAGGAGGCAATATCGGTGAACCCGACGATATCGGCAAACAGGATCGTCACTTCGTCAAAACGATCGGCGATCGGGCGCGAGTCCACTTTGAGCTGGGCGGCGATCTCCGGCGGCAGGATATTCAGCAAGAGCTGTTCCGATCGATCCCGCTCTGACCGTAGCTCGCGCGTCCGCTGTTCCACCCGCAATTCCAGCTCTTCATTCACCTGATACAGCTCGTCCTGGGTCGATTGAATCTCGCGCAGGTAACGTCTCAGTGTCCGCAACACCACACACCAAGAGGGAATCAGCAGGATCAGCGTGCTTCCCGATACAATCCCCGACAACATCAACCATTGCCGATAACTCTCGATTTTTTGCTGGATTTGTGCCTCGATCGTCGCTTGACGTTCCATCACCCCCGCCGAATAGCGTTCTTTTTGCTGCCCATAGACTGGACTGAGCAAGAGTGTTAGGGCTGCGTTCGAGTTGCCATTTTTAACCAGTTCAAACGCCCACTTCTCCATCGCGATCAGTTTTTCGTTGGCCGCCTCAATTTCGGCGGCATCGCTCGTATCGTAGGAGGCTGGAGCGAGATCGATCGAGGCGGCGATCGTTGCGTCAAGCTCATCAACGTGATCCTGATAGCGTCGCTTCCACTGCTGATCGTCGGTCGTGGCATACAGTCTGGCCGACATCGTCAGCACTTCGTCAAGATAGGTAATGCGATCGCTGAGATGCTGTAGCCGAAACTCATTATTAACCAAGCGATTAAACGCACGGTACGACACGATCGTGCTAGCAACCAGTGGCGTAAACAGCAAGAGGGTCGCGATCGCAGTGGTTTTAACGAGATGGGTCGGGCGTCGGACTAAAAACATGGACAACTATCATTACCGCAGACGAACTGACGGGAGCTACACATAGACGCATCACCGCACTCCTATCGATCGAGCGGGTTTCGCTGACGGGTGTGCAGATCGTTACCCCCAAGTCTAGTTGTTGCGATCGTTCAAGCGTCCCAATCTCCGAAAAACTTTGCGTCTACAGCAAAAAACGATTGGGTTAGGACACATCAAAAAAACGGAGAGCACTGAGCTTGTCGTTGGCGTAGCCTTCGCTTTGCGAATAGTGCGGCTTCCGGCTTGGTTGGAGTTTTTGAAAAACTCCAACTTCTCGCCCCGACGATCAATCAATTCAGGGCTATTTATTTATTGTGGCCGCTTGAGATAACACACCGTGGTCGAATTTTCATCGCGGCGTTCCTGGGCGTACAGACAGGTCACCATCTCGAAGCCCTCATCACCCAAATCGCTGAGATCACGAAAAAAGCCCGCATTGCCGGGATCGCTAGCCTCGCTAGTCGAGATCGATCGATATTCCCACCGCGTTCGTATCGCGGTCGAGTTCGTCCCTGTCCCTGTCCCCGGACGAAACTGGGCGATCGCCGCATGGCTCACTCCCCAACTCAGCGCCAACCCAAGCCCCAAGGCAATCACGATCGCACCGCGCCCGAAGTGAGGCACAAGCGATCGGGACACACTCGCGATCGGTGTCCAGATCGTTGCCCAGATCGTTGTCAAAGCAGAACGTAAAACTCGCAGAATCATTATGGGGTTCCAAGACTTGAATAGGCGAAATGAATAGACGCAAATCGAGCAGGCGAAATCGGTATGTCCTAGAAAAGCCTGCGTAGATCTGCCATGCTTACAAGGCAGCTTAACAAACGGAAATATTTTGCCGTTCGGTGTCTGCCGTTCGGTGTTCTCGATTTGCTCTCGATTTGTTCTCGATCGCGCGATGCTTTGCGCTCAAGGTAATTAAGACTATGTTGACTTTCGATCGCACGATGTTTCGTCGTGTTTTTTTCGTAACCTTGTGGCTGGGCTTTTTGGCCTATGCCTTTCTGTATGCACCGCCGGAGCGTCCTGACACGGCTGACCTGATCGTCAGTCTTTCCACAGGAGAAACAGACGCGATCGAACCAATTTTGGTTTCGCTGTTCAATCTGATGGGCGTGCTACCGGCGATCTATAGCTGCTTGATTTATGCCGATGGACGCGGCCAAAAGATCAGCGCGTGGCCGTTTGCGGTGGCGTCCTTTGCCGTCGGCGGTTTTGCGTTGTTGCCCTATCTCGCGATCCGCAATGATGCGCCGAAGTTTGAGGGGTCGGTCAATCGTTGGCTTGGTTTTTGGGATGCGCGGTTAGTCGGGGTGGCGGTGACGGTGGCGTTTGGGGCGCTAGCGTTTGCGGGTCTCAGCCACGGTGACTGGAGCGCGTTTGTTTCCGAATGGCAAACCCGCCGTTTTGTGAATGTGATGACGCTGGATTTTGTGTTGTTAGTGCTGTGTCTTCCGGCGTTGATTGGGGATGACATGAAACGACGCGGGATTGAGAATCGATCGCTGCTATGGGCGATTATGTTTGTGCCGATCGTCGGGCCGTTGGTCTATCTCTGTCTGCGTCCGCGTTTGCACGTCACCGCCTAGAGCTTCACCAGAATCTTAAACATTGGTGGATCGTAGGGAGCGAGACCTTTGAGGTTGTGGAAACCTCAAAGGTCTGACGTTGACTGTTTATTTTTCTCGTCTCTCGTTGCTCGGCGTAAGCGTGCAAGCAGATCGCGGATCACTCGCACGCTAACGACATTACGGGATCACCAGCACCGGGCAGGGCGACAGACCGATCGTCCGGCTCGCCACACTTTCGCGTGATCCTTCCTCCGGCATCACCGAGCCACTACCGCCCATCACGATCAGATCGGCCTCTATTTCGTCGGCCACATCGCAGATCACAAACGACGGGTTCCCCTCTCGCTCGATCGTCTCGACCATAATGTCCTGCTGTGCAAAGAGATCTTTGACTCCATCGAGCAGCTTAGCGATCGCCTCCGGAGAGTTACGCTGCCCCGGCGCTTCCCCCTCGGTCACAGTCTCAACCACCGAGACGATCGTCAGCTTTGCCTTGTGTAATTTGACCAGGTCAATGACGCTTTCCACCGCGTTACGCGATTCCGGGCTGCCATCAACAGGAAACAGAATTTTGTCAAACATGGGTCGTCCATCCTCGGTCGTATCTCGCGACCGCACTCCTGTAGAATTGTGTCGGAATTGACGGTTTTGTCCCCACAACGTGCCGCTAGCAGCGGGTTTGAGGGGGCTTTATAAAATAAAGAGGCTAATTATCAGTGTCTAAGAAAACTGTAGCAAATTTATCGGCAGCCGATTTAACCGGTAAGCGCGTGCTTGTACGTGTGGACTTCAACGTCCCGCTCGATGGCGACGGTAAAATCACCGACGATACCCGCATTCGTGCGGCTTTGCCGACGATCCAAGACCTAACGGGCAAGGGCGCAAAGGTTGTCCTGATTAGCCACTTTGGTCGTCCGAAAGGTCACGTCGTTGAATCGATGCGCCTGACGCCGGTGGCAGTTCGCCTCTCGGAGCTGCTTGGTCAGCCTGTGGTCAAGGCGGACGATTGCGGTGCTGATGCAACGGCGAAAGTGAACGCGATGGCCGATGGTGATGTTGTCCTGCTCGAAAACGCACGCTTCTATGCGGGTGAAGAGGCCAACGATCCTAAGTTCGCAAAACAGCTTGCATCGCTGGCGGATGTGTACGTTAACGACGCATTTGGTACGGCTCACCGCGCTCATGCTTCGACCGAAGGCGTTACTAAATTTATTGATACCTGCGTTGCCGGTTTGCTGATCGAGAAAGAGCTGAAGTTCCTGCAAGCAACGATCGATAATCCCCAGCGTCCCTTGGTGGCGATCGTCGGTGGCTCAAAAGTGTCGAGCAAAATCGGCGTGATCGAAACCCTGCTCGACAAGGTGGACAAGCTGATCGTCGGCGGCGGCATGATCTTCACGTTCTACAAGGCTCGCGGCCTTAACGTTGGTAAATCGCTGGTCGAAGAAGACAAACTCGAACTGGCGACGGCATTGGAAGCCAAAGCGAAAGAAAAAGGCGTCGAACTGCTGTTACCGACCGATGTTGTCCTCGCCGATAACTTCGCGCCGGATGCGGCATCGCAAACCGTGGCGATCGATGCGATTCCCGACGGCTGGATGGGTCTCGATATCGGCCCGGATTCGATCGAAACCTTCAAAACCGCGCTGGCTGATTGCAAATCTGTGATTTGGAATGGGCCGATGGGCGTGTTTGAATTCGATGCCTTTGCGAAGGGTACGGAAGCGATCGCCTACGCGCTCGAAGAAATCACCGCCACGGGTGCAATCACGATCATCGGCGGTGGCGATTCGGTCGCAGCGGTCGAAAAAGTCGGCGTTGCGGACAAAATGAGCCACATTTCGACCGGTGGTGGTGCAAGCCTCGAACTGCTCGAAGGTAAGGTTCTGCCCGGTATCGCGGCTCTTGACGACGCGTAAATTGTTACGTGTCAAGCGGGATTAAGTTTTAATCTCGGTTAGAACGCAAAAAAGAGGTGTCACACGTTAATCACGAATGACACCTCTTTTTTTGACCCAAAAAACTAAAGCAACCGTTATGACTCGATCGGTACGCGCAACCGATCGAAATCGAAGTGGAAATTTATCTCTGATTCGCTCTAAAAATGCTAAAGGGCCCGAAGTCCACGCCTATCACAAGCATCCCGTATTGCTGCTACCTTCCGGTCCTGACAAGATTTGAGCGTTGTAATTGCATGGGTTCAGACCCGGACACCAATATAACACTGCACCCAGATCCGATCAATATGAGATCTCGATCAATCAGGACAAACTCTGATCCGTTTCTGGCTCGGCGACGATGCACCAATGGTAAAGATCGTAGGCCACACACCCATTCACCACGAGCGGATCTCGATCGACGATCGCTTGCGCTGCTTCATAGGACTCCGCTCGAAATAGCATCATGCCGCCGCCGCGACGATTCCAGTAGCCGCTACGCGCCTGATGACCGGCTGCGATTAGCTCACGTACATAGTCGAGGTGGGCGGGGATGTGGCGATCGAAAATAGCTTTCGGAACAAGACCGCGTTCAATTTTGGCAAACCAGGGCATAACGTTGGAGGAGGGACGGAAATTCGATCAATCACAATGTACGAGTTTGGAAGGGAAAGTTTGCAAGTTCTAACGTTTTTTACCCTTCCCAAGCTCTGCATCCTATGACAGCGTATCGCTTTCACCAATCAATAATTCACCGAATGATGGCAGTTAACCCGGAACAGAGCCCGAAAATTGACCCGGCGATCGCGTCGGCGCTGGTGACAGCGGCAGAAATGCAGGCGATCGAACAGCGCTGGTTTGACAGGGGGATGCCGGTGGCGGCGCTGATGGAAAAAGCGGCGATGGCGATCGCGCAGCGGATCATCGAGCTGGTGGGCGATGCAACCAGTTTAGGATCGCGCGGAATTGTCGTGCTGGCGGGGCCGGGTCACAATGGCGGCGATGCGATCGTGGTGGCGCGAGAGCTGTGGTTACGCGGGTATGCGATTGCGATTTATCAGCCATTTACACGCCTCAAACCGCTGACGCAGCAACATGCGAGTTTTGCCGATTATCTCGATATTCCGCAGATTGAGACGCTTCAGGAGCTGGATCAGCAGATCGATCACAGTGTCGCGATCGTTGATGGTCTATTTGGTTTTGGTCAAACCCGTGCGATGACCGGTGAGTTGGCAACCCTGATGGAACGAGTCAATCAGGCCAATTCGAGCCAAACCCTACGGGTTGCGATCGATGTTCCTTCCGGGATTCATACAGACCACGGTGACGTGATTCGTGCGACCGATCCTCCCGTCAATCTGGGGCTAGAAGCCGCGATCAAAGCCGTAGGAATTGCCTTTCGCGCCGATGTGACGCTCTGCCTCGGTTTACGCAAACTGGGGCTACTCTGCGACGCCGCCCAGCCCTACGTTGGCCGCGTGGAACTGCTGCCGTTTGGCCTACGATCGGACGATATCGCCGCTATTTTTCCCGACGGTTTGCCCCAGCGTCGTTTTACGCCAACCGACGCGATCGCCGCCCTGGGTCTACCTCGATCGCCCCTAACGCACAAGTATAAAGAAGGCCATTTACTGTTAATTTGCGGCTCGCAGCGCTACATCGGGGCGGCGATGTTGGCCGGACTGGGCGCACGGGCGAGCGGAGTCGGGATGCTATCGATCGTTGTGCCGCGATCGCTCAAGCCGATCGTCGCCGCGCAATTGCCCGAAGCCGTGGTCATGGCGGCCAAGGAAACCGACAACGGCGCGATCGCCACGCTGCCCGACGACTTTAACGACGAAACAATTTGGGCAAAATTCGACGCGATCGCCTGCGGTTGTGGCCTCACGCCGGAGCCGGTCGGCTTAATTCAACAGCTCATCGTTAAAGATTGCCCGCTGATTCTCGACGCCGATGCTCTCAACATCCTCGCCACCCTGCCGCCTTCGTTTCTCACCCGCAACGCGCCCACGATCCTGACGCCCCATCCCGGCGAATTTCGTCGCCTCTTGGGTCACCAAGCCGATCACGCCTCGATCGATCTCATCCGCAAGGCCGCCCAACAGCGCCGCATGATCATCGTCCACAAAGGCGCACGCCCAGTTATTGCCGCCCCCGATCGACCCGTCACGCTGATCGATGCGGGAACGCCGGGACTGGCGCGGGGCGGGTCTGGCGATGTGCTGACAGGATTGATGGGGGGCCTGGTGGCGACGGCAGCGCGGCAGGGGCGTGATCTCGTTGAAACCGTGGCGGCAGCGACCTGGTGGCACGCGGAGGGCGGGCGACGGGCGACACAGGCGCGATCGCAGTTGGGCGTGGATGGTACGACCTTGGCGGAGTTTATCAACCGGGCGATCGCAGAAAGTGTCGCCGACGAAACCGACGCTTTGCACTAGGAACAAGACAAAAGCGTTACTCGATTCAAATAATTGAAATCTCATTCGGTGAATCCAGCGTTTTGAGTTGCGATCGAAGCACGACCGTCGCCGGTTTTCCATATCGGCAGAGACCGCGTGCATGGTATCTTGAGGTGTTTCAAACCGGCTCGATCGCTCTTGAGATCAAGCCGGTTTTGGGTTCGTTTTTTGCGTGGCGATCGCGCTTTCCCGCCCGATCATGACGACCGCGTACAATGTAGCCCTTTGCCGAGATCCGGCACGTCTTTTTAGACCAAACTCAAATTACAGAACAATCCCAGCGTAGAGTGCGAGAAGTCTCCCTATGATCCACGAAGTCTTTATGCCTGCTCTCAGTTCCACCATGACCGAGGGCAAGATCGTCTCTTGGACGAAAGAGCCGGGAGACCAGGTCGAAAAAGGTGAAACGGTTGTCGTGGTCGAATCGGATAAAGCCGATATGGACGTCGAATCGTTTTATGCCGGAACCCTAGCTGCGATCGTTGTTCCGGCGGGTGGAACCGCAACGGTCGGTGCGCCGATCGCGCTCTTGGCGGAGACCGAAGCGGAAATCGAAGAAGCCAAACAAAAAGCGGCAGCGCTCAGTTCTGGCAGCCCAGAGCCGTCCACACCGGAACCGGCGGTTCCAGCAGCGTCCGCCGTTCCCCCTAGCCCCGAAACTCCGGCAGTGACCGCAGCGACCACAGCCGCCAGTGGCCGCACAATCGCCTCACCCCGCGCCCGCAAGCTCGCCAAATCCCTCAAGGTTGACCTGGCAACGGTAAACGGTAGCGGCCCCCACGGTCGGATTGTTGCCGAGGATGTGCAGCTTGCTGCCGGTAAAACCCCGACGGCTCCCGTCGCAGTGCAAGCGCCCCTGTCCACGGTTCCGGCGGCCTTCAACGCTGCGCCGCTGGCGTCTGCAACACCGGCCACGGCAGCCGATATCGCGCTCAATGTCCCCGTCGCGCAACTGACGCCGCTGACGACAATGCAGCGCGTCGTCACCGACAACATGAACGTCAGCCTTGGCGTGCCGGTCTTCCGTGCGAGCTACACGATCACCACCGACGCTCTCGACGCGCTCTACAAAAAAATCAAGCCCAAGGGTGTCACCATGTCGGCGCTGCTGGCGAAAGCCGTAGCCGATACCCTGGTCGCCCATCCGCTGCTGAATACGAGCTACAGCTCCGAAGGCATCCGCTACCCCGACGGGATTAACATCGCGATGGCGGTGACGATGCCCGATGGCGGTTTGATCACACCGGTACTCAAGGCCGCCGATCAGCAAGATATCTACTCGCTGTCGCGCACCTGGAAGGATCTGGTGGCCCGATCGCGCACGAAACAGCTTCAGCCGGACGAGTACAACAGCGGCACGTTCACGATCTCGAATCTGGGTATGTTTGGTGTCGATAGCTTTGATGCCATCTTGCCGCCCGGTCAGGGTTCGATTCTGGCGATCGGCGCCTCGAAGCCCACTGTGGTCGCGAATGATGACGGTACGCTCGGTGTCAGTCGTCAAATGACGGTGAATATCACCTGTGATCACCGCAATATCTACGGTGCGGATGCAGCAGCATTCCTCAAGGATCTCGCCGACACGATCGAAAACGATACGGCGTCCCTAACGCTTTAAATGTAGCTGAAAATCTCACAGCGCTCGGTTAGCCTCCGTTTCTAAAAAATCTCACGGTGATCGCGATCGCTGTGAGATTTTTTATCGCATCAGCAGAATCGAGAGAATAAAAACGATGATCACCGATTATCTTCGGTCTCTTGCGTCAAATTTGGCTCCGATGCTGGGTCGGCCTGATACACGCGAAAACCATTTCGGGTTTGCATCTTTGTTTGGTATAGCGCCGTATCCGCTCGCTGTAACAACAGCTCAACGCCATGCGCCAAATCCGGAATCATCGTCGCAACGCCGATCGAAACCGTGACGCGATCACAGACCGGAGACGCCTGATGGGGAATTTGTTTCGCTGCTAACAATTCGAGTAAGTTCTGAGCCACAGCGATCGCCCCGTATTCATCGGTGTTGGGCAACACGATCGCAAGTTCCTCTCCGCCGTAGCGAGCGACAACATCGTCAGGCCGACGAACCGCTTCGAGAAAAATCTGTGCAACCTGGATTAAACACTGGTCGCCAGCCGGATGACCGTAGTGATCATTGTAGAACTTGAAAAAATCGATATCGGCCATGAGTAATGACAAGGGCCTGTGATCGCGCCCCAAACGCAACCACTCCCGCTCAAGCACCGCATCGAGATAGCGCCGATTTGCAAGCTGGGTCAGCGGGTCAATGCGAACCAGGTGCTGTAGCTCACGCTGAGCCGCTTCGAGCTGTTGGTTGAGTTGACTAATTTCGTTATTGCGGTCTTGGAGTTCGCGGTAGCGGCGTTGCAGTTCGATTTCAATCTCGTCAGCGTGTTGCACAATCATGTCATGCATGATTTTGAGATCGGATTGCTCTTGCTTCAGCTTCACGACCCGATGTTTTAAGCGTTGCAGCTCAGCCAGCAGTTCTGTTCGAGAAAGCTCATCCTCGGGCTTAGGCGAATCATTCATCCTGCTATGTTCTTCAGAGAAAGCCTGTGGATCGGGGCTTGAGCGGACGCGCGGCTCGGGTCTTCCGGCATCAGCAGGAAGCCTGTGATTGCGGAAGGTAGGTTCATGATGGCTCATTCAAGCAAAAGGCGAGTGATCGAGAAAAATCTCAATCTCGTCCTCAACGAAGAGAGTTAGTCAAAGAGTCTTGGCGAGACGATCGTACTGTGCCAGCGCTGACGAAAGCTTATTGAGTGGTTGCAAACAACGCGCGAACCATCAAAATATTGTCACAGTCGCGCAGCGGTAAAATGTCGTGCGCCATGAGTTTGATCATTGGATAGATTCCTGATACTAAACTACACGCGATCGCCCTCCCAGTCGGGACACTCTTCATCTTCCCAACCATAGGGATGCATCGCACAAACCAGCAAGTGTTCGCCGTAGCGATAGCCATGATAGTGCTGGCAGCCCTGACAGGCGGGATACTGTTTGGCGGTTGGGCGCACGTGGGAAAGTGGCACGAACCAGTTTGGATCATTTTCGATATCGGGTGGATCAAAGGGCGAACTCGATCGCGAGTTAGACGGGTCTCGATCACCTGAATTGCTATCCTCTTCGCTGGACTCGTCTTCCCTGACATCAAGCAATACATCGATGAACGCATTAATTGACGTATCAATTGCTTGATCGCAGTCCTCTAGCCACGCTTCCAACTCGCCCAAGGCATGGTGTAGCTCCGGCGGAAGTAGCGGTTCCGCTTGAGCCGCGAACTCCGAGGCTGCCGTATCGATCTCGTCCAGCGTCTCGATGAGCCAGCGATCGACCCGATCAATGGTGTCATCAAACTGCTGCCCAAACTGCTGTTCAAACTCAGAGGCAGCCTGATCGATCGCCTGTTGTAACTGTTGCTGTAGCTCGTCGAACCAGTCGTTCATGACTGCCCCCGTTTGGCTGCGTATATAGCGTACGTTTCAATTTCGTTTTGATCGAAATGGCCGATGTGCAGATCGCGATGGTCAGCCTTTCGCTCAAAACTCCGTGCTTCACCTTTTTATTTAACGTTGTGATTTAACGTTGTACTGAGAGGCTTTGAGAACAGACTATCATTGCTGTCTCGACTCTACGGACTGGATTAGCGATCGCGACGCAACCGCTTTAGCTCTTCCTTCAACACTGCAACCTGATCGTGAAGATCGCTGATCGAGGTTTCTGCGTTAATGTCTGGATCAGGCGATGGGCGTTTGGAACCGGTGTCGGCAGTGGTGGACGGCGTCGGCTCTTCATCATCATCGAGAATTTCAATGCGGCGCGGCTCCTTCGGGATATCCGCCGGACGCTCCGCCTTCTGGTTAGCTGAGGATGTCGCGCGATCGACTTGCGACGCCGCCTGAGACGCCTGATCCATCGCTTGCGAGGCTGCTTCCTTTCCCTGCTGCATCACATCATCCACAAAGCGCCGCGCTTCCTCTGCCGTCATCTCGCCCCGTGCGACCAGCTCATCGGCTAATTTTTGAGCCCGCTCCTGTAGTTCACCAAAGCGTCCGCTCGCCTGTTCACTGGCATAGGACGCCAAACCGACCCCTAAGTAGAAGGCCTTTTGCATCATGTCTCCGAATCCCGGCATGGTTTTTATCTCCTGATATTTGATGGGATCTATGCGTTTGGTGCGGGTCGAGCCGAGTCGAGCCGATATCGTGCGCTTGTCCTAGTTATAGTCCAGCTTTTGAACGCGATCGAGTCCGAAAAACCGCCCATTTCATTTATCTCCACGACGAAAGGTCTGCGCGACGAAATCCGAAATCGGACTATTCTAAGCTAGATGCGATCTACTCTGTCCGATGGCGTTTTTCTTTATGGTTTGCCCAATCTCCTTAATGCCTTCAGGATTTACGATCGCTGAGTCTGCGGCGGTCTCGCGCGAGGTGGTGATTCTCGATTGAAACGTCAACGATCTCGCAATGCTGCTCGCGGGTTTACAGCCGGGAGTTAACGCCCATGTACTAGATCCAAATCGTGACGGGGTGGCGCAGATCTCAGAGATTTTGCGGCGGGAGGTCAGAACGGGGGGTGGCCGATCGGTGACGATCGTTGCTCACGGATATGCGGGCGGGGTGCAGCTTGGGGCGGGGACGCTGAAATGGGGAAATATCGATCGATACAAAGCCGAGTTATCGGAATGGTTCGCCGATGCTGAAGCGACCGGGATTAACGCCCACCTGACGCTACTAAGCTGCAATGTTGCCGCCGGGAAGACCGGGGTGGAATTTGTCGAAACCCTGGGCGCATACACCGTAAGGTAAGCGCGAGTGCGCATCCGGTGGGGGCGGGCTGGTGGCCATCGGAGGCCGATCGCGTGTTCCGGCGATCGACCCGTCAACGCTACACCGCGACGCTCGCTCTCCAGCTTCAGTCTGTTTTTACGGAGGGTCTTGATAGCATTGACGGCTTACAGGGCGCGTCAGCCATTGCCATCAGTCCCGACGGGCGACAGGTGTTTGTGACCGGTCAATCGGATAGTGCATTGACGATTTTTGATCGCGATCTCATCACCGGTGACGTTCTATTGGCAGAGACCCTCCGCGACAATCAAGGCAGTGTCGATGGTCTGGGTTGTACGTCCGGGGTTGCGATCAGTCCCGATGGTCAACAGGTGTTCGTCACCGGTCAGGGGGACAATGGCTTTGCGGTGTTCGATCGCAATGTAGCCACCGGCGCTCTAAGCTTTCGGCAATCTTTCCTCTCCTTCAGCGGTTTGGGGGGAGCCTCCAGCATCGCTGTGAGTCCCGATGGTCAACAGGTGTTTGTCACCGGACAGTCTGATGATGCGCTGGTGGCCTTTGACCGCAATCTCAGCACGGGCGATCTCACCCTGCGGGGGTCTTGGCAGGATGGTTTCGGGAGCGTGGATGGCTTGGATGGAGCGGCACAGGTTACGGTCAGCCCGGATGGTCGGCAGGTGATGGTCACGGGTCGAATTGACGATGCGATCGCGGTGTTCGATCGCAATGCCACCACTGGCGATCTGATATTTCGCACGTCATTCAAGGATAACCCGTCTGGATTTGACGGCCTCGATGGTGCGTTTGGCCTGGATATCAGTGCTGACGGTCAGCAGGTATTCGTTACGGGTCAAGCTGACAATGCGATCGCGGTGTTCGATCGTAATGCCGCCACCGGCGATCTCAGCTTTCGCACGGCGTTACAAAATGGTCAAAACGGTGTCGAGGGTCTGGGGGGCGTCTCGGATGTGGCGGTCAGTCCCGACGGCCAAACGGTGTATGCGGCGGCTCAATTTAATTCTGCTTCTGCCATTTTCGATCGCGATGCGCTCACGGGGGCACTGACCTTTCAAGGCTCGTTTGGCGATGCCACCCTGGGTCTCGATAGCTTAACTGGGCTAGCGGTCAGCTCCGACAATCGGCAGGTTTTCGTCACCAGTCAGTTCCGCAATACCGTCGGGGTCTATCGTTCGGGGTTGCAGACACCCAATGGCACGATCGTCATTAATAATATTGCCGAAACCCTGCGCGTGTTTGAAGGAGTCAGTACCGATCGCTATGAACTCCGCCTCGGCACGCAGCCTGCGACAGCGGTTGAGATCGCGATCGCGGCGTCCACGGGCGTGCAAACCGAGCCGAGCCGCGTCACCTTTACCCCAGAAAATTGGGATAGCCCCCAGACGATTACCGTCTTCGCGCCCGACGATACCGACCCCACCGGCGATCGCCTCGCCACTCTGTCCCACACCGTCACCAGCGCCGATTTGGGTTTCGACTCGCTGGCCATTACCGATCTCGCGGTTCAGATTATTGATGACGATCGCCTCGATGGGGCGACCGATCTCGGCCTGGATGTGACCCTCGCCGCCAGCGATCTCGTCAGCCTGAGTGACGGTAACGATCGACTCCAAGCGTCGGATGCCGCCGACTATGTTTATGGATTTGGTGGTAACGATATTTTGCTCGGGCGCGGTGGTGGCGATCAGCTTTATGGCGGATCGGGCGATGATTTTCTCAGCGGCGACGCCTTTCCCAGTACGCTGCTGGGCGAGAGCGATCGGGATAACTCCACCGATCTGCTGTGGGGTGGGGCGGGTGATGATTTCCTCTGGGGTGGCGGTGGTCGCGATTTGCTGTTTGGTCAGCGAGGCAACGATCAGCTTGAGGGCGGAGACGGTGACGATATCCTGAGCGGTGGCGCGGGCAATGATGAACTATCCGGTGGCGCGGGTGATGATCTGCTGATCCTGAGCGTGGGCGACGGGGACGATATTGTGATTTTGGGGGCGGGGTTGGGTCGCGATACGATCGAGGGATTTTCGCCCGTGAGCGATCGGTTTAATTTGATCGGTGGCCTCGATTACGATCGTTTGAGTCTGATTGCGATCGATCGATCAACGGCGATTATCGACACGCAAAGCGGCTAAACCTTAGCAATTTTGACCAATACCTCACCGGACAGCCTACGAGAGATTATATTTTTCTGATTTTTGCGACTTTCCTCTCGTTTTTACATCTCATTCTGCTCGCGTTGTATTGTCCTTGACGATCGCGCAATCCCCGTCTCCCGCGACACCCTCCTGCAAACCGCGAGCAGCCTACGCAGCCATCTCGTCACCTATCGCCTGCGGCGGCTTGGTCAACATACGGTCTACGCCCAGCAGCTTTACGACGGCTGATCGCACCCCTACGCGAACAACTCGACGCGCAGGGCATCGACACACTCTTGTTTTCGCTCGATCGCGTCCTCCGCAGCCTACCGCTCGCCACACTCTACGACGGCGATCGCTACCTGATCGAAACCACCGCGATCGGGCTTTTGTCCAGCATCAACCTCGTGGACTTCCGCCAGCGCAACCTCGATACCTCCGCTGTCATGGCGATGGGAGCCTCCGAGTTCGCGACCCAGGCTGCACTCCCGGCGGTTCCCTACGAAATCGAGCTGGTGAGCCAGATTAGCAACGGGCGTAGCTTTCTCGATGGCGAATTTACCTTCGATCGCCTCATTGACGAACGCGACGATGCACCGCTGCCGATTTTGCATCTGGCGACCCATGCCGAGTTTGTCGAGGGTGATTTTGCCAATTCTTACATCCAGCTTTGGGATCGGCGGCTGCAACTGGATGAAATTCGCACGCTGAGTTTGAACGATCCGCTGTTAGAGCTGATGGTGTTGAGCGCCTGTCAGACGGCGGTGGGTAGTGAGGATGCGGAACTTGGGTTTGCGGGCATGGCGGTAAAGGCGGGCATCAAAACGGCGATCGCCAGCCTTTGGTATGTCAGCGATACGGGGACGCTGGGGCTGATGAGTCAGTTTTATCCGCTGCTCCAAACCGCGCCGACGCGGGCGGTGGCGCTACAGCGGGCGCAGATCGCGATGTTGCGCGGCGAGGTACGGATCGAGAACGGGGCGATCGTTGGTTTAGGCGAGTCGTTCCCACTGCCCGACAGTTTGGCCGATTCCTCTAGCCCAGATCTGACTAATCCGTATTACTGGTCAGCGTTTACGCTGATCGGTAGCCCGTGGTAAGTCCTGATTCATCACCGCCGATCGGGTCACCCTAGCTCGCCGGGGTAAAAATATCGGTGGTGAAACTGCCGTGCAGACCATAGGGAATGTGATACGGCAAATTGAGCTTGGCGATCGCCCCCGCTTCGATATTTTGAGCATCAAGGATGTGTAACGATGAGCGATGACGATCGGCCTCATACACCAACACCAACACCCAGCCATCATCCTCCGCCATGCCACCCGGACGCGGCACAAACACCGGCTCGCCCGTAAATCCACGCGGCGCAACGCTGTAGATTTTGCGACCAATTTGACCATCTTCAGCCCCTAAATCAAGCTTGATCACGGCTTGTAGGGGAGCGTTGCCGCTGGTTTGATCGGTGGCTCCACTGTAGAGGTAGCGATAGGAACGACCGACGCGATCGGGGTGGAGCGTGGGAAATTCGCAGCAGCGCGATTCGATCACGGTGCGGCTGACCTGGCCGGTGGTGCGATCAATCCGAAACCGCCAGAGTTCGCCAGCGGGTAGCGCGTCAAAATCCACATCGAGAAAGCTCGTGTTTTCCTCCACCGTCGGGAAGTTGGTGTAACAGATCGAGTCGAGAATGACTTCATCGCCCGATTCCCAGGCGTTGGCGTGGTGGAAGATAAAACACGCTTCAGTTTCGTAGACTTCCGGTGCGCCGCCGTCACGCGGCAAAAGGTAGATTTGGGTGGGCGATTTGGGATCAAATTTGATGCACGCTCCCGCTCCACTGAAACCGAGCAGCATGGGGAGTGGATTAAACGTCACCGGATTTTGGCAAAAAATGCTGTAACTCGGCGTGATCGCCATATCGTGCATGAAGGCAAAACCGGGAATCGATCGCGCGTGACGACGCAGCAACGTACCATCGGGCGCAAATTCGTAGGTATTGATCGTGCTCGATAGACCGGCTTTAATGCCAAAGTTCACCAGGCAGGGCTGACCGCCATCGGCGACACAGGCTGGGTCGATGCGGGGATGCGCCGCGAATTCCGCACCGGGCGCGAGTGTGCCATCGAGATCTTCGATGCCGATCGTCTCTAGCGTGTGGGGATCAAGGCGGTGCGGCTGCGATCCTTCCCACAGGGCGAGCAGTTTTTCGCCCCAGTAAATCACGTTCGTGTTCGCAATATTTTTAAAGTTGGTATCGAAAATATTTGCCAGCCAGCCGCCCGGTTTCTGTGTGCCAAACACGCCGCGATAGAGCGGCTTTCCGGCTTTTTGCTCGGCCACGAATCCTGCTGTTTGGACGTAGCGATTTTGAAAATGGGCGCGTCCGTCCGTGAAGGCGATCGCATTGATCATGCCGTCGCCGTCGAAGGGATGGGCGATCGGTGTGCCGCCGATGTCGAGTAAACCGGGGCCATTGCGAAAAAATGTACCGTTCAGCTCGGGCGGGATCGTCCCCTCGATGTCAGAATCACTCAGCCACTGCGCGGATTCTTGACGCTGGGACTGATAGCCACGCCGCCAATCGTCGCGACTGTAGCGATTTTGATCTGAGCTGATGGAGGCGGGTGTGGTAGTCACGATCAATAGCGGCGAATGCGGCGACGAAGTGTAAATCTAGTTTTATCTTAACGTTTTGTATCGAAGTGTTAAGCGACCTTCAACTACATCAATTCAAAAACTCCCCCAAACAATCTGAATGGGGGAGTTTTTGAGCGCACTTCCTGGGGAGCGCTAGAAGTCCGGCTTGTTGGAAAAGTCGGACTTCTGGAATGGGCGATTATGTCCGGGCAATACCCTAAGCCGCTTTGGCGGCCTCGATCGATTTAACGAATTCCTCGAAGAGATAGTCCGCATCGTGGGGGCCGGGGCTGGCTTCGGGGTGATATTGCACCGAGAACACCGGCAGGGTTTTATGGCGCAAACCGGCAACGGTGCGATCGTTCAGATTTAGGTGCGTCACTTCGATTTGTGCGTCCAGTGAGTCGGCGTCGATCGCAAACCCGTGGTTTTGGCTGGTGATCTCCACCTGCTTTTGTTCCATGCCGCAGGGCTGATTTAGACCCCGGTGACCGAATTTGAGCTTGAAGGTTTCTGCCCCGATCGCCTGACCCAAAATCTGGTGACCCATACAAATCCCGAACATCGGCTTACCGGCATCGAGCAGCGCCCGCACCGTCGCCACACCTTCGGTCACAGCCGCCGGATCGCCAGGGCCATTCGAGAGGAAAATACCGTCGGGGTTGTGCTTGAGGATATCCTCCGGCGACGTGCCGAGGGGGACAACAATCACACGGCAACCGTAGCTCGCCAGACGGCGTAAAATGTTGCGCTTAACGCCAAAATCGAGCGCGACGATCGTATATTTCGCGCTCGTTGCCGCTTTCGCACCGGGGCTAAATTCCCACTCGTCCGGCGTTGCTTCCGTCCATTCGTAGGTTTCCGAGGTCGAGACCTGAGCAGCGAGGTTTTGACCGGCCATGGTTGGTGCGGATTGTACCTGAGTCAGTAGCTCATCGGCGCTCAGTTCGGTGGAAATGCCGCCGTTCATCGAGCCGACCGATCGCAGCTTGCGGGTCAGAGCGCGGGTGTCGATGCCATAAATACCGGGAATTCCGTATTTGATTAGGTAATCAGGCAGGCTTTGAGTCGATCGCCAGTTGCTCGGGCGGCGGCTGATGTTGCGGGCGATCGCGCCGATTACAAATGGGCGGGAGGCTTCCTCGTCATCGGCGTTAACGCCAACGTTGCCGAGTTCAGGATAGGTAAACGTCACCAACTGGCCGCAATAGCTCGGGTCGGTGAGGACTTCCTGGTAGCCGGTCATTCCGGTATTGAACACAACTTCGCCGATCGTGGTTCCCTCTGCGCCGAACGACCACCCTTCAAAGGTGGTTCCATCGGCTAAAACTAGGATGGCGCGGCGATCTCCGGTGATGGGCATGACGCTCTCTTTTGGGATTTAAGTCGGCGATATTATCCCACGATCGCGATCATAAAATGGTCTCTAACGGGTCGAGACTGTCGGGGTTTGCGGACATTATGGATTTTGGTTTCTCGGCTTTCAGTAGAGAAACCCGAGAAACCGAGTTTTTCAGTAGACCAAGTTAAACCTTGAATGGATCGCAGGGATCGAGACCTTTGAGGTTTCCAAAACCTCAAAGGTCTGAAGTCACGGTTGATTTTTTGCCTACTTGTGCATCACACGGGCAAGCTCTGCCGCCACTTCCGGGCGCGAAAACTCCGGCGGCGGTAGCTCACCGTTACGCAGCATTTCGCGTACTTTCGTACCCGACAGGTGAATCCGTTCTTCCTTGGTGCTAGGGCTGGTTTTGCTCGTTGCCATCGACTGCGATCGCTTGCAGTAAAAGGCGTGCTCGAACTTCATCGGCGTAATGCCCAGCTCTCCCGGCTCGAACTCATCAAAGATGTGTTGCGCGTCGTAGGTTCCGTAGTAATCGCCCACACCGGCATGGTCGCGACCCACAATGAAGTGGGTACAGCCGTAGTTTTTGCGTACAAGCGCGTGGAAAATCGCTTCACGCGGGCCCGCATAGCGCATCGAGGCCGGGTTAATGGCCATGATGACGCGATCCTGAGGGAAGTAGTTGTCCATCATGATTTCGTAGCAGCGCATCCGCACATCAGCGGGGATGTCGTCACTTTTGGTCACGCCGACCAGTGGGTGCAGGAAGAGACCATCCACGGTTTCCAAGGCGCATTTTTGGATGTATTCGTGGGCGCGGTGGATGGGGTTACGGGTTTGGAAGCCGACGACGGTTTTCCAGCCGCGATCGAGAAAGAGCTGACGGCTCGCCGCCGGATCGATCTGATATTTCGGGAATAGCGGGTGATCGTCACGCTGAAGCAACCAAACCGGCCCTGCTAAGTTGACATCGCCTTGGGCATAAACCGCAGCCACGCCGGGGTGCTTGTCCTCGTCCGTGCGATAGACGTTAATCGCCTCCTTGGTTTTGTCGTAGCTGTATTTTTCGGTCAGTTCCAGCACACCGACAAAACGACCGCTCGCATCATCCAGGCGAACGAGTTGGCCTTCCGTCAATTTCGCTGCCGTTTCGGCTGAAACACTGAGCGTAATCGGCACAGACCAGGGCAGTCCGTTGGCCAAACGCATGTCTGTGACGGTGGTTTCATAATCCGCCTGACCCATGAAGCCGATCAGCGGGCTGGCCGCACCGATCGCAATCAGGACTAGGTCAGAAAAGTGGCGATCGTCGAGGGTTAGACGGGGCAGAGCATCGGCTTGCGCCAGGAATTCTTGTTTGCGATCGGCAGGAGCGATGCGATCAATCAACACGCCGCCATGGGCAGCAATCGTTTCGGGGTGACTCACGACAGTTATGGGGTGCAGTTAGCGGATAGCAATCAACCGTCCAATTTCAAGAACTGAATCGGACGATAGGGACGCACAAAACGTCGCCCTTAATATTATCGTGTGCTGCGATCGCGATTCGGGATTGTTTGATGGCACACATCCAAGTCGGCGTATCACTCAGGGTCATGACTTATGCAAGTTTAGGAGCCGCCGAGTTGCTAGCGTAGCCTTGACGAGGCAAATAGCATGGTTTTCATGCTGAGAGAAGGTCAAAAAAAATCGGAAGTCGAAAGACTTCCGAAGCTCTGTGATTATGATTCTAAGACCAGTGGTTTTGTCGCCAGTGGCTTAGTAAATGCCGTTATTAAAGCGCTCATCACCCTCGTTCAGGAACGGTTCCTGGGGGGTTACGATGAAATTCTCAAAATTTTCTTTAAGGCGTTCCTTTTGACTATCCGTGAGATCTGGAAGATCTAAAAGATCTTCAACCTTCTCGTAAGGCGCATTGTTCACAATCTTCGCCGCGAGTGTCGGGTACATTCCACGAAACTTACGAAATTGACGAATATTAGTGTTATTGATGTCGATTTTATAGCCAATCTCGACTCGTTTAGCATCAGCAGCATTCACCAGCTCGCTGTCTACTTCAGCCACGATCGGGCTTGGAGCAGCCATTGCAGCGAGGTCACCGCTCCAAGCGAAGACGCAAGCAACCGCAAGACTGAAAACGGCAAGCAACCGCGCCAGATATTTCATGAATTTCTATCCTCTTAATGTTCTAGATAAGTTCTAATTTGCTTTGAATATTATCATTCAACCTTAGCGGTGACGTACAAGATACCGGCAAACTCGATCCAACGGGACAAAATGGCAGCCCGGTCTTGAGTACAAGTACTTATTTGGCTCGAAGGTTGTTGACGTTGAGATTGAAGGTACAACCTAGGGCGTGTCATCAATTAGCACCAGACCCCTTACGGAGTAAGCTGTTGAACGCCCGACCCAACAAAAAACAAAAGGGGCTGAAACCCTTACTGAATAAAGGCTACAAATTTAATTGATGACAGCCCCTAGGGCGATCGCAACTCTTCGCTCGCGAGCACTTCCACAATTTTAGCTAGCTCGTCAAAGGTACAGGCGAATGTTTGGGTCGGCTGGTCGTATCCCTTGAGGTGAACGATCGTCGAATGTAGGGCGCTACAGTCCACGGGCAAGGACGATAACGCCTTAAACGTGGTTTCTCCAAGGGCGATATCTTTGCCGATTTCCTTGGTGGCGGATTCGAGTCGAAACGCGGCATTGACGGTGTCACCCAAGGCCGTGTAGTCGGGTCGATCGCCGCTACCCGTATTGCCCACCATCGCATACCCCGTGTTGATTCCCGCCCCGATTTTGAGCGGAAAGGGTAGCGTGTACTTCGTGTTGAGCGATTGCGTCATTTCCGAGAGTTCTGACAGCGCCTGACAAATATTGCGAACCTCTTCTGGGCTCGCAACCTCCGACTTATGAAACCACACGGCCATCACCGCATCGCCAATATACTTATCGACCCAACTCCCCGCATCGCGGATGATATTCCCGGCCTGCCGAAACCACGTACCGATTAACTCCGATAGCACCTGTTCATCGAGCTGTCGCGTCAGGACTGTAAATTGTCGAATATCGACGACCATGACCGAAATGAGGCGGCGTAGGGACAAGACCGCCGTTGCACCATCCTCGGTATCAAAGTCAAGTGAGTCCTCGCGCTGCACTTGCATCGGCGAATAAAACACGAGGTCTGTTTGTCCGACGGTTAATCGATCGCTATGGCGCAGACGCACCGGAATACTCACCCGACGACCATTCACAAATGTGCCATTGCGACTTCCGAGATCAATGAGGTAATACTCACCGTCGTCCGTGCGCTGCAACATGGCATGGGACCTAGACGCCCAACGATCGGGCAGAGTGAAAGTGCTATCGCTACCGCGCCCAAATGTCCAACAATTGCCGACATCGAGCAGAAGCTGATGGGAAGCGGCCTCCGTGCGTAGGATGAGATGAGGAGGAGATTTCAAGGCGGTGGAAGAAAATGAACGAACACGTTGGAGGTCAGCCATCTCTGTTCTATCACCTGATGCGATCGGTTGCCGACTCTCGTGTGAGTCTTTTCTCGTCTTCAAGCTGTTCAGGGAAGAATCCGGGATTCCCCCAGGTCTGTCGTCTTGTCGTTCCGATAACGACGCGATCGGCAGACATCACACCAGCCAACGAAATCAACATCATGGTTGTCCGACACCAAACCTGCGATTCGATCGTTCTGACCGTTGTTCAGTTCTTAACGGTGTTTTTGCCCGATCGTTGATCCCGCATTGTGGGCATCGATCGTTGATCGGCAAGATATATATTAGATCTATCGCATCTATCAAAGCATTTTTAAATCGATTCAGTTGACACAACGAATCGATAAAATCTCCTAGATTCATTGTGCGAGATGATCCGATCATCAAGACAGAACTGACGCAGAAGCCCGACTTCCAAACGAACCATCGCCATTCTAGCTTGCAGGGCAATGTGAGAAATCGGACTTCTAACCGACTTTGCGTACGTCCTACAAGAGAGAAACCAAAAGAGATGCCGTACATCCTCTCCCGGCTTTCGGATGAGGCGTTAGCTTATATTTGCTAGGATAGTCACAAGGGAATAAGTTACCGACAGCAAAGACGTGAAGTAGCCCAAGTAAATGAATAGACGCGATGCGTAGCACAAGCTTCTAGCTTGCTTGCAACCAGAATGCTTGAGTTACGCAGTCTAAGTTACTTTTATTCTATGAGCCTACTTTAGGTGCGAAAGGTGAAATCTACCCAAACCTTCCGCCCGCTGTATTAGGGCTTAGAATCCTCATCTTAATTAAAGATTTAAGCCATCGAGTTTTCGACTACCATTAATGCGGATTGCTTTCGCGCTTCAACCTAACATCTACAAGAAATTCTTCATCGATTGCTTCCCTCCTAGAAGTGATAGCCCTGATTGATGGATACAAAGCAAACTCCTGGCGAGATTAAGTTTTGACTAAGGCCAAATGGCAATATGCTTTTGTGAGGTCAAAGACCTTCGCCCTAACCTCGCCGTTTGGGCGACTGACTGCACAGGGAAACCCCACAGTGATGATGCCCCGATCGCAATGGCATCTTTCTAGGCTCCCCTAATTGCACGGTTAAGCCGGTCAAAGCGTACGCAATGCTAACAACTCGCGATCGCAACTAAATTTTTAAACTGCTTCCTTTAGCATTCTTTTAGGCATGGCCCAGCGTACGAACCACGATCTCACGCCTTTCCTCAATAAAGGCGAACTCATTACACAACTGAGCAGCGGTCAACTGCTCGTGGTTGATGGCACACGCCACAGTGGTCTTATTATTCAGAAGCGCTACCATTCTGAGTTTGCAGGCCCTGGATCAGCCGTTGGTGGTTTTTTTGATATCGGAGTTCAGCACTTGTTCCCGATCGGAGATCTTTCCTTGTTAGCACCGGCATCTAGCGCCTATGATGAACGCCAGCAGGCATTTTCGACCCGTCGTCAGTGGCTGCGGCTCATCGAGCAGCTCACGGAAAATGCAGCACCACTGATGCGATCAGCGCTACTCCTTGAACGGTTTAGTCACTATTTTGACAATGCCATGATCGATGTGCTGCCAAATGAAGTTTTAGCAAACCTGATCGGAGTCATGCCAACCACGATGGCGATCGCTCGTCAGCATCTACGTCAAGACCACACCACTCCAACACCCACTCTGGTGTGACGACGTCCTATGCTTCCTATTGCCCAGTTAAACAGTGGTCGCCTCATGGCGGTAGACGGTACACGCCGAAACGGCCTGATTATTTGTAAGCGTTATCACTCAGAATTTGCAGGGCCAGGAGCTGCGGTCGGTGGCTTGCTTGATATCAATGTACGGCAAACCATTCCGGTGGGAGATTTGGCGCTGTTGCCGTTGGAAGGTTACGAAGATCGACAGAAAGCGTATTCCATTCGGCGTCACTGGACGCGCTTGGTGCAGCAGCTCAATGAGAGTCAAGTTCCACAGGAGCGTGCGCGGATGCTGATCGAGCAGTTTGAGCAGTATTTTGATGCCTCGACGGTTGAGTGTTTGCCGGATGAAGCGTTGGCGTCGTTGGTGGGGGTGTTGCCCCAAACGATGCGTCTGGCTCGCACGGCCTTGACGGCTTAATTTGGGTTTGAGCATCCATCAAAGAGAGGCGACGATCGCACGATCGTCGCCTCTCTTTGATGCTTTATGTTTGTGTTTAACCCATCACGAAAATCGGGTTATTTGCCGTTTAGTTTTGGCATTAAGAGTTTGTTGGTGAGTTTCGGGTCTGCACGTCCGCCGGTGGCTTTCATGACTTGGCCGACAAAGAAGCCCTGGAGTTTTGTTTTGCCTGCGCGGAACTGCTCGACTTTGTCCGGGTTATCTGCGATCAGTTGGTCGATAATGGTTTCGAGTTCGCCCACATCGGAAATCTGAATCAAACCCTTGGCTTCGACGATCGCCTTGGCCGATCCACCTTTTTCCAGAAGTTCTGGCAAGACTTCTTTCGCAATTTTGCCGCTGATCGTGTTGTCTTCAATGAGGTTGACTAACTCAGCGAGAGACTCAGGGGTTAAGGCTAACTCAGAGAACGATTGCTTTTGCTCTTTGGCATAGGCCATCAGATCGCCCATAACCCAGTTTGCGACTTGTTTGACCGGCGCACCAGCACTTAGGGCAGCGTCGAAGTAACTGGCCACATCCACATCTTCTGTCAAGACGCGAGTGTCGTAGGCCGAGAGACCCAGCTCTTCTTCGTAGCGATGGCGCTTGGCGATCGGCAGCTCGGGAAGTTCCGCTTTCCAGGCGGCGACTTGTTCACGCGAGACTTCCAGCGGTGTGAGATCCGGCTCGGGAAAGTAGCGATAATCGCTCGCGCCTTCCTTGCTGCGCATACTTTTGGTGCATTGCAAGTTTTCATCCCAGAGGCGTGTTTCTTGGATGATGGTCTCCGTTCCGATCTCGATCGCGTTAATTTGCCGCTCGATTTCGTAGTCGATCGCCCGAGCGATCGCGCTAAACGAGTTCATATTTTTGATCTCGACCTTTGTGCCAAAGGCGTCTTGACCAACGGGACGCACGGAAATATTCACATCGCAGCGCATCGATCCTTCTTGCATATTGCCGTCGCAGACGCCCAGGTAGCGAACAATGCGGCGAATCTCTTGGCCGTATTCAGCGGCCTCGCGACCGCTACGAATATCGGGTTCGGAGACAATTTCAAGCAGGGGAACACCGGCACGGTTGTAGTCCACGAGGGAGTGGGTCGAACCGGCAAGCCGATCGCTACCGGCATGAACGAGTTTCCCGGCGTCTTCTTCCATGTGGGCGCGGGTGACGCCGATCCGCTTGCGCTGCGGGTTGCCGTCATCGTCGATGAGTTCAATCTCTAGCCAGCCGTGTTCGGCGATCGGCAGATCATACTGCGAGATTTGATAGTTCTTGGGCAGGTCTGGGTAAAAATACTGCTTACGATCGAACTTGCTGTAAGGTGCGATCTGACAGTTCAGCGCGAGACCGGTTTTAACGGAATACTCCAGCACTTTCTGATTCAGCACCGGCAGCACACCGGGCAGCCCCATGCAGATCGGGTCGATGTTGGTGTTGGGGGTCGCGCCGAATTCTGTTGAAGAATTGGAAAAGATTTTGGTGTTCGTACTGAGCTGGCAGTGCGTTTCGAGGCCGATTACGGCTTCATATTGAGTTTTCGTCGGAGCTGCGGCTGTCATGGGCGCTCTAGCAAGGTTACGGTTCGATCGCGTGCGATCGCCGAAGCGATTGACACCTACCAATTTTAACGTCAAGCCGTGGCAAGTTTAGGCAAGACGCTGGATTTTCCAGGGATTTCCGTGCGAGGCTGGGGGCTGCGATCGGCTACAAAGGTGAGCAAAGAGGGTGGGGTATACTGCATCTCGAAATTGTTTGTGAGATTGCTGGGGTCAATCGATTGTTTTAGATCTTTATATGTGTGGAGCGAGTCTCGTCGAATTCCATTGAGTTAGAATCACACATCGTCCCAAAATCCATCAGCGAGCGAGAACAGGATTTGTCCTGGCTCCTGGCTCTATGCAATTGCTTCAGCTTCAATACCCTTAGCTTTATATACGCTCTAATTTATGGCAGACATTACTCCCAATCAGATGCGCGATCGTCTCGGCAATATTGATCAAATTCGAGACATTTTATTTGGCGATCGCGAGCGCGAGTATACCGAGCGTATCGATCACATCGAAGCCGATCTTGAAGAACTCAGTCAGGCGATCGAGCTGCGCTTAACGGCGCTCGAAACCCAAATGTCTGCGGATTTGCAAACGGCGGTCAATTCCCTTGAGAAAAAAATTCAGTTTGTTAGCTCAAGCTTGAACAATGAATCCAATGAAATTCGCCAAAGCGTGCAGACGATCGAGCGCGATCTTGCTAGCAATATCGTTATCGTAGAAAAAACATTGTCGGCAAACCTTGGTGAAGTTGAGACCAGCCTTTCCAATACGCGATCGCAGCTCAAATCTGGCTTGCAAGAACTGAAATCGCAATTACTGGATGAAATCGAGAAACACTTCAACGGTCTGGGTAGCGAAAAAGTATCGCGTACGGAGCTAGCCGAAATGCTCTTCGATCTTTGTATGCAAGTTCGCGGCCAAAGCGAGTCTTCCGCAGGAAACGAGACTGCTCAAGGAACGTTTTTACTACCCGATCGACAGGTTGAAGATTGAAGCTCTCAGCACAATCGCCGTATGGTTTGCCCAAACTCTGCATCTGAACCGTTTCATAACCCATCTGCATCCGATACAGCTAGTCGTCAGTCGTCTGAGGATAGTGCTTTGTCGTCTCTGTTCGATTTACTTACGGAGGGCAATGATGCTGGTGGCAACGAGACTAATGGCCACGCGACCAATGGCCACGCGATCGATGGCGGAACGCTAGCCGACCGATCGCCGGACGCACAAGCCTCCACGAACAGCGCCCAGCCTCCGACGGCGGATGGCTCTCAGGATGAGTCTGAGACTGGGCTTGAGGTTGAGGCTGAATCTGAGACTGGGCTTGAGATTGAGGCTGAATCTGAGACTGAGATTGAGTCTGAGACTGGGCTTGAGGTTGAGGCTGAAACCGGGATTGAGGTTGAGGCTGAATCTGAGACTGGGATTGAGGTTGAGACTGAGGCTGAGTCGGAGATTGAGGTTGAGACTGAGGCCGAGGCTAGGATTGAGGCTGAGTCCGAACAATTCGCCTCATCTCGTCTCCCCGACGCCACGCAGCCTAGCCATCCGCCGTCTAATCCTAAGATCAACGCCTCCTCCCCGGTTCACTCCAGCGGAACGTCACGCCGCGTAAAACTCAGTACGCAAACCCTACGACAACGGACAACGATCGCCGAGTTTGTCGAACCGATCGCGCCCGTCGCCCCTACACCACCCCAGGCCAAGCCTCCACAATCACCGTCGCCTGCGCCCTCGGCGGCTCCCTCAACACGTCAATATCCGAACCCTCCGACACCGCCAAGACCTAGCCCCTCAGTCTCTCCGAGTCATGCGATCGTCCCTGCGAGTGAGGCACGACTGGCAGCACTGGAAACCCGGCTAATTGAACTCGAATCGAAGCTTGACTTTAGTGATAGTTCTGAAGCCAAGGATAAACAGACCAAACTGATGCCGCTGATGGATGAAATCCTTAGCAGCTTGACTCCGACGGCATTGCGTCAGGAAACGATTCGCAGCATTATCCCGGTGATCGATCGCATCATTATCGAGCGATCGGGACAAAACCCTGAGGCCATGAGTGCGGCAATTGCCGACCTGATGCCCCAGGCGATCGCGCGGCAAATTGAATCCGATCCCCACGCGATCGCCGAAGCGGTCGCCCCTGAGATGGCCGAAGCGATCCGCCGCCAAATCGCACTTAAAAAAGGGGTGTTAGCCGACGCGATTTCGTCCGAGATGGGCGAGGCCATCCGCCGCCAGATTCTCCTCGCACGCGAAGAGATGGTCGATGCACTCTACCCCGTCATCGGCAACACGATCACGAAATACATGTCGGAGGAAATCCGCAATATCAACGCGAAGGTCGAGCAAAGCTTCAGTTTTGAGGGGATGACTCGTAAAATTCGCGCGAAATTACAGGGCGTTTCCGAAGCAGAGCTGATTTTGCGTGATGCCGCCTCGTTTACGGTTAAGGCTGCTTTTTTGATTCATAAAGAATCTGGCCTCGTGATTGCTGAGGCGCAACAGCCGAATGTGACTCCGCTCGAATCGGACATGATCGGCGGGATGCTGACGGCCATTCGCAGCTTTGCCAATGACTGCATTGCCCAAGCGGATGCAGGCAACACGGCGGAACTCAACGAAATTGAGTACGACACCTTTAAGCTGGTGTTGGAAGTTGCTGGGTATTGCTACGTGGCCTTGGTCGTGAAAGGAGCGATCACGAAATCCTATGTCAATCACATGCGCCTGGTCATGGTGGGGCTGGTTCAGGATTACGGCCCCGCGATCAAAGATTTTGACGGTGACCCGAGTACGATTCCGGAAGATATTTCGATCAAGATTGCTTCCCTAGTTCCCGATCCAATCAAAATCAGTCAGGAGCAAGCGCAGGCTTCCAAACATCCCCCGGCATTATTGGTGTTGCTGTTGCTGGGGTTGCTGGGGGGAGTGGTGTTTTGGGCGCGTCAGTCGTGGCAGCACCGGGTTGAGGAAACGGTATTGCACAAAATTGATACGATTCCTGAGCTGACGGCGTATCAGATTGAAGTGGAAGCCAAAGGTAACCGGCTAGAGCTGGCGGGTGATTTGCCCTCTCGATCGCTCCAGGAAAAATTAATTGAAGTGGTGACGCCGCTTGTGCCCGATCGCGAGCTTGTGGATCGCACGCAGCTCACCATCTTTGAACCCGACGAGGCCACGATCGCGGCGGAGGTAGACCGACTGACTTCGCTGCTCAACCGGACATTACCCGCCACCGTGGTCACGCACTATCAGGATCGACGGATTACGCTGAAGGGCTGGGCGGAAGATGAAACCGTTCTCGCTGCGATCGGCAATGCTTTTGAAGCGATTCCCGGCGTGCGATCCGTATCGAGTGCGTTACTGATTGATGCGCCACCAGACAAAATCCGGCTGTATTTCGAGCTGGGAGAGACCAACCCGATCGCGATCGGCGAACGCAAGCTGGAATCCATCGAGCGCTTTCTCCGCGAGTTTCCAGACCTGCAATTGGATGTCATTGGACATGCGGATCGTATCGGCTCAACGGAACACAATCAAAGCCTTTCCCTGGCACGAGCGAATCGAGTTCGCCAATTGTTAATCGATCGCGGGATTGACGCCAATCGTCTAACCGCTCGTGGCTCCCTCGACCTACCGCCCGGAATCGATCCGCAACAGTCGCTAGAGTTAAGTCGCTGTGTTCGCTTTGAAATTCGCGATCGCGACTAGGTGCGATCGCTGAAGAACAGCCTAAAACGCCTAGCGAATAAATGTGAACAAAATAGGGCGTAATTCACCAAGTCAGATCGAAAAGCTTGATTCTACGCTTGTAGGCGTGTCATATTCTTCTGTCTAATACTAAGGCTCGATAATCCACTATCTAGTCTAAAGACGGTTATTCTCAAGCAGACACAACACGACGCGCACAGACTTCAGAGAGCAAAAGTTTCGTTATTCTTATGACTGTAATATCTCGAAAGATCACAATGGTTGGTGACTTTAGCGTCGGTAAAACGAGCTTGATTCGCCGCTATGTGGAAGGAAAATTTGACGATCGCTACCTCTCGACGGTTGGCGTGAAGATCTCACGCCGTAATCTCGACCTTCCGAGTGTTGACGGTGCAGACCCTCAAGCGATTCAACTAATTATTTGGGATTTGGAAGGTCAGACTAAATTTAAGTCGATCGCCCCAACGTATTTACAAGGTTCAAAAGGAACCATTATCGTTGCGGATATGTCGCGACCGGAGACGATCGAAAGTATCAAAGGTCATATCGATCTGTACCGTAGCGTCAGCCAAGATGGTGCGATCATCATCGCACTCAATAAAGCCGACCTCTTTGAAGAAAAGAAAAGTCAGGATATTTTGGAGCAGTTAAAACAAACCTATCAAACGGATATTATCGAGGCGTATAACACGTCTGCGAAAAGCGGTCAGAACGTGGAGTCACTCTTTATTAAGCTGGCGACGGCCACGCTGAAGTAACGCGATCGAGACATGCGATCAGAGTTTTCCCAGCTTGGGTGCGATCGCTTTTGGGGTGATATAGCGTAAGCCGATTGTGTTAGGACACTCTCGTCCAAGCTGAGAACCGCACTTCGACTCCGCTCAGTGTTCTCAGCTTTTTTGTGAGTCCTAATACAATCGGCTCTTGCTATGTATCTGAATATATCCAATGCTGGCGAGTCAAGAAATAGGGCTGTTCGCCACAAAAAAAGGCGTACAGCTAACTGTTACGCCATCTTTTTTTGCTTTTGCTTATTCATTGAAAGCCCCTGTCTGTTGTGTCTTGAAGTGAGCCGTGAGCCTGGTCTCAGGAATTATTCGACGTAAGTGACGTTTTAGAAACGTTACGGACAGGTTTGAAGATGTAAAAAATCACTCAAACTTTTTCCCATCGTACGCGGCTCGCGTGGGGGTCAATCTTCGACCATACGACCAAAAGCGACCCCGACCCGACGAGCTAAGCGATCGAGACTACCAGCTCGATTTCACGACGCCCGGAAGCAGACCTTTGTGCGCCATTTCGCGCAGTTGGTTGCGGCAGAGGCCGAAATCGCGGTAGTAGGCGCGAGGGCGACCGGTAGCCCAGCAACGGTTACGCACGCGTGTGCGAGAGCTGTTGCGGGGAAGTTGCTGAATCTGGCTGTGAATCGCCATGCGTTCAGTTTGGTTGGGTGCTTTGTCGAACGCTTCTTTCAGAGCTGCACGCTTTTCTGCGTATTTTTCAACGAGTTTTTTGCGTTTCAGGTGGCGCTCGACCATGCTTTTCTTAGCCATGAATCGGGTTGTAATCCTCAAAAGTACGAATCACCAGTTTAATATCATAGGTGATCACTTTGGGTTTGTCTTGGTTTGATTCAAGCTTTCAGGACAAATTGAAGTTTTTGGCGTTACGGAGCAAAGCCCAGACGATCGCCGTAATCGAGCAGAATTTCGAGGGTGAGCAAACGATTGCGCCAGGTTTGCACCTGATAGCTGTCGCGCAAACCCTGAAGCCGCAGCCAGGTATCAAAATCCGTGCGATAGGCTTGCAGGGTCGTTTGGGTCAATGCCCAATTTTCTGCGGTGGGGGATTGCGAGAGCAAGGTGAAGGCTTCCGATAGCATCAGCGTACGTCCGCGCCACTGTAGCAAGTCGTCGTCATCCATCCAGAGATTGCCCGATCGCATCGCCAGTTCCCATTCCGTTTGTAGCAGTTCGTAGCGCTGGCGTGCCATCTCGAACGGCTCACGCTCGGGCAGGATATCCGGCGCTCCGCCCTGGGTTTGTCGCAACATCTGCTCTACCTCGCTTGACAGGGCGGCGGTGGCAAACAGCGCGTAGCCCATGGTCGGTAAATCGCGCAGGGCTTGGAGTTGATCGGTGACGTTGGTGCGATCGAGATCGTGGAGCCGTACGGACGGGATAATCGGAATCGGGCTGGGTGTTGCCAACAGCGGGCTAACCAGGCTTTCTAAGCGATTGGTATCCTCGGCGTAACTCATCAGCACCACCTGATCGATGATGCCCTCGTCAATCCAGGCTTCCCAATGCTGTTGCAGTTTATGGATACGTTCATGGGTCGAGTAGGCAAAGACCGATGTGGACAGCGTTAGCCCCGGTCGCCGACTGTCGATCCATTCGCGCACCTCGCGTACAAAGGTCGTGATGTTATCGACCCGAAATTGCGTCCACTGCGCCCAAAGATCGCGATCGCGCGGTGAAATCGTCAGCGGATCAACGCCGGTCAGCGCTTCAAATTGTTCGCGTCCAGCGCTGCCATAGCCGTAGGTTCGTTCCGCGCCGGGATCTTGGAAGGGATAGCGGATGTAATCGAGCTGGATGCCGTCTACGTCGTAGTTATTAACGATTTCGTCAAGTTCGCGAATCACGAACCAACGGGCTTCCGGGTTGGCGGGATCGAGGAAGGTTTTACGCGATCCTTGGTGGCGAACGCGTTCCCGGTCGTCGCGGTTCGCCCATTCGGGATGGGCTGCGAGGACAGGGCCGGGATAGTCGATCGGGTCGCCGACGATCACGTTATGGGCTTCGTTACCCACGGCAAACGCCCAGACCCAGGCGTGAAGTTCCATATTGCGGGCGTGTGCCAGCTCGACGGCAGCTTGTAGCGGGTCCCAGCCTCGCGTCAGTGGATTTTGGCGGGTGATCGCGCTGGGATAGATCGGGTAGCCCGCGTTAATCGTTTCAAAAAAGACGGTCGTGATGCCCATGGCTTCGAGCCGATCGAAGAGGCGTTCGAGTCCGGCGGGTGATCCAGCTTCGACGATCGTGCCGCGATCGAGCCAGATGGCGCGGATTTCGGGCTGGGCGCGTTGGCGATCGTCGGGGTAGCTATCAAGCAGGGCGAGCCGCGCGTCGATCCAGCGATCGCGGGCTTCGCCATAGTCTCCAGCGGCGACGAGCGCGGGAAATTCGGCGAGGGTTGCCCGTGCTTGATCGAGGACGGTGGCCGTCACGCCGAGGTTGATCGGTTGATCGGGAGCCAGGGCGACGATGTATTCACGGTTGCGGCGTGAGATTGAGGTCGAGCGATCGGTCAGGCTGGAATCGGAATCGAGATCGAGATCAGCATCCTCTAAGGCCGCGATCGTGGTGTTGACCTGTAATGCCTGCGCGGCCTGGGTGGCGCTTTGGACTCGTCCAATCAGCTCGCTCAGTTCCCGCTGCATCTTCATGGCTTCGATCTGAGAAATGCGGGCATCGCTGCGTTCTACATTTAAACCGGCAGGAGCAACCCGCAAAGCCAAGAGATCCTCGCCCGCCGTGTTGCCGATCGTACTGCCCGCAGGATTAAGACTGGGATTAAGGCGAGGATTGGGATTGGGCGCGATCGGCGATCGAGGCGTTGGGGTGAGGGTGTTTGGGCTTGTGTTTGGGCTTGTGTTTGGGTTTGGGCTTGTATCTATGGAAGTGGAAGGGCGATCAAGCCGGTTGGTGATTGCTGAAATGGGTTCTGTCTCTGTACTCGTGTTGCGCGGTCGAGTATCCGTCACGATCGGCTGAGTCGAATCGAAGGTGATGCGCGAGGAGGCATCTTCAGCGCGGCTCGGTTGTTGATCGCGAGATTCCGATCGCGTGCTAGTCGGTGCGGGATCATTCCAGGCAACGGGTTCAAAGTCTGCGTCACCATTCCCCACCTCTAGATCCTGAGAACGGCGCAGTGCCGCCTTAAGCCATGCCACATCGGCATCGACGGCGCGATCGTTGCGTCCCCACTCCCAGCCCAAAAAGGTCACCTGGGGCGAAACTCCGACCGCCGTGGCATTTCCGGCCATCTGCCATGCCGCCGCCGCTTGACTGTCACCGCCCGATAAACTCAAAATTCCACCGTCGGGAATGCGTCCGAGAACATCTTCAGGCATCCAGGCCGCACGACAGGCGGGATCACGATCACAGCTCGTCGAGAGTAGACGCATGGCCGCCGAACTCGGCAGTTCATCGAGCCACTGCATCCCGATCGCGTCGCGCAACCCGTCGCGCACACTCCGCGAGGAGTCTTCTGCAAAGCGTCCGCTGACAATCACCCGTCCGCCGCTGGCGAGCCAGGTCTCGATCGCGCTGGCCTGACGCCGCGAAATGTCTTCGAGATTGGGTAAAAATAAAACTTTGCTGTCGCCGAGGTCGCTGACATCTTCGACATCATTCCAGTCGAGGGTCTGATAGCCGATATCGGCCGTCTGTAGCCTCTGCTCGATTTCGTCCCAGTAGCGATCGTTGTCGTTGCTGCGAACTACCGCGATCGGCGATGCGGACAGCGCCGCGCGAGGTTGGATCGCTTCGATCGGTAAGCCGATCCCGAGAACGGAAAAACCGACGATCGCACGTAGACGATGCCAAGCTGGCAGGGACGAAAAAGGCATGAAATTCAGTCGTACGGTGATGGGTGGAAGCGCAAGTTATATCTTACGTCTACGGCGAATTTGGCGCTCTTCCCGATACTTTAGCAACGAAATAGGGCTGAATGGAGAGGGCTGAAGCTAGAGAAGCGTCCTATCGTTCCCACACAGAGCTTCGGAGCGATCCCCCCCAAAAGTTGCAGCATACGTATCCTGTGTAAGTAACGCTGAAACCCCGAATTGCTCCACGGTTCAAAATCGATAAACCATTACTTCGCATCACTACCCATGATCGTTCTGTTCTCTGGATTTATTGGAACACTATCCGTCATGTCATCCCAGCGCGGCCTCTCAGATCTCAGCCAAACTTGGGCAAAGTTGGTGTCGATCGCCATTCAATTTACCCACGTTGCGACCATGATTGGATCGGCGATCGTCCTACCCGCTATGCTCCCGCGATCCGTTGACGCGATCGAACCGGACGAGTCCATCTCACCCGAATCCCAGCCCGTCCGAGCCAATACCGGCATGGTCACCGCTGCCCATCCCCTCGCAAGTGAAGCCGGGATCATAATCTTGCAGGCGGGCGGGAACGCGATCGATGCCGCGATCGCCACGGCCTTCGCGATTTCGGTCGTAGAGCCATACTCGGCGGGGATCGGTGGCGGCGGCTTTTTGCTGATCTATGACGCGGCAACCCGCGAGGTTCGATCGCTCGATTTTCGGGAACGCGCCCCGATCGCGGCGACGGCGAATATGTATCTCGACGCCGACGGCGAGCCGACCGATGGTAGCCGTAACGGTCACCGCGCTGTGGCCGTTCCGGGAACGGTAGCGGGGCTGTATGAAGCGCATCAGCGTTACGGTCGGCTGCCCTGGGCGGCGGTGGTACAACCGGCGATCGTGCTCGCAGAATCCGGCTTTGATCTCGGCGATCGCTTTGTGCGATCGCTCAACTGGCGATCCGCCACGCTGTTTAACAATCCCGCCGCCCGCGCGGTGTTTAGCCGGGATGCTACAGGCGAGACACCCGAGCCTTACGCCCTGGGCGATCGTTTCGTACAGCCCGATCTGGCCGCCACCTTGCGACGCCTTGCCGACGATCCAGACGATTTCTATCACGGCCAAACTGCCACCGCGATCGTCGCCGATATGGCCGCCAATGGTGGCGTGATCACGCAAGCCGACCTCGATCGCTATGAACCGATCTGGCGCGATCCGGTGTGTGGTTTCTTTCAGCCGGATCAGGCCGATTCAGAACAGTTTCGGGTCTGCGCCATGGCTCCACCGTCCTCCGGTGGGGTGCACCTGTTACAGATTCTCAAATTACTCGAACCGCTCGATCTCGCACGCCAAAGCGCGACCCAAGGGCAGCATCTACTGATCGAAGCGATGAAAATGGCCTACGCCGATCGGGCGCAATATCTCGGTGATCCCGATTTTGTTGACGTGCCGGTGGCTGAGCTGCTCTCGCCGGAGTATCTTGATCGGCGTCGCGCTGAAATTGAACCCGATCGCGCCCGATCCGCCGATGAAGTTCACGCCGCCGATCCCGCCTTGCTCGATCGTCTCACGACGGAATCCCGCGATACCAGCCATCTTTCGGTGGTGGATGGCGATCGTAACGCCGTCAGTTTGACATTCACGGTCAACGGTGGCTTTGGCGCAGGGATCGTCGCTGCTGGAACGGGCATTGTGTTGAACAACGAAATGGATGATTTTTCGATCGCGCCCGGTGTCCCCAACCTGTACGGCCTGATCGGCGGCGAGGCCAACGCGATCGCCGCACGCAAAACTCCCCTGTCGAGCATGACCCCGACGATCGTCACCGATACCGACGCGAATCTACGCCTGGTCGTTGGCTCCCCCGGTGGCAGCACGATTATCACGACGGTTTTGCAAATCTTGCTGAATTCACTGGTCTACGATCAAAACATTGCCACTGCGATCGCCGCGCCCCGGCTCCATCACCAATGGCAGCCGGACACCCTCCGCCTCGAAGCCGACTTCGACCCGGCGATCGTCAGCGACCTGCAAACTCTGGGTCACATGCTGACGACCGGTGGCCGGTGGGGCAATGCCAACGCGATCGAGGTGATCCCCACCAATACGGCTCCAGCGCTAGGAATTCGCCCCGATCGTCTAGAGGGAGCGGCTGATCCGCGTGGAGGCGGGATCGCACAGGGCTTTTAGGCGATAAAAAGCGAATTTATCTCGATCGTCTTGATTGATCAAAACATCCGATCACTCAAGAACGACGCCGATAATGAAATTAGCCTATAAGCGCTGCATCGTTCTCAAACTGTACGGTTTGAGGCTTAATGCTACCGAATACAGGTTTAATCAGGAGGATAAAAGCGGGTGAGGTGCTAGCAACATGTTTTAGACGGACGGTCTAATCAATCAAAGTTTGCCAAACACCATGTTTAACAATAAATTATGTCTCAATTAATGCTTTTTTTTGGAGCCATCATCGTGTCATGGCTCGTCTTCGCCTGGTTGATGAATGTCGTAAAAACGACGCTCTCAACGGCGCTGATGCTGGCGGCACTGATCATGCTGCTGCAAGTTGGCTTCGGGATCGATATGCCAATGCTGATTGACACCATTTTTGCATTGCCCCGAATCTTATTTGATTTGCTGAGCCAAATTTTTAGCGGATAGTGGTTCAGCAGAAAGAGCGAGACTTTTGAGGTTTTAGAAACCTCAAAGGTCTGAAATCACCGTCTGTGATCTTGGCCGATTGAGAAACAACGACGGCTTGCTTGATTCCCAAAAGCGATCGAGTTTATCGATGCACGTTAGCCCGATTTTCCCTGACGCGGAAAATGTTCAACCTGGGCATAACCACCAAACACAAGATTTGATCCCTCAGTTTCGAGGCGATTGAGCCGGAGCGTGATGCCATCGAGATCAAAGCGATCGAGGTCAACCATATCGTTGAGCAGCAGCATCATCGCGTTGATTAGCGAGGTTGCGTCTGTATGATGTTGCGCTGGTATATCGTCCAAGTAAATTTGCGGGTCGCCAAACTCCACCTTGCGGCGACGCTTAACGCTAACCTTGGTCGTGAACTTCAGCGGCAGACGCGGACAGCCGGGGCCTTTCGCAGTGGCGGCGATCGTCACCGTCGTATTGGCTCCGAGCGTCATCGAGACATCCTCGAACGTCACCAGACTCAGCGCCCAACTGCCGGTCAAGCCGTCTAAATCAAGATTTTCGAGACGTTTTTTGACGAGATCCGCCTTAAACGAATGGGTTAAACCGGCCTCGCTGAGAACCACACGGGCGATCGCCTGGGTGGGCTGCTTCAGCTTGAGCTGACCGGCCAGCACGGAGCTGGGATCGATCGCCACCGCATCGGTCTCGAACGACATTTCAGCCACAGGGAACTGATTGCGGATCACAAGATTGCGACCCTGCATTTTGAAACCGTCGATCGCGCCTTGGAGCAGCTTGCTCGGCGGATTGCAGCGGATATTGACATCGATCGCTTCGCATTCGCTAAACAAACGCGCGATCGACTGGCTCGCAACAGAATCGAGGAGTTGTTCGCCCCAATCATTGCCTGATTGCCAGTTATTTCCGGAAAAACTCCCAAACATGCGTGATGCAACGATAGGTCTAAATACCTAGGCGGGACGACAGAGTCTCTTTGTTTGTAACAAAATCTAAAGATTCTTGCAATTCGTGAATCCCTACCGCGAGCTTAAATTGAACTGTTTTTTGGCGTAGGCTCTCAGCTTATCGCTATGAGGTGACTCGATTTTCCGTCAATCCCGAGACCGTACCGCGAAATAATCGTTGAGGTTCGGTCACGGCGATCGCGTCTAAATCTAAAATCGATCTCGTTGCGTGCTGTGTTTTTTGGATACTGCGATTCAAAAAATTAACGTGACGCCCTCTCATAGCGACCCTAATGACAAGCCCTGCGGACTGGATTGAAATCGGTAAAATTGTTGGCCCACAAGGATTACAGGGTCAGTTAAAGGTGTATCCGAGTTCGGATTTCCCGGAGCGGTTTCTCGAACCGGGGACGCGCTGGCTTCAGCGGCGGGGGCAGCGCGAGCCGGAGCCGATCGAGCTAACCTACGGGCGTGATATTCCGGGAAAGAATCTATTCATTATTGAAATTGACGGTATAGAAGATCGTGATGAGGCGGAAGCGCTGCGCGATGCGGTGCTGTATGTGCCGGGGGACGATCGCCCGGAGCTGGAAGACGGCGAATTTCACGTGATGGATTTGATCGGGCTGGTGGCGCTGAATCACGAGACGGGCGATCGCATCGGCGTGGTGACGGATGTGATGTCGTCGGCGAGTGATTTGCTGTCGATCGAACTCGATACGCCGATCGTGCCGCCGGATACGTCGTCGAGCAAGCGCCGATTTCGCCGCAAGCAAAAAACACTGAAGTCCCAAACCCACGTCTTAATTCCGTTCGTTGAGGCGATCGTGCCGATCGTCGATGTGGAGGGCGGCTGCGTGCGAATTGTGCCGGTTCCGGGTTTGATTGACGATCGGAGCGTCACCATTCGTGAAGAGACGCCCGATCCTGCCACAGACTCCGAAGCAGACCACTAGACATCCTATTTTTGATTATGCCGAACCTCCAATCCGCAGAGTTCCTCTCGCCCGACGATTCGGCGCGGGTCGATGCAGCCCTGCTGACCCATCAAGATAAATTTCTCGCGCGTCTGGCGATTTATGCCCTGCGATCGCTGCGTCAGATTGCCGCCGAACTGCAACAGCCGATCGAACAGATCAACGCCCAACAGGTCAGCGATTGGGTCAGCCGCGATCCGGCGATTCAAGACACGATCGACCTGGATGCCAGTTTTACCGGCTTTTTTACCAACCTCGTGATTGCCGCCCGCACCAAGCTCGACGCCGCCGCCGCCGCCAGCCAGATCCCGATCGATGCCCTGACGATCGAGCAGACGATCGCCTGGTTTGAAGCCCACGGCAAACCCGACGCTTAACAACGGCGATTCCCACAACCGATCCGATCCGCCAAGATCGCAAACGCCGTACACTAAAGACTACACAAATCGTCGCACCGCTCGATCGGGTCACCCTCGATCGTGCCTTCCTAAACCCATGACTGCTTCTCGTCGTTATCACATCACCACCTTTGGCTGTCAGATGAACAAAGCTGACTCCGAACGCATGGCGGGCATCCTCGACTCGATGGATTTTCACTGGGTGGATGATCCCAACGATGCCGATCTCGTGTTGTACAACACCTGCACGATTCGCGATAACGCCGAGCAGAAAGTCTATTCCTATCTGGGACGGCAGGCCAAACGCAAACACGAGAAGCCGGATTTAACCCTGGTGGTGGCGGGCTGTGTCGCCCAGCAGGAAGGCGAGGCGTTGCTGCGTCGCGTACCCGAGCTGGATCTCGTCATGGGGCCACAGCACGCCAACCGGCTCGATGATTTGCTAGCCCAGGTGTTCGCCGGTAATCAAGTGGTTGCCACCGATCCGATCCACATCATCGAAGACATCACCAAGCCGCGCCGCGATAGTAAGGTGTCGGCTTGGGTGAATGTGATTTATGGCTGCAATGAGCGCTGTACCTACTGTGTTGTCCCCGGAGTGCGTGGGGTCGAGCAGTCGCGCACACCGGAGGCGATCCGGGCGGAAATGGAGGAGCTAGCGCGGCAGGGTTACAAGGAGGTGACGTTGCTGGGTCAGAATATCGATGCCTATGGTCGCGATTTGCCCGGTGTGACACCGGAGGGACGCCGTCAAAATACACTGACGGATTTGCTGTATTACGTCCACGACATTGAGGGGATCGATCGCATCCGCTTTGCCACCAGTCACCCGCGCTATTTCACCGAGCGGCTGATCAAAGCCTGTCACGAGCTGCCGAAGATTTGCGAACATTTCCATATTCCGTTCCAGTCGGGCGATAACGACATTCTCAAGGCGATGTCGCGGGGTTATACCCAGGAGAAATATCGCCGCATTATCGATATGGTGCGCCATTACATGCCGGATGCGTCGATTAGTGCCGATGCGATCGTGGCCTTCCCCGGTGAAACCGAAGAACAGTTTGACAACACGATGAAACTGGTGGACGACATCGGTTTCGATTTGCTCAACACGGCGGCCTATTCACCGCGTCCGGGTACGCCTGCCGCTGAGTGGGATCACCAGCTCGATGAGGAGACAAAGGCCGATCGGCTCCAGCGGTTAAACCATCTGGTCAGTACGACGGCAGCGGAGCGATCGCAGCGTTATCTCGGTCGTTTGGAAGAGGTGATGGTGGAGGATGTGAACCCGCGTGATCCGTCGCAGGTGATGGGTCGGACGCGGGGGAATCGTCTGACGTTTTTTGAAGGGGCGATCGAGGAGCTGAAGGGTAAGACGATCCCGGTGAAAATTACGACGGTGCGGGCGTTTAGCCTGTCGGGTGAGCCGGTTTACGCGACGGTTTAGATCGATCGATGGTCTTGGGGGTGGGTAATGCCCTCCCTACGTACATTCCTTAGGCCGACAGTCGTGCAAAGCGGTGCTTGTTGACTGTATTTTTACAGTAATGATCTTACCAAAAGTCCGCTTCACTAAAAAATAAATAAAATGTGTGTATTGTTACCAATCTAATCTTTCATTACTTGGTATTTCCACTGTGCGGAATTCTCGCTTTTGTGACCTTTGGATTAAGCTTACAATCGAAATTGTATTTCACAAGGAATGTGATCATGTCAAAGAAAAGTAATTCCAGCACTGAAGCCGCTGGATATGCTGGAACGGGAGCTATTCTTGGCGCCGGTGTTTCTGCTATTGTTGGGAATATGGGGCTTGCTGGTGCTTTCGGTGGTATCGCTGTTGGAGCAGCTCCAGTGATTGCAGCAGGTTCGATCATTGGTCTCGCTGCATTTGGTATCAAAAAAGCATTCAAGGACTAAATCAATGCATGATGCAGCAAAAATTGTTGGTGCCGCTACAGCCGTAGGTGGAACAAGCACAGTAACGGTAGCCACTGTTACTACTTCGGCTCCTGGTATTTTGGGGGCTATTGGTATGACAACAACTACAACAGTTGCCTTGCCAGTTGCTGGCGTTCTTGCCGTAGCTGGCCTTGTTGGGTACGGTCTTTATAAAGGTGTTCAATACGCCCAGAACAAATAATCAGCTAATCTTGGTAGGGTGGGCATAGACCACCCTTTTCTTTCTCAAGCAGATAGTAATGTCATTTACATTAGTTATGGAGTGGGAGTTCTCGCCGAAGAACTTCTTGGATTCTCTGGCAGAGCTAAAAATAAAGTCAGGGAATGCGGATTGGGAATATCTGGTGAATATTCAGGATGGAGTCGCAAAAGCTGGTATTCCAGAAAGTCAGATTCTAGAATGTAATCCTCACGACTTTCAAAACTTTCTAACAAGAGAGCTAGAGAGTGTATTTAAATCGCAACAGTTTATATGTCGTGAAACTTTTACTCTAGAAAAAAGTGGGATTTACGAGCTACATAGTGACGGTCATAGATGTCACTTACTCTCTGCCCGTTTTGATATGGGAAATGCAAATGCAATATGTCGTCAATTCCTTATTGAAGATGAGAATGGGAACACTATCTATGACAGTCTCCTAGAGCAAAAAGAATATGAAGACTTCATTCGACAAACTACTCAGAGATTTATTCGCGATGATTTTTGCTTGCGTTGGGTTCTCGACAGTTATCAAAAATCATTACAAGACACAGAAAATAGGTTCATCTATCTCTATGACGTAAGGGAAGCTATAAGTAATCGTCTGAAAGAGAAAGGAAAAAATAAGCAAGGAGATGCAAACATGTTAGAAATCTTGTCGGAATTTCAACTGTTTGAACTTGGAGGTAAATGCATTCTGGATGAAAATGGTGTCTGTCGTAATAAGTCAGCTAAAATTAATGGCGAATTTGTATGTGATGATAATCGATGTCGATCTAAGCTAAAAACATTTTCAAAAAAGCATCCTTTGGATGAATTCAAAAAAATTGCTAATAATGAACCCATCCGTCAAGGTCGCCATCGTGGTAGTAGCTTCAGGGACTTGCGTGATGCCACATATGAAGAGATTGAGATGGCTGACCAACTTATTCGATGCTTGATTGAGGCTTATCTTAGATTTTTAGACAAGCGTGCTAAGGTGCATTGCGGCCACGACAAATTTGACTACGATACCTAATCGATCGCCGTAACGCACCGAAAATATCGCAAACAAACCAAACATGGTAACAGTGCGTTTTGGCCGTGTTCACATATCCTGAATATCGAAAATCGATCGCAGCCAAAACACACCCTACCGCCCCACAACAGCAATCTCCGCGCTCCAAAAAAACGCCAGCTCCCTCGATCGCCCCCAAACCACCACCAACGCGATCGGGAACCGCGATTAATCGCCCCATCGCCACTCCCCCACACCAAACCATGACCACCCGAGAACGCCTCATCCAAGAACTCGCCACCCTCCCCGACACCGCCCTGCCCCAAGTCCTCGACTTCATCAAAACCCTCAACACCCAGCTCGAAGCCGAAGAAGACGAACGCGATCGCACCGACGCGATCGCAGCCCTCCAAGACATCGAACGCGAAGGCACGATCGCCTGGGAAACCCTCAAAGCCGAACTCTGAGCCGCCATGACCTACCGCATCGAGTTCGCCAAACGTGCCGCCAAACAATTCTCAGCACTCCCCAAAAACGAACGCCAACGCATCGCCAAGAAAATCGACGCACTCAGAAACGACCCCCGCCCAGCCGGAACTAAACAACTTGCCGGTAGCGACGGACTATACCGACAGCGAATCGGCTCGTATCGTGCGATTTACACCATCGAAGACGATCGGCTGCTTATCCTCGTCCTGAAAATCGGGCATCGTCGCGACGTGTATCGTGACGACTGACGCATCATTGTGCTCCAAAAATCCGACAGAGCTAGAGTATGTTGCGGCCACGACTAACGTGATCAAAAACCTTAACGCACCGCAAATATCGCTTAGTGTTAGGGTACGTTGCGGCCACGAAAAATATGACCAAAAACGACACCTAATCGATCGCCGTAACGCACCGAAAATGTCTACCAGGCGGCTTGTGTTTATGCATCGTGGATGCAGAACGCAAAAACAATAGAAGATTTGTTTTTTTAGACCTAAGCGATCGATCTCATGTCAGCATGGTATCCCGGCAACCCTGCACGGCAATAACAACACCGTTTACAACCCACCCCGATCAAGTCAAGGAGAAACCCCCGTGTCCGTTCGCGTTCGTCTCGCCCCCAGCCCCACCGGCACACTTCACATCGGCACGGCTCGCACCGCTGTGTTTAACTGGCTGTTCGCTCGCAACCAAGGCGGTACTTTCATCCTGCGGGTGGAAGATACCGACACCGAACGATCGAAAGCCGAATACACCGAAAACATCCTCGCCGGTCTGAAATGGCTCGGTCTCGATTGGGATGAAGGCCCATTTTTCCAATCCCAACGGCTCGACCTGTATAAACAAGCCGTTCAAACCTTACTTGACAACGGTTTGGCCTATCGCTGCTACTGCACGCCCGACGAACTTGAGGCCATGCGCGAAGCACAACGCGCCGCCAAGCAAGCACCACGCTACGACAACCGCCACCGCAACCTGACCGACGCCGAGCGCGACGCCTACGAAGCCGAAGGCCGCACCGCTGTAATCCGTTTCAAAATTGATGACGATCGCGAAATTGCCTGGAACGATATGGTGCGCGATCGGGTGAGTTGGAACACCAACGATCTCGGTGGCGACATGGTGATCGCCCGCGCCGCCAATGCCGGTGAAGTCGGTCAGCCGCTCTACAATCTTGCGGTGGTGGTCGATGACATCGACATGAAAATCAGCCACGTGATTCGCGGTGAAGACCACATCGCCAACACCGCCAAGCAAATTCTGCTCTACGAAGCCCTCGGTGCCACGGTTCCCGAATTTGCCCATACACCGCTGATCTTGAATGAGAAAGGCGCGAAACTCTCGAAACGCGACGGTGTAACCTCGGTGTCGGATTTCCAGGCGCGGGGCTACACGGCGGCGGCGATCGGCAACTATATGACGCTGCTCGGTTGGTCGCCTGCGGATGGTGAAGAGCGATTTACCCTCGACGACGCGGCGAAACAGTTTAGTTTCGATCGCGTCAACAAAGCCGGGGCGAAATTCGACTGGGATAAGCTCAACTGGCTCAACGGTCAGATTTTGCACGCGCTACCAGTGAGCGAACTGCTGCCGCTGCTGGTTCCCTATTGGCAAGAGGCGGGCTATTCGTTTGATCTGGAGACCGATCGCGAGTGGCTCGAAGCGATCGCCGCGACGATCGGCCCAAGTTTGTCGGTTCTCAGCGAGGCGGTCGAAATGAGTCGCCCAATGATGAGCGAGGCGATCGAGCTTGGGGATAAGGCCAAAGCCCAGCTTGAGCTTGATGGTGTCTCGGCGGTGTTAACCCACGTGATCCAACAGACCGAAGCCGCCGAAAGCTTCGATGCGGAGGTTGCGCAGCAGATTATTAACGCGGTGACCAAAGAACTCAGCGTTAAAAAAGGGCTGGTGATGAAGTCCCTGCGGGCAGCGCTGACGGGCGAACTCTCGGGGCCGGATTTGATTCAATCCTGGGTGGTGCTGCATCAGCGCGGTTTGGCGTTGGGTCGTCTTAAGGCGGCGATCGGCTAACGCTGTGTTTCATCAGTAATGGAGTCCCCCTGTAATGCATCGCCATTATGGGGGGCTTTCAGAAGTCAGGCTTGTTTAGGGTGCTTTGTGGTTGCGACAGATTTGGCTACAAATGATACTTAATCGATCGCTATAGCGTACCGAAAATATTGTTAGTGACGATCCTTTGGCATAGAGAGGAGTTAGTGGAGGAAATAGCATCAAGCAAGATTAGTTATACTTTTTATTAAGCGAGAATATCAAAAAAACTTGCGCTGTTTGTAAATATCTAGAGGCTCAAACATCACATCAGATGATTCGTAAGTTTCCCAAATTGGTACATTGTAGTACCCGTAAACAGGAAGTGTTCTGCCGCTTGGTGTTTTAACAGTAAATGCTGTTGGAATATGTTTGAGGACATAAACACTAAAATCATGTACACCTATGCTAGATGGGACACGAATGCTAACTGACTTACGATTTTCTCTCTCCGTGAAACCCTTTAAGACAATTTGAAATATTTTACTCCCCTTGATTTTTGATAATTTCTTTTGCTCTGAATCAGATAATTGGAGTGATTTTAACCCTAGCTTAGATGCATACCGGACACCCAAAATTAAACGTAAAGATTCTTCAGCTTTTAAACGTTTTTCTTGGTCTTGATCATACTCCAAAACCTCTAAGTTAGATTGAGCTTTTGACTCCGATCTACTTGTCTGGCCTGAAAGAATAGCAAAAGTATTTTGATCGTCATCCATATTTTTTAGATTCAAAATAATCGATCCATCTGCTTCTGAGATAGAAAATTCATAAAAGTCTATATGGAGCTTGGAATAGCAACGATCAATAAAGTTATGTTTGTGAAATTGAGATTGTATTGCTACTAGGCGAATATCTTGAGTGTAGTCAACTGATTGAGAAAAAGGCTTTTCTGAACTCAAATAATGGTAATATCGAGTTAACTGCTGCACAACATATCGATCTTCAACATTTTTTAGCTCCAATATATAAGCTTGACGAGACGAATTAATTGTTAAAAGATCACAAATTTCCCCTTGTAATCGTAACTGCCTAGCTAATAGTTCTAATCCAAAGAGTTCCTTTAAGTGATTAATGATAGTCACTTCAAAGCACTCCTCATTTTTAAAACCAAGCTTTTTTCCGATCTTTTTTAACATGAAAATTTTAGGGAATCACCTCTTTTATTTTATAATAGATGAGTAAGATTTAGTCTAGCTTTAGCATTGTAATCTAGGTTGTGCGTAGCAAAATCCGAGATCACCCAGACGCTTGCTGTTGCATCAGCGCGGGTTGGCGTTGGGTCGCCTTAAGGCGGCAATCAGCTAGGTTCGCCGACACGATCTATCGTTCCTACACTCGGTCTGAGAATGCTGTCGGGAGGCTCTACGTCCTAAGTGGTGCTGGCTGTGTGGCATCGTGACGATCGCGAATAGACTACGGCTGCAACGATAGTATCGTTCCCAGTATCGTATAGACCTCAGAGGTTTCTAAAACCTCCGAGGTCTGAATGGTCGCGCGATACGCAAAGGTTAACCCTCATTTCTCGACTCGACCCAATCGCGTTTCTACAAACCTTTACAGGATTTGCTCTACAGTATTTCGGGTATGGGGTCGCTCAAGTTGGCGATTCCGTCACTGTTTCACCCGCCATCAGGGATTGCCGATCGCCGCGCGGGTCACCATTCCGCCAGTGCGATCGTTCCAGTCCACCCTTTGTCAGAGAAATCCATGCCCCACGCTTTGTTGACGAGCTTCGCCGCCGCACGTCCATCTCACCACCGCTTCGAGCTACCCGGAGCCCAACCTCAGTACAAACCCGATCGCCCCGGCCAGGTTGAGCATATCGCCCTGGATCTGGCGATCGATATTGCAAATCAGTCCTTTGGCGGAACCTGCACAATTCGGCTTAACCCGGTGCGGGATGGACTGACAAAACTGACGCTGGATGCGGTGGATTTGACGATCGGATCGGTGACGATCGACGGTGTGGCGCAGGGATTTGACTACGACCGCAAAACGCTACAGGTGTCGTTGGCAACGCCGACGGTGATCGGTCAGGCGATCGAACTGGCGATCGCCTATCACGTCGATCGCCCACGTCGTGGCCTTTATTTTGTCCAACCCACCGACACCGAACCCGATAAACCCGTGCAGGTTTGGACTCAGGGCGAAGACGAAGACTCTCGCTTTTGGTTTCCCTGCTTTGACTATCCTGGTCAGCTCTCCACCTCTGAAATTCGCGTGCGGGTTCCGGCGGACTTTCTCGCCATTTCCAATGGTGAATTAATTGCGACGGAAGATTGTGCTGATGGTGGTGATGGTGGCGAAAAAATCTACCACTGGTCTCAAACCCAGGTGCATCCCACCTATTTAATGACACTGGCGATCGGCAAATTCGCCGAAGTGCGCGACGAATGGGACGGCATCCCGGTAACCTATTACGTCGAACGCGATCGCCTGGACGACGTGGCGCGAACCATGGGTAAAACACCGCGCATGGTGGCCTTTTTTAGCGACATCTACGGCTATCGCTACGCCTTCCCAAAATACGCGCAAGTCTGCGTCGATGACTTCATTTTCGGTGGCATGGAAAACACTTCCACCACCCTGTTAACCTCGCGTTGCTTGCTCGATGAACGCGCCGCGATCGACGACTCCAGCAGCGAATCCCTTGTGGCGCACGAGCTTGCCCACCAGTGGTTTGGCGATCTGGTGGTCATCGACCACTGGTCGCACGCGTGGCTGAAAGAAGGAGCGGCGTCCTATGCCGAGGTGCAGTGGTTCGAGCATGAGCGCAGCGCCGATGATGGGGCATATTACCTGCTCGGGGAAGCGCGGAGCTATCTCGCCGAAGACAGTGGCCGCTACCGTCGCCCGATCGTCACGCACGTGTATCGCGAGGCGATCGAGCTATACGACAGCCACCTCTACGAAAAAGGCGCGTGTGTTTATCATATGATTCGTGCCGAGTTGGGGGATGCGCTGTTTAAGCAGGCGATCACCAAATTCGTCAATGACAACGCCCATCGCACGGTGGAGACCCTTGATCTAATCCGCGCGATCGAAACCAGCACGGGGCGTAACCTGCGCTATCTGTTTGATCAATACGTCTATCGCGGTGGTCATCCTGATTATCAGGTGAGCTACGAGTGGGATGAGGATAGCAAGCTAGCGAAAGTGACGGTGGAGCAAACCCAGGCAAAAAGCGAAGGGACGACACCGCTCGAACGCGATTTATTTGATTTAAAAATCCCGATCGCTTTTGGGTTTATCGCCGATAACGCTGACGCACCGACCCTCCAAACCTTCAAAGTGCGTATTCACGAAGCCCAGCAAAGCGTCTATTTCCCGCTCGCTCAAAAACCGGCGTTTGTCAGCTTTGACGCCGGTAATCACACGCTCAAAACCGTCGATCTGAAATATCCAACACCGGAGCTTAAAGCCCAGTTAAAACACGATCCCGACCCGATCGCGCGGCTCCACGCAGCGCATGCCCTAGCGAAAAAGGGCGGTCTCGATGGGGTCAAAGCCTTGGCTGAAGCGTTGACCGGCGATCGCTTTTGGGGTGTCCGTCGCGAGGTAGCCTCGGCACTGGCGACGATCGAGACCATCCACGCGTTTGAGGCTCTTTCCCAAGGCTTGACCGACCCGGATGCCCGCGTTCGTGCGGCGGTGGTGTCGGGGTTGGGCAATTACAAAACCCAAGCTGCGTTTAAAGTGGTGGCCATTACGCTCAAACAGGGTGATCCGAGCTACTGGGTGGAGTATGCCGCCGCCGCCGCGATCGGTAAAATCGCCGCATCCCAGGTGGATCATCCCGACCTGGTTGACCGAGCGATCGCCTTACTCAAGGACATCCTCGAAACCCGTGCCGGTTGGAATGACGTGGTACAGCGCGGTGCGATCGCCGGATTGAGCCGTCTCACCACCTCGATCGCGGCTCTCGATCTCATCCTCAACTACACCCGCATCGGTGTCCCCCAAGCCCTGCGTCGCCAAGCGATTCGCGCTCTGGGTTCCATTTCCGTGGGTCAAACGGAGGCCAATCTAGAACGCATTCTCGATCGCTTTTCACAGTTGGCCGCCGAAGAGTTTTTCCTGATTCAGGTGTCGGCGGTGTCCGGCTTGGAGGAAATGGCGACCCCGAAGGCGATCGGCATTTTGCAAATGATCGCCGATCGCACGGCGGATGGTCGTGTGATTCGCATGGCAGAGGAAGCGATCCGCTCGGTGCAAGAACGATGCAGCAGCGATCGTGCCTTGGATCAGCTCCGCGATGAGTTGGATAAGGTCAAGCAGCAAAATCGCGATTTACTTGGGCGTTTGGATGCGCTGGAGGCCAAGGCTCAGGCGTAGGTCAAAATTTAGATGGATTGCGGAAAGTGAGACCTTTGAGGTTTTGGAAACCTCAAAGGTCTAAATCATTTTTTGTCGTACAGTTTTGAAGAAAACCGGTTTCTTGCGTGATTCAACTTAGTGAAAAATGTCGGTGTCGTCGTAGATCTCAGCGATCGCGATCGCAGTATTCACACTAATCAGTGGCACCAAATCACCAGGAGTTGCCAGTTGCCACACGCCGCGATCGCTACGTTGAAACACCTCCACAGCTTGCCGATCAGTGGACACCAAGACGTATTCCGTCAGGCTTGAAATCGTGCGGTAATCGGCAAATTTTTCGGTGCGATCGAACCGTGCCGTACTGGGTGACAAAACTTCGATAATTAGGCTGGGATGGTTAATAAATTGCTCGTTGTTGGGACGATCGCGATCGTCGCAGGTGACGACAATATCCGGGTAGTAAAAAGAGTTGCTGTCCTCGATACGGAGCTTCATTCCTTCCATAAAAACGCGACAGCCGGAGCCACGCAGATGAATCTTGAGCGCTGTGGCTACGTTCAGAGCGATCGTATGGTGGTTCCGCGTACCGCCGGTCATGGCGAACACTTCACCATCGCGATATTCGTGGCGAATCGGGCTGATGTCTTCGGCGGCGAGGTAATCGTCAGGGGTGATGTAAAGCGGGTCTGTGGCGAGCATGGTCAGTCGGATAGGGAATGGCTCGATCGTAGCAAGTCTCGAATTGCTCCCGCTTTTATTGACCGATCAACCGGCCTTATTCGGCCAAACAGCACACCAGTTGTGAATCCGTTGGCGCACTGGGATCGAGTACACCGATCGCGCCTTCGGTGATTAAACGCTCGATCTCATGATCAATCTGATCCCCTGTTAAGGTCGCGAACTGCGCCGCCGTCGTGTCCCGCAACACCAGCCGCCCCATCAATTGCTGCGTTTGCACTAGCGCAAAAATGAAATCGGCCACCGATCGATCCAGTCCAGCCGCGCGATGCTCCTCGCGATCGGGCGTAAGCAAACTGCTCAGATCCGACCCAAACGCACCCAGTTCTTGCAGTAAACACGACTCCTGAAAAACACCGGTGTCACGGGCAAGTTGTTGGAGTTCAGCTTGACTAACTGGGCGATCGTCGAGAATGAGATCGCCACCAAGGGCAGCGGTCAGCAGGTCGTGATAGCTCGCCAGAATTTGCATCGAGTCGAGATCCGGGACGACATGACGATGCACCGAATCGACGAACAGCTCGCGGTAACGCCGATAGCCCTGATTGCGCGGAATGCCCAGGCTCTCAGCTCGAATCAGATAGAGAAATTCGCAGGCATTATCCCGCAGCGCCTTTTGACAGGCTTTCATCACGTTACAAAAGCTGACGAGATTCGGCTCCTCGACCCAAATCACACCGACGCGACCGACCTCAAACGACCAGTAAAACCCGAGGGAGTAGCGGCTATAGGTACGGCTCGATAGGATTTGGGGCTGGACGCCGCAAACGCCGAGGACTTCGAGAACTTGGCGCAACATACGGATGCGTTCGGGTTCGGAAAATTGGCGAATGTGGGTGACCCGATCGCGAGTTTGGCGTAGGGTTTCCCGCCAGCGGAGTTGAAAGGCGGCGATCGGGAGAGCGGTGGTTATGGGAGTGGAAGTTTTGACGATCGGGGTGACTGGAGTGATCGGGGTGATCGGCTCTAAAGGATTGATTACACTGACGTGATCCGGTGTGAATTCGCCACGATCGAGCGGCGATCGCCCCGCCTGAATCGCATGTTTCGCCTCCTGAAAACACTGACGCCCCAACATCAACACTGATCGCGGCAGCGCCCGCCCGCCGGGGAATTTGCGATCAAGATCCGCTTGACTGAGGGGATAAATATCGCTCGGTGGCGGTTCGTTGGCTTGGTGGTGGAGTGGTGCGAGGCGTAGCGTCCAGAGGGGTTTCGCGAGATGCAGAGCGATCGGTTTGAGGCGCAATTGTTCATCGATGCGAGCGAGATCGGCGGGCTGAATCTGTTTCGCGTTGTCGTTCCAGGTATTCGTAATGATGCTGACGATCACCACAAAGTTTTTGAGCTTTTGGTTGTGAATGATCGAATTCACGTTAAATAACGCTTGTAAATCAATATGACCATGCTCTGAGCGATCGACATTATCCAGATTGTCAAAACATAAAATAATCGGCTGATTGGTACTCGCAACCCGGCCAAAATTCCCCAGAATATTTTGTGCTTTGCTTTCGGTATCAATGGCGCTATTAACGTTTAATAAACGCAAACTTTCCTCATCCAGCTCATCCCCCTTCAGCCACTCGCAGGCCAAAGCGTAGCGATCGGGATCGGTGAGATGAAACAACACGCTAAAGAATTCGTTGGCGTTATAAATCCCCACCGGATGCGCCGCTTTGAGATTACGCACAAAGGTCGATCGCGCTCCGATCAAATGATCGACAAAACCGGCATCCCGCGTCGAAATTAATCCCTTCAGCCACAGCAAAAGCTGCGACTCGCTGCGACCGTCCGGCACATACATCAGGCTATCGATCGTGTAGCGCAGGGTGTGCCGCCAAATGTAATTACTTTCTGGCCAGGGGCCGACATAGGCAAAAAAGGCTTTGCGATTGAGTTCTCGTTTGAGCCTACCGAGTAGGTGGCTTTTACCTGCGCCGGAATCGCCGGAGAGCAGGATTGTCCGACTGCGACGATCGGCGATCGTCTGGTCAACGGTGCGATCGATCTCGGTGACAATTTCGCCGTGAATTTCGGTGATCGCCGATCGCGTATCGTGGGTTTCCTGCCAGAAATTACCGGGACGAAACAGCGTCGAGTCAAAGGGGTTAACGGTTTCGCAGATTAGGCGATCGATCGAAGTCATGGCAAGAAACGGGCGACGGGCGTGGCGTGGACGAGCAGACGATCGTCAGTGTATCTCGATCGCTTTCGCGAACGTCACGATTTCATCGTGTTCGTAGTGTGAGGTCGTCAGCGCGAGAATTAGTAGCCCTGTAATCTCGATCCCAAGATCGCCAGGGCTGAATTTGCGTTATTTGCGTTTGATTCGCGCTCGGTTCGACGCGGGCAGTTTCTAGCAAGACCGTAAAGCGATCGTGTTATAACGGGGGCGTCTGAACGCTTATAACGTCTTAATACCAGCGTCGATCGCGGCGGAGGAAAACCAGGTGTCGCCCGAACCAACATTCTCACAGCCCACCGTACTTGTTACTGGCGGAGCGGGATACATCGGCTCTCATGCCGTGCTTGCCCTCAAGCAAAGCGGCTACAACGTCGTTATTCTCGATAATCTGGTGTACGGCCATCGCGATATCGTTGAAACCGCCCTCGATGTTGAACTCATCGTGGGTGATACCACTGATCGCGCCTTGCTCGATCGCATTTTTGCCGATCGTGACATCATCGCCGTCATGCACTTTGCCGCCTACATCGCCGTCGGCGAATCCGTCACCGATCCCGGCAAATATTACCAAAACAACGTTCACGGCACGTTGACCCTGCTCGAAGCAATGATCGCCGCCAACGTCAAGCGCTTCGTCTTCTCCTCCACCTGCGCGATCTACGGCATTCCCCAAGAAATTCCGATCACCGAAACCCACCCAAAAAACCCGATCAGCCCCTACGCCTCCAGTAAGCTGATGGTCGAGCAAATCCTTCAGGATTTCGACACGGCCTACGGTTTAAAATCATCCATTTTTCGCTACTTCAACGCCTCCGGAGCGCATCCCGACGGCGGCCTCGGTGAAGATCACAGCCCCGAAACCCACCTGCTGCCGCTGATCCTGTTCGCCGCGATGGGACGCCGGGAGAATATCGCCATTTTTGGGACAGATTACGACACGCCCGACGGAACCTGCATTCGGGATTATGTCCACGTCTGTGATCTGGCCTCGGCGCACGTGCTGGGGCTGAAATATTTGCTCGATGGGGGCGAAACTGAGGCGTTTAATCTGGGGAATGGGAACGGGTTTTCGGTGCGTGAGGCGATCGAGGTGGCTCGACAGGTGACCGGACGCGAGATTAACGTCGTGGAAAAAGAGCGGCGTCCCGGTGATTCGACCGTGTTGCTCGGTAGCGCCGAAAAAGCGCGAAAACAACTCGGATGGCAGCCGAAGTATCCTGAATTAAGCGATATCATCGCCCATGCGTGGCAATGGCATCAGATTCGACATGGGAGTTAAACCCTATGGAAATTCCACCACACGGGATTTAAAGTGGTTGCGCGACAGACTCCAATCCCTCAAACAACCGCCCAGACGAACCACCCAGACAAACCACAGTCTGCCCGTGGATAGCACCGCAATTTTATGACAGACTTCAGCCCGTCCGCTGCGCCGATTACCCCGCAGATTTCCGCCATTATCTGCACTCACAATCGTGATCAATATCTCGGTGCTGCGATCGATACGTTGCTCGCTCAGGATTGCCCGCAGCACAATATTGACTACGAAATTATCGTCGTCAATAACGGTTCGACCGACAGCACGAAAGCGATCGTTGATCAGCGTTTAGCCCATCCTCGGTTGCGCTGCGTGTGGGAACCCGTGTTAGGACTCTCGACCGCTCGTAACACAGGAGCCAACGCCGCCAAAGCCGAGATTTTGGCCTATCTCGATGACGATGCCGAAGCCACGCCACACTGGTTGCGAACCCTGTACCAGGCGTATCAAGAAAATGATCGTTTGGCGATCGCCGGGGGACGGGTGACGCTGATTTGGCCGGAGGGGATCACGCCGCCGCCCTGGCTGTCAGAAAACCTTGCCGGAAATCTCGGCGCCTATGACCTCGGCGATCGCCCCATTCACATTACCCAACCGGGTCTCACCCCGCGCGGCCTCAACTATTCTCTTCGTCGTCGCTTTCTCGATGAGATCGGCGGCTTTGATCCCAACCTCGGGCGCGTCGGTAAAAATCTGCTGTCTAATGAAGAGCTATTTATGACCGAAAAGGCACTGGCCGCAGATTGGCAGGTGATGTATTTACCCGAGGCGTTAGTCGCCCATAATGTCGCGCCTGAGCGGACGGTGCGATCGTGGTTTCTCCGGCGTGGCTGGTGGCAGGGAATCAGTGAATGCTATCGCGAGCAGCTTACGGGACGGGCGGGCTGGCCGCAAATCGGACGCGGCTTAGAACGCATTGCGCGTGGGTTATACAACTCGCTGCGCTACTGGAAACAACCCGATCGTCGCTTCGATAGTTGGGTGTACGCTTACTCACAAATTGGCTACCTTCGAGCCACGATCATCAATCTATTTTCTCCCAATAATTTCCAAGATAAATAGCGCGACGATGAATCGTACGCATCTCTTTGTATCCTGTCAAAGGATATGGCAACCCACGCCTTCGGCTACGTAGTTTCATCCGACCATCTAAAATCGGCCTAGATCCTGGAACATGACCTTCCACCGCGTATCTACCGACAGCCGATCGCCTTTTGATTATGATCTTCCGTCCCGAGAAGGACGCTCGATCGGCGTGATACAGTTTCGATACCCTTATCCGACTTACGACTATGACTGCCACAAGTGCTAAGGTTCCCGTCTCCGTTCTGATTCCCGCAAAAAATGAAGAGGCGAACCTGCCCGCTTGTCTCGAAAGCGTCGCCCGCGCCGATGAAATCTTTATGGTGGATTCGCAAAGCGAGGATCGCAGCGAGGAAATTTGTCAAAGTTACGGCGTGAATGTGGTTCAGTTCTACTTCAATGGAAGCTGGCCAAAGAAGAAAAACTGGGCGCTGGAAAATCTCCCGTTTCGGAATGAATGGGTGTTAATTGTTGACTGTGATGAACGGATTACCGATGCATCCTGGGATGAAATTGCGGCGGTCATTCGCGCGGATAAACACGACGGCTGGTATATCAATCGTCGCGTATTTTTCCTCGGCAAATGGATTAAGCACGGTGGAAAATATCCCGATTGGAATTTGCGTTTGTTTAAGCACGCGATCGGGCGTTACGAAAATCTCAAAACCGAGGATGTTCAAAATACCGGTGATAACGAAGTTCACGAACACGTGGTGTTGAACTCCAAGCGCGGTGCGGGCTATCTCAAGGAAGACATGATGCACGAAGATTTTCGCAGCATCTATCACTGGCTCGCGCGTCACAACCGTTACTCCAATTGGGAAGCAAAGATTTACTACAACTTGCTGACGGGTAAAGGCGAAGGCGGCACGATCGGCGCGAATTTCTTCGGTGATGACGTTCAGCGCAAGCGATTCCTGAAAAAAATCTGGGTTCGTTTGCCGTTTAAACCGACGCTGCGCTTCATCATGTTTTACATTTTGCAGCTCGGATTTTTGGATGGCAAAGCGGGTTATATTTACGCTCGTTTGATCGCGCAATACGAGTATCACATCGGCGTCAAACTGTTTGAGTTACGCTTTGGCGGTCAGCTCAATAAACAGGATGATAAGCCGAAATATAACCCTAAGTAGACGTGTTCTAGACTATCTCCAAATAATGTAAACCCATGACTTTGTGATCGCTTGACGGTTACTGATTGAATCTGCGATGTCCGACTCTTCTCAGCGCCATTTTGATCGCGCCCCCCTCGATACCGATGCGTGGACAGACCTAAGTCAGTACGATCAGTCGGACTACGATCGCGGTCGTCCGGGCTGGTATGTCTTGCTGTGGTGGCTGGTGCAGGCGGTGGTGTTTCCGCTGAGTTTGCACAATATGAGCGGGCTGCGCTGTGCGGTGTTGCGAGCTTTCGGTGCAAAAATTGGGCGTAACGTCCTCGTGCGTCCGACGGCGCGGTTTACCTATCCCTGGAAAATTGAGATCGGTCACCAAAGCTGGATCGGAGATGATGTCATGTTCTACAGCCTCGATCGCATCACGATCGGCTGTCACTGCGTCATTTCACAAAAGACATACCTCTGCACCGGCAGCCACGATATTGGCGATCGCACCTTTCGTCTGGAAACAGCGCCGATCGTCGTCGGCAATGGCGCTTGGGTGGCGGCGGATTGTTTCGTTGCGCCAGGTGTGACGATCGGCGCGAATACGGTGGTTGGGGCGCGGAGTAGTGTATTTCGCGATCTGCCTGCGGGCAAGATTTGTTTGGGTGATCCCTGTAAACCACGCCGCGATCGGCAGATGCGATCGTGAGGCGGCGATCGCGTTAGGATTTCAGACCCTTTGACTTGATCAGCAGCTTAACGGAAAGCTGTCTGTTCTGTGTGCTAATGCGTGTCTTGAAATGTGCGTGAATACGTACTGGTTTAAGTCGTTTTAATCCCCTGTTATACGGTATATTACGCTACCTTAAGTGTAGGGATTTCGATAAATAGTGAGCCGTGATACAGATTTGTGAAACGCTTGATCCCCACTGTTTTTCTGATGCCAAGTGATTGGATTTACTTGGAACTTACTTGAGTTTGCGCGACCACCACATGCTAACGGGGAATTTTTTTCATGACTTATAACGCGATCGAGACATCGCCCCTTGATTGGGCGGGTGATGTTCTGGCGATCGGTATTTTTGCCGATCATTTTGAGGATGATGCAACGTTAAGCGATGACATCACAGCGCTGGATACAAAGCTGGCAGGAACGATCGCCGAGCTGATCGAGGAAACCCAATTTAAAGGCGCGATCGGTAGCAGCGCTATCACCCGTGTCGGTGGTGGTAGCACCATCCGTAAAGTGGCGCTAATCGGCCTTGGCAGCGCAGAGAATGTCACGCTCGACACCTGGCGCAGTGCCGCTGCGAAAGCGGCCAAAACCGCGATCGGAGCCAAGGCCAAAACCCTGGGGCTTTTGTTCCCCGGTGGTGAGGACGCCGCCGCAACCACACAGGCGATCGTCGAAGGGATTGAACTGGGAACGTTCAAAGACAACCGCTTTAAGTCAAAATCGAACGAAGACGACTCGGAAGCCGACAGCAAACCGACGCTCGATCACATCGATCTGTTTGCTCCGCTCGGTGATGCCACCGCAATCATAACCGCCCAGCAAATCGCCAGCGGTTCCATCTATGCCCGCGAACTCGTAGCAGCCCCGGCGAATGCCCTCGATCCCATCACCTTCACCGAGAGCATCTCCGCTCTGGCTCAGGAATACGGCCTCGAACTGACGATCCTGGAACAAGAAGACTGCGAAAAACGCGGCATGGGCGCATTCCTCGGCGTGGCTCGCGCGTCGGACATTCCGCCCAAATTTGTTCACCTCGTGTACAAACCCAGCGGCACACCGCGCAAAAAACTGGCGATTGTTGGTAAAGGCTTAACCTTCGATTCCGGTGGTCTCAACATCAAAGTCGGCGGTAGCGGCATTGAGACAATGAAGATTGACATGGGTGGTGCGGCAGCGACCTTTGGCGCGGCGAAAGCGATCGCCCAGCTCAAGCCAGACGTGGAAGTGCATTTCATTTCCGCAATTACCGAAAACATGATCAGCGGTAAAGCCATGCGCCCCGGCGACATCCTAACCGCCTCCAATGGCAAGACGATCGAAGTCAACAACACCGACGCCGAAGGCCGTCTCACCCTGGCCGATGCGCTGGTGTATGCTGATGCGCTTGGAGCCGATGCGATCGTTGATCTCGCCACCCTGACCGGAGCCTGTGTCATCGCCCTAGGTAATGACATCGCCGGTCTCTGGAGCGACACCGACGCACTCGCCGACGAGTTGCTCGCCGCCGCCAAAACCGCCGGTGAAAAATACTGGCGGATGCCGCTCGAAGACAGCTACTTCGACGCGATGAAATCGACCCACGCCGATATGAAAAATACCGGGTCACGTGCAGGCAGCTCGATCACAGCGGCGCTATTCCTGAAAAAATTCGTCAAGGATACCCCCTGGGCGCACCTCGACATCGCCGCTCCGGTTTGGAGCGACAAGGGCAGCGCCTACATCCCCGCCGGTGCGACGGGCTTTGGCGTGCGGACGCTGGTGAACTGGGTGATGAGCTAGCGATCATGCGCTCATGAGTTAACCGAGCTTGGCTCACGTCGGATTTATCGTGAATTCGGCGTGAGCGCCTGCATCTGACGCGACATTGTACACGTCATGTTTGGGTCTGGATAAGCTCGGCGCTCCTTCAGAATCAGGACTGGCGCAAGATGGCAGGGCATGGGTTAAAAGTCCAGCTTCTGCGTAAGTTCTGGGACTGTAAGCCACACCAATAAAATCTGGGTTAGGGTGTGTTCAAGCAAACTTTTGTACGTTTTTCGATCGGTGTTCGTCAATGCCCCTAACCCCGCAACAAGCCCGCGCTGCCCTCGCTCCCGGTAGCGTCGCCGTCACTGCCGGAGCCGGAACCGGCAAAACCTTTGTTTTGGCGGAGCGTTACCTGTATTACCTGCGCGATCGCGGCTGTTCTCCCCTGGAAGTCGTCGCCGCCACGTTTACCGACAAGGCCGCCCAGGAACTGAAATCGCGGATTCGATCGTTCGTCCGCGCCCAGCATCCCGATCGCCTCGACTGGCTAGCTGAACTCGAAGCCGCGCCAATTAGCACGCTCCACAGCCTTGCGAAACGGGTTTGTGAGGAGCATCCCGACAAGGCTGGCGTTCCGGCGAGTTTTTCGATTATTGATGATATTGAAGCGCCGACCTGGATTGCGGAACAAATTGGCGAAGCGCTGGCGAATTTACCGGCGGAAATTTACGATGTGGTTCCCTATAGTCAGCTAAAAATAGCGATCAAAATGCTGATTACCGATCCCATTTCGGTTAGGCAAGCCTTTGATCGCATTCCCGAAGATTGGGAACGGGTTTGGGGCGAAATCGTGGAGCAAATGCGCGATCGTCTGTTTACGGAATTGCTCAATGATCCGCGCTGGGGCGATTGTTACTACGTGTTTAATAATACCTTTGGTCAGCAAGGCGACAAGCTAGAAGAGTATCGTCTCACGGCCTTAGCAAGTATGACTGCGATCGAGGATCGGCGCGACGTCGAAAAATATCTTGCGGCAATCCAGGCGACGAAGGCAAATTGTGGCTCGAAAAAAAATTGGCCACCAGGTGATGTAGAGCGGGTGAAGGAAGCGATTAAAACCCTGAAAGCTTTAACTAAAAAGCTGTATGAAAAAGGTTCATTATCGATCGAGCTAGGCGAAGCGGATCGGATCTTGGCTGTAAAATTGCCCTATCTGCGTCAAGCGTTTAACGGTGTTTGTGAGCATCTACGCCAAGCAAAACATCGACAGCGAATCTTGACGTTTGATGATCTCGAAGTTGGCGCGATCGCGGCGCTTGGTTATGCCGATGTGCGCGACTATTATCGCGCTCGCTTTCGTGCGTTTCTTGTGGATGAATTCCAGGATACAAACCCAGTTCAAGCCCAGATTGTTAACGCGCTCACGGGGTTCAATGATCCGCAGATTGAACCGGCGAGTTTGACGGTTGTGGGTGATGTCAAGCAGTCAATTTATAGTTTTCGTCGAGCGGATGTGAGCGTTTTTCTCGACTTTAGCGATCGCATCAAAACGGGCGGCGGCGATCGGGTCGAAATGAGCCTTTGTTTTCGGACGCACGATCGCTTAATCAAGCAAATCAACCAAATTTTTAAACCCTTACTCAACGAGATTCACCAAGATCTCGATGCGTCGCGTCAGGATGCGCCGGACGATCGGCCAGCGGTTGATGTTTTTGCGATCGAGGCTCCAAAGGGTGTGACCGCCGATGCGCGGCGACGGGTGGAAGGGCGGAAAATTGCCGATTGGATCGAAACGGCGGTACGCGATCGGTTGCCGGTGGTCGATCGCCGATCGGGTCAGCCGCGCCCGATTCAGTATGGCGATATCGCGATTTTGGGGCGGGCTTGGAAGGTGTTGCAGCTTTACGGCGATGTGCTGGAAGGGTGTGGCGTGCCGGTGTCGATTGTCGGGGGCGATAGTTTGCTCGATACGCGCGAGGCGAAGGATTTGCTGGTGTTGCTGCGTTGGTTGGCCGATGATACCGATGATCTCTCGCTGGTGGCTTTGCTGCGTAGTCCGTTTTTTGCGGTGAGCGATCGCACCTTGGCTCGCATTGCCCGTGCCACCGAAGGATTGACGATGGAGTTATCGGCGTTTGAGATATCCCAGCGTCAATCAGCTTCGACGAATGATCTACAAATTGATTTACAAATTAATCCGCAAATCGATCTACAAACCGATCTACAAATTAATCCGCAAACCGATCCGCAAACCAACTCACAAACCGACGATCAACCCGCCCCAAAACCTCGCCGCGCCTCCTGGTGGCAGCGAATTAACACCTGGGATTGGTCGCAAGATCCCGACTTTGCCGCCTCTGCGAACGTCGCGACCCCGATCGCCATCTTGACCGACCTTCGCGATCGCCGCGACGATCCGAGCCGCCTGCTCCAAATCGCCGATCGCCTGACGGGTTACACCGCAACGATCGGCAACCTTCCCGGTGCGGCGCGACGCTTGGCGGACTGGCGCGGCATGGTGGAATTGGTCGCGCGGCTGGAAGCGAAGGATCGCAGTTTATTCGGGGTGGTGCGTCAGCTCGATCGGGCGATCGAAGGCGAGGTGAAAATCCCGCGTTTGCCCCTCGAAGCCGATAACGCGGTGTCACTGATGACGGTGCATAAATCGAAGGGGTTGGAGTGGCCGGTGGTGTTTGTCGCGAATCTCAATGCGGCGGATATGGTCGATCGAGAGACCTTAAACTTCGATCCGGCCTGGGGGTTAGCGTTTACCTGGGATGACGAAATTTCGGGCGAGCGACAAACACCGGTGTTATTTCGCTGGATTGCCGAACAGCAACACCAAGCCCAGGAATCCGAGGCGATCCGTTGGCTGTACGTGGCGCTGACCCGTGCTCGCGATCGCCTGATTCTCACGGCCAACGAACCGAGTAAAGGCCAGCTCGATCGCCTCCGTCCCGGTTTAGAAGCGGCGGATATTCCGATGCAAATGTGGGATTACGACGAAGACGATGCGGCGATCGCACCGCCACCACCACCGCAATTCACGAGCATCGATCGTCCGCTGCTGATTGACCCGATCGCCTGGATGCCCTCGGAACTTCCCGCCCGTGCCTTGCGCGAGTACCACCAGTGTCCACAGCGTTTCGCTTTTCGATACCGCGACGGTCATCCCGGCCTCGATGCCAGCGCCCGCCAACGCGATCGCCTGCTCGCCCTCGTGCGTCAGCTCATGATCTCGGACGATCGCGTCAAAACCGCCACTACTCTAGAAACATCGCCTCGTCTGCGTGATCGGGCGATCGCTCTGGTGGAAAAATTCGAGACGTTAAAGGTCTTTGAGGCCGTCCGCGATCAAGCGAATCGAGCCGATCGAGGCGGGCGATCGGTGCGGATTGAGATCGACGGTGTGACGCTATACGGAACGATCGATCAGGTGGCCGCAGACTGGATCGGAATTTGGACGATCGACGAAATGGATCGATCGGCTCAGGCGGCGGACTGGATCGAGGCGTTGGTTTATGCTCAAGCCTATGCTCAGACGGCGGAGGTATCGCGGGTTTGCGCGATCGATTTGGAGACGAAGCGCACGCTGGAATTCACGGCGATCGAACTCGCCGCCTTAGAGCCGATCGCTCGATCAATTGTGACCAAAATTCGCGCCGGACAATTTGAGGCGACCCCGAGTGATCGCGCGTGTGTTCGTTGCCCTTATGCTGAGATCTGTCCCGATCGATATCTTTTCTAATGGACAAAACCATGCGTCATCGCCCTCCTCCCCGCGATCCTGAGCAGACCCGAAGACAGCTCGAACGTTCCGCCAACATCATGCGGGTGCTGTTTGGTCTCGGTGTTGGTTTCGTGTTTGCTCTTACCTCCGGTCTACCCATCTCCCCCGGCGAAATTTTCATCCTGTCGTTTCTCACGGGTTTGTTGTCCTGGCGGTATGGCGATCGATTTTGGAACTGGATTATTCGGCGAGGACGTTAACCTCGATTGGGGCGGATGTGCATCGTGAACAAAATGACGGCAATGAATGGAGCAGTAACCGGTATGGCGGTTTGGCAGGTCGATTTTTATCAGCGTCCGGTGTGCGATCGCGACGGTACACCCCTATGGGAACTCTGCGTGGTGATTCCCGATCGCAACTTTCAGACCAGCGCTTGGTGCGTTCAAACCGAAGCGAATTCCGCCTGGATTGCCGCGCGTTTTGCCGAAATTGGTACACCACCGGGGGCGCTGCACGTCTTTCGCCCCGAAGCCCTCAGCCTGATCAAAACCGCCGGACAGGCGATCGGCACAACGACGATCGCCACACGCCGCACGATCGCGCTTAAACGCTACCTCCAAACCCGCGCCGCCGAATATATCCGTATCGATGGCTTTAACGCTGACCTGGCTCGCACCTACGATCCCCTCGCCGTCGGTCGCCCCGCTCCGGTTCCCCTCGATGACGGCCTTCAAGGCGATCGATGGCGTTTCGCGAGCCTCACCCCCGAGGCACTCGATGCTGTCCTAGCCCGTCCGATCCGCTTTAAATCCGCCCCCGAAGCCCTCCATCCCCTTCGCCTCGGCCTTGCTTCTACCGCCCAAATTCCCGGTATTGTCTTCGATGCCGGTCGGCGATCGCTCCACCTCGCCCGCTGGATCGATCGTCAGCTCCCCGTCGCGATCGACTATATTCCCGGCCAGCCCGACGGACTGGTGTTAGAGGTCGGCCTCGCCGATCGGTGGGTTCTGGCAACCTTCGATGACACCGATGTCGCCGCAGCGGGACAACTCTACCGAGAGCGACGCGACACCGCCCAAGGTCTCCACTTTCTGCTTATCCGCCCTGACGATTCTGATATGACCTACACCGGCCTTTGGCTACTTCAACCCGCCTAACCTAACTATGGTCAGTTCAATTATTTTCAAAACACTCTGAGAGCGTTGAGCGGAGTCGTTGGCGTAGCCTTCGCGCAGCGAATAACGCGAGTAACGATGCCACTTCCCTTGATCCTTGTCCTCGCATTTCTACGGATTGCCGCGATCGCCATATTCCTTCTGATGCATTAAGACCATGCGTTTTACGCATAGACAGGTCGGAGCTTTGCGTAGTATGTAACGAAGGTTACGAATGTTCGCATTCAAAGTCCTTAACCTAAAGGTGCAAATTCAGGAGGTTAGGCTATGGCGGTCGAAGCAAATCCGTCGGTCAAGCTGAACAAGATCGAAAAGGTCAAGGCCGAGAAAGATGGCTTGGCCGTGAAGGCTGAACTTGATCAATTCATCGAGCAGGGCTGGGAAAATATCGATAAAAGTGACCTTGAATTGCGTCTGAAATGGCTCGGGGTTTTCTTTCGTCCTGTGACCCCTGGCCAATTCATGCTGCGGCTGCGTGTGCCTCATGGGTGCCTAAACGTTGAGCAGCTCACGGCATTGGCCGAGATTATTCAGCAGTATGGCGATGAAGGGACGGGCGACATTACCACCCGCCAAAATATCCAACTGCGCGGCATTCGCTTTGAAGATATTCCGACTATTTTTAAGACGCTTCAGCGCGTTGGGCTAACGTCGGTTCAATCCGGTATGGATAACGTCCGCAATCTTACGGGATCGCCCGTAGCGGGAGTTGATCCCGATGAGTTGATCGATACCCGCGAGATGATGCAGAAATTGCAAGATGCGATTACGGGTAACGGCGAAGGTAACCCACGGTTTGCGAATCTGCCGCGTAAGCTCAATATCGCGATCGAGGGAGCCCGCGATAACTCGATTCACGCGGAAATCAACGATATTGCACTGCTTCCGGCCTATAAGGACGAGATTTTAGGCTTTAATGTCGTCGTCGGTGGCTATATCTCCGCCCAACGTGCTGCGATGTCTGTGCCGATGGGGGTCTGGGTTCCGGCAGAGGATCAAGCCGTGGTCGATTTGTGCTGTGCGATTTTGTCGGTGTATCGCGATAACGGCCTGACGGAAGGGTTGCGCGAAAACCGTGCCAAAGCTCGCCTGATGTGGCTGGTAGAGGGCTGGGGTGAGGCTAAATTCCGCGAGGAAGTCGAAAAAGAGCTGGGTTATGGGCTGGCGGATGCGGCTCCCACGGATGAAGTCAGCCAGGACAAAAAAGATCACCTCGGCGTTCACCCGCAGAAGCAAGCGGGCTTTAACTACATTGGGTTGCACATCCCGGCAGGTCGCCTGGATGCGGATTTGATGTTTGAGCTGGCTCGCTTGGCGGATGTTTACGGGAATGGTGAAATTCGCCTGACCGTGGAGCAAAATGCGATTATTCCGTTTGTGCCAGACGATCGCGTCGAAGCCTTTTTATCGGAACCGCTGCTCGAAACCTGCTCGGTCGCCCCGGCGACGCTCTCGCGATCGTTGGTGTCCTGCACCGGCAAAGCCTATTGCAATTTCGCCATGATCGACACCAAAGCTCAGGCGCTCGCCGTTGCCGCGCAGCTTGATGCCGAGCTGGATATTCCCCAGCGTGTACGAATGCACTGGACGGGCTGCCCCAACTCCTGCGGTCAAGCCCAGGCCGGTGACATCGGTCTAATGGGCGCTAAAGTTCGCAAGGACGGCAAGATGGTCGAAGGCGTGAAAATCTTTACGGGTGGGCAAGTTGGGCATCATTCCAAGCTGGGCGAACTGGTGAATAAAGGGGTGGCTTGTGAAGACCTGCCCGATCTATTGCGCCAGATGCTGATCGATGATTTTGGCGCAACGCTGAAGCCCGCTATCTAAGTATGGGAGCGATCGATCGGAAGGATTTGCGATCGACCCTTGTATCTTGCATTTATGCGTTTATTGCATATCTTCGATGCAATACAAAGGGAGGGTGATTCCTTTTTGTAACAAAGCATACGAGATGTCTGCGGGACAACACGTATCGTATGGCCAGTTCGATGGTCGTTCCAAGCATGGGCTTCAGAGCATCATCAATCAGCCCCCTGTGGACTGGACTTGGATTCATCGCCCTTTTCTGTTTCGACTCTTTGCCCTGTTGACGGATCGCCTCGCCATCCTCTGCGTGCGTTCCACTCTGACTGTCTGACTGACCGATCCTAGACTGACCGAAACTATGACCACTGCGACCCCAAACAAATCCGACCAGGCCAGCAAAGCCTCGAAAGTTGTCGGCCAAATCCTCGGCCCTGGCGGCGAAAATATCATCTTTCCCGTTTTGGGATTTCTGGGTGTGATTTTCGTCTGGAGTATCGTTGCCAAGATTACGGAAGGTAATCTCAGCGAGCTTCCCGGCCCGACGCAAGCGTTTCAAGACAGCGTGCCATATTTGCAAAATGCCTTTTCGACCAAGCAAGGCGATGAAGGTATTTTCCTGTTGACACTGTATAGCTTGATTCGGGTGGCGATCGGCTTTTCGATCGCCACGGCGATCGCGGTTCCCCTGGGTTTTCTCGTCGGAACCTCGCGCCAAGCCGAGAAGATGATGAGCCCGCTGATTCAAGTGGGTAAGCCAATCTCACCGCTGGCGTGGCTGCCGGTTGGGATTGTCGTGTTTTCGGGCTTAACGACGGATATGCCGAGAACGGTCGCTCAGAATGCTCCAGCGATCTTCACGATCGTCGTTACCTCCCTCTGGCCGACCCTGATCAACACCGCGCTCGGCGTCAAAAGTATTCCCAAAGACTACTGGAACGTTGCGCGTGTGCTGAAAATGACCAAACCCCAGGTCGTCAAGGAAATCATCATTCCGTCAACCTTGCCTTACATCTTTACGGGGATGCGGTTGAGCCTGGGGATTGCATGGCTGGTCATCGTTGCGGCGGAAATGCTCACCGGTGGTACAGGTATCGGTTTCTTTGTTTGGGATACCTACAACACCGGTGAGATCAGTCTAGTGATCATGTCGCTGTTCGTGATCGGAATTGTCGGACTCTTGCTTGACCAAGCCGTAGCCGCCCTCGAACGTGCTGCTGTCGGTAAAATTCAGCCCGGTAGTTAACTGCTGTTCACCAAGCCGTTCGCCAAGCCGTTCGCCAATCTGTCTTCTGTTTAAATGCGACATTGGCAAGATCCGCAAGCATGGCTGTCCTTGCCGGTTCCACATTTAGACCCTCAATATTCTTTTCACTCGTTTACCGAAAAAATAAGACACTATGGATCGTCGTAAGTTCCTCAAGTATTCCAGTCTCGCCGCTGCGGGCTTTGCGTTTGCAGCCTGTAGCCAGCCCGTCGAAGAAGAAGCGGCCACCACAGAAGGTGGAACCGAGGCGACCACTAGCGAATCCCCGGCGATCGATTTTGGTCCTCTGGAGAAAACCGACCTGACCCTCGGAATTATTCCGCTGACGGATTGTGCGCCGTTGGTGATTGGTATGGAGAAAGGAATTTATGCCAAGTACGGCCTCAACGTCACGATCAGCAAGGAAGCAAGCTGGGCAACGGTGCGTGATGGCCTAATCCAGGGTCGCCTCGATGCGTCGCACGCGCTGTGCGGGATGCCGATGTTGACCGAGCTAGGCCCGGACAAAGCACCGATGCGATCGCTGATGATGCTCGATCGCAACGGTAACGCGATGACGCTCTCGAAACAAGCCTGGGACGCGGGCATTCGTCCGATGACCGATTACGGCAGCTTTGACGAGTTCGGCACAGCTTACCGCGAGTACATCACCGGCCAAAGCGAACCGCCGACCTTCGCGATGGTGTTCCCGTCGTCGATGCACAACTACAACACCCGCTACTGGATGTCGGCGATGGGCATCGATCCCGAAAACGACGTCAAGCTGATCGTGATTCCGCCGCCGCAGATGGTGGAAAACATGAAGGCCGGTACGATGGACGGCTATTGCGTCGGTGAGCCGTGGAACCAACGTGCGGTGTTTGACGGTGTGGGCTTTACGGCCACGGTCGATCGCGATGTTTGGAAGGGTCACCCTGAAAAAGTCCTCGGCACGATGGAAGCCTGGATTGCCGAAAATCCGAACACGGCACGGGCGCTGGTGGCGGCGACGATCGAAGCCTGCGAATACTGCGATGTTCCCGAAAACCGCCTTGAAGTGGTCGAAATCATCTCGGGTCGTCCCTACGTCAATGCCAACGTAGATTACGCCAAGGCATCGATGACCGGAACCTACAACTACGGCGGTTTCGACGACAAAGATCGCATCACACCGATCCCCGACTTTAACCTGTTTAACTACGTTGAAGGCACGGATTACATGACGCCGCCGGACAACGCGAACTATCCTTACAGCTCCCACGGTGTCTGGCTGCTAACGCAGATGATTCGCTGGAATCAAATCGACATGAAAGAGTATCCGGCGGATGCGGACGAGATTATTACCAAAATCTATCCGTACGACATCTATGAAGAAGTGGCGAAAGCGATGGGTAAAGAAATCCCCAGCGATCGCATGAAAGTTGAACCCGGAAGCGTCTTCATCGATGGTCGTGAATTTGACCCGTCTGATCCGGTGGGCTACCTCAACGGATTTGATATCCGTGCCGGTCGTCCCAAGCTGTTTGCGCTGCGTTAAGCACGCATCCTAAAATCGCGCGAAGCGGGGTCTGAGCGACTTGTGAGTGTGTGAGTGTGCGAGCTTATGAACACAGCAAGCTCCACAAAGAACCTCGCAAAAAGCCCTGCTTCACGTGATGTCTGTTTGAGGATAGTGAGTCCGACTCACCTCTACCGGATTCGTCCTCCTGATTTCTGTTCGTCCCGTCCTGCCTTCCCTCCCTCGCCATGACTACGAGCCCCACTGAATCCGATCGCCTTGGCGCATCTCAAAGCGGCGAAGCCTGCCGTCTACCAGAAAATTTGCCTATCCTTGATGTCGATCATGTGAGCCGGATTTTTGCGTTGCCGGACGGTGGCGAATACATCGCGCTGACGAACATCGACGTAACGATTAAGCAGGGTGAATTCATCACGCTGCTCGGTCATTCCGGTTGCGGTAAATCGACGCTGCTCAATATTATTGCGGGACTCGACGCCCCGACCTCCGGCGGTGTCATTCTCGAAGGTCGTCAGGTGACGGAACCGGGGCCCGATCGCATGGTGGTGTTCCAGAACTATTCGCTGTTGCCATGGAAGACGGTACGGCAGAATATCGCGCTGGCGGTGGATACGGTGTTTAAGGATATGTCGAAGGCCGAGCGATCGGATATCGTCGAACACCACATCGATATGGTGGGGCTACAGCGAGCCGCCGATAATTACCCGAGCCAGATTTCAGGTGGGATGAAACAGCGGGTGGCGATCGCCCGAGCCTTTGCGATTCGCCCGAAGGTGCTACTGCTCGATGAACCCTTCGGGGCGCTCGATGCGTTGACCCGTGGTGGACTGCAAGAGCAGTTAATGAGTATTTGTCAGGAAAATAAAGTCACCGCGATCATGGTGACCCACGATGTGGATGAAGCGCTGCTGTTGAGCGATCGCGTCGTGATGCTAACCACCGGGCCGAGCGCCCATGTGGGTCAGGTTTTAGACGTTCCCATCCCGCGTCCGCGTAACCGGATGGATGTGGTGAATCATCCGAGTTACTACACCCTACGTAATGAAGTCACCTATTTCCTCAATCAGCAGAAGCGCACCAAGAAAAAGACCAAAGCCCCGGTCGCAGCGCCGATCGCAACCTCCGCCAGCGGACTCGAAAAGACAACCCTCGACCTCGGTTTCATTCCGCTGACCGACTGTGCGCCATTCGCCGTCGCCCAGGAAAAAGGCATCTTTGCCGAATATGGTCTCAACGTCACCCTCAGCCGTCAGCCCAGTTGGAATGCGTTGGCCGAATCGGTGGCGACGGGAGAACTGGACGCAGCACAAATGGTGGCTGGAATGCCGCTGGCGATGACGCTGGGAATGCGCGGTAAAGCCTCCGTGCCGATCTGTTCCGCGATGGTGTTGTCGCGTAACGGCAATGCGATCACCTGGAGTAAAAAGATTGTTGATGATGGCATCACGACCCTAGAACAGTTCAAGGACTATATTACCCACGACCCCGATCGCGTCCACAACTTCGCGATGGTGCATCCCGCCTCGATGCATAACCTCATGTTGCGCTACTGGCTGGCCAGTGGCGGCATTGATCCCGATTGGGATGTGAGTCTTTGCGTTGTGCCGCCCCCGTTGATGGTGGCGAACCTGAAACAGGGCAACATCGATGGCTATTGCGTCGGTGAACCGTGGAACTCTCGCGCCGTAGCTGAAAAGCTCGGCACAGTGGTGGCGACCGACCTCGATATCTGGCCGGGACACATGGAAAAAGTCCTCGGCGTGCGGGAAGATTGGGCTGAGAAATATCCAAAAACCCATATTGCGCTCGTCAAGGCATTGCTCGAAGCCTGCGAATATTGCGACGATCGCCGCAACCGCGAAGAAATCCTGGGTTACCTGCAAAAAAGCGAATACCTCGGGGAGGCGGGTGAGTTTGCCTCTGCTGGGTTTTTCACCGCCTACGATCGCGGTAATGGCAGCAAACCGGTTGAAGAGCTGAAGTTTAACCAATTTTTCCTCGATTGCTGTAACGCTCCCGACTCCGTCCACACCCTGTGGACGCTGGCACAAATGGCACGCTGGGACTTGACGCCATTCCCGAAAAACTGGGTCGAGACGATCGAGCGCGTTAACCGCATGGACGTATTTTCTGAGGCGGCACGAGAACTCGAACTGCCCAACGCTCCGCGCGATCGTAAGTCAATCACGCTCATGGACGGCACAACCTTCGATCCGGACTACCCGATCGAGTACCTCAAGAGCCTGGAAATCAAACGGGATGTTGTGATTCGTGAAGTTGAGATTGGCGTACCGACCTAGTGACCTTCCAGGGTCGCCCGCACCCATTTTGATCGTCCGCTCCTCGTCGTGATTGAGTTATGCACACCTTGAATTCCACCACTCTAGACACCCCCACTCAAACGGATTCACCGTTTTTGGAGCTAAAAAATGTCTCCAAGGTCTACCCCACTCCAACCGGTCACTATACGGTGATCGAAAACGTTAATCTGGCCGTTCATGAAGGCGAATTTATCTGCCTCATCGGTCACTCTGGCTGTGGTAAATCCACGTTACTGAACATGATTTCGGGATTTACCGAGCCGACCGCCGGTATCGTTAACCTTGAAGATAATCCGATCGTCGAACCGGGGCCCGATCGCATGGTGGTGTTTCAAAACTACGCCTTGCTTCCTTGGAAAACCGCCTACGAAAATGTTCGTCTCGCCGTCGAAACCGTTTTCCCCAAACTCTCCAAGGCCGAGCAAGACGCCATCACGGACGAACATATCGAGATGGTCGGCTTGACTGAGGCCGCCGATAAGCGACCCAACGAGCTATCCGGCGGGATGAAACAGCGGGTTTCGATCGCGCGAGCGTTGGCGATTCGCCCGAAGGTGTTGATTCTCGATGAGCCGTTTGGGGCGCTCGATCCGAGTACGCGCGAGGAACTCCAGGACGAGCTGTTAGAGATCTGGCGCGACCACAAAATCACCGTTTTGATGATCACCCACGACATCGACGAAGCGTTGTACCTCGCCGATCGCGTCGTTATGATGACCAATGGCCCCGCCGCCACGATCGGCGAAACGCTAGACCTACAATTTTCCCGTCCGCGCGATCGTGGCCGCATGATGGAAGACCCGCGCTACTACGAATTGCGCAACGAAGCGCTCGATTTCCTCTATCGTCGCTATGCTCACGACGATTAGGACGCGACCGGCGGCGTTGTCTGCCCCGTCGTCAAAACTCTGCTAAGGCGAGTGCTATCTAACCGCTGCGCACCTTAATACAGGTTTCCCTATTTCATCTATTCTTTAATTTCAGCTAATCCCAGCCCTTTAAATCTGTGAACGCGACCACTCGAACAATTTGTCCCTATTGCGGTGTCGGGTGTGGTCTCGAAGTCGTGGAAACTCCGAAAGGGTTTAAGGTGCGCGGCGATCGTGACCACCCTTCTAGCCTCGGACGCGTTTGCGTCAAGGGAGCAACCGTTATTGAGTCCATTCAAAAAGATCGGTTGTTGCATCCCCTGTGGCGTGAGTCGCTGGATGCTGAATTCGAGCAGGTTAGTTGGGATTTTGCGCTGGATTTGATCGCGGCTAAAATTCGCGAGACGATCGACACTCGCGGCGTTGATTCCGTCTGTATCTACGGTTCAGGCCAACTGGTCACCGAGGATTATTACACCGCCCAAAAGCTCCTCAAAGGCTGTTTGAGAACCAATAATTTCGATGCGAATTCACGCCTATGTATGTCGTCAGCGGTGTCAGCCTACGTCCAAAGTTTTGGAACCGATGGCCCTCCCTGCTGCTATGACGATCTGGAGCAAACCGACTGTGGTTTTTTCATCGGAACCAATACCGCCGAGTGTCATCCGATCGTCTTTAACCGCTTTCTAGAACATAAAAAACGTAACCCCAACGTTAAATTAATCGTCGTCGATCCGCGCGAAACCCTGACGGCAAAATCAGCCGATTTACACCTCGCCATTAACCCCGGCACAGATATTGATCTGCTCAATGGTATCGCCTATTTACTCCTTCAAAATAAAGCCCTTGATCGCGAGTTTATCGAGCAACATACCAGGGATTTTGCGGCGTATGAATTAATCATTAAACATTACCCGCCCGAGCTGGTGGCACGGCGTTGCGGCATTGCGATCGAGGATCTCAAGCTCGCGGCCACCTACTGGGCCGAGTCGAGCAATGTTCTATCACTGTGGTCGATGGGGATTAATCAATCCCAAGAAGGCACGGCTAAGGCGCGGACGCTGATCAACCTTCACCTGATGACCGGTCAGATTAGCCGTGCCGGAGCGGGGCCGTTTTCATTGACGGGGCAGCCGAACGCGATGGGGGGACGCGAGGCCGGTGGTTTGGCGCATTTGCTGCCGGGATATCGCAGCGTGAAAAATGCCGAACATCGCGCGGAGGTGGAGCGATTATGGCAGCTTCCGGCGGGGCAAATTTCGCCGCAACCGGGATTAAATGCGTGGGAGATGATCGAAGCGCTGGAACAAGATGCGGTGGGGGTTTTCTGGATTGCGGCGACCAATCCCGTCGTCAGTTTGCCAGATCTGAATCGTGCCAAGGCTGCGCTACGCCGATCGCCATTCACGGTCTACCAAGAAGCCTATAACCCCACGGAAACTACGGCCTTTGCTCATCTGTTATTACCGGCGATGCAGTGGAGCGAAAAGCTCGGCACGATGACCAACTCTGAGCGGGTAGTGACACTTTCGCAGGGATTTCAACTGCCGTTGGGGGAAGCGAAAGAGGACTGGTGGATTTTTGCTCAGGTGGGGCAACGTCTGGGGTTTGCGGATCAGTTTGCCTTTGAAACGGTGGCCGATGTGCATCGCGAATTTGTCGAGCTGACGCGCGATCGCCCCTGTGACATGACCGGCATGACCCACGATCTGCTACGTACCCACGGCTCGCAGCAGTGGCCGTATCCCGCCGGGTCAGAGCCGAGCACCGAACCGAAACGACTGTACACCGATCGACAGTTCAACACCCCCGACGGTCGCGCCAAGTTTGTCGCCCTCCACTCTCGGGGTTTGGCCGAACCACCCGATCCGGATTTTCCGCTCGTGTTAACCATTGGCCGACTCTACGGCCATTGGCACACCCAAACCCGCACGGGTCGCACGGAAAAAATCCATAAAATGCACCCCGATCCGTTCCTCGAAATTCATCCCCGCGATGCGGCGAATCTCGATATCGCGGAGGGGGATGTGCTGGAGGTGCGATCGCGTCGGGGACGCTGCGAGTTGCCCGCGAAAATCACGCGCGGAATTGCACCAGGAACGGTGTTCGCACCGATGCACTGGGGAGCCTTGTGGTCTGAGACGGCGGAGGTGAACGCCCTGACGCATCCCGAAGCCTGTCCCGATTCGGCTCAACCAGAACTTAAAGCCTGTGCGGTGGCCGTCAGTAACATGGCTCTTCGACAAGCCAACAGCGCCACGATCGCCGCGAATATCCCATCAGCCTCGTCGATACCGGAGGTGGCTCGGTCATGAATAATGCTGTGTTCTTTCAATTTGAAGCTGATTTTGTTGAGTCCCTGCGCTGCATTCCCATGCAAGTTCGCCACAAACTCGACACCTGCGGGGTCAAGCTAAAACTCCAGCACTGGCATCAGTTCGACGATCACGATCGTCATAGCCTGGTCGATCGCCCCTGTGATACCCGCGCCAGCATTCAGGATTACCGCGATCGACTGCGGCAGCTTGTGCAAACTCGGACGGGGCAGTACCCCAAGGATTTACCGATCGAGGACAAACCTCCGTGGTCACACTCTGAGGTGATCCCGGCGGATGTCCTCGCTGAGGCAGCGCGATTTGACCAGGCGATTTCGATCGAACAATGGCGATCGCTGAGTGAACTCCAGCGGTTTGCCCTGATCAAACTCAGTCGCCCCGGCCACGAAAACCGCAACTTTCAGCCTGCTCTGATTGAATTCGGTTTGACTGAATCTCTCGGGGATTTAGCTTAAAGTCTCGACAAGCTCCGAAGTCTGACCTATTCGCTGGGTGCGGGCGCACGATCGTGCGTTAGTCCAATGGACGCTATCGATCATCGATCCATGATTGGTACTTCAATCCAGGCAACCTACGACCGTGCGCTCCTACCGAGCTTCGTTAGGTAGCGTTTTGATTTCCCTATGTGTGAGGATTTGAATCTCCGTGAAAAATTTGTTTAAGGCCCTGCTCGTCAGCCCCGCGCTGTTCGTCGCCTCGGCACTCTCGGCGCAAGCAACCCCGATCGAACTCGACACCACCACGAGCATCAACAGCATTAATAATGATGTCGATCGCTTCCTCAGCGTCGAATCACTTGACACACCGGCCAGCCTCGATCAAGTTACCTCCGTGTCGCAACTGTCGGATGTTCAGCCGACGGATTGGGCGTTTCAGGCGCTACAATCCCTCGTCGAACGTTACGGCTGCATCGCCGGTTACCCCGACGGAACCTTTCGCGGTAACCAAGCCCTAACCCGCTACGAATTTGCCGCCGGTTTGAATGCGTGTCTCGATCAAATCCTGGCGCAAGTCGGTGGTGATGGACTCGATCCCGGTGATTTGGATACGATCAATCGTCTTCAAGACGATTTTTCGGCTCAACTGGCCTCGCTGCGCGGTCGTGTCGATAGCCTCGAATCCCGCATCGACACCGTCGAAGCGCAACAGTTTTCGACCACCACCAAGCTCGCCGGTGAAGTCGCGTTCACGGTTGCCGATAGCTGGAGCGATAACGACGAAACCCAAACCGTCTTCCACGACAAAATCCGTCTGCAACTGGTGTCGAGCTTCAACGGGCGTGACAAGCTGTTCACCCGACTGACCGCCGGTAATATCGGTGATAGCTTTGCCGGTGAACTGGGGACGAACGAAGGCCGCTTTGCGTTTGATGGAGCCGATGACAACAATGTCACGATCGATCGCCTCCACTACCAATTCCCGGTGGGCGACGATCTGCAAGTCACCCTGATGGCGAGCCTCGGCGGTCACCACTTCTACGCCGACACCTTCAACCCCGGCCTGGAAGCAGGCGGCGGCGCCAACGGTGCGCTATCCCGTTTCGGTGAGCGAAACCCGATTTTCCGCCACAATCTCGGCGGTCAAGGTGTGGGTCTACGCTACAGTGCGACAGACTGGCTGGAGCTATCGGCGGGCTACCTGGCTCGTGGTGGCTTCGATAGCAGCCCCGGAGCGGGACTGTTTAACGGCAACAACTCCTACCTGGGTCAAGCGGTCATTACTCCGTCCGATCGCTTTAAATTTGGTCTGACCTACATCCACAACCACGATGTCGAATCCGGTAGCCGTCGCTTTAACTTTGGTGGAACCGGAACCGGTCTGGCAAACCTGTCGCCGACGGCTCTGACCGGTGCTGGCTTTTCCGCGACGGCTGCGAACGGTGAAGTGATCAGCGATTCGTTCGGTCTGCAATTTCTCTGGAGCGCCAGTCCGCGTTTCCGTCTTGCGGGCTGGGCGGGCTACACCCAAGCCGATCTTAATGACGATGAAGTGGATGCGGATATCCTCAACTATGCTCTGACCTTGAGCTTCCCCGATCTGTTTGCACCGGGTAACATGGGCGCACTCATCGTTGGTGCAGCGCCGTATCTAATTGATGCAGATGTCAACAGCGGCACGAGCAACCCCAACTTCGATGAAGATGTGCCGCTCCATGTGGAAGCGCTTTATAAGCTCAAGCTTTCGGATGGCATTACGATCACACCGGGTGTGATTTGGTTGGTTAACCCGAACCAAAGCGAAAGCACGGATGACATCATCATTGGTACGATTCGCACAACCTTTACGTTCTAGGTATTATTCGGCATACCGGATTGTTTTGTGCCGATCGTGAGTCTGCCCGAGATGATTCACCACGGAACCAATCCGCACTAAACCTTCCCTAATGGGAACTATTCTGTGACCGTAGCGTCTCTCTAACCGGAATCGCTGCGGTTTTATTTTGGGTTGCATTTTTACCGTGTTTACCCCAAAAAGTTACCCATTCATACACAGATATCGTCAGTTCAGAACTGAATAGAACAGAATCGATGAGCACTAAGCAGAGTCGAAATGCGAGTTGCGGTACGTTGTGACCCAATTAGCACATCTTGTTTTGATTGAACTGACTATCAACGTAGATTCTTGTCAATACAATCTTTGATTTTTTGATCGAGATTGTATCGATCGTCGTTGCTTTCAAATCACTAACATGGGAACACGTCTACTCCAATATGGAGAACCCGCTTTTTATTTCAAGGGTAAAACGCTCGTTAACAATGAGTTTAATTTTGATACCGTAGCCGGACGATTCATTGTCTTGTGTTTCTTTGGTTCGGCCTCCAATCAAATCGTACAGAAAATACTCGAAGGATTTTATAAATATCAGGGTATATTCAACGAGCAACATGCCTGTTTTTTTGGCGTCAGTATCGATCCAGAAGATAAATCGGCTAACCGGATTGAAAGTCAATTACCTGGGTTTCATATATTCTGGGATTTCGATCGCAGCATTAGTCACTTGTACGGAGCATTACAGGAATTACCCACAACGTCAGAGTATGATATCGCCTACCAAGCACACTCCTTAGTCCTCGATCAACGCCTTCGGGTGATTTCGTGCATACCATTCTCCCAAGATGCAGACCAGCACGTTCAGACCGTGCTAGATGTAATCAGACAGCAAAAAACACCTGTATCTATTCAGCCGACTCCTCTCAGTAATGGATTAGCTCCTGTCTTGGTTGTTCCACGGATTTTCGAGCCTCAATTGTGTCAAACATTGATGCAGTATTACCAGACACAGGGAGGCAGTGAGTCGGGTTTTATGCGCGAAGTCAACGGAAAAACCGTGGGCATTAACGACTCCAATCGTAAGCGTCGATCTGACTGTGAAATCACCCATGAAGTGCTGAAAGATGCGTGTATGCATCGAATTCACGATCGGCTAGCTCCTGAAATTCAAAAGGCATTTCAATTCAAATCAACCCGCATCGAACGTTATATTGTCGCCTGTTACGATAGTACGACCGGCGGATATTTCAAGTCTCACCGAGATAATACGACGAAAGGAACCGCGCACCGAAAATTTGCAGTTTCTCTCAACCTGAATACGGGAGAATATACCGGCGGATGCTTAAGATTTCCTGAGTTTGGGCTACAGGAATATTCAGCTCCAGCCGGTGGAGCTGTTGTCTTTTCCTGTTCCTTACTGCACGAAGCGACACCGATAACCTCTGGGGTGCGCTATGCTTTCCTGCCCTTTCTCTATGATGATCAAGCTGCTCAGATTAGACAGAAAAATAAACACCATATCGCCTGATCTAGATCAATTTTAGGACGCATTTATGGCCGCAATCGATCGCAGATCGATCACAGGTTGATTACGACGGAGCAACGCATCATTCCGTCAGCGGTGCGTTGCGGTTGTGAAAGGCGATCGTTTTTGAGCGCACCCCCCAATACCGCAACATATCCTAAACACACCCTAACAAAACTAGGGTCGGCTTAGGAGCGCCATAAAATTTCATTGGGGCTAACGCCACGCACCAAAGCCAAAGCTTGCCCGGAGGCCGTTTCCGTGATTAACGTCGCCTGAATGGCCTCGACCTGAAAATCGGCGGTGCGGATCGTGCCTGGTGGGTAAGGGCCAGCGGGGTCAAAATCGCGCCGATCGCCAATCACCAAATAGCGTTCCGTTAGGGTTACAGCGCTCGCGTCGAGACGATCGGGAAGTTGCAGGCGATCGTTCTGGGCGGGGTTATAATCCAGAATGATATCCACCGGGATTTCATCCACCATCAGAACCAGATCCTGGTCTTGAGAGTCCAGCGGAGAGGCGCGACCAATTTCGAGATTGGCGGGTGCATCACCGACTTGGAGGATGAAAGTATCGGCGCCATCACCGCCCCAAAGGCGATCGAGGCCACGGTCTCCGGCCAGGACATCGTCGCCCGCTTCTCCGGTCAAGATATCCGCACCCCGACCACCGAAGAGGGTATCGTTGCCAGAGCCACCGTACAGATAATCGGCGTTTCGGTTGCCGACGAGCTGATCGTTGCCCTCGCCTCCTTCGAGATAGTCATCTCCGCGCCCACCGAAGAGGACATCATGGCCGGACTTTCCCAGAAGATAGTCGCCGCCGCCGTTGCCATAGATGATGTCATTGAGGTTTGAGCCTGCAACGTAGTCATTTCCGGCTAGGGCGCGGATGCCGTCGGTGTAGCGTGTGGGGATATCCTCGGCGAGGGTGACGCGATCGCCAGATTCTGCGCTGTCATCTAAATTCAGAACGCTGCCGGTGTTTTAGGTGACAAAGTCGGTTGTGAGATTCACAAGCTTGAGGGTAGAATCCTGGTCTGTTTCTGGTAGCAGGATGGAGAAGAATGATTCGGGTAGTTGATCGGAGAAAGAAAACATAAAACGTCAACGAATTACGATGTTTTTTAACTTATACCTCCTAAACTAAGAACTAAGCAGGCGCCGATTTGCAGCTCCCACATTTGACCCGATCGACATCATGCGCCTCGAACAACTTCAAGCCTTTCTCTCCGTCGCTGAAACCGGTAGCTTCCAAAAAGCGGCTCGCCTGCAACGGGTGACCCAATCGACGATTAGTAGACAAGTCCGATCGCTAGAAGAATCCGCAGGGATGGAGCTACTACACCGCACGACACCGGCACGGCTGACGGTGGCCGGTGAGCGGTTGTTTCCCCGCGCCCGCAAGATTTGTGATGAATGGTCGAAGGGTTTACAGGAAATTGCCGATTTGTTGAACGGTAAACAATCTGAACTTTGCATCGCCGCGATTCATTCGGTTTGCTCGCATTTTTTGCCGACGGTGCTTCAGCAGTTTCATGCAGACCACGCCAATGTGCAGCTACGTGTGACCTCTCTGGGTAGCGATCGCGCCTTGAAAGTGTTGCGCGATGGCCTGGTGGATATTGCGGTGGTGATGAATAATCCACTGCTGACGGCCAGTGCAGACCTGGCGATCGAGCCGCTATACGAAGAATCGGTGGTGGTGTTGATGGCGGCCCATCATCCCTTGAGCGATTACGTCTCCATCCCGAAAGAACGTCTGGCGCATTATGACCACATCATTTTTAAAGATGGCTATGGGATGCAGCGCCTGGTGCAAGATGTGTTTGCGCGAGAAGGCATTGAGCTGCGAGCCATCCTCGAACTCAATACCTTGGATGCCTTTCGTGGCATCGTGCGTCAAAGCGACGCGATCGCCATTTTGCCTGCCTCCGCGACCCTCGAAGCCTACGACGATCCAACTCTAACTGTTCGCCCGATCGCCTCCCCGAACATTCTCGAACCCAGCCTCACCCGCCAGGTGGTTCTCGTCACCACCGTCGATCGCCTCTTGATTCCGCCAGTGCGAGACTTCTATCAATTGGTTCGTCAGCACGTCCCCCAGCTCGCCACCGATCGCCTTGCCGATCTGCCCACGCACAACATTCAAGCGCTCGGTCATCTCGAATTAACCCAAACGACGATCGAACCCTGACCGATCGCCCCGGTGTTTCACCCAAATGCCTGTCAACAGCCTGCGAACACTGCACACTAGAAGACGGTCAGGCCACTTTTTTCTATTCGCTATGAGTCACGTCTTTCGCACGCTCCTCAAAAAAATTGCCAGTGGCCCCCACACCGGTAAACACCTGACCCGCAGCGAAGCCGAATCGGCCATGACGATGGTGTTACAGGCCGAGGCCACTCCCGCACAAATTGGCGGATTTATCGTCGCGCACCGGATGAAGCGACCGGTTCCCCAGGAGCTAGCCGGAATTTTGGATGCTTACGATCGCCTCAGTTCACGTATTCCACCGCTTGACGCCCGCACGCCAGAGGCTAGCGATCCCGCAACTCTGCCGATCGTGCTGGGTTGTCCCTACGATGGTCGCGCTCGTACCGCGCCCGTCACGCCGATCGTGGCGCTGCTGTTGGCGAATGCGGGTGTGCCGGTGGTGATGCATGGCGGCGATCGGATGCCGACCAAGTACGGACTGCCGATGGTGGAGATTTGGCACGCGCTGGGGATCGACTGGACGCGCTGCGGTGTCGCCCGGTTGCATGACGCGCTCGATCGCGCCCAGCTCGCTTTTGCCTACACGCCGTTCATTTTCCCCGAGACGATCGCCGTGGCAGACTATCGCGATCAAATCGGCAAGCGTCCGCCCCTCGCGACGATCGAGCTGATGTGGTCGCCCTATGGAGGACAGGTGCGACACGCCTGCGGGTTTGTGCATCCGCCGACGGAAGGCTTTTTTCAAGGGGCGTTTGCCCTGCGCGGTCAGGCGGAGTTTATGACGATTAAAGGCTTGGAGGGGAGTTGCGATTTGCCCCGATCGCGGACGGCGATTATTGGGATATACCAGGGGGATCAGTTTGAGCGGTTGCACCTCCACGCGCGAGATTTTGGCCTGGGTGGGGTCGATACGCCGATGGCTTCGGAAGCGGACTATCTCGCGGATCTGGCGATGCTGGTCGCGGGACGGATCGAGACCGATCGCGAGCGTGAACTGATGAAATCGGCGGTTTGGTCGGGTGGTTTTTTCCTGTGGCAATGTGGGGTTTGCGCCGACCTGAAGCTCGGAATCGCGCAGGCTGAACAGGTTATTCAACAGGGTTTACTCGCGAAAACGATCACCGAAATTCAAGCCGCGATTCAGGCTGAATAACCAAGCAAAATTACCCTTCTACCGACGAATCAGAACGCCGATCGCCAGCACACCGATCGACCCAACCCCACGCGAACACACCATCCAACACCACCGCCGCAATCCCAAACGGCACACCGTTCACGATCATCAATCGGCCAATCAACAGCCCGATCGGCACGATCACACCCCATTCACCCGTCAAAAGTCCGTCCAGTACACGACCCCAGACACCATCCAGCTCACCTCCAGCCCGTAACCCCTCCCACTGACCCGCCGCCCGAGCGATCGCAAAGGCCGCGATCGCCCCCGTCGTCAGGTGAATATCCAGCTCTTGGCGCAAGGTGTAACGATAGGTCAAGCCAAACACACCACCACAGAGCGCCGTTCCCAACCATAAATCAAGCTGATCCCAATCGAGTCCACCCTGCGGCCAGATCCATTCCAGCAGCAAGCGTGATGCGCACAGTGCGATCGCCCCGACCGCAGCGGCTTTGAGTGAGGCAATTCGATCGCGAGAAAACGTCAGCATGATGCGTCATGGTTGGGAATACGTTGAAGTTCAGGCGAGCGCTCAGTCGAAGGTTCTATCGAACGCGAAGACTGAAATGCGAAGTCTGAAATGCGAGGTCTGGAATTCTAAAATACGTCGAAACTGCCAGCGATCGCGATCGGGCTTCACTGACTGAAATTTCAGGCTGATTTGGTTTGAAGTCCTTAAGATGAAAAAGCAGGCTACATCGATCTTTCAGGGCAATCGCACACCATGACCGAACGCAAGGGGTTTCCGGTTAGCCCAAAAACACCCATGACGAGCGCGATCGTAGTGGTGACGGTTGCCATTGTGGGCTTGGGTCTGTGGCAATTCATTCGCGTCCAACAGGCGGCGAAATCTGAACGGGTGGAACAGAGTATTCCCGCGCCGGAAATCACCACCGTGACGGCGCTGGGCTGGATCGAACCCGTGGGCGAAACGATCGCCGTCGCAGCTCCGCCCTCGTTCGACGGTAGCCGCATCGAAGCGCTGATGGTCAGCGAAGGCGAGCAGGTGCGAGCTGGTCAGACGATCGCCATGCTGGATAATCACGATCGGCTCAAAGCCTCGCTCGAACGCGCCCGCGACAATATTCGCATTGCTGAAGCGCGGCGCGATCTGATCGCCGCCGGGGCGAAAACCGGCGATATCGCAGCTCAATCGGCTCGCACCGACCAAAACCGCGCCGAACTTCAGGGGCAAATTTCCAGCCAACGCGCCGCGATCGCCACCTTAGAATCTCAGCTCGATGGCGAACGCGCCACCCAAATCGCCACGATTGATCGCCTCAACGCCGAACTCGACAACGCCGAAACCAACTGCGATCGCTACGAAGAACTCTACGCCGGTGGAGTCGTCTCCGCCCAGCAGCGCGATAGCGAATGCCTCCAGGCGGTAACCGCTCGCGAACGGACGATCGAAGCCCGCGCCGAACTCGATCGCATTCTCTCCAGCCGCAGCGCCCAGATCACCGAAGCCCGCGCCACGCTCGATCGTACGGTGCAAACCCTCGAAGATCGCATCATCGAAGGCGACGCCACCTTGACCGCGATCGCCGAGGTGCGCCCCGAAGATCTCGCCCTGGCCGAAGCCGAACTCGCCGCCAGCCGTAGCGCCCTGCTCGAAGCCCAAGCCGCCTATCGCGACGCCTTTGTTCGCGCTCCCCAGGACGGGCAAATCCTTAAGATTCACGTTCGCGCTGGAGAGTCCGCCCGCGACAGCGCGATCGTCGATCTCGGCCAAACCAAAACGATGTACGCCGTTGCTGAGGTCTACGACAGCGATATTGGCAACGTGAAAATCGGCCAAACGGCCACTGTGACCGCTACCGGATTTGATCAGCCCCTCAGCGGCACGGTGGATCAGATCGGCCTCCAGGTTCAAACCCAAAGCGAGGTTGATATTGATCCGGCGGCCAATCTGGATGCTCGCATTGTGGAAGTGCGGATTCGTCTGGATGAGTCCTCAAGCCGTGCCGCTGCGCGATCGAGTAATCGACAGGTCACCGTGACGATTGATTTGGCGACGACTTCGCGTGAATAGCAAAAAACCGAATCGCGGCTAGATCGCAACGACTCGGTTTGATGGATAAAAATTAGCGCTTAATCGAAGTTTGAGCGTCTATGAAAGTCTCAGGAATGACAGACCCTAGCCCGCATTCAACACCTGAGCCGCCGCCGCTATGCCTGCACCCGGTGCAACACCATCATGACCCAGCTCGATTAACGCCGCCTCGATCGCGGCGATCGCCGTCAGCACATCCCGATCGCTCACAAAACCGAGGTGACCAATGCGGAAGATTTTGCCCTTGAGGTGATCCTGACCGCCTGCTAAGGCAATATCAAACTTTTTACTGAGCAGCGATCGGATATCTTCCGCTTTAACGCTGACCGGAGCCACCGCCGTGATCGCCGGACTGGCGCACTCATCCGCACCAAACAGCGGTAAACCCATCGCTTTCACCGCCGCACGGGTCGCCCGCTTAAGGCGATCGTGACGCGCAAAAATCGCCTCAAGCCCTTCGTTTTGCATCATCTGCAACGCGGCATGAAGCGCAAAATAGAGGTTGATCGGCGGCGTGAACGGCGTGCTGTTTTTTGCTGCGGTTTTGCGATATTTGCCCAAATCGAGGTAAAAACGGGGCAAATTAGCCGTTGCGTAGGCTGTCCACGCTTTCTCGCTCACGGAGACAAACGCCAAACCGGGCGGGATCATATATCCCTTCTGGGAGCCGGAACCGACCACATCGATCCCCAGCTCGTCTACCTTCAGATCGTACGCGCCCAAACTTGTGACCGCATCCACAATACTTAGCGCCGTACCGTGAGCTTTGATGTAGCCGACGATCGCCTCTAGATCATTCAGAACACCCGTTGATGTTTCGCTGTGGGTGATGACGACGGCCTTAATCGTCTTGTCGGTATCCGCTTCTAGCACCGCGCGGAACGCCTCGGGATCAAGCGGCTTGCCCCACTCGGCCTCAATCATTTCCACGTTGAGACCGTAGGCTTTCGCTACCTGCGCCCAACGATCGCCGAATTTACCATTCGAGCCGACCACCACTCGATCGCCCGCACTCAGGAAGTTGATGATCCCCGCTTCCATTGCGCCCGTGCCGCTCGCCGCCAGGGTGAGGACATCGTTTTCGGTTTGGTGGAGCCATTTTAGCGCGGCGTTCACTTCGCCGATCAGAGCGCTGAATTCGCCGGTACGGTGGCCGATCGGGTGTTTGCCGAGGGCAGTGAGAGCACGCTCAGGAACCGGGGTCGGCCCCGGAATCATCAGCATTGTTTTATCGTCCATATTTTCTAGAGTTGGGGATGAAATGTAGGGATGGTTTCGAGAGAGTCGAAAGAATCGGGGGCGGGCTAGATGAGGGATGAATTATCCCAGACCCGGCGCGATTCGTACAAATTTGTCTGATTCGCCCCGCCGCGATCGCGCGGCTAGCCGTCGGATCTTGTTGAGTTTGATCGCAGGATCAAGAGAAAGAGACTCATCCTAAGCTGTGACCATGCTGGCAACGCAAAAATTCATAAAACTCAAGCCGTTAGAGGCTCCGGCGATCTGCGCTTGTCTGACCATTTCGATAGCGGGTCGCGTGGTTGATGCGCGGTTGGGTATGCAGTGGACGGGCGTTCATGAGTCGTAATGCCGATGTGGGTCTGCATTGTTATCGTTGAGCGACCATCGGTACTCAAACGGGATGCCGTGACGATCGCAATCATTTTCGAGACTTTTTTGTAAGGTCAAGGCTTTGCGCAGGGTTGCGATTAGCTGATTCACCCGTTCGTACTCGATCGTATTGGTGCGAACGGCGTGGCTCGTTTGACGTTCGAGCAGTTGCAGTAACAGTTCGTAGTGAATATGCGACGGCAAGGGGATGGGCTGCATGGGCAAACGAGGTATAGAAAGGCATCCGGAGGGCAATCATCAAAGGCTGCCGCCACCTCGCGATCGGGTCGGATGCATTATACCCCGTGGGACTCATGGCTATTGGGGAAAAATCCCTGGACTCGCGCGTGGGGCTTAGGCGCTAGCTTGTGGCTGAAATAGAGCCGCGATCGCCGCTTGCGGGTCGGCCTGCTTGACCAAGGATTCCCCAATTAAGACGGCATTGGCTCCGGCAGTGACGACGCGATCGAGGTCGGTGGGAGTATGTAAGCCGGATTCGCTGACGAGGGTGATATTTTTCGCCGTGAGGGCGTCGCGCCGCGCCGCGATCAGATTTTCGCTTGTGGCGAGATCCACGGAGAAGTCTTCGAGATTGCGGTTGTTAATGCCGATGAGTTCAACGCCGTCGATCGCCAAGACGCGATCGAGTTCTTCGAGGGTATGCACTTCGATCAGTGCGGCCATGCCGAGGGTGCGGGCAATTTTTAGAAAGTAGGACAGATCGCGATCTTGCAAAATCGCCGCGATCAGCAAAACGGCGTCGGCTCCGTGGGCGCGAGCTTTATAGATTTGATAGGGGTAAATGACGAAATCTTTGCACAGGAGCGGCAGATCGACCGTGGCGCGAACGCGATCGAGAATCTCGAAACTACCCTGAAAAAATTTCGCATCGGTTAACACCGAAATACAGCTCGCGCCGCCCTGAGCATAGGCCGTCGCGATCGTCTCGGGGTCGAAATTCTCACAAATCACGCCTTTGCTGGGCGATGCTTTTTTGACCTCGGCGATCAGCGCGGGCTGGGTTTTCCCCGATCGTAGCGCCCCGACAAAATCCAACGCCGCCGGTTTGTCCTGCACCGCACGACGCAGATCGATCAGCGTCCGCACCGATCGCCAGCGCTCGACCTCGACCTCCTTATGCCAGACAATTTCTTCGAGGATATGCTGCGGATCGGCTCCGGGAATCGGAACCTTATAACTACAGGTATCGGCTTGAACACTGGGGTTCGGATGGCGGCGGCGAATTTGCAGAGTCATCAGGCGTTGGCAAACAAAAAATCAGGCTCGTGACGGGCTGTCGCGCGATTTCTCGATGGCAGCTTTGACAGCTTGGCGATCGGAAAAATCGGCGATGTTCGTTCAGCGAGCGGATTTAATTTTAGCGCTTTGACGATCGTAGTCCGTCTGAGGTGGTTGATTTGCTCAGAGATTCGCCAGGGATTAGCTCGGGATCAGCGATTCTTTCCGGGCAATACTCCTAATCCGATCGCGCCCATCCCGGCTGCTGATGTTGAAAGAGGCTGAGATCGACCCAACGACTACCGGACTGCGGCGCAAGGGCAATCAGAGGCGTCGGATGACCCGTTAAGGTTTCCTCCGGCTTGCCAGTCGCTAAATCCCAGACCTTGATCGTGCGCTCCGTACTCGCGCTCGCGATGTACTTCCCCTCTGGATCAAGCGTTAATGCCTGCACGACGCCCGCATGAGCCGCAATCTCGCGCCGCAGACTGCCATCGGTTAGATCCCAGATTTGAATCTGACCTGATTGAGTTCCACTGATCAGAAAGCGTCCATCATCATCGATCACCAGCGAAATGGTCACATCTCCGACGGGTTTGAGATCGAAGCGTAAATCACCAGATGGTAAGTCCCAAACTTTGAGGGAGCGATCGGTCGCGCTTGAAACGAGTAACGTTTCATCCTTGGACATAATCAGGGCTTTCACCGAGGTGCGATGGGCTTGCAGTCGGTGGCAGGTTTCCCCAGTGCGGATATCCCAAACCGAAATCGATCCATCATCACAGCCGCTGACGGCAAAATGACTGCTCGGGGAGAGCGTGACCGCACTAATGCCGCTCGGGTGGCCGATGAGATGACGCGAGAGAACAGCACTCCCGGACTGGGATAGCTTGAGCTGCTTTTCGGCGGTATCGGAGCTGAGGGGATGGCTGCCCGAGAAGGCTGAACTTGGGACGATCGAGCGGACTTGACCGGCCAAGGAGGCGATTAGTTCGGTATTATCCGTCGTCCAGATTCGTAGGCTGCCGTCATAGCTGCTGCTGGCGATCGTACGACCATCGGCTCCGATCGCAAACGGATACACATAGTTGGAGGCGGTTGTTAAGGTTTGGAACCAGTTTGTGCGTGGCTGATTGTTGTAGGCTCTGTGCGCCAAAACGTCGAGGTAGCAGGGGAGACCGCCCATGTAGAGCAGGTCATGGATACCGATCACGCCGCGATCGCGACCGTTGACCGCATCACCCGGTAAAAACCCTGCAAGCACGACGTGGTAACGATTGCACACCTCCGTAATCGATTCGCGAATCCAGAGGCATACGACCAGATCGATCTCGTCGCTCTCTGGGTCATAAGACCAGGCTAAATCCTCGATCGGTTGATCATCTTCTAGCCACAGCACTCGCAAACGCAACGGCTGTAACCGCAGATCAGAGATAAAATTCGCCTCGTCATCCCCCTGATTTTGTTCATGAACGGCGGCGAGGTTAATGTCAAACAGACCGAGGCGATCGAGTTCGAGGTAGTCCACCCTTTGCTTAACGCGAACACACCCACCGATCGCCGTTGACAGCGTGAGCTGAAGGAGCTGTTCACGCAGATACGATCGAAACAATTCGCGAACGGAGAGCGATGGATCGGATTCGAGGATGAGGTTGCGGCTCGACGCTCGTAGCGTACTCGCCGTCGCGCTACCAAAGGTTAATTGCTCTAGCTGCGTCGGCTGAACCGGTGCTTCCGGCATAAACGCGGCCTCTAATAGCCCTGTCCATCCAGCGTCCGGTGTCCCCCTCTCGCCTAGGACACGGGTTAAGCGGGTGATGAAGCTAGTCTGTTGCGATCGTAGCGGGCTCGTCCAATCCATGCGAAAGGGGGAATAATTTTTCTAAGATTTTATCGAGATTCGTTCTCAGGTCGGCTAACCCAAAAATCAGAGGGTGGTGATTCTTCAGGGGCCTCGATGGCCGTGTTTGTTCTCTACACAATACAGTTGACCACAACCGGAAATGAACTTTATGGCTCTAGACGCCTCTGAAAAGTATGCCGAACAAAGTAGAAATACTTACGTAGCGTGGCTTAAATACGAGTCTGGCAAAGATGACACGACTCAGTAGCATCCCTCTGAGTTAGCGGAACGCTAGTGTCATCAATTAATCGTAGAACCCTTGTCGGACAAGCTGTTGAGTGCCCGATCCAATAAAAAAGCTAGGGGTTGAAATCCTGACTGGGTAAGCGCTAGAAATTTAATTGATGACAGCCCCTAGCTCCTTGCGCAATGTTGACTCCAAACTGTGAGCGTCACGATGGGACGGCGAGATAAAAAAAACGGATCGGAAGCGATCGAAATGACGAGATTTCGACATGTTCGACATGATGAAATAATGATAGACACGCCTCGAACTCGTCTAGTCGCGATCATCGGGCAAGAATCATCGGGCGCGACCTCCTAATGCTGCCCGTTACGGCGCACAGCATTGTCAACGATTCGTCAAAGATTCGAGATATTCATGGCATCTGAGAATTCAATGAATTCCACCTATCCCGGCGTTAAATCCCCTCTGTCGATTGTTTTGGCGATTATCCTCGCCCTGACAACTCTGTGGAGTGTCTACTGGTTTACAACCCAAAGCGCGATCTCGCTGCTGAATGGAGCCGATCGCCAAGCGCCTGAAGCAGCGGTGCTGGTTCCCAAGGATGCGCCGCTGATGGTGTCGCTCTTGACGGAGCCTGATCGGCTGCAAAAGTTGCGCGTATTACGCACGGGATTACGTCGGCGATCGCAGGTACGGGATGAATTCAGCGCGATCGAGCAAAGCCTGCTGGCCGATACGGAACTCACCTACGAACGCGACATTCAGCCCTGGCTGGGCGACGAGGTGACGATCGCGATCACGGCGATTGATCGCGATCGTAATCCGAACAACGGCAACCAGCCCGGATATCTCGTAGCTCTGAGTATCGACGACGCTGAACGCAGCCGCGAATTTCTCGATGCCTACTGGCTCAATAAAGCCGTCTCCGGTCGTGAGATTCAAGCCGAAGAGTACAACGGCGTTCAGACGATTTACAGCAAACGCACCTATCGCCCCAAAGAACTCACACCGCGCGATTTTAACCCCTTCGCCAAAGCCAACGCCGGGGAATGGGCGAGCGCGATCGTCGGCAGTCGCTTCGTCTTGTTCGCCAACGATCCCGAGGTGTTACGCCAAGCGATTCATAACGTCCAAGTTCCCGAACTCAACCTGAAGAGCAGCGAAGCCTATCAAACCGCGTTAACCGAACTGACCGATCGCCGTATTGGTCTCGTTGTCGCCAACCTGGCCGCTCTCGATAACGATGACCTAACCACAGCCTCCAATCTGCCCCGCACCGTCGCCGCCGCGATCGCCCTCGATCGGCACGGCCTCATTTTCGATACGCTCTGGAACGACGCCGCCGATCGCCCCGACACCGCTCCCGCACTGATGATGCCCCCCCGAGCCTTGAGCTACATCCCCCAAGATGCCGCGATCGCCCTCACCGGAACCGATCTAACTCAACGCTGGTCACACATCCAGGCTATCCTCTCCGACGGCGGCTCCCTGACCCAGGCTATCCGTCAAGCGGTAACAAATACGGAAAGCAATTGGGGAATTTCCCTCAGTGACAACATTTTTAACTGGACTCAGGGCGAATTTGCGCTGGGATTGCTACCGGGAGAGGCGGGTAAACCAGCGGATTGGGTGTTCGTGACCCAGACGACCGCTGAGGCTGAAGCGGCGATCGCCCAACTGGATCAGCTTGCCTCTGAACAGGGTTACACCGCCGGTGCGTTCAGTCTGCGCGATCAGGGTCGGGTTTTTGCCTGGACGAAGCTTAAGCCAACGATGAACGTGGCGAATAGTGGGCCGCGTCTACGCTTGGAGCCGGATGTCTTGGGTGTGCGTGGTTCGTTGGAAGGTTACGAAATTGTGGCCAGTTCGATCACGGCGATCGATGCGGCGTTTTCTGCGCCGTTTGATGGCAGCGTGCGCCAACAGGAGGGCTTCGCGATCGGCCGATCGCTGCTGGGCGAGGTGAATGATGGTTATCTCTATCTCGACTGGGAAACGGGCAAAGCGACGCTGGAACGACAGTTTCCGGTGTTGCGTTTGGCAGAGTTGTTCGGGCGTCCGCTGTTCGATCGGCTGCAATCGGTGGCGACGAGTACCTACGGTCGCGAGGGGAATATTAACCGCGCTCAGGCGATCGTGCAGTTTAAGGCGTAGTGAGATGGCATCACGAATATGGCGATCGTTGTGATTGACGATCGTTGGCAATGTTTAGAGCCACATCGAGATCAAGCGCACGTAGATTTGCGATCGTTCCATGCGAATTCATGCACAAACGTTATAGAAGCTGACGATATGAACTGTGCTTGGGGACACATTTTTAATTGTGTATACGCAAAATTTAAACCTAAAAATATTATTTTTTACGTGTTAATACTGAATTTATTTCGTGTTTTCCATTCGCGAGCCAGACGTATTTGTACTGATTCTCTCGAAAATTGTTCCTTTCGGATTGATGTTGGCTCGTGTGGAATACGTAAGGTTTTACGGATTAACACGGCGAAGACTTCGCGTTAATCCGTAAAACCTTCTCTAAGCAAGGAGTCTACGGATTGAGTGTATCTATGTGGTCATGGATCAACCGTGTTTTGATTTGACTCCGTACAGGCATTTTTGCTTTACAAACTCTTGACGGTCAAGCTCAGGAAACGGACATATTCTGATGGTGTAAGAACCTTGTCGGCGGCAGGATATTTGCTGAGCGGAGGTTTGTAGGGGGTATCTTCCCTGAATCCATCTCAATTAACAGGCCACATTATGAAGACCTATAACCTCAGTGCAATTTTCGGAGCCGCAGCCCTAACGATCGCTGCCGTTAGTCCTGCCCAAGCCGTCCCCACCTGGCAATACGCTTTTGACCTGTTTAACGATGGTTATACCGGTGCTAGTTTTGGTGCGAGCAGCTCCTTTGAGTTTTATGGCATGGCCGTTGCGGAAGATGAAAACTCAATTTTCCTGGCGCTAAACTCGAATCTCAAAATTGATGGTTACAGCCTAGAGTCAGCCAGTGGTAAGGTTGTTGACTGGGGCGATATCTTCCTGAATTTCTCCGGCAAAGACTACGACACCGCGATCGCCGATGGTGACATGTTCGGGATTCACTTCACGGGTGAGAGCGATTCGGGCGTGCAAGAGAATGGTCTGTATAAGGTGAAGACATCGGCTAATGTGGCTGGTGAAAACGTTGGATTTGACACACTGCAAGAACATACCACCCATAACAACTACAATCGTCAAGGCGTCGGCAATGTTGACCATGCGGACTACTTCAACGCCGATGCTAGCCTCAAAAATGTCATCCTTGACGGCACAAAAATTGGTGATATTGCGTTTCTAGACGAAAGCCAACTGTCGGCTAAGGGGCTAAACTTTTTCGCCCAGAATGCAGGATCGGTGGGAACTCAAACCTTCGGTTTCTCATTCTCAAAGGCTGACCTACCCGGTGGCTTGAGCGGTAACATGATCGCGACGATCTTTGCGGAATGCAACAATGACGGTATCGGTATCGTGGCTAAAGTTGATCCGTCCACTCCTGAAACACCGATCGAAGATGTGCCGGAACCGGCTTCGGTTTTGGGTCTGATCACGATCGCCAGCAGCGCCTTCGGCCTGCGTCGCCGCCGCGCTTAATTTTCCGCGCCGACACCTCTGGGTCGGTGTCACGATCGCGCAACACTCTTAACTTCATGATTTAGCCTGTGGCAGAGATAATCGCCGAATCTCTGCCACTTTTTTTGTGTTTTATCCGTAGTTTAACGAGCGCTAACGGCGTACTCCTTCGCTGTCACCGCCCGATCGCCCAGATGCCCCGTTTTCACATAAATCAAACAGCCCGCCTCGCTAAACGGCGTATGCACACTCCCCGGCGGATTGCGTAGCCACGTCCCCGCCGGATAATCCCCCAGCTCATCGGAAAACTTCCCCTCCAGCACAAAAATCTCCTCCCCGTCCGGATGACCATGACGCTGAAACCGCGTCTCCGGTTGCCAGCGCACCAGTGCCACGTTTTCTGTCCCGAACTGATGCAGCGGCAACACCGACAAGCCCGCCACCAGCCCCGGCACAAACTGCGCCGATCGCGTCTCGATCGCCACCCGCGTTCGATCGTCCGGCCACATCTGCCGTAACTTCACCCAAATCGTACAGCCCGACTCGCTATAGGGCGCGTGGCTCGATCCCACCGGATTTCGTACATAACTCCCCGCCGGATAATCGCCATGCTCATCGGAAAACGTCCCGTCTAGCACGAAAAATTCTTCGCCACCGCCGTGGGTGTGGGCATCAAAACGGCTCCCTGGAGCGTAGCGGACGATCGAGGTGGCGCGGGCGACTTCAGCGCCGTCGCGATCGAGCATCCGGCGATCGACACCGGGCAGCGGTGAAGCGATCCAGTCCAGATCGTCGCAGTGAACAACGGCACGCTGGGAGAGGTCAGCGTGAATTTTCAAGGTGTCGGGATACATGGATGTCAGGATTAGGTCTGAAAAGGTGTGTTTAATGCAATCGTGACACGAAAAAATCGGCCTTGCGGTCGGTCTTCTGGTCGGTCTTTGTACGATATGCGTAAAGAGAGATTACGCGGGCTACGGTTCGATCGCGGACGATCCAACCGCTTGCTAGGATCGCCTTAGATTGACGATTCGATCTACGATTCGATTAACGTGCGATTTGACCTGATTGCTACCTGACCCGCCCCGCCCCGTACGCCCAACGTACAACCCCGATGCTCATGGACTTCCCCACACTCGATCGCACCACACCGTCTACCTCGGCATCGGCGCAGCGTTTTCGAGATCTGCAAACGCAACTCCGCGATCGGTGGCAGTCGCTCGACCTGTTCGATACGGGCGATTACGATCTCGTTGTCATTCCCTCGCTGACCCTCGACTCGCACGAGCTACGCAAAGTCAGCGGCGTTTGGCACTACGAAGAGCGCTTTCTCTTTTTGCTGCTGCGGTTACGCAACCCACGCACACGCATCGTGTACATCACCTCGCAGCCGATCCACCCGAGCATTATTGACTATTACCTACAGCTACTACCCGGCATTCCGTTTTCCCACGCCCGTAGCCGCTTGCTGCTCTTCGCCACCTACGACTCGTCGAGCCGATCGCTCACCCAAAAAATCCTCGATCGCCCACGCCTAATCGAACGCATTCGCCGCGCCGTACGCCCCGATTGTTCCTACGCCACCTGCTTCAACGCCACCGTTCTCGAACGTGAACTCTCCGTACAGCTTGGCATTCCGCTCCTCGCCACCGATCCCGACCTGCTCTATTTCGGCACGAAAAGCGGTAGCCGCCAAATTTTCGAGGAATGTCACGTGCCTCATCCTGACGGTAGCCCATTGGTTCACAAAATTGACGCCTTAGCAGAAGCCGCCCGCCGCCTCAAGCATCGGAATCCTGAATTGACTCACTGTGTGGTCAAACTGAATGAAGGCTTTTCTGGGGAAGGTAACGCCCTGCTCGATTTACGCAAACTGAGTAAAAATCCCTCGATCGCCGATATCCATCGCCGCTTCCACGCCATGCGCTTTCAGGCGAAGGAGGAGAACTGGAGCACGTTTAAGCAACGCATCCCCGACCTCGGCGCGATCGTTGAGGCGTTTATTGAAGGAGATACGAAGCGATCGCCCAGTGTCCAGGGTTATATCTCCCCCAGCGGTGAGGTCGAAATTCTCTCAACGCATGATCAGATCCTCGGTGGCCCGGATGGTCAGATCTTCCTCGGCTGCGAATTTCCCGCCCATGCGAGCTACCGTTTACAGCTCCAAGAGTATGGCCAGAAGATTGGCGAACGTTTGGCGAAGTATGGAGCGCTGGAGCGCTATGGAGTGGATTTTGTCGCGGTGAAGCGGGAGGAAATGGGCGAAGAGTGTTGGGAGGTTCAGGCGATCGAAATTAACCTGCGCAAAGGCGGCACAACCCATCCGTTTATGACCCTTAAACTCTTAACCAAAGGGCAGTACGACACCAGTGATGGGCTGTTTTATAGCCGTCAGGGTCAGGCAAAATATTACAAAGCAACGGATAATCTCGTGGCTGATCGCTACCGGGGTTTACTGCCCAATGACTTGATGAATACGATCGCCTTTAATCAGCTCCATTTTGACACCAGCACGGCGACGGGAACCGTGTTTCATTTGATGGGGTCATTATCCGAGTTTGGCAAGTTGGGTCTGACGAGTATCGGCAATTCACCCGAAGAAGCGGAGTTGTTATATCAGCAGGTGGTGTCATCGCTCGATCAGGAAACCTCGGACGATGTGGCGGCACGATTGGCGATGCCGTTTTCCTGGCCGTCTATGTTTTAAGTTGGATCGTCGGTTGACGCTCATCATCCTATGCAGTTCAAGGGTTACAACAAGGGTTACAAAATAGCCAGGACTGACAAAAAACCTAGCAAGTCGTGTTGGGCTAATTACGGGCACTTCTATACACATGTTTATAGAACTGTAAATTTTGATACCTTCCTAAAAAAACTTGAATAACTGACTTGATTTTTAGGAAAATCATTGTCATACTTACGGTCGCCTACGTGCTTCTGCTGGATTTAATTGCGTCCCCTGACTGTCTTTTATGTATAAAGACGTAAAAATGGTTGATCGCTTGAGAACGAGGGGTGAAAATTTAATCTTCCAACATTCGTTTTGGGTATTGAGGTAGAAGTGCGACCTTATTTGGAGTACTCGGATGGCTGTTTACGATCTTGAAACGTTGCTCAACAACTACACAACGAATGAGCAAGTTTCGTCTCTTGAGCCCGAAGATATCTACCGCTTTGAACTCAGTGACCTTGCCGATTTGATGATCTCGCTTCCTGAAAGCGCGGACTGGCAACTGCTCTTTGAGGATACTGAGCCGATCGCTAGCCGCAATGCCAACAGCCGTTCTGTGATGGCACTTGAAGGTTTGTCACCCGGACGCTATACCCTGAGAGTCTTCCATAACTTTGAAACTGACCCCAGTACTGATACCGACACCCCCCAGGCCGATACCCTAATCGATTACACCTTAGACTTATCGATCGTCGCGTCTGACCCTGACCTGTCTACAACTTCAGAGGAGGAGAACGGCGATCCTGCTGCCACCGATCAAACCGATCCAACTGATCAAACTGATGGTGTGACCGACACCACCGAGAGGGAGACCTCTGCCTCCCCTGAGTTTAGCGGTGGTTACTTTATCGTGGGCGACAGTGGTGAGGTCGTGATCGACTACATCCTCGATCGTGGCAACTACCAAAGTCAGGTTGGTGTGTTTAGCCTTGAAGGCATTGAGGCTGAAGTTGGTTCTGAGGCTTGGAACCGTGAAGCAATTCGTCGCGCTCTCACCGACACGGAACTTGGATATACGATCATCGACGATCGCCAACAGGATGCATGGCTCGACTATCAAAATGCTGCATCTTCGGATGTGAGCAACTATCAGCAGTCCCTACAGATAAAAATGCAGGCCGGTGATCGCATTGCCCTGGTGGTGATTCCGGATGGAACGCTGCAAGAGGTGGTCGATAAACCTCCAACCACCGGTAAAAAAGCACCGCTCTTCTCACTCGCTACGGCAAACCCTGACGATCGCTTCTACTTTGGTCAGATCGCTGAGGCCGGAGCGGAGGTTTTTGTCTTAGAGGATCAGCGAGTCGATCTCGGTTCTGATCGTGACTATAACGATATCGGCATTCGCATTAGTGGTGCGACTCCTGTAGGGATTGTGTCCCTCGATGATGTCATTGGTGATGATGACTGGCGTGATGAGATCAATTGGCAAACCAACGTCACTCCAAGCGTTGTTGCCGAGGTGGTGTCCGGTGAAGCGAAGGCTGGGGCTCGCTGGTCGGTAACCGGAACCGCAACCGATGCTAACGGCGCTTGGGATATTGCAGCGATCGAACTCCTCGTGCTGGCAGAGAGTGGGGCGGTCATTGAACGGGTTGGGATCGCCCTGGACGAGACCGAAACCACCAGTGACACACGCAGTTTTGAAACCAATTTTGATCTACCAACATCCCTTGCAGACGGTCGTTATACCCTCGATGTCCGAGTTGTTGATCTACATGGAGAGCCTTACAACTCGAATGTGACGACATTCGAGATCGGTGATCCAGTTAGTCCACCGGTAACCGACGAACCAGGCAATGGCAGCGGTAGTGGTAGTGATAGCGGGAACAGCAGTGGAGGTGACAGCGGTGTCGGAAGCAATCCAGGGTCAGGCGAAGATAACACATCTCCAAATACACCCGAGCCAATCGGCAATCAACCACCCGAGGCGGAAAATATTACGGCCACGATCGGCGAAGATGATGACTCGATCACGGCGGCATTTCGTGTAAAAGATGCAAATGTTGGCGATCAACATCGCTTCTCCTTGATCACTACACCCGATCAAGGTGAACTTGTCAACAATAATGACGGAACATTCACGTTTTTCCCCGGTGAAGACTTCCAGGATCTCGCCGCCGGTGCAACACGACAGCTTCAAATTGACTATGTTGCGATCGATGATAGCGGTGCGAGTAACGACACGAGTGAGCCAAAAACCATCTCGATAACGGTCCGGGGGCAAAATGATCAGCCCATCATCCTGACACCGGAGAACACAGAAAGCGGACTGGACACCCTCAACGATTCGGGAAGTGTATACGAACTGAATGATGGTGACCTAGACGAGAACCAAGTTGTGCATAGCGTATCGGGAACACTGAGCCTATACGATCCTGACGCGAGCGAACTACCCAGCATTGCGGTACTCACGCCATCCGAAGCCTACCTTGGAACCTTCGAGGCCGAACTTTCTAATGTGGGATTAGGTCAAATCGCAATTGCTGAATGGCGTTTTTCGCTAAGTGATGCAGCGATCGATCACCTCTCTGAAAATGAAACCATCCAGCAGACCTACACCATTGAATTTACCGATAGCAGTGGTGGAATTACAACCCAGGATGTCACAATCGAGATTGTGGGATCTAATGATACTCCGATCGTCAATGCGATCGAGATTGAGACAACCGAAGACGACACCGCCATTACCCAATCATTCACCGGCTTCGACCCTGATACCAACGATACACGAACGTTTGAGATCACCAATCCACCTACCGCTGGTCGGGTCACGAATAATAACGACGGAACCTTCACCTTTTACCCTGATAGCAGTTTCCAATCCCTCGGTGCCGCAGACCGCCGCCGCATAGAATTCGATTATCGTGCCCTCGATAACAGTGGGACAAGTATTGCCACCAGCGACATTGCAACGATCGGTGTGACCGTCCTCGGAAAGAACGATGCCGCACAAATTCTGGGAGAAAAGCGAGGCACAATTTTTGAAGATGCCGCCTTTCCAAGCACCGCCCAAGGTCAATTAAGAATTACGGATTCCGACGAAGGCGAAGCGCAGTTCCAAGCGCTCAACAAACAGCGCGGTCGGTATGGTGAATTCTCAATCAATCAAGAAGGACTCTGGAACTATCTACTCACAGATGAACGCCGGTATCAGACCCTAGATAATAATCAAAGCCTCCAGGAGACTTTTACGGTCTCAGCGATCGATGGCACCCAATCTAACGTTAACATTACGATCATAGGTAAGGACGAATTCTTCTCTCAAGACAACATTAACAAGCAAGTCTATGAAGGGAGTGGCAGTCAAAAACCTCGAACGTCAGGAAACTTTTTTGCCGGGTCATTTGACAGAATTAAATCATTAGAATTGATTCATGAGAGTGATGGAAACATCGGAGATTTTACACATAAATTTTCTAATTTCTTGATCGCCAACAATGTGCGTTGGTCTTTTGAAGTGGATAACTCAGAAATTGAGTATCTCTCTCAAGGTGAGATCATAGCTCAGAACTATGTACTTCAAGCCGATGTTGAACTTCGCAACCTTTTTGGCAAAACAGGTTCAACAACAGATACGGTTACGATTCAGATTAACATTATCGGAACTAATGATACACCTACTTGGGGAGCTGGAGACACCACTGGCAGAGTAACTGAACTACCAGCAGGCAGTGGTAATTTACTCAATCCTATCCTCAGTGACTCGGGTCTAATTACCTTCCATGATATTGATTTAAATGATACTCATAGTCTGACTATTCGCCCAAAAAGTTCTGATTTTATTGGGACACTCAGTGCCAACATTATTGATACTTCGACACGTGATGGCAACGGTCAAATAGCGTGGGAATTTAAGATTGGTGATAATACTCTCAATAATCTCAAATCTGGAGATCAGTTAACGCAAACCTACGAAATTCAGCTTCAGGATAACCACGGTGGCATCGCCACTCAAGACATCACGATCGAACTCAATGGCAGTGATGACCCTAGCATCAAACTTGATGAGCGTCTGGACTTTATCAGTGAAGACCAAAGCATCTGGAATACAGGAGATGCAACTGTTATTGATTGGAGTACATTTCTGGGAATCAATGAATATAAAAGCTTCAATACAACTATTTTTAACGGGTTAGATATTCCCGATATTTCTTTCCCTGGAATGCAAGCAGTTACAGCCAAGTTCTTTGGGAAAACGATCACGTTATTTCCTGCCATACCGGGGTATACGAAAGTTACGCCCGACATTCCAAAAATCATCTTAGATGGTTATGCCGATATCAAAGTAGGTCTCGAACCCTATTTGAAATTCACCAGTGGTGATATTGACTCTAATCTTGGTATTGACTTAGTCTTAGAGATTCCAGAAACTAGTCAACCTGGTGACGTAGTTACAATTTCTACAGCATCATTACTCAGTAATGAATCGTTCTTCAAGACATTTAGCCCTAACATCAACTTCGGATTAAACTTTATCTTTGATGTGGATGCAGATGCAGATATAAAAGCCGTTCCGTTTCATGGAGGAAGTTCACAAACTTTACTGGATTTACCACGCCTCGATATCTCAAAAATATTCAGCCTGTTTGAGTTTAGTGCAGATGATCTTGAAGCTGAACTTGAACTTAGCCCCTTTGGTTTGAATGTCAACTTTCCTGTCATTAATACCGAAGGGAACGTCATTAATGATAATACTCTGATAGGTGAAGGCTCGGACGATGTTCTGACCGCAACGATCGATCTAGACGCACTACCCTTTGCTGTCAAAGACATTATTCAGGAGATCAAAGACATTCTACCGAGCAAGAAAAATAATGATTTAGATAATACATCTAATCAAAATAATGCTCATCATAGTGATGATAATGATGGAGAGTTTGACCTTGAAGGAGCACTAGAGAATGCAAATTTTGAGGCTGATATCTCACTTTTTGAAAGTACAATTAAGACCCCACCCATAAATATTTTTGGTATTGACCTAGGTACCATTTCTGGGGACTATACCCTTTTCGATCTTGATTTAAACGGAATTCTTGATCTTGAGCAAAAGTTTGTTCTCAATATTGATGATATTTTTGGAAAGCTAACTTTTGAGAATGGTGATGTTCAAGAATTTAAGGTTGGCAGTGACATTACCTTTACTGTGCCAGAAGATTTTGATCCTAACCAAAATTCATTTCTTGATGCAACAGCAGCGATCGATCTCGAAGCAACCCTGAAACATGATTTGACCTTTGGTCTAGGTGCTAGTTTAGATCTTGAGGTTATGTCAGCCGAATTAGGACTAGACTTCCCTCGCTGGATTAATACCCTTGGGGTCGCTGATTTTAGTAAATCCTTTGGACTGTTATATGAAAAGAGTTTCCCTATTGCGAATGCCAATAATGTGGGTTCACTCTTCTCTAATCAATTTGATCTTGAAGGATTTAACCAAGAGATTTTTCAAATTGGAACCGGTTCGGGTAATTCCTTTGACTTTTGGACTCAAGCTTATTTATGGAAAGAGACTCGCAGTAGTGATGAGCGCTCCGACTTTATTCCTAATGCTCCAACTTTTGTGATTACACATGGTTTCACCTCTAATTCAGGCAACTTTGAGAACTTAGCCAGTGCAATTTATTCCTATGCGGAAAATGTAGGGAAAGACGTTAATGTCGTGCTCTGGGATTGGTCAGATCAGGCGGGTCGTTTGCCTATAGAATATCGTGAAGTCGCCCCTGGAGTAGTGAATACGGGTCGTCAGGTTGCAAATTTCTTATCTGATTTGAAGCGTGATTTTGGGCTTGATGCAGAGCAGACGATTCTAGTTGGTCATAGCTTAGGTTCTCATGTGATGGGTAATGCAGCGGAAGATTACCGTTCGATCGAAGGTGAAGAAATTGGCCGTATTATCGGTCTTGATCCAGCAGGGCCACTATTTGAAGATGACTTTGATCCGCTGACCGGTTTAGTAATTGAGAATGAGTTGGATAATGAAACCAATCGCCTTGATGCTTCGGATGCGAAACAGGTTGTAGCGTTACATACTAGTGAATTCTTTGGTTATGACGATAGTCTTGCTGATCTTGATCTATTCATTAACTGGGAAGATTTATTCCAACCTAATGCAACGACTCCAGTTGATAATCATAGTTATGCGACTAATTTAGCTACTCAGCTTTTCCAAGGTGTTAGCTTCTCCCAAGCTTTCGCTAGCGCTCAGGAAATGGCAACAATATTAGTCGCTTCATCTGACGATCCGTTTGAGCTTAGTGATATTTTAGAAGGCAGTATTACAGGTTTAGACTACGTTCATACATATGCGATATAACTCAATTGATATGACACATCTAAAACTTAAAAGATGGAGTAAAAAATCTCTGAACTCTATTGTTCAAGAGTTTTTAAAGAAAGAAGTCACACTGAGATTTTAGCTGTGTCATGCTACTCACTATTTGGTAATAGGCCGAATTTTGAATACGTTATTCTGGTGAGAATCTGACATAATATTCAGCTTAGTTAGTTGCACAATTACGTTGATTATTGTTAACGCCAAGCTGCACTTCGACTTCGCTTAGTGCTCATCGGAACCTGCCACGCTATAAACCAGATTTAGCATGAGTACTAAAATGTTAAGGGTTTACCAAGGCTCAGAAATTCAACCCGATCGATATTCCAATCGGGTTCATTCATAATCGTCTCTCGTAACCCACCAAACAGCGCGAACTGTTCACAGGTTGAAAGGCCAATCCAGGGTCGTGCCGCGCTTGGATCACGCCGTAAATCGATCGTCGCAACCCGATCGCGCACCGTCACGCGATAGCCAACGATCCCTAAATCACTTCCCGTCCACTGCTTCAACACCACCCCGATCGTCGCTGCGATTTCCGCCTCGGGATCGCCCGAATTCGCCTCTATATGCAGCTCCACCACCTGCGGTTCCAGGGTTTGACACCAGAGGTCGGCTCGATAGAGGGTGCGGTGTTGGGTCGGGGCGATCGGCGTGGACTCGTCTACCGTCGGCGTGAGCGGGGGTGGGGTTTGATTCACGTCAGGCATCCAGTCGGCGCGGGCGCGGTAGGTGACACCGAAACCGACGATCATTGCCAGGAGTCCGATCACGATAGAACGAGATTGTTTTCGCGTAGAGTGCCGGAAAACACCTGGTAAATTGTTAGGCTTGATACCGTTCATTACATTCTCCGCGATCGACCTTCGTCGAACTTAATTTAGGTCATGGCAACAACCGAGTGGAACCGCCGTCACATTCTCTCGCTCGAAGATTTCACCCTCGCTGAATACGACATTATTCTGCGGACGGCGGCTAGCTTCCGGGAGGTGCTGACGCGCCGCACCCGTAAAGTGCCGACGCTTCAGGGTCGGCTGATTACGAATATGTTCTTCGAGCCATCGACTCGGACGCGCAGTAGCTTCGAGCTGGCGGCGAAACGGCTTTCGGCTGATGTGCTTAATTTCGCACCTGGTACGTCGTCGCTGACCAAGGGGGAGACCATTTTAGATACTGCCAAGACGTACCTTGCGATGGGGACAGACATGATGGTAGTGCGGCACAAGCAAGCTGGGGTTCCCCAGGCGATCGCCCGTGAGATGGAGCGGCTCGGAACCCATGTGGGCGTCCTCAATGCGGGCGACGGCCTTCATGCTCATCCGTCCCAGGCGTTGCTCGACCTGTTTACCATTTGCCAATATTTCGATCCTGACTCGCCGCGTACCGAGTTACTGAAGGGGAAAAAGATCGCGATCGTCGGGGATATTGTCCATTCTCGGGTGGCGCGATCGAACCTTTGGAGTTTGATGGCGAGTGGTGCGGAGGTGCATTTGGCCGCGCCGCCGACGTTGATTCCGAAGCAATTTTTGGAGGCGTTTCGATCGAATTCGGGTTCGCTGTCGATTCACTGGCAGATCGAACCGGCCTTGGACAATGCCGATATTGTCATGACCTTGCGTTTGCAAAAGGAACGGATGGGCGAACATCTGCTACCGAGTTTGCGCGAGTACCACCAGGGGTTTGGGATTACGCGTGATCGGCTGGCGTTGTGTCAGTCCCACGTGCGAATTATGCATCCGGGGCCGGTGAATCGCGGGGTGGAGCTGAGTTCGGAGGTGATGGACGATGAGCGGATTAGTTTGGTGCAAGCTCAGGTGACGAGTGGTCTCGCGGTGCGGATGGCGTTGTTGTATTTGATGGGTGGTGGGAAGGGTCCGTGAGGTTTGGGGGGGAGTTGAAGGGGGCGATCGGGAATTTGTATCGGGGGACAGATATTGTTGATGGGTAAGGTGGGCATTGCCCACCCTACTGGCGTAACGAATACACCTCTTTAGAAAAGTCGCGCGACTACGGCTATTTTGATTGGGGTTCGACGCAGAGCGTCTATACATTGCGTTGTCCACGCAGAGCGTGGGAACGAGCAAAAGTTTAGCTAGAAGCTAAGATAGTTTTCCGGATTTCTCGTATCAATTGGATGCCGGTAAGGACTGACATGAACCTCAAAGTGGAGGTGCGGACCAGTAGAATTACCAGTACTACCAACATTGCCAATCTTTTGACCACCACTGACTTGCTGGCCATTTTGAACATCAATTTGTGATAGATGCGCGTAGACCGTCCGCAAGCCATTGTCATGCTGTATTCGGACAAATCGTCCCCAGCCGTTGGGATGGTTTCCGACTTCTACAACTTTTCCTGGCTTCGCAGCTTTGACTCGAACATATGGATTACTGTTCCACGTTGACAAATCAATGCCGTTGTGGGTCGGTCGTTGCGGTGTGCGATAGCGGCTTGAAGCAAAAATCGTGTAAGTCCCAGGATCTAGTGGATTCTGCCATCCTGATGAGCCATCACCTCCGGTATTAGGTGAGGTTGAGACATAGTAGGCTGCAACATAACCAACCTGATTTCCAACCTGGACTTTATACCAATCAGTACGATTACCTGGATAGTAAGCTTGTCCAGTCACTTTTTCTAAGATTGTGAGTTTAGTCCCGTTGTTCAGAGTTGTGATTTCAGTTTGATTTGTGCTCGGGTCTCGACGGAATCGTAAGCCAATAGACGAATTGACATACCCAACTTGAGTGGGGCTAGCACCAGGTAAATTTAACTTCCACTGATGATACCCATTGCCTGATATTGGACGAGGATACATATAGACTGAATCACCATTAGCTCCACCCGCATCCAGAGCACGGCCTGTCGCTTTATTAACAAGCTGGTAACCAACACCATTTCGCGTCACTTTCCAAAGCTGATAGGGATTATTAGTCGGTTTAGGATTGGGATAGCCATAAGGCTTTTCACCGTTAGAACCACCAGCATCAAGAGCCTTTCCATTGGCTTTATTGATGATCATGTAATCATCACCAATTTTGTAAAATCCCCACTGATGATAGTTGTTGGCGGGATTGAGAGAGGGATGTGGATAAACTGAATTGTCGGAGCCACCGGCATCCAGCGCTTTGTTCGTCTGCACGCTTTGAACTGTAGAGAAATGAATACCGGGGAAACGTTTCAGGATCTCTGCGACAGAGGGAGTATTGAGCCACGACGGGTTTTGTCCAGGTCGTAAAACTTCAACACGACCAGTACTGCGCTGGTGGGCGATTTTGCCCCCTTCAAAATCAGAGAAGACCGTGTCGCTTCCATAAGCGTACTCACGGCGTGTCGGCATACCTAACCAGCTATACGCACCAACCATGTCGGTATAGCGGCGACCAATTTGCCCCCAGGTTGCCACGGAACCCGTCTTCGGCGAATAGTGAATCCGAGACTTGCCATTCTCTGTCGCAAAGACTTGATAGATATAACCGCTAGGCTTATTGCGCAGGCTAATCTCATTAGAGCGCGGATAGCCTAAGTGACCTGTCGCACCACCCATTTGTTTGTATTCACCCAAGTTTCCATGCCATATCCAGAAGGCTTCGCTTGCTCCATCCTCAAGCATTAGCAGCATTTCGCTACCATTTTTGTCCCGGAACTTTTGCGTCCAACCATTCCCCCAACGATATGCATCACCCTGGGGTTTTAGTCCCTGTGATGTGCCGTTGATTTTGTTGTAGGCTGCCTGAAAAATCTTCGGTGATCGTGACTTACGACCAATCTGGTTACGAGTCAGAATCGTCTTGAGCCAATTCGGAGTCGCTTTTACAACACGAGTACGAATGTTATCAATCCGCTTCTTGATCGGAGTCCAAATCCGTTTGATGCCATTGGTAACACGAGTACGAACGTTACGCACCGTATTGCTAAAACCACGTCGTACTCGCGAAATAACAGTCGGGACAAATTGATTACGAATTCGATTGAGGTTATTCGTGAAGCTATTGCGGACGCGAGTCACGCTGTTCGTCACCCAATTACGAATCTGACGGGGGTATCGCGTCGCATTCTGACGCACAGTTTTGCGAACGCGACTCACCGTGTTGCTCACCCACTTACGTAGCGTTTGCTTCACAGACTGTCGCGTGCGATTGAAATTCGTTGTGACGCGCTGCTTAACTCGATTGATATTTGTGCGGAACGTCTTCTGGACTTTATTGACGTATCGAGGCAGCGATCGTCGTACTGACGAAAAACCACGGCTGATCGTGCGGCGCACCCGGTTGGATGCGTTGGAAATTCCTTTGAGCACACGACGGAGAAACACAGGACGCTCCGTCGCATTGGCCGAATCCGCTGTGAGACCTTGCGAATCAGGCAGACTCTTCGCCACATCCGGCCAGGAAATTAAAGAAGCAAAGCTGACCGCTGCCGTCGAATTAAGCAATCCTGCTCCAGTTTCGGCATCCCAGTTTGGTGCATCAAGATCGGTTGCAGTACGCTTGAGAAGCTCGATGACCTGACGATAACTTAGGTCGGGATTAGCCGCCCAGACCTGGGAGGCAACTCCTGTGACTTGAGCTGTGGCGAGGGATGTACCCGAAATATCACCATCGCTTCCTGGTGCGAGGAGGCCAAGTCCCTCGCCATAGCTGGAATAGTCGGCTCGCGTCCAATCTTCAACGGCTCCTACCGTTAGCACATTATCGAAGTAGCGAGCAGCTTGTCCGAGAGCTGACATTTGGCCGCCTTTGTTACCTGCCGCAGCAACAACCAGCACATTATTGTCACGAGCATATTCGAGTGCTGCCCATTCACCTGGAGTGAGCTGTGCGCGAGTGACAACCTGTCCATCAGCAGTAGTTTCCGTTAGATCGAAACTCAAGTTGACTAGCGCATTCGGCTGACCCGACTCTTGGGCGGTATCGACGAATTCGATTAACGACTTCGCCCATTCTCCAGAACCGACGCTTCGTCCGAGCCAGAACGGGGCATTGTCATTGTTTGCCACGATGGTTTGTAAAACCTTTGTCCCGTGATCGTCACCTTCGCCTTCCGCGAGCAGCGGATCTCCGTCGTCATCAACAAGATCGGAACCCAGAGCAACGGAGTCAGGCGATACATCCGCTGCTTCGAGATTGAAGCCTGTATCGAGTATACCGATGGTAGGTTGATTAGCCTCTGGTAAGTCAAGCTCACTGCTCGCTTCAGCAATTAGAGCCGTGTAGAGTTCGTCTCGTTCAGTATCGGTCAGATCGTTATTGACTTGCTCTTGGTTAACGAGTTCTTGAATCTCAGTTTCGAGCTTTTCTAGCTGCCGATCGAGTTCCGCTTCAGCCCCCTCGTAAACATCAGACGTGACTTCAGGATTGATTTCGAGGCGATTGAGCTCGGCTTCAAATTCAGCTTCGAGTGCTGTGAGGTCACTGTCCCAAACGTCTGCTTCGTCTCCTAAATTGTCGATACGACTCAGCAGCTTGGCTTCAAGGTCATCGACGATCACTTCGATTTCCTCTTCAGAAATGACGACAGAATCGTCTTCTCCATCAAGATCGTCTGTTTCGAGTGGTTCCTCAAAGTTATCTAAGGTGAATTCTTCCAGTTCGCTCGTAACTTCGTAACCTTCCTCACTCAAATCTTCATCGAATATTTCGAGATCCTCGGCAGGCGTGAAATATGGATCGACGTAAGCTAGGAGAGCTTCTCCAATGTCTGTATCGCGCCAGTCATTGCCGGGATCGATTAGACCGTCAAGGGTTGCGGCGTCACCCGTCGCGCCCCGCACCCGGAACACCACATCGTTATAGTCGCGATCAGTCTCCGTCTCCGTACTCATATCCTCCAACACAAACGTACTCCCATCCCCCGTCACATCCGCAATCTGCGCGAAGTGAAACTCATCATCCGGGTTCAAACTCGACAACGAAAACAACGGACGCACCTTCGCATCCATCGACGATCCATCCGCCGCCGCCGATAACGTCGAATTCGGCACCAACATCACCCCAAACGTATCGCCCGCCTTCATCGCGAACAGCTTCACACCGCGATAATCCCCCGAATTCTCCGCACTCGCAAACTTCGCACCCTCTACCTTGTCATCAATCACCAGATGACCACGCTCGGAATTGCTACTCGCCCGATCGACCGCTTCCGCCACGAACGCATCAAACGACTCGAACTCCTGACCGTCGAGACCATCCAGACTGAAGAACGCCAACTGACCCTTGTAGTCACCACCATCTAAGAGGAAATCGACCCCAACCTGACCCTCAGCACCGACGGTAAATAGACCGTTATTAATCGCGCTGAGATCAAACGTAAACCCGAGGGTTTCGAGGAGCTCGTCTATCAGTTCCGATTCATCTTCATCTTCGATGTCAGTCTCAGTATCGGTGTCTGCGTCTGAGCCTAAATCAGTGTCTGAATCTGATGCGTCATCGATCGTGTCAGTGACATCGGCACCCTCCTCTCCGGCATCATCGCCGAATCCATCGCCCGCTACGGCTACGAACGTTCCAGGCTTGGACTCTGATCCTTCGGTTGAGTCGGGTTCTGGGTCTAGCTCTGTATCGGCATCCGTCGCAACCGTAGATTCGGAGACCTCGTCTGAATCATCTACCGATTCGGGTTTAGGCTCGGGTTCAACTTCCGAATCTTCCGTCGTCTTCGATGTCGTATCTGTGATGATCGCAGCAGCTTCGCTGGCCTCTTCGTCGATCGGCTCGGAATCGTCCTCACCGACACCGTCCGCATCGTTCAGCGACGTTACTTCGGACGCCTCAGTATCGTCGGTCTCCGCTACATCTACAGCTTCGCCGCCTAATTCCTCTTCGCTGTCGCTATCATCCAAATGATCAACGATCTTGATCGGATCTCCCAGTTCTTCCTCATCCGATTCTCGCAAACTTGAATCATTAGAATCCAGATCCTCATCGAGTTCCGAATCTGGAGCATCATCGGCTGAGAATATCTCTGAATCTATACTTTCACTAGACTCTCCCGTTAGATCCTCAGCCATAGGATCAACTGAAATTTCGAGCGGATCACCGCCATCTCCACCACCCAAAAGATCCAGACCTTCCTCACCATCTGTTAGACCCAGTGGCGAAGGTGTCAGAATTTCCTCTAGTGGTCCCGTTTGGTGAAAGCCCTGTGGTGGGATGGTTTCGGATGGGTTGGACTCAAAGAGGTCAGCGAACTTACGAAGAAGAGACATGGCGGAGTTGGTAGATGATGGAGGAAGGCCATACGGAGACTGAAAGTTCAAAACTTTCTCACGGGAATACACGACCTAGCCACGCCGTGATTCGAGCCTCATGTGTATCTCTCAGAGGGGAGAGTCTGTTTTTACGAAAGAAGGGTTAGTTAAACCAAATGAACGGCGGATACCGTTTGATGTTCACCACCTTGCCGATCTGGTGTCCAATGCTTTGATAAGCGTTTAACTTTTTCGGGCTGCGAATCCGCACGTAGCCCTTAACGTTGGGGAGCAGCATCGGGTTATGCTCCACTGGGTCTAGCTCGATCGTCACTTCTAATTCCGCCTTATCCCCAGTGGTCTCTTCATCATCTAACACCGGCTTAATGGCTTTCACCCGACCGGCCACCGGTGGTACACCAGGGGTATCATTCACAAACTTCGCCCGATCGCCTTCACCCAACAACTCCATATCTCCCTGATTAAACCGGGCGGCAATGTCGTACCCATCCGACGGCGCGATCGCGAATAGCGATTCACCTTGGTTAAACCATTTGCCATCCTTAAGGTCGAGATCTTCCGTAATGACGATGCCATCGACGCTCGCCCGTAGGTGGAGTGCCTCGCGACGCGCTTGGAGTTGCTGGAGAATCTCCTGATGGGCGATCGCCAATTGTTCTTGACGCTCTAACTCCACCAGTGCCACACTCACCTCCTCATGGCTCTGTACGGACTCCGCGCGGCTGCTTTCCCATTGACCTAACCCGCTGAGACTATCCTCTTCCAGCTTGCCGATCGCCCCGTTGATCTGCGCCTGAGCCGCCTGACCTTGCGCTACAAAGCGATCAATTTCATGATCTACCCCAGCTTGCATAATGTGACGCTCATCGATTTTCCGTGTGAGCGATTGCAGCTCGCTTTCGGTGCTTGTAATCCGCAGGTCTAATTCCGATTGTTGATCGGTTAGGGATGTGACTGCTGGATTGATTCGCCCGAGCGCTCCGGCCTCGATCGCGATGTTGAGATCTGCAAACCGTGCCGCTAATTCGTCCCGACGGGCGAGGAGTTCTGCGAGTTGTTCCTGCTTTTTGGCGTGCTGTTCTGCCAGATCCTGTGCTTCTGATTGGAGTCGATCCTGTTCATAGGCTTGACGTGCGGCCTGCGATCGCAGCGCCTCGATTTCCGCTTCTAAACGCTGGGTTTCGCTGCTCCCCACCCCCGCTTCCACATCATTCAATTGCCCAAGTTTTCGATCGAGCAGTTGGCGATCGAAATCAGCCGCCGTGCCGCTCCGTGCCGCCACCGCCTGCGCCACCGCCAACCGCCGCTCCGCAGCCTTAATCGCCGCCTGGGTATCCATCACCAAACGTTCCTGCTCCAAAATCTGCGATGTCAGCTCATCATTCTCAATAATCGCCACCACATCACCCCGCCGCACCGCCGCACGCGGCGCCACCCGTAACTCCACTCGACCCGCCTCACGCATCGACACCGACTGCCGATTATTATCCTGTAACCCCACTTCCGCCCGTCCCATGACATAGGTCGGCAACGGGATGAACCCGAGTCCCCCCAGAAGCAGCAGTATGGTGTAAAACACCGTGCGCTTCGAGATCGATCGCTCCGAAGAGTCCGCCGCTGGGGATTCCGCTCGATCGGCGGGTTCGGCAGACTCGATCGGTGTCGGGCGCTTCGCTCCAGGCGGCACAACTTTCAGCGGTGAAACGTGGTTGGGTTGGGGGGAAGAGGTCATGGCTTTCGGTAGAGCAACGGTAGAGCTTGTCAAACGGATCGGATCAAGACGGTTCAGCGTCCCATAGCGTGTAGTACGCCAGCCAGAGCGCAAAGGCAAAAGCGATCGGTGCTGGAAGTGTTATCAGGGCAAAATGCAATAAATTACCGAAAAGGAGACCAAAAATGCCGACGAGGTAGATCAAACTCAAGGGGGCGTAGGCGGCCAGGATGGGGCGAAAGGCTGGATATTCGATCTCCGGCTCACCTTTGAATTTGCGCTGATAGTAGGCAAAGGCGCGACGGCGGAGGTCGTTGATGCGGGTCGCGGCGACGAGCAGGTGATAGCCGTCGAATTTGGCGAGGGGGTTAAGGTTCAGTAGAACGGTAAAGAGGGAGGCGCTAAAGAGGAGATAGCTGATTTCGTAGAGCCACTGGCCGATCGTCGTTACATTCCAGACGAAGAGGGCGATCGCGGCGATCGCCAATTGCGTTAAAACACCCGCCCCCACGACGAGCAACCGCTGATAACGCGGTAGGCCGTAGGAGTTGGTGCTGTTGGTATAAGCGGCAGGGAATAGGCACATGAACATCAACCCCATGCTTTTGACGGGCTTGCCGAAGTGGGTCAGCGTAAAGGCGTGGCCGAGTTCATGGATGCTGAGAACGATGAGACTGGCGATGATATATTTCACGATTAGCCCCGCGCCCTGGGTTTCCCACAGTTGAACGCCGTAGGCGACCAAGTCCGCCGCCTGGGCGAAACCGACGATTCCCATCAGTGCCAAGCTTGCCAAAAAGCCATACCAAAACCGTCGCGTCCAGATCCAGCGCAATTTATCGACGTGTCGCGACAGCCAGGGATCGGGGTCGCAGATTTTTTTCTTGAAAAATAGGAGCTGCATCGGGTTGAATTTGCCGCGTGGTTTGGCGGGTGGTTCAACGCCTTCAAGCATGGATTTTGAGCCGAGCCATTGACGCAATTGGGCGAGTCTGGGGGGGGAGATGTCGTGTTGTTGGCACAGATCGTCGTCGCGCAGCCAGCCGATCGCCTCGATCGCCGCTTTATCAGAATCGGCGACGCTGAGTACGGTTTCGGTGAGTGGATTATTTAAAATCCAGTAGCCTTCGGGTTGATGATCCCATTCAACGCAGGCTCGCAAACTCCCGATCGGGCGATCAGCGATCATGTTGTCGGGATCATGAGCAAACACACCCTGATCGATCAGTTCCTGGATCACCGTGGCGACGATCTGGGGGTTTTGCCGATTGCGTTTGCGGTTGTATTGGTGTTGGATTTGGGCGATCGTGAATTTGCCGCTGAAGTGGGACAGGATAAAGGCACGATCGGCGTCAATTTCGATCCGGCGATCGTCGAGTTTGGCGCAGAGGTAGTGGCGATCGCCGGTTTTGCTGGGACGGATGTCCCAGTAGGGGGTGAGGTCAGGGGTGTGCCAGTGGCGATCGATGTCCATAAGGTCAAGGTGGGAGCGTTAGTAGTCTAGGCCGCGATAGAGGCGGGCGATGTCAAATTCAAGCTTGAGGCTGGTGAGGGTGACGCGATCGCCGGGTTTGTAGATGTTGGTTTCCCACGTGTTTTGCTTGGTACGACGGCGGCATTCGACGTGCTGGGTATCTTGGGAAATTAATACGTATTCTTCGAGGCTTTCGAGTTTTTGGTAGTCGGTGAATTTATCCGTTTGATCGAATTTCTCGGTGCTACTGGAGAGGACTTCGGTGATGAATTTGGGGTGACGTTTGATATAGCGGTCTTCGCGATCGCGTGGGTCGCAGGTAACGAAGGCGTCGGGGTAGTAGTAGAACTCGTCTTTATAGTTGACTTTGACTTCGTTATAGACGCGGCATGGCGTGTCTTCGAGGTGACGGTCAATCAGGCCAAGTAGTTTAATGACAATTTACGAGTGGGTATCGCTGCCTCCTGCCATGGCATAAACGAGTCCGTGGCTATATTCGTGGCGGGTGGGGCTATCGTGATCGATGATCAGGTATTCATCTGGCTTGATGTAGTTGGGGATGACAATCATGGTATGAGGAGCTTAAGGGGTGGGCTAGCTCTGAGTATATGAGGTCATTATGTGTGAGGGTTTTTGGGGTTTGGGAGTGTTGGTTTGGAGGTGGCGATCGGGGATTTGTATCCAGAGGTAGATGTTTGCGATCAGATTACATATACGCCGTAGCCACCCCACCACAATGGTGACTGGCCAGGACGAAGAACTTCAACACGCCCCGTGCTGGGCTGAAACGCAATTTTGCCACCTTGGAAATCCGAGAAAATCGTGTCACTACCGTAGAGATACTCACTGCGAGTAGGCATTCCCAACCAGTGATATGCACCTCCAATGTCAGTATAACGGCGACCGATTTGCCCCCAAGTTGCAACGGCACCGGCTTGTTCAGAATAGTGAATTCGCGACCGGCTATCTTCTGTTGCGAACACCTGATATCGCCAATCTGATGGTTTATCAGGTATTGAGAGTTCGTTTGAGCGTGGGTAGCCTAGATTTCCTGTCGCTCCACCTTGCGTCGTGTATTCCTCAAAGTGTTTAGGCGTAATCCAGAAAGCCTCTGTTGCCCCATCTTCAAGCATTAGCAACATCTCACGACCTTCATTGTCGAGAAACTTCTGCGTCCAACCACTACCCCAGCGATAAGCATCACCATCTGGCTGGAATTCCTTTCCTAAACCATCGGCTTGGTTATAAGCAGCACGGAATATCTGAGGAGAGCGCGATGCAAATCCCACTTGAGTCATTTGATTCCACACTAACCATGAGGGAGTACCACTCGGACGAAGTACTTCAACACGCCCAGTGCTGCGCTGGAATGCAATCTTACCACCTTGGAAATCCGAGAAAATCGTGTCACTACCGTAGAGATACTCACTGCGAGTAGGCATTCCCAACCAGTGATATGCACCTCCAATGTCAGTATAACGGCGACCGATTTGCCCCCAAGTTGCAACGGCACCGGCTTGTTCAGAATAGTGAATTCGCGACCGGCTATCTTCTGTTGCGAACACCTGATATCGCCAATCTGATGGTTTATCGGGTATGGAGAGTTCGTTTGAGCGTGGGTAGCCTAAGTGTCCTGTAGCTCCACCTTGCGTCATGTATTCCTCAAAGTGTTTAGGCGTAATCCAGAAAGCCTCTGTTGCCCCATCTTCAAGCATTAACAACATCTCACGACCTTCATTGTCAAGAAACTTCTGCGTCCAGCCATTACCCCAGCGATATGCGTTTCCATCAGGAACAATTCCTTTCGCAAGTCCATTAGCTTTGGTGTATGCGTCTAGGAAAGTTTGAGGAGCTAGAGAGCCCTTTCCTATCAGATGAGAGACAGGTAACTCATTGTGACGATAAGCCTTAGCACGTTGACCATCCCAGAAAATATACCCTCCTTCAAAATCAGTACGTTGACCGCCCCCCCACGGATACTCACGCTTTGTAGGGAAGCCTAGCCAGCCGCCCGACCCATTCGGTGAAGAGTACTCCCGGTACTCCCGTTGTAAGTCAGACCAGATAGCTACCGCACCATATTTTTTCGCCCAATGAATTGTTCCATTCTCATAGTCTTGAAAAATTCCAGTTGTTCCTTGTGGCGAGGTTGTGGCGTTGTAATAACCACTCGTTGAATTGCCTAGTAGATGTTTGGTGGCTTGATACTCCGCTTTAATCGCGACCTCGTAATCCGGTGCGTCGTTGTCGAGAATCGAGGCACTACCCTGGATGACACTGCCTAGCTTGTAGTTGTTGTTGCTCGACACGCTGAATGTGACGTTCTCTGTCCCTTCGTGGGTCGAGTCATCGAGCGGGTTCACTTTCACGACTGTGCTGGTCGCACCGGCGGGAATCGTTGCCACACCTGATAGGTAGGTGTAGTCTGTGCCGTTGGTTGCTGTTCCAGTCAGTGTGTAGTACACCGTCTCTGACTTGCTGTTGTCACCGCCGCTGCGGTTAATGCGGAACTGTGCCGGGTCACTCGTCTCCCACCAGTTCTTCTCGCTCGCGAGTGAATCAAGTGTTGTCACTGTGATCGTCGATGGTGGTTTGACATCGTTGTCATAAATCCAGGCATTCCCTTGAGTGACGCTGCCCAGCTTGTAGTTGCTGTTGCTCGACACGCTGAACGTGACGTTCTCTGTCCCTTCGTAGGTCGAGTCATCGAGCGGGTTCACTTTCACTACCGTGCTGGTCGCACCGGCGGGAATCGTTGCCACACCTGATAGGTAGGTGTAGTCTGTGCCGTTGGTTGCCGTCCCGGTTAAGGTGTAGTACACCGTCTCTGACTTGCTGTTGTCACCGCCGCTGCGGTTAATTTGGAACTGTGCCGGGTCACTCGTCTCCCACCAGTTCTTCTCGCTGGCGATCGAATCGAGTGTCGTTACCGTAATTGTCGAGGGTGAGTATAGATCGTTGTCATAGATTGTTACAGAACCGGCCTTGTAAGAGCTGAGCTGATAGTCATCATCATCTTGCAAGGTGAGAATGACGGTCTCTCCTTGTTCAACTAAACCATCATCAAATACGCTAATAGGAATTTGTACAGTTGAAGAGCCCGCGGGAATGACAACAGAGCCAGAGAGAGACTTATAGTCGAGGCCGTTCGTCGCCGAGCCAGAAACAGTGTACTTAACGACTTGGCTATCGTTTGTACTTCCCGTACGAGTGATAGTGAAGCGCCCTGGATCGGTCAATTGGCCTAACTTGCGTTCTGATGCATCTTTATCCGATGCACTGATGGAAATTGTGGGCTTCTGCTTATCATTGTCGAATATTGTTGCACTGGCAGAGGTTGTACCAGTAAGTTTATACGTGCTGTCAGCACTCAATTTCAGAATGACAGACTCTGTTCCTTCAACCCACTTGTCGTCCAAAACACTGATCGAAATAGGCACACTGCTTTGACCAGCTGGTATGACAACCGTACCGCTTAAGTAACTATAGTCAGCTCCATTTTTAGCAGTTCCATCAAGCGTATAGCGTACGGTCGTAGGTTTAGATAAATCTCCAGAACGTGAAATAGTGAAGCTTGCAGAGTCTTGAATTTCACCAGTAGATCGCTCAGATGCATATGCATCTTTGACAGAAATTGAGATACTGGGAGTATCTAATACAGGTTTATCTTTCCATAGAATTTGAATACGATTGCTATTGTTATAGTAGCCAGCAATGGTCACAGTCCCCAAGGTCTTCAATGCTATCTTAAGGTCATTTCCCACGCGAGATTGCGTAACTTCAGATTCGTAATAAGCAGATAGATCGAGGGTATCCTTTGAGTCGGTGTTCCGAAAAACATCGTCTCCGACGATTTGACCTGATCCATATCCACTGAAGGTATTAGATGCATTATTGGCAATCACCTCATCATCACCTCGCGAGGTGACCAGATTTTCAATTATGCTGCCAAAGGCAATGGAGGTACCAAACCGGGTAGTTGTGTAAGAATTCCGACTATTGTCACTTCTAGCCGTATATGAGAGCGCGTCGAATGCTGTTTGCGTTGTCAAAATACCGCCCTCATTTAGATCGAAACGGTATGCAAGATCAGAACCCAAACCTGAAAAGTTGAGAGTATCAAGATCGCCACTATCCCAAATTGTTTGCTTTACAGAGAAAGTTTGGTTACCTGATTGGTGACTTCCGTCATGGTAGCTATGGACATTATTAAAGGAGTAAATTGTTGAGCCAGCATTATTTGCCTTCGCACCATAGATATCTTGCAATGCCTTAATATCATATGGCATTGAAGTAACCGCACTACTTCCCGTGAAGTTATAAGTCATCACGGTGTTGGTCGTATTATCTTGATTGTATGGAAGAAATGGCCCTGTTCCTAAACCGTCGCCGTTATAATCTCCCGGATGCTTTAGCCCCAAAGCATGAAAAGTTTCATGAATCAAGGACATATATCCATGATTTCCATACCCTGAGAACTTATTTCCAAAATCACTCTCAAAGTCCGAATTTAAGTGAATATCTCCACCTAATTTGCTTGAGCTTGGATAATAAGCATATGCATAAGATGGATCATCAGAGAACATATAGCGTATCTGACCGTGACTATTGCTAGAATCAGAGACTTCTACGAAATCAACATCAATGATTGACTCTATGACTTCTTCAATGATTTTTCGAACATTAGCTTTTACTGCATTGCTAACTTCCGAAACTTCTTGGTTTCCATAATATGAGTCAGCAGCATTGTTGGACAAGAAGCTGTACGTAATTGTCTCGCCATTCCAAGCATTTCCAGATACTAGTGTCTTTAGGTCAAAATTGCTCGTTGTTACAGAAGGAATTTCTGACGGAGGAGATGCTCCCACCTGATCTGTTCCGTCATCAGGTGGTGAGTTTAACGGAGTTTCTTCTTTGAGGAGAGATTCCTCATTCTTCTCAGTTCCTACAAACGCATGAGGAATATCATGGTCGTGATTTTCATTGTCAAGTTTGTGCTCTTCATCACTATAGGAATAATTGATATCAGCAGCATTACCCGCATATATCTCGCTTGGTTTGGACTCTGCTGGGTGATCCTGAACGCGAGGGGAATCCTGCTCTACCCCGCTTGAGTCAAGCTCTTCTTCTATAAAATGCTCTTCATCTTTATGATGGTTATCGGAGTCAGTAGAACTACGGGCATACGGCCCAACTTCTTCAGAACTTGTGGGGTGATCGTGATCGTGCCCATAATCGTGATCGAGGTATTGTTCCGCAAGCGTGGAGTCAGGATCGATCTGAGGTGTAATGTAGTTGAGGATCTCAATTCCTAGCTCAGTTGTGAGTCGCCAGTCAGTATCCGCTTTTGCAACATCATCAAGTAGAAGAGCCTTGCCGCGAGCTCCTCGGATTTGAAAGATCAGGTCGTTATAGTCACGATCGCTAGACAAAAGGACGCTCTTATCTTCCATCGAGAATGCATTACCTTCGCCATTGATGTCAGCGATCTGGCCAATATGGAAAGCATCTTCCGGATTGGCGGTCGATAATGAAAACAGCGGAAGGCGAGCGCCGGTTAGATTTGAACCCTCAACAACAGCACGAATGCTCCCATCTGGAACGAGCATGAGGCCAAAAATATCACCCGGCCGCATCGAGTATGTTTTCCCTCCGAGATACGTCCCGCTATTCCATGTCCGTGACTCTCCCAAAAAACCATCAAAGCGAGCAGCCTCCTTAGCGTCAGAGATGACAACATGCCCTAACGTAGACTGACTTAGAGAGCGACGTGCGGCCTCTTGCATAAATTCAAGAGAACCTGGCTCGTAATTCTCCATGCCTTCTAGGCTAAAGATTGCTAGTTCGCCTTTGTAGCTACCTCCGTCATAAAGAAAGTCAACACTGACTTCACCAGACTCTTCTACCTGAAATATTCCAGAGTCAAAGTTAGGAGCGGCGGAAGGAAGACGATCATGATCATGCCCTTCATGGAGGGTCTCCTTGGTAATAGCAGCTTCGACTACTGTCTCTTGCGTCGAGTCAGACTTTTCGGTGTCGTCCGCCTCCCCGTCCGTAGCCTGAGCTGCGATCGCATCCGACACACCATCATCATCTAGCTGCTCACTCGTCAGATCCACGATCGACTCATCGTCACCCGCAGCCACAGTATCCGGATCACTCTCCACCGTCACCTCAACGCTCGGATCAGCCTCTAACACCTCACCTGTTGTCACGTTCGATTCCGTCTGCGTCTCAACCTGAAGCGTATCTTCGTTTAGATCAGCATCAGTCGCGGACTCAACACCCAACTCTAGATTCCCATCCGATCTCGTTTCGGAATCGCTTTCCGAATCATTCGCGACCTTCGATGTAACATCCACCGCCGTCACCACCGCCTCGCTCGTCTCCTCAGCCTCGATCGCCTCAGCCTGATCTACCTCACCCAACGTCTCCACAGCATCTGTCTCTTCGGCCACCTCAGAGGTCTCGGAGTCACCCGTCATCGCAGCATCGACATCATCCCCATCTAGATCTTCATCATCTAATTCTGTAATCACCGTGATCGGATCGCCAAGATCTTCACCGTTCAATCCACCCGAACTTAAATCAGTCGAATCTAGCCCATCATCGAGATCCGAATCTGCATCATCGATCGCTTCTAGCGTCTCCGAATTATCATCACCGCCAGCATCTCCCGCCAGATCTTCTACTACCACATCGTCGAAGCTTTCACTGGGATTTCCACCATCTCCCCCACCCGAAAAACCCAGATCCTCTAAGTCATCTGTCGGGAGTAACGGCGAAGGAGTCAAGATGTCTTCCAGGAGACCTGTTCTATGAAAGTCCTGTAGTTGAGGCATTTTTGAGGACTTAGAGGCAGGCTGTTTGGTGGATTTGCGAAGAGATGACATGGCGCAAGGGGTAGATGATAGGTGAGAAATCGGACAAATCTAGAGGGTCAAGAAATTTCTAATGAGTTCGTTAACTCGATCAAAAAGTAGCATGAGTAAACGATGATTTTGCAATCAACTATATTAATAAACTCAAAAAATCTGTTTGTTCAAGCAATGATCAGTTTTTGATCAATTTTCGGTTTAATTGTCTTTAAGTCTGGCTTACTCCTCTATTTTATTCAGTAAAAATACGGTTGACTAATTAGCCTTAGAAAAGGATAGGTGAGTCGAAATCAACACATCGAAACCGGAGCTTCGATCGTCTTATCAGGGGGAATAGCCTGGATTTACGCAATGGCGTGAAGTTTTTTGAGGTGGTGTAACGAACGGCATGAGGGAGACCTGATCGTCGTGCTGCCTCCACCGGCATCATGAAATAAAACAGTTCGTATCGCTTTGTGTCGTTTCACGCATGAATGCGATCGGAATCACAACCAAGCCTCAATAGTTATGGCAAGGTTAAGGAAGAAAAAGAAGAGGTTAAGCCCTCAGCTTCCAGGTCACCAACTCAAAGAGGGTCTGATGATGAAAACGACAAAATCCAGTGCTATTCGGAATGCTCAATTCGTCGTCGCGGCTGAAGTGACGAACCCACTAGTTGAACCGAAGCTTGTAATGCAGTGGTTTGAGACGGGTAAAGATTATCCGAAGCTCGAAGCGCGTTGGGTCCATGAAACGGAAATGAATCGCTAAGAATGATCGGCCATGTTTCTGATCAGACTTCAGGAAAGATTTTGATTGAACTCGAAACGCGGGGCTGACCACATATGGTCAGCCCCGCGTTTCGTTAAGGTGAGTCATGGCGACGGCTTGCATCGGTGTCGTTCGCTTCATCGTGCATTAACCATCAGCGCTTACGCCAAAAAATTCGCACCAAGAAACTGACGGTTTACAAATTGCGATCGTGCAAACTTGGGAAAAACTCGATGATCGCGTACTATTAGAGGTCTGTGCTTAACCGTATTGACCTTTTTAGGTCGCGGTGGCACACGTTAAATACGTCACTCAATGCGACGTAACGAAACCTACTCAATAGAACAAACATGTCTCGATATCGTGGGCCACGATTAAGAATTGTTCGCCGTCTTGGCAGCCTCCCCGGACTCACTCGCAAAGACGCCAAACGTGCTTATCCGCCAGGACAGCACGGCCAAGCGCGTCGCAAGCGTTCAGAATACGCAACCCGTCTCGAAGAAAAGCAAAAGCTGCGTTTCAACTACGGCATCACCGAGAAGCAACTGCTTCGTTATGTCCGTAAAGCTCGTCGCGTCACGGGTTCCACCGGTCTTGTCCTGCTGCAATTCCTCGAAATGCGTCTCGATAACACCATCTTTCGCCTCGGTCTCGCGCCGACGATCCCCGCTGCGCGTCAGCTCGTGAACCACGGTCACATCCTGGTGAACGGTCGTCGTCTTGACATCGCAAGCTACAACTGCCGCCCCGGTGACATCGTTTCGGTGCGCGATCGCGAAGCCTCGAAAAATCGCGTTCGTACCAACCTGGAAAACCCCGGTTTGGCGAACGTTCCGAGCCACCTGACCTTCGACAAAGAAAAACTCAGCGCCACAGTTACCGGCGTTGTCGAACGGGAATGGGTCGCACTGCAAGTTAATGAACTGCTGGTCATCGAGTACTACTCGCGTCAGTAGTCCGCGTTCATTTCGTGTGTTTTGGATTCTGTGCAGAGCGACTGAGGGACACTGCAAACGACCCTCGAATGATGTATTTCCGAGTGCGAGCGCCGAAGTTGGCTGCTGGGGCGATCGCACCGTGAAAGAACTGGCCCCGCAGGTTGTGACGATCGCGTAAGACTTCACGATCGTCCGCTGCGTTTTACTCAAGTTGTTATCCTCCGATTTGAGACATCGTTCGACCGTACGCCCGCCCTGACGTCCCGCTCTCGCGCTGTTTAAAATTTATCTCCGGCTTTAAGGCCAATAGCTCGCCGACGGAATGGCGCAACTCGTGAACCGGGTCGCCCTTTCGTAGGCGAGTTTTTAGATCAATTTGGCCGGTTTCGTTGAGGAGGCAGGGTCGCAACCAGCCGTCTGCCGACAGACGCACACGGTTACAGCGATCGCAAAAGCATTCGGACATTTGACTGATAAATCCAAGGGTTCCCTTTGCGCCGGGAATTTGGAACACGTCGGCAGGCCCCGCGCCGGTGACGTTGGCTTCGTGTAAGCCCCATTTGGCACGAAGGCGATCGCGTAGCTCTTCCGAGGGAATCCAGCCGCGATCGCCGAACAGATTGGCGTTACCGATCGGCATGAATTCGATGAAGCGCACATGCCAGTTACGGGCGATCGTCAGTTCGGCAAGGTCAAGAATTTCGCTGTCGTTGATGCCCGGAATCACGACCACGTTAAGTTTGAGCGGATCGAAGCCGACACGGTGAGCGGCGAGGATGCCGTCCCAGGTTTGTTGCCAGCGGCTGCGGCCACGGTTATTAATGATGCGATCGAAGGTGGTCGGGTCGAGGGAGTCGAGGCTGATATTGATGCGGCGCAAACCGGCGGCGTAGAGGTCGTCGGCTTTTTGGGCGAGCAAAAAGGCGTTGGTGGTGATGGCGAGATCGCGCGTGGTGGGTAGGGCGGCGATATCGGCGACGATATCTACGATGTCGGGACGTAGAAGCGGTTCGCCACCGGTGAGGCGAAAACGGGAAAAGCCGAGGGGTGTGAATACATCGCGGACAAGGGTGGTGATTTCGTCGCGGGTTAAGACTTCGGGGGTGAGTGCATAATCGAGATCATCCCCGTCCGGCATACAGTACAGACAGCGAAAATTGCAGCGATCGATCGTGCTGATGCGTAGATAGTCAACGACGGGATTCATGCAAAGGTTGGCGCAAACCAGGAAGAGTAGGTTTACTCATCTTAACGAAGTGGCGCGATCGCGCGGTGATGACTCGGTTTCTCGGTGGTGGTTGATCGATCGTACAACGGGAATTTACGACTGGAATGAAATCGATCGATGAAAATCCCGCCGATAAACCGCAAATGAACCGCAAACGATCGCAAAATATTTCGTAACGTAACGCCGTGTTTACGCTGTCTCACACGATGCACTAGTATCCTTGAACGCTTGAATAATGCTTGAACGCTTTAAGCTGAAACACTTTTAAAACATGATGCGAATTGGCGATCAGCTTAGATCGTAGCTCCATCGATCGTCGTGATTTGCCGATTCCGCGCTTAGTTCTTTCTCCACATCATTGCCATGTCGTCCACCGAAAACTACGAACTGTTCCTTACCCAACGCCCACGCCGTCTGCGTCGTACCGATGCCCTGCGTCGTATGGTGCAAGAAACGACGCTCTCGGTGAACGATCTGATCTATCCGATGTTCGTGATGGAAGGCGAAAACGAGAAAGTTGAAGTGGTCTCGATGCCCGGTTGCTATCGTTTTTCCCTTGATCTACTCCTGGCGGAAATTGCCGAAATTTATGCCTTAGGAATTCCGGCGATCGCGCTCTTTCCCGTCGTCCCCGATGAGAAAAAAGACGAAGTCGGCACTGAAAGCTATAACCCCGAAGGCTTGATCCCACGCACCGTCGCCGCCATCAAAGCCCAAACCCCCGACATTACCGTCATCACCGACGTAGCCCTCGATCCCTACACCAGCCACGGCCACGACGGCATCCTCGATGAGGACGGCTACATCGTCAACGACATTACCGTCGAAGTCCTCGCCAAAATGGCCGTGGCTCAAGCCCGCGCCGGTTGCGACATGGTTGCGCCCTCGGACATGATGGACGGTCGCATCGGTGCAATCCGTGACGCCCTCGATGAGGAAGGCTTCACCAACGTTTGCATCATGGCCTACTCGGCGAAATATGCCTCGGCCTACTATGGCCCCTTCCGTGATGCCCTCGGATCGGCTCCGAAATCGGGCGATAAAAAGACCTACCAAATGAACCCGGCAAACTCGACCGAGGCGATCCTCGAAGTCGAGCTAGATATTACCGAAGGCGCGGATATCGTCATGGTCAAACCGGCACTGCCCTATCTCGATATCATCTCGAAGGTGCGTGACGTGTCGGCGGTTCCGGTGGCGGCGTACAACGTCAGCGGCGAGTACGCGATGATTAAGGCGGCGGGCGAGAAGGGCTGGATTGATGAGAAGAAGGTCATGATGGAAACGCTTCTGAGCATCAAGCGTGCCGGTGCGGATTTGATTTTGACCTACTTTGCAAAAGAGGTCGCCTTGCTGCTGAAATAGTTCGCTCAAAGGCTGCAAAAAAATCGGGTTTCTTTCAGAATTTAACTGAGAGAAACCCATTTTTTTAGATTGATCTTTGATTGATCAGGACTGATACGAAATCCGTTTGTGTATAAGCCTGGATCGTCGTCCTGGGTGGACACCGCACTTCGACTCCGCTCAGTGCTCATGGGCATTTTTGATCTTCCCCATACAGAACCGGATTTCGTATGATATAGCAAGCTAGAAGCTTGCGATACATGGAAAACGATATGAAAAACCGATGAGCGTTGAACTTAATGCCGAATCCCATTGGTGCAGGCTAACCGCCAAAGATAAGCGCGGCGCTGCCGATGCCCCACTTGGCCGCCAAGCTAGGCGTAAGCGGAATTAACGTCAAAATCATCACCAGAAAACCAAGCAGAGCAACAATAACCCGTGAATCATTCGGCTCGATCAGCTCGTTAGAACTCGGACGCTCTAAATCTCGCTGCACCACCAGAATGACGATCGCCCAGTACAGCGCCAGGGGATTAACCAGAGTGGCGATGCCCAAAAATAACAGCGACAAAATGGTCGCGACACCCGCCACACGTCGGCCATAAATCGCCTGCATCATCCGTCCGCCGTCGAGTTTTCCCGCTGGCAGCAGATTCAGCGCATTGATCACCAAGCCCAGCCAGCCCAGCAACACCAGCGGATGAATCGACACCAGCGACGCCGCTAGCCGATCGCCGATCAGTAATTTGGCAATCCCGGCCACGAGGATCGACCCTCGGAAAAAGTCCGTCGGAATCTGAAATAAACTCGTGTCGGTTGATAGCTCGAAGCCGAAAACCAGCATAGCGATCGAGAGCAGTAGACCCGCGATCGGTCCGGCGGCGGAGATGTCAAACAGGGCGGAACGGTTCGGCAAAATCGACTGGAAACGGACGATCGCGCCAAACGTGCCGATCTGCCAGGACGGGATAAAAAATGGCCAGGAGAGTGAGGCGTTATATCGGCGAGCTGCGACGATATGGGCAATTTCGTGTGTGCCGATGATCGCCCAGATGCCCAAGGTTAAGGGGATAACTTCGGAGAGACGATCGAGCTGCGAGAACAGATCAAAGTTTAGAAATAGCCCGCTGGCGATCGCCGTGGTGGCGATCGTGCCGAGCAAAAGCGCGATCGCTAGCCCGATTTGGGTCGCATTCATCGGCTTCGGATCGTCGGCGGTCGGCAACACGACGACCACGGGTTTACCGTCACGATTTTCGATTAGAAAGGCGCGGTAGCGGTTTTCCGTAGCCGTGGCGATCTTGGCGGCGAGGCTGTCGTAGGTGGCCTCTGGATCGCCGCGCAGGTTGCCGCGAAAAATAGCGCCGGACTGATAGGGGATGGTCTCGGTGGCGAAGAAGGTATCGATGCCGAAAATACTGCGAACGGCGTCGAGATCGTCCGGCGACATGCCGCCCGGCTCGGCGGGCATTGTGGTCGGCATTCCCGTCGCGCGGCTGAGGTTTTCGCCTAGATCGCCAGAACTGGCTCGATCGATCGTGGCCATATTGGGATCGCGTCCTTCGTCGGCGCGATCGGCGGCGAGACGTGCTTCGAGTTTGGCACGTTCGTCCACATCTCGACCCAGCTTCCGCAGCTCACGACCGAGCACAATATAGGCCACGATCGACGCCACAATCAGAGTCAGGATAAAGACGCCGTTGGGATAAAACCCCGTCGCAATCAAGATAAAAAAGACGACCCAAGGTGCCGCGAGGGCAAGGGATTGTAGCCACGAGAGCAGGCCAAATTTACCGTAGGGGCGCGATCGGATATATCCCCACACCAGAACGGCGAGGGTGATAATACCGGTAACGATCGATACGATATTGTTCTTTACGATCTCCATCAGTAATTCCGCAGTGCGATCGGCGACGCGATCTGAATTGTGATTGAACGCTGATCATGCACGCTGGCGGATCTAACCGCAACGTGTGTAACGCTAGTGTCCTAGCCTAACGTCGATCAGGACGCTCTCGCCGGTGACTGAGCAATTACTTGGTCAATGACAGGCTGTTGATTCGCGGTCTATTGGCGGTCTATTGACGTAGCGATTGACTGTTTCTTGGACGCCTATTCGCTGCCTATTGGCCTTTGTTTGTCTTACGATTCCTTCATTTGGTGACCCATGCCTGAGACCACATCCACCCCCAATCCAGCCCCCACCATTGGCCAGCGCGTTCGTATCGTCACCTTGCCGCCCTACGTCAAGACCGCTGACCCGATGCCGATGCTGCGCCCACCCAGTGCGATTTCCGTCGGCGAGATCGGGATTATTCTGGCGCGTCAGCCCGGTGACACCTGGAGCATTCGATTTGCAAAGGGGGCATATTTGCTCGATCGCGACTATTTCGAGCTGGTCGAAGCCGAGGACGGCACTCATGAGACGGCGAACGATGCGGCCAGCGAGTCAAACGATTGAGATCGATGAGTGTTCGAGTGGTTCAAATTCGAGTGGTTCAAAATGGTTTCGCAATGACGGCGATGTCGTGTGATTCGCGTCGTGATTATTCACTTATGATGAGGTCGTTGTGTCTATGACAAGATAGAGTCAGTCGCGATCGCCATCGCAACTCCCCCAAAGCCAATGAAAAATGCGGTCATCCCCAAAATAGATGGGCTTGCCCTGGGTAAGGCAGCGATTTTGCTCACTGCGATCGCGGTGGCCGGGTTTGGCGTCGCGCCGGTGATCTTCTCGGATTCCCGACCGCAAACCGAAACGATCGCCCCGCCCAGCATTGACCCGAACTGGCTACTCACTCCAGAGCCTGCCGGGTTAGACGTGGCTCGCGAACAGGCGGATCTATTCGCTAACGAAATTCATCGCACGCTGATTCAGTCCGAGGCGGCGCGGATTGTCTCGAAGGCGCATTCCATGGTGGGTGATCCGTCTTATAAGGATTGCTATGGAAAATCGATCGAGCGCTGTTTTGACAGCATCGAGCAGTCGATTCGGGAAGAGTGGCTGACGGCGATCGAACACGATGAAAAAATCCGGGTGTTGTTTCGTTGGCAAGCGCTGCAAGTGGCGCGGACTGGAAATGTCGAACCGCCAGTGATGGCGCTAGACGGAACCTTTTTACAGCTCAGTGACAAACTGGCGATCGAGCGGAACGCGGCGATGAATAGCAGCGTCGAGGGAGCATCACGTTTCCGGCAAATCGAATCGCAACTAGACCGGCTCAACAACGCGCCAAACGACTCCGACGCTTCCCCCGATTCTGCCGCTCCGCCTAATGACGGCAGCGATCGCCCGATCGCCCCAACTCCATCCCCGACAACGACTCCCAAGCCGCCGCAGCCCTCTGCCCCTGCGGCCAGTGACCCGGAGTCCGACCTGAGCGGAGATCAGACCCCCACTAGCCCCAATCCAGAGTCGTCTGACGTTGAAAATCCGGCTCAAAACCTTGATCAAGACACTAGCCCTGAACCCATAATCGACGAAGCCGATCCCAAAGATGCGCCGAGCGAGGACGAGAACAATGGTGAATAAACGAACAATTATGGGTGTGGTGTCTGCCGGAGCTATTTTGCTGGGGGTGGGTATCGCCCGCAGCGCCGTAACCACAGAACGGATCGTGACGGACGAAGCCTTCAACCTCGCCCAGCAAACCGGTCAGCCCGTATGGGAGACCTACAAACGTCACGTTTGGCTGGCCTGGATTGGCAGTGTGGTTGCGATCGCTGGAGTTTCGGGAGTGGCAACGTCACTCTATGCGCGGGACGAGGAAATCGAGGATATTGCCGATCGTGCCTTGGGGTTGCGCGATCGATTGGCGACGACCGTTCCAGCCTTGCGAGCCATCTCGGCAGAGCGGCATCGTGCCTTGCCGCCAAACCCCTCTCCAAATCCCTCGAACTCTTTGGAGTCAGTAGATGAGCTGGAAAACTCAAGCGATGAGGCGGCAACGAATCGCCTAAAAAAGTCCTCAATAGCGACCCCGATCTCGGCTCCAGTCTCGACCCCGATCGCCGCCCCGATTTCGACCCCGATCGCACTTCAGCCGAACACTACCCCACCTCTCAATCTCACTCGCACTAACGATCTCCCTCACGATCCCCCCTACGATCGTTCTCAACCCCCGTCTAGCCCCGACGATCCATCCCCCCAAGAGGATTTAGAGGATTTCGTGAATAACGAGCCGACCTCAGACGATGAGTGGCTTGATCCTCTGGATGTGCGAGATACTTCAACCTTGCGAACGTGGGAAATCGACGAGCCGATCGCTCAAACCGCCGACTCTGTTAGCACTCTCAGCGATGACGCCAAAGAGTTTGAACCTCTATTTTTATCTGAGCCATCTTTAGATGACTGGAGCCTTTCGCCAACCCAAGCGATGTCTTTTGCGGACGAGAGCAGCGAGAATCTTGCTCTAGAGAGAGAAGATGCTGAACCCGTCGAGGAGTTGGATGACGATCCTTTAAATCTAGATCCTGATCCTGATCCGGCCTCCGCCACCTTTCTCACGTCCCTCGTGACGGCTTCGTTGCTGTGCGTCTGTGGTGATGACAGTCAGGAAACAATCGTCGTTGCGAAAGCGAATTTATTGCGCGAGCTGATCGATCAACGCCTTGATCGGGGACACAAATGCATCGTGTGCGATCCACAGGATGAAGCGCAGACCTGGCGCGGCTGCGATCGCCTAGGGCAAAACGAAGATTACGCCATGATCGACGTGGCGATCGCGACGATCGTGGCGGAACTCGAAACCCGCCTAGAGGTTACCAAAACGGGACAGGCAGACTTTTCTCCCATTACCCTCGTGTGCTTCCATCCCTCCGACTGGATCGATCGCTGCGCCTCCGCGCCTCTGTTAGCCGCCCGCACGATCGACGCAGATCGTGTCGCGATCTCCCTCATTCTGATCGAAACGGCTCCACCGAAACAATGGGGAGCCTTTGGACACAACGCCCTGAGTTTTCCGAACGACGCCTTCCTTGAACTCGAACTCGACATCAGCGATACAGAATTCGACGATCCGGAACCGGGAAGAGAGACCATGAGTCTTAACAGTCAAACCGATGCTGCCAATTCGGCCAATAACCGGATCAGCCCCTCCCAAAACGGAGACCTGAGCCGCCATCCAGTCGCGATCGCCTGGGTACGCGATCCCACTCGCCCCGAGGCCAACGCCTTCGAGACGATCGCCCTACCCGAATTCAACACACCGCTCTTTAGCGCACCGCCGATTCGATCGCGGCCACCGCTTACCGTTCCCCCGGCACGCCCCACAACCGAAACTGAACAAAATTTAGTGGGCGATCTGTCACCAAATCAGGCCGAAAACAGCTATCCTATGGCAGACTCAGAGACAGAGAAACAGCTTCGATCGCAGATCGCTCTGTTTCAAGACCTTGGCATGACACGAGAGCAGATCGTTGTCGCCGTTTGGGACGTGCGCAACCCGGACTCAGACGAGTATGAGATCGCCTCGGCCTTCTTCGATCGCCTGACGCGCTAAAGCTTGGCAAAATCTCGATAAGATCTGTGCCAGCCTAGGTCAAAAGCGACGGTTCAATTTAGACTAAATTGTGATTCAATCGGCGTCTAACATTGATCATCGGTTTCTGGTGAGACGTAATTTCCCCCTCAACTCCCGATAACGTCGGTCTGACGATCCGTTCGCCACGGTAGACCTTCCCCGCAACCCACTACACACCCGTATATCGCCATGAGCTTCCGAGAACGAGCCGCAGACCAATACGATCGCGCGAAATCCCAGTTCGCCAACCTCAACACCGATGAACCGGTTCAGATTGAAGCTCCGCCCCGTGTGGTCGAAGGTGTCAATGCGGTCATCTCCTACTATTTATGCTCTTGGGCGATTTGGCGTCCGCTGCGTTTCCTCTCTGCCCGCCTCACGGAAGCCGTCATTCTCTACGTCATCGTTCCCGGCGTTAAGGGTGCGCTCATGGGTGCCATCAACCCGATGAATGCGCTGCCGGTATCGGCTCCGCAAATCCAAAAAGATGCTCACGCTCTAACCGCGTTCGTCGTTCGCCCCGTGGTGGGTGGTACGGTCAAGACCGTAAGCAACGTCATCGCGATTTCGGCAGCGTCCGTCGATGCCGCAGAACGCACCCGTCTCGTCGCCAACACTGGCGAGCCGATCGAACTTTCCCCCGTGCTATCCCAAACCTCCGTTGATTCCAACTATGTTTGGATGGTCAACTACATGTCTGGAACCAACGCACCGGTTCAAAATGTCTCCAATAATCGTCAGCCGACGGTTCTCAGCGGGGAGCAACGCGCCTTTGTTAACCGGTTCGGTAACTAAACGGATCGAAACGTCAGACGATCGACCGTGAAACCATCGCCCCCCGCTCACTCGCGCAATCAATGGATTCTAGCCACGTGTCTAGGATTATTATTGCTGGACGTATATTGCCACGTGAATCGTGTCGATCGTCTCGCTCTGCTTGAAAGCGTGATCGCCTATATTCGCCCACCGTCCGTCCGTAATGTCTCCAATGATGGACAGCCACCTGCCCCAGCCCAGCCCTGTCAACGTACCGCCACGGGCTGGAATTGTAATGTCTCGCCTACTCCAACAGACCTCTAATTTCTTCACGCTGATCGTGGTGTTGGTGACGATCAGTACGCAGGGTGTGCCGCGTGCGCGGGCGGCATGGCTCAAGGCGGTCGATTGGGCGTTTATGACGGATGAATCGGATAGTGGGCCGCGCGTCAGTTTTGACGAGGGGAAGACGGTCAAAAGCGGCGATAAAGTTGCGGGCTTTGCGGTGAGCGACGTATTTTTGCCCTGCACGAATCCCAGCGTCAGCACGAAGGATTGTCGCACCTGGGAAGGCCATGCTCGCGCTCATTTAGGTGTTGATGTATCGACTCCCCCAGGTCAAAAGCTGGTGATGTTTGGCGTACGGGGTCAAGCATTTCGGGTGACCTGTTCGGGGTCTGTGGATTCTCGGGAGGGGGGCGGTTTGGTTGCGACGATCGAGGCGCATGGCTATACATTTCAGGCCATGCACCTCAATCGCTGCCAGTCAGGAACGGTGCAGGTTGGGCGTGTCTTTGCGGAGACGGGAAATTCGGGCTATTCCACCGGGCCGCACCTGCACTGGGGACAGAAGCAAGAGGGCGCGGCGATCGATCCCCATCAGGTTTACCTCGAAGCGGCGCTCTCGGGCGGCGTGATGAAAAATGAGTATGCCAAAATTGAGCGGCTGAAAGCGGCGATCATTGAGCAAGAATCTGGCGCGGAGGTAAGCTTGCTGAATCCTGACAGCGGCGCGATCGGCCTAGGGCAAGTCATGCCGGAGAATGTCCCCAGTTGGACGAAGCAGTGTTTGGGGCGTGAGCTGACCCCCGCAGAGTTTCAGAATGATGCGCGAGCGCAGAACGAGGTGATCGACTGCAAGCTCGAACAATATTGGAAAACGGCGAAGTCGAGAACGACAAACGAAAAAGTGCGTGACGTGGCGGCGATTTGGTATGCCGGGAATGCAGACGCAAAAAATAGCACTGCGCTTCAGCCCTACGGCAATAACGTTTACCCCAGCATTCAGTCCTACACCTATCAGGTTCTCGATCGCTTTGAAGCTTTGGGGGATAAATCTACAACTTCGGATTCAGGCACAGCGATCGAGGAAACCGTCGAGCTACCGGAAATTGTCCCTGGTGCGGAGTTTGCTGATCCCGCAGCGGTGACGCCAAGCCATCCGTCAAGCCCTCTGAATGAGTCGAACCGCCGCAACGATTCGGCCACAGAATCCACAACGCCCACAACACCCGTGACGCCAACAACCCAAGGCGATCGTCCTCTGATCCCTGGCGATCGCGATTTCGATGATCAAAACTAACGGCGTTCCTAGCGTCAATCCCCGAGGACTTGCAGTATGTCTGGGTATCAGGTTAAACGGACACTTCTCAACCTTGCGCTGATCGCAGCGGGTCTGAGTTTGGGCGTGAGCGCGATCGAGGCGCAAGATATCGAGTCGCTCCCGTTTGAGCCAATCCCGATCGAGCCGATCGAGCCAATCCTGATCGAGCCAATCCCCCTTGAGCCAATCCCGATCGAGCCGATCGAGACAATCCCGCTCACTTTATTTCCCTTAGAAGACCAGAATCGAGGGACTTCCCCGATCTATCACATCGTTTTAGTGGATCTGATCGACACCGTGACCGAGGCGGAAATCGAAGCGCTGATCGCCGACGGTGAACACTCGCTCGCCAGCATTCCCGGTGTTTGTTCCGTCGATATGGGTCTCAAGCTGCGGGACGATCGTGACGTGCATATCCGCGACTACGATCTCGCCGTCTACGTCCAATTGGGTTACGCCGCCGCACTTGACGCCTACGGTTCTCACCCGAACCACCAGGCGTTTCTTGAGCGTCAGCGCCATCTTTGGTCTAGCATCCGCGTCATCGATTTTTCGGGATCTACCCCCAGCACGATATGGAACGACTGTCAGTAATCGGACTTGATATTGGGCGTAAGCGGGTTGGGGTTGCGGGCTGTGATGGCCTGGGAATGGGCGCAACCGGCATTACAACCGTCGTCCGAAAATCGTTTCGTGAAGATGTAATCGCCTTTGCGGATTTAGTTCGCGATCGCCAAGCGACGGCGCTCGTTGTCGGGTTGCCGTACACGATGGATGGCGCAGAAGGCAAGCAGGCGGCATCCGTGCGACGCTACGCTGATCGTCTCAGTCGTAGCCTCAATTTACCGCTGTACTACGTGGATGAACGATTAAGCTCGATCGAAGCTGAAGAGGCCATCCAACACACAGGCCGATCGCCCTCACGCCACAAACCCGAAATCGATCGGCGAGCCGCCGCCATTTTGCTACAGCGTTGGCTCGATCGGCGTCGTCGCGAGTCAGGCTCTCCCAACAATTAACCCGTCTCGATCGTATTCGTTCCAGAGTCGCGATCGCCGCTCAGATCAAACAAAAGACTCCGTCACGCAGCACAGGATTGAATGCATCGTCACAAATATAGATACAACAGCGACGCGTGTTATGCTCAAAGCATCACAGGCGGATCACCAACACCTGTCTATTTTTCGTTTCCCCTTGGTATTTTTTTCGGCGCTATATGACTAAGCCCCTCCGTCAAAATGGTCGTTCTCACGCAAACCTGACGAGCCTCAACGACGAATTAGGGCGCTCTCTTCCGTGTTATATCGAGCATACGTTTGAGCTTGATGACACCACCTACGGTTTGCTGTTTCCAGTTCATATTCCCGTCGATATCGTGGCATGGCAGCCCGTCGATGACGATGATGGCGAAGAACCTGTACTCGCAACCGAAGAAGAGATCGACGCTGTCTTCGAGATGGCTAGCGAAGTGCTCGCAAAACATGATTTGCTGCTACAGCGAACGGCGCTCGTACTCACGGTCGTTGGCGATATCCCCGAGCTAGACAACATTGACGATCTAGACGATGCGGATGAGGACGACGAAGATGATGATGAAGTCGAAGAACTGGTCTTTTTAGATAGTTTTGTCGATGACGATCGAGAATATTCGATCTGTGTGCCGCTCGATCCCATGCTGATTGTGGTGCGCTTTAATGAAGATTCTCAGCCTGAGCTACTCTCAGCGGAAGAATTTCAGCAGCTTGAACCGATGTTGCCCTCGCTTGAAAGTTCGCTAGCTGAACATTTATTTGACGATCTCGATTAGGACTACACCCGAGCCTGCCCGCTGAATTAATCCTCAGGATGAGCGTGGCTGTGTTTTTTGTATCTCTTCCTCTAGACGTTTCGCTTGTCATCGTTACCTCTCCACTTTCGTGAAACTTCGCTGGCTGCTTCCCCTTACACTTGTCCCGCTTTGTTTTGGCCTTGGGGCTTGGCAGGGCTATCGCTGGTGGACATGGTCTATTTCGCCGGTGAGCGATCGCCCGGACGATATCATTCGCGTTGAAATTCCCCCCGGTACACCCGCACAACAAATCGGTCAGGATCTCGAAACTGCCGGAGTTATTCGATCGGCGGATGCTTGGTCATTGTGGGTTCGTTGGAAAAACTGGCAATCTGAAACCGGCGGCTTCCAGGCCGGAACGTACGATTTCAATGCCGCCGAAACAGCCATTGAAATTGCCGACCAGGTTTGGAATGGTGAAGTGATTCAACAGCGCTACACCATTCCCGAAGGCCGAGCTATTTCTGAGATGGCCGCGTATTTTGAACGGGAAGGATTTTTTAGTGCCGAATCCTTCACCGAAGCGGCGAGTCTTGTCCCGCGCGATGACTATCCCTGGTTGCCGGATCGCATCACGACCTTAGAAGGTTTCCTCTATCCTGATACCTACCAGGCCGCATCCGGGACACTGTCCCCAGAGGAGGTGGTGCGCCAAATGCTCGATCGCTTTGAAACAGTTGCATTACCCGTCTATCGTGAGGTAGAAGACCCTAGCCTCGGACTTTTGGAATGGGTGACTCTCGGATCGATCGTCGAAAAAGAAGCCGTTGTGCCAGAAGAACGCCGCTTGATTGCGGGAGTCTTTACCGAACGCCTTAAAAAGGGTATGAAGCTCGCGTCCGACCCAACAGTTGAGTATGCTCTGGGCATCCGACAGACCGTGGATAAACCGCTTACCTACGCGCAAGTCGAAACCCCCTCTCCTTACAACACCTATCTCAATCCCGGCCTACCCCCAGCCCCGATCGCCAGCCCCGGTCTTGCCAGCCTCGAAGCAACCCTTGATCCAGAGTCTACCGAGTACCTCTACTTCATGGCGCGATATGATGGGACGCACATTTTTAGCCGTACCCTCGCTGAACATGAAGCCGCGATCGATCAAGTTGTCCGCGATCTTGAAACCCGCGACGTTGAGTAAAACCGGTTCGATCGCTCCCGCCTTCCCCTCCGGTTCGTTGGTTAAACTTCAGAGCTGCACTTAGGTCTGCTTGGCCTAGCTGTTTGGAGTATGGTGTGACAACTCCCCTGTTTTTTTACGGTGTGCACGCTCTCCGAAACGCGATCAATGCTGACGATCATTTATTTTTTTGCCTGCCATGAAGTCCTGGAGTAACCTCCTCAAGCCCGACCTCGCTCTCGGTGAGTCGATCTTGCATCTTTCCCCGCAAATCATTCGCGATCGCGGCCTGCGAGGTCTTGTACTCGACGTGGACGAAACCCTCGTACCCTTTCGCTATGCCGATGTGTCCGACGAGCTGACCTCCTGGCTTCAGGAGACTCGCCAGCAGGTTGAAGCCCTCTGGCTCGTCAGCAATAACATCAACGCCACACGCATCGGCAGCATTGCCGATGCCCTCGACCTACCCTATATTCATTTCGCCGGGAAACCCTTTCGGCGCAAACTAGCTCGCGCCGTGAATGCGATGCAGCTCCCCCCCGCACAGGTTGGCATGGTCGGCGATCGCCTTCTTACCGATGTCCTTGCAGGCAATCGCCTTGGCATGTACACCATCCTCGTCGAACCAATGGTTGCCCCCGGAGATCTTCCTCGTGTTTCCCAAGTGCGATCGCTTGAAACCTGGATTTCCAGAACCTTCGGCCATCGATAAAGCCCTGATCCAACCACAGTCACACCGAGAAGACTCAACGCCTACACGCTATACCCCTTGCGCATCTGCGGTCGTATATTCACTCAAAAAAAAGAACAATGGTGTTTTCAAATCTACGTAATTACCGAAGTGACACTGTAAACAACGTCGAAAATTGCTTTACATTACTTTGTAAAGCTTTGTATGTCTTTGGACGCTTAAATATAAAGAAAAAATTAGTGTGTAACATCTGAAGCAAAATTTCTGGCATATTAGAAGCAGTTCAAAACAAGGCCAGCCCAATATAGGCCATCGTCTGAATCAATTTTGAGTCTGAAAAGACTTGTATAAAATGAGATCGCTTTTTTAAAGATCTCACCCTTTAAAGCCTGTATATATTAAGCAAGCGGGGAGGAGCATAGCGTAGTCGTAACGCGACCACGTTCTGTCCCTCCCCGCTTGTGTTTTTCAGGTGATTTATTCTAAACCGAGCCTTAATCTCTACGGTGACTATTCAGCGTTTGGCTCGAAATCGAGAGCCGCAGAATTGATGCAGTATCGCAAGCCGGTTGGTCGAGGCCCATCATTGAAGACGTGACCCAAATGAGCATCGCACTTGGCGCACAAAACTTCTGTCCGAATCGCAAACAGGCTGAGATCGCGTTTTTCGGCGATCGCATCGTTTTGCGCTGGAGCATAAAAACTCGGCCAGCCCGTCCCGGAGTCAAACTTCGTTTTGGACTCAAAAAGTGCCTCGCCACAACAAACGCAGGTGTACATACCGGCGTCCTTGCGGTCATGGTACTGTCCCGTAAAGGCTCGCTCTGTTCCTTTTTTGCGTGTAACGCGAAATTGTTCCTCGCTGAGCTGTGCCTGCCACTCAGCATCTGTTTTCGTTAGTTTTGCCATGATTTCCTTAGATTCTGTGAATAGAACGATCGGTCAACTTTGATAGGTTTGGGTCATCATTCAAGGCTGTCCAGCGACGAGAACGTGATCTTAGTCAAGCCTTATTGATCTATTGTTACTTTTTATGTGATTTATGTCGAAACGATACCGCAATGATCAGCTAGATAAAGCCTGCATTATGCGAGCTTATAAAATTAGCCTGGTGGTATAGATTTCAAGATTGAATCAATAAAATATGAGTGAAGATCTTAAACACAAACAAAAAGACCAAAGGAGTACAAATACTTGAAATACTTGCGAGATTTCGGCAACCTCAAGTAATTTGAGCCATGATGAGCATGGCTTGCGATACCATTTTGAGAGCAAGCGGAGTGAGTATAAATACTCCTTTTGGTGTTCGATCGTAGATCCTCAGGAGAAGCTCACGTCCCTGGCAAGCTTGTTAAGCACCCGTGAATTTACTGGCTCACCCATTTTTTTCGGCAGATAACGCATGGATACTCCTAAAACCCTGAACCGCCATGATGCCCAACGTTTCTTGATGCGGGTTGGTTTTGCCGATGGCCCTTTACCCTATCCACAACTCCGTGAAGCCTTGATGATCGTGGCGGAACACTGTGACTATCAAATTTTTGGGGTGTGCGCTGGTGATGCTGAGACGGCCAGACGATCGCTCCTCAGTTACACCAAAGCGTTGGGGTGCGATCGCCCACCGACGCTCGAATTGATTGCAGGAGCGGTCTACATCAAATACAACCCCAAAATTAACCTTTGCTACATCGATGCCTACGAAGGCAAGGAGCGGGGCGTTTTGGTGTCGTGTCAGTCGGCCTATGATACCGGAATTCGTGATTTATACGGTCACTTGCCGCTCGACTTGTTTGAGGGATAAGGTTTGAACGGTCTGGATGATATTTACAATTGATACGGCAGGATAAGACAACGATGATGGAACGAGTCACGATTCTCGGCTGTGGCTATGTCGGAACGGCGTTAGCGAAATACTGGCAGCAGCGCGGGACGTTTCACATCACGGCGACCACGACAACGCCCGATCGAGTGTCGGATCTGGAGGCGATTGCCGATCGTGTCGTGGTACTCGATACCCAAAATTTCGACGCGCTGCGCGATCTGGTTGCGGACACGTCCACCCTTGTCGTCAGCGTCGCCTCCAAACGGGTGCAGCCCTACGATGTGACCTACCTCGGTACAGCCCATAATCTCGCCCAAGCGCTAACCGATCTTGATCGCAATGCCGCCATCTCCGGCAGCCCGATCGCGCTGAAGCAGGTGATTTATACCAGTAGCTGCGGTGTGTATGGCGATCGCGGCGGTGAGTGGGTGAGCGAAAGTGTGGAGGTCAATCCGGAGGGAGAGAATCAAAAAATTCTGGCTCAAGCAGAAGGAGTGATTCTCGATACCGCAACCCCAACGCGGAAAGCCTGTGTTTTACGGCTAGGCGGCATTTACGGCCCCGATCGCGAGATTGCTCGCATTTATCAAAGTGCTGCCGGTACAACTCGCCCTGGTGATGGTCTCCACCCGACCAACTGGATTCACCGTGACGATATTGTTAGCGCGATGAATCTGGCGCGTAGTAATCGTCTCAGCGGTATTTTTAATGTGGTGGATGATGATTGGATGTCCAATCGCGAGCTGCTCGATCGGGTATGCGAGCTGTACCACTGGGAGCCGGTGACCTGGGATGCGTCGCGACCTGGACGGCGATCGTATAACGCCAAAGTCTCGAACCAAAAAATTAAAGCCGCTGGGTTGAGTTTGCGCTATCCCAAACGCAAGCTGTAGTTACAGAAATCGTTACAGGGACAAACCATTCGGATTAGCCAAAAAACAGACAGTCGGTAGGGTGAACACGACCCACCACGATCAGCCCGCGCATCAGTATCCGTGATGGTGGGCAATGCCCACCCTACAAAACCCTCTTTTAAAACCGTCCATCTCTCCAATGCTGTAATGCCCGACTCTACGACCCACTCGACCCCCAATCCTGACACTATCGTGACCTCCGGTGTCGAAACTCAGTTTTATACCTGGGACGGTCATCGCTGCGCCTACGAAGTCCATCAGCCAGATCACGGGAATCAACAAGACAGCGGCACACCGATCGTCACGCTACACCCGATCGGGGTGGGTCTCTGCCGACGCTTTTGGGATCGCCTGACGCTGGAATGGCGCGATCGCGGCTATCGTAACCCGCTCTACCATCCCGATCTGCTCGGCAACGGTAACAGCGCCTTACCCTGTTTGCCCTACACCCCCCAAGACTGGGCGGCACAAATTAGCCATTTCATCCAAACCCAAATTGGCCAGCCCGTTATTTTGTTGGTGCAAGGTGCGTCTTTTCCGATCGCGATCGAACTCGCCAAAGCAAACCCCGATCTGATCGCCGCGATCGTCCTGTCCGGCCCGCCCTCCTGGGGCGTCATGACGCAGCCCGCCAACGAAACCCAGCAAAATCTGAGCTGGAAATTATTTTTCAATACGTTCCTCGGGGATTGGTTCTATCGCTACGCTCGCACCGAACGTTTTTTAACCTCGTTTTCGGTAAAACAACTGTTTGACTCTAGCGAGGATGTCGATCGGGAATGGCTTTCAACCCTCCGCACCCATTCGCGTGACATGAACACGCGCTATGCCGTATTTGCCTTCCTCGCTGGCTTTTGGCGACGCGACTACAGCGACGATCTGAGCCATCTACAACCGCCCGTATTGGCAATTTTTGGCGAACAGGCCTCCAGTATTAGCAAACGTGGCAAAACCGACCCCGCCGCCAAGCGGATGGCGGACTATCTGGCGCATATCCCCCGCGCTCAGGGTCAAATCATCCCCGGTCGTAACGTTTTACCCTACGAATCCACCGCTGAATTTGTCTCTGTGATGACTGACTTTTTGCAGCGTCACGACCTGCTCGCGGCGAGCCTATAGCTCCTGTTGTTACGTTTTCGCCGACCTTACTCATATTGACCGTTACGCCCTATGGATGGCCAGGACATTCCGATCGGACAATCGGCTGCGATCACGTTACTCGAAGCGGCGATCGCCCGAAATCGCATCGCTCCGGCCTACCTCTTTGCCGGAACCGAAGGCATCGGGCGGGGGATGGCCGCTCGCTATTTCGCGCGGCGTTTACTCGGCGATCGTCACCAGCTCGTCAACCATCCCGATCTGCTGTGGATTGAACCCACCTATCTCCACAGCGGTCAGCTTTACACCGTCGCCGAAGCCGAAGAAAAAGGACTCAAGCGTAAAACGTCGCCGCAAATTCGCCTCGAACAGGTGCGGGCGATCGCGCGTTTTCTTAGTAAGCCGCCCCTCGAAGCCGATCGTAGCCTCGTTATCATCGAACAGGCCGAAACCATGGGCGAAGGAGCCGCCAACGGCTTACTCAAAACCCTCGAAGAACCCGGACGCGCCACCTTAATCCTGATTGCCCCGTCCGCCGAATCGCTCCTCCCCACCCTCATTTCTCGCTGTCAGCGCATCCCGTTCTATCGCCTCTCGCCCAGCGACCTCGCCCAAGTTCTCGAAACGCACGGCCATCACGACATCTTGCAGCGACCCGCGATCGTGGCCGCTGCCCAAGGCAGTCCCGGAGCTGCGATCGCCTCCTGGGAGCAGCTTCAGGCGATACCCGCCGAATTGATCGATCGGGCATCCCAAATCCCCACCACACTCCGCGCCGCCCTCGATCTCGCCCGCGACATCACCAAAACCCTCGATCCCCCCGATCAACTCTGGCTGATCGACTACCTCCAAAATGCCTATTGGCAAACCCGAGGCATGGCCGCCCAAACCGCGATCGAGCGGCTTGAACTGGCTCGGAAACACATTCGAGCTTTTGTTCAACCCCGCCTAGTGTGGGAAGTGGCGCTGATGGACTTGGCGCGATCGATGCGTTAGTTCCTGCGACTCTCGCTAGGTCTTCGCTTAATACGTGGCCTCAGCCAAGAATCGGATAGAGCATAGAAAGCAAGACCTTTAAGGTTTTAGAAACCTCAAAGGTCTGATCACGGTTCATTACGTTGGCGTGCTTAACTCTTCGATCGACCTTAACATAATCAAATCTTATTGAACTCATCAAGACTAATCCCCCTGAGAATACTTTACAAAGCGTTACACGAGGGCTAATATTAACTCATACATTCCAAACGCAAACGTTTTAGCAAGTCGTAAATCACGACCCAGAAAAACAAACGCAATCTTCTAATAATGACAACCACCCTTCAACAAACGCAAAGCGCTTCCGTCTGGAACCGCTTTTGTGAATGGGTCACCAGCACCAACAACCGTCTTTATGTCGGTTGGTTCGGAACGCTGATGATTCCTACGCTACTCACCGCGACCATCTGCTACATCATCGCTTTCGTAGCAGCACCTCCCGTTGACATCGACGGCATTCGTGAACCGGTTGCAGGTTCGCTGATGTACGGCAACAACATCATCTCCGGTGCAGTTGTTCCTTCGTCGAACGCGATCGGCCTCCACTTCTACCCGATTTGGGAAGCAGCATCACTCG